>JBDLSG010000014.1:0-45838 GCA_039799645.1 Pseudomonadota bacterium | reverse complement strand
CGCTTCGGCCTGATGAATGAGTAGTACTCGTTCTCGATTTGCAGCAAGTTGGCGTTGAGCTGTCGGTACTCGCCATCAACCTTGACACCGAGCCGCTCGTATTCCGGATGCACGGTGGTCGTCGCGCGCGTGAGATCACGTACGTATTCCTCGAGGCTGTTGACCGATACGTCGACACCCGACTGGCTACGATTGCGATAACCAAGATCGCTCATACGCAAGGAAGTCGCGTACGGCTCCCAGCCCGTGCCGCGAGTGAACTCCGGCAACGTCTCGCCACGCGCCCGCAAGAACGATTTACACACGGTCGGCGATACGCCAAACAAATAAAGCACGATCCAACCGTGACGGCGGTAGTTGCGCAGCAAATCGAAATAGCTCGACGAGACGAACTTGGAGCCAAGATCGTGCGACTCACAAATGGCAGCCCAAGGCTCCCATAATTTTTGAGGGAAGGAGTAATTGAAGTGCACACCTGAGATGGCCTGCATGACTCGGCCATACCGAATGCCAAGACCCTCACGATAGATCGTCTTCATGCGCCCGACATTCGACGGACCATATTGTGCGATCGGTATGCTGGCATCGCCATCGAGCACGCAAGGCATGCTCGTTGCCCAAAGAAGTTCGTCCTCGAGATGACGATAGACGAATTGGTGCAGGTCACACAGATACTGCAGTAACTCCCAATTCGAAGTAAACGTCGGGGTGACGAGCTCGATTAGCGCTTCGGAATAATCGGTCGTGATGTGATCGTTGGTGAGCGCAGAGCCGAGCGCAGAGGGATGTGCGGTAGTCGCGATGCGACCTGCGGGCGTGACGCGCAGCGATTCTTTCTCGACGCCGCGCTGCCCCCCCTGCAATACGCGGCGCTCGCCTGAATTGACGAGCGAAGCCAAACGGCGTTCGAAGACGCGATCGATACGGGACGACATAGTAGGGTCCCTACCAGGGAATGCGACCGCTGAAGACCTCTCGAGCCATGCGGAAATCGCCGCGCAGGCTGTAGAGAGGGTGTTTGAAGGTGGCCGGTCGATTCTTCTCGAACACGTAGTGACCCACCCAGGCGAAACCGTATCCCGACACTAAAGCGGTCAAACACAGCATCGGCTCACGCAACACGATCGCCGCCAGAATCTGCAGCACGGCGGCCGAGGTGCCGATCACGTGCAACCGACGCGACGTGCGATCGGCGTGTTCACCCAAATAAAATGGGTAGAACTCTTCGAAGTTCCGGAAGCTCATGCGGCGCATCCTGCCGCATGGGGTGTGACAGGCGCAACCCGCAAGTCATAGACTTGTCACCTACCGATCCTGCCAACGGAGAATCACTCCCCATGTCGATGGACACCCGACGACGCCCGATCGCCGTGCTGACACTGCTCAGCGCACTCGCGACTCTCACTGCTTGCGCGACCAGCAGCGCTCCCGTTTCGACCACATCGAAGGCCAGCAAAGCCACCGAAGTGCCCGTTGCAACCAGCGTGACGACGGCATATCCCTCGACTTACGCGATCCCAACAAGTGCGCCCACCTTGATCCGAGGAGCCACTGTGCTCACCGGTACAGGTGAACGTCTCGATGGCACCGACGTTCTGTTGCGCGACGGCAAAATCGCCGCAATTGGGCGCAATCTAGAACTGCCAGCCGGAGGCAAGGTTGTTGATGGTCAGGGCAAGTGGGTCACACCCGGCCTGATCGACGTGCACTCGCATCTTGGCGTGTATGCATCGCCTGGCGTCGAGGCACACTCGGACGGCAACGAGGCAACAGCGCCGTCGACGCCGCAAGTTTGGGCGGAACACTCCATTTGGCCGCAAGACCCGGGTTTCGAGGCCGCGCTCGAAGGTGGTATCACCACTCTGCACGTACTGCCGGGCTCGGCAAATCTCTTCGGTGGTCGCTCCGTCACTGTCAAGAATGTGCCGTCGGTCACTTACCAGGGCATGAAGTTCCCCGAGGCACCGCACGGTCTGAAGATGGCCTGTGGCGAGAACCCGAAGCGTGTTTACGGCAACAGACGCGTATTACCCTCGACGCGCATGGGCAATGTCGCCGGATGGCGTGCGCAATGGATTGAAGCGCAGGAATACATGCGCGAGCAAAAGAATTACGAAAGCCGACGCGCGGCCGGCGAGAAGAACCCCATGCTGCGCCCGCCGAAGCGCGATCTTCGTCTCGAGACACTCTCGGCCGTGTTGCGCGGTGAGATCAATGTGCAACACCACTGCTATCGCGCTGACGAAATGGCGATCGTGCTCGATATGGCCAAAGAATTCGGCTACAAAGTGACCGCATTCCACCACGCTACCGAGGCGTACAAGATCTCCAACTTGCTCGCCGAGAACAACGTATGCGCGGCGGTCTGGGCCGATTGGTGGGGCTTCAAGATGGAGTCCTACGATGCGATCCCCGAAAACATGGTGCTCGTCGATGCGGCGCCCGGTGGCTGCGCCATCGTGCACTCCGATTCTTCAGAAGGTATACAGCGACTGAACCAAGAAGCAGCCAAAGGCATCGCCTACGCGCGCCGCATGGGTCGCGAGGTCGCTCCTGAACACGCCATCAAGTGGGTGACGACGAACGCCGCCAAAGCCCTTTCCATCCAGGATCGCACCGGCTCGATCGAGCCCGGCAAGATGGCCGATGTGGTGGTTTGGAACGGCAACCCGTTTAGCGTGTATGCACAAGCGCAAGTCGTGTTCGTCGATGGCGTCGTGCGCTTCGATCGCGCCGCGCAATCGGGCATTCCACATTCGGATTTCTTGCTCGGCCAGCCGGCTGCACAGGGGGTGCTGCAATGATCACTTCAAAGATTGGGCGCGGACTCTTCCGCACGGTAGCACTACTCATAGCCACGACGGCGATCACGGCGTCTGCCGGCAATGCGTCGCTACTGATCCGCAACGCGACGATCCATACGGTCACCGCCGACTCGAGTGGCCCGCTGCAGAATACGGATCTTCTGGTGCAGGAAGGCCGTATCGCTGCGATCGGTAAGAATCTCGCGGCGCCCGCCGGCGTACGCGTTGTGGATGCCGCCGGTAAGGCGGTGACACCGGGCACCTTCGGTGGCTTGGCAAGAATCGGCCTCGAGGAAATCGGACTGGAGAGCACGACCGGCGATCACTCGCATCGCTTGGGTCAGATGCGTCCTGAATTCGACGTCACCATGGCATTTAATCCAGAGTCGATGTCGCTGCCGATCCATCGCAGCAACGGCGTGACCTTCACGGTGCTGACACCGGGGTCCGTCTCAGGTGGCAGCCTGGTCGCGGGCCTCGGCGCCCCGACCTCGCTCGATGGCTCACTGCCGGGCAATCAGCGCGCGATGTTCATCGACGTCGGTGGCGATGCCAACGATCTATCCGGCGGTAGTCGTGCCGCGCAATTCATGTTGCTGCGCCAAGCGGTCGTCGAGGCTCGCGCACCGAATCTCGTTATGGTGCACGACGAGCGACTGCTCACGCCTTCGGGTCGCCAAGTGCTGCTCGATTACTTGAAAGGTGCTGGCCCGTTCGTATTCGATGTCGACCGTGCCGTCGATATCCGTCGCACTCTGCAGTTCATCAAAGAAGAGAAAATCCGTGGCGTCATCCGCGGCGGCGCGGAAGGCTGGCGCGTAGCAGGCGAGCTCGCCGCGGCTAATGTGCCCGTCATTCTCGATCCACTCGACAATCTGCCCAATAGCTTTGACAGCTTGGGCGCGACGCTGACCAATGCGGCTCGACTGCGCGCAGCCGGTGTCATGGTCGCCTTCTCGATGCGCAGTCCGGAAGTGCACGATGCAGGCAAAGTGCGGCAAGCCGCAGGTAATGCGGTCAGCCATGGCATGCCCTTCGCCGACGGGCTTGCTGCCATCACGCGCATTCCCGCTGAAATCTTTGGTGTCGCCGATCGCTTCGGTAGCATCGCAGTGGGGCGCCCTGCGGATCTCGTGATGTGGTCTGGCGATCCGCTCGAGGTCTCGAGCTTGCCTGAGCTCGTGGTGACCAACGGTCAGCTCGAATCGCTCGACTCGCGTCATCGTGCCCTGCGTGATCGCTATCACGAGCGACTGAAGCAAGGTCAGGCACGCTGATATGTTGGTCGGCCAGTCAGTTCGGCGCGTTGCCATCCTTGGCGGGTCTCGCATCCCGTTTGCGCGAGCGCATGGCGCCTACGCCAAGCTCGACAACCAAGCGATGTTGACGGCTGCGCTGCAAGGCTTGGTCGACAAATACGGGCTGGCCGGAAGGCAACTCGGAGAGGTCGCTGCGGGTGCCGTGATGAAGCACTCGAAAGACTTCAACCTGGCGCGCGAGAGCGTACTCGGAACCACGCTCGATCCGCATACGCCCGCATACGATCTGCAGCGTGCTTGCGGCACGAGTCTCGAGGCAGCGATTCAGATCGCCAATAAGATCGCGCTCGGCCAAATCGATTGCGGAATTGCCGCTGGCGTCGATACCGTGAGCGATACACCCATCGTGTATCCGCGCAGTTATCGGCAAATCTTGATGAAGGCACATCGCGCCCGCGGCGCGCTCGCCAAGATCACGCCTTTTCTGTCACTGCGACCACGACACTTCGCGCCTGAATTACCCAATGCTGGCGAGCCGCGCACCGGTCTTTCGATGGGTCAGAGCTGTGAGCGCATGGCACAGCGTTGGAGCGTCAGTCGCGCCGAGCAGGATCAACTGGCCTACGACAGTCATCGCCATGCGGCGGCGGCTTGGCAAGCGGGCTTCTACTCGGAGCTCGTGACACCACTAGCCGGCTTGCAGCGCGATGACAATGTGCGCGCGGATGTCTCGATCGAGAAACTCTCGACCTTGCGTACGAGCTTTGATCGCTCGGGCGCCGGCACCTTGACCGCAGGAAACAGCACACCGCTAACTGATGGCGCAGCAGCCGTGTTGTTGGCCAGTGAATCGTGGGCGCGCGCAACAGGCCTACCCGTGCTCGCTTGGTTGAGTTTCGGCAAAGCCGCTGCGGTCAACTTCGTAGGCGGAGAGGAAGGTTTATTGATGGCACCTGCTTACGCGGTGCCGGCGATGCTGGATGACGCCAAACTGACCTTGCAAGATTTTGACTACTACGAAATCCACGAAGCCTTCGCAGCGCAGGTGTTGTGCACACTGAAGGCTTGGGAATCGGAGGACTTCTGCCGCAATCGACTCGGTCGTGAGCGTGCGCTCGGCAGCATCGATCGAACCCGCCTCAATGTGAAAGGCAGCAGTGTCGCCATTGGCCATCCGTTTGCAGCCACCGGCGCGCGCATCATCGGCACACTGGCGAAGTTGCTAGCCGATGACGCTTCGTCGAAGCGCGGTTTGATCTCGGTGTGTACCGCAGGTGGTATGGGAGTCACTGCGATCGTCGAACGCGCGAGCTAGGCTCGCGCAGCGATCTCAGCTGCGACCGGAACTGCCGAATCCAGCCGCGCCGCGATCGGTCGCAATAAATTCGTCGACCACCTCGAGCTCGACCTGCACGACCGGCACGATCACCAGTTGTGCGATCCGTTCGCCCGGTTGAACCGTGTACGTGATTGCGCCGCGGTTCCAGCACGACACCATCAATTGCCCCTGATAGTCCGAATCGATCAAGCCAACCAGGTTGCCGAGGACGATGCCATGTTTGTGACCCAGCCCTGAGCGCGGCAGGATCACGGCAGCGAGCGCGGGATCTTCCAGCCAGATCGCTAAACCCGTGGGCAACAGCTCAGTGCGGCCGGGTGCCAACTCGAGCGGGGCGCTCAGACACGCGCGCAAGTCGAGGCCTGCCGATCCGTCTGTGGCATAGGCAGGCAGCGGAAACTCGCCGCCGATACGCGGGTCGAGAACACGAACTTTCAAGGAGCGATGCGACATCAGACAGAAATCCTCGAAGCAATAAGCTCGATCAAGTCTCGAGCCACTTCCTGCTTACTGGCAGGACCAATCAGCGTGCGACCGTCACGCGACAGCACGACGAGGCTATTGTCGTCACGATCGAAGACCTTGTCGTCACCGACTTCATTCGCGGCGATCAGATCGAGATTCTTACTCTCGAGCTTGCCGCGCGCATAAGTCTCGACGTCATGCGTCTCGGCAGCGAAGCCGACGACGAAGGGCCGCTGCGCACGAGCAGCGACTGAGGCCAGAATATCCGGTGTGCGCTCGAGCACGATTTCGACACGCTCGCCGCTTTTTTTGATCTTACGTTCGGCAACGACTGCTGGTCGGTAATCGGCAACGGCCGCTGTGCCAATGAATACATCGGCAACACCAACAGCCGCTTCGACGGCAGCATGCATTTGCGCAGCACTTTCGACATCGATGCGATTGACCCCAAGGGGCGTCGGCAAATTCACGGGGCCTGCTACCAGCGTGACCTCGGCACCGGCAACGCGCGCAGCATCCGCGAGTGCAAAGCCCATCTTGCCGCTGCTGCGATTGCTGATGTAGCGCACCGGATCGAGGCGCTCACGAGTCGGCCCTGCCGTGATCAAAACGTGTTTGCCGGCGAGCGCCGCGCTCGTTGTAGTGGGCAACAAACGCTCGACGCCCGATACGATGTCGAGCGGCTCGAGCATGCGACCGTCACCCGTCTCGCCGCAGGCTTGCTCGCCACGACCGGGACCAAGGACTTCGACCCCGCGGTGACGCAGGATCGCGATGTTGGCTTGAGTTGCTGGATGCGACCACATGAGGCGATTCATCGCCGGCGCCAAAGCCACCTTCGCATCGGTGGCGAGCACCAAGGTCGTGAGCAAATCGTCAGCACGCCCGGACGAGAGTCTCGCGATGAGATCGGCCGTTGCCGGCGCCAACAGAATCAACTCGGCCCAGCGAGCGAGTTCGATATGGCCCATAGCGGCTTCGGCAGCCGGATCCCACAATTCGGCGCGCACCTCTCGACCCGCAACCGCCTGAAAAGTGGTGGGAGTCACGAAGCGCTGCGCACCGGCGGTCATCACCACCTGAACCTCGGCGCCACGTTCGCGCAAACGACGGACCAGATCCGGTGCCTTGTACGCGGCGATACCTCCGCTGACCCCGAGGACGATCCGACGATGCTGCAAAGTCGACATCGGCGGATTATCCGCGATGGTCGGTCGCGGCGTCGAACACCGGTTGGTTATGGGGTGATTCACTCCAGTTTTAGCGCTGGATCCGCCATCGCGCCGCGCGCCATCCTCGCAGGTGCATGACCCCTCGCGAAAAAATCCGCTCGCCAGACCTCGAAGCGCTGACCGATGGCCAATTGCTGCAGCTGTTGATGGGGCGCCATACCGGGAGCAACGATCTTTTGTCGGCGCACGGCTCACTACACGCGCTGATTCGGGCGCTGCCGAAGGCTGGCAACAATCGGACGACGGCCCGTCTCGCTGCGGCTCTCGAGGTGGCCAGGCGTCATTACGCCGCCGACGTGTCGGCGGGGCAATCGCTCAACTCACCGGGAGACACCTCGCGCTTTCTGATCTCGCGACTGCGCGATCGACCCTTCGAGGTGTTTTGCTGCCTCTATCTCGACGCCCGACATCGGCTGATCGCCTTCGAGGAACTGTTTCGCGGCACGATCGACGGGGCGAGCGTGCACCCGCGCGAGGTCGTGAGACAGGCTCTCGCTCACAATGCAGCGAGCCTCATCTTCGCGCACAATCACCCTTCCGGTGTTGCCGAGCCGAGTCGGGCCGACGAGCTCATCACTCTGCGTCTTCGCGATGCACTCGCCCTGGTCGATATTCGAGTGCTCGACCATCTGATCGTGGCAGGCCCTCGGGTGGTCTCGCTCGCCGAGAAGGGGCTGATCTGACACCCCGAAAGACTTGCCGCCGGCTGACCAGACTGGTATAAAAGCGACCCTTTGCACGGGTGCTACGGCCCCGGGCAGTCGTAACCAACTGATTTTAAAAGGCTTCCTCCGATGTCCCGCGTCTGCGAACTCACTGGCAAGCGTCCCACCACGGGCAACCGCGTCTCGCACGCGAACAACAAGAAGCGTCGCCGCTTCCTGCCGAACCTGCGCACGCAGCGTTTCTGGTTGGAGGGCGAGAAGCGCTGGGTGTCGCTGCGCGTCAGCACCACCGCCCTGCGTACCATCGAAAAGAACGGTCTCGATGCCGTCGTCGCGCAGCTGCGTGCCGAAGGCATGAAGATCTGAGCCGGAGCACCTACCCATGCGCGAAAAAGTAAAACTGCTTTCGTCCGCCGGTACCGGTCACTTCTACGTGGCGATGAAGAACAAGCGTCTTCACCCCGAGAAGATGGACGTCAAGAAGTACGATCCGGTCGTGCGCAAGCACGTGGCGTACAAAGAAACCAAGATCAAGTAATCGGCGCCCTGCGCCTTACGCGCAGGATGACGGTGCGCCGTCATGCCGGAACTTCCTGAAGTTGAAACCACACGCCGCGGCGTAGAGCCCTACGTCTGCGGCGTGCGTGTTTCTGCGCTGCGCATTTATGAGTCGCGACTGCGCTGGCCCGTTCCACTCGATCTACCACGCCGAGTCGATGGCACTCACATCGTGGCCGTGCGACGTCGGGCGAAATATCTCCTTTTTCAACTCGACTCCGGTGACACGCTGCTGCTGCACCTTGGCATGTCAGGCAGTCTGCGAGTTCTGCCAGCTGATACGCCGCGTCTCAAACACGATCACGTAGACCTTTTGCTCGAATCGGGCAACGTACTGCGCTTCAATGATCCGCGCCGGTTCGGCTCATTGCACTGCGTGAGCGGCGACGAATCACAGCATCCTCTCTTACAGCATTTGGGTCCCGAGCCGCTCGAGGCGTCATTCGATGAGACTCACTTATGGCGAGCCAGTCGCGGTCGTCGAGTCGCGATCAAAGTCTTGATCATGAACGCGGCGATCGTGGTTGGGGTCGGCAACATCTACGCGAGTGAAGCACTTTTTCGCGCCGGTATCCGACCAGGCAGACAAGCGAAGGGCTTGTCGCGCGATGAGGTTCGCAAACTCGTCACTGCAATCAAAGAAGTGCTGGCGATGGCCGTTCGTGTCGGCGGGACTACCTTGCGCGACTACGTCGGTGCTGACGGCAAGCCGGGCTACTTTCGCCAGGAGTTGTTCGTTTATGAACGTGCAAGCGAGCCTTGTCGTCATTGCGGCGACCCAATACGACAGCGCGTGCTTGGTCAAAGATCAACCTACTGGTGTCACCGATGCCAAAGCTGAAGTCTCGATTGCTCACGCGTCGTACGTTGCTCGCACATTTCGAGCATACCGACCCCAAGATGGCGCAGCTGATCGAAATCGCGGGCCCTTATCGACTGCGCGCTAACGAATGCGCCTCACCGTTTCGTCATCTGGCCGAAGCGATCGTATCGCAACAAATCAGTGGCGCTGCCGCACGCTCGATTCTGCGACGCTTCGTAAGCGCGTGCGGACTCGATCCACTCGACGACACCATGTTTCCGACCCCTGCGATCGTACTGTCACTCGATGCCCCTATTTTGCGAGCAGCCGGTCTTTCTGCAGCCAAAGTGATCGCTCTGCAGGATCTTGCGCGCAAGACGATCGATGGCATCGTGCCCGATACACGCACACTGCTTCAGCTCGATGACGAAGCGATCGTCGAACGTCTCGTTACCGTGCGTGGCATCGGTCGATGGACCGTGCAGATGATGTTGATGTTCCAGCTCGGCCGGCCGGATGTATTGCCCGTCGACGACTACGGCGTACGTAACGGATTCAAACTGCTGTTCAAAAAACGCGAGTTGCCCACGCCCGGCGAGCTGGCTCGCCATGGTGCACGCTGGGCGCCTTACCGCTCTGCCGCCGCCTGGTATCTGTGGCGAGCGGTCGATCTCGCCAAAGCGGGTGAGCTTACTTCGGCACTCGCCGATGTTCGCGCAGTGCGTTCGCCACCACCGGATGCACGAACTCCGACACGTCACCGCCCAAGATTGCGATCTCGCGCACCAGCGTCGAAGAAATAAAGGTGAACTGCTCCTGCGGTGTCATGAAGACCGTTTCGATCTCCGGCGCGAGATGCCGGCTCATGTTGGCGAGCTGAAACTCGAACTCGAAATCGGATACGGCACGCAAACCGCGCACGATGACATTGAGATCGTTCTTGCGAGCAAAATCGACCGTGAGCTCGGAATAACCCACCACTTCCACATTCGGCAAATCCGAGAGCACGGCGCGAGCGAGTTCGACGCGTCGCTCGAGATGGAAGAGCGGTGCCTTGTTGGGGTTAGCCGCGATCGCGATCACGACTTTCGCAAAGATGCTCGATGCTCGGCGCACCAAATCGTGATGACCATTGGTGATCGGGTCGAAGGTGCCCGGATAGACGGCGTTGCGCTTCATGAAGGCTCCCCTCCCTCAGAGTGACGTCGCAACAGATGATACCCGACCTCGCCGGCTCTGCCCTCGCGCCACGGCTTCCAGGTCGGTGGCAAGCCTGCAAGAGCACGCTCGGCGGGCATCTCGAGATACACGAATGCTTGCGGCGATAACCATCGACCCTCTTCAAGACGTTGCGCGACCCGCAACCACAGATCGGCATCGAAGGGCGGATCGAGGAACACCAAATCGAACGGGGCACTGTTACTCGGTCGCGCGGCCGCAAGCCATCGCAGCGCGTCTGCCCTGACTGCCTCGACCTGCGAGGCGCCCCACTCGCGGCAGCGATCCTGTAGCGCCGTCACACAGCGCCCATCAGTCTCGAGGCAGACCACGCTCGTCGCGCCGCGAGAGGCCGACTCAAGGCCTAGCGCACCGCTGCCGGCGAAGGCATCCAGCACGCGCGCACCTCGAATCATCGGTGCGAGCCAATTGAAGAGGGTTTCGCGCACCCGATCGGGAGTCGGACGAATAGCGGTACCGGCCGGAAAACGGATTTTCCGACCGCGCCACTGACCCGCGATGATGCGAACTTCGTTGGAGTTGGCCATCCGAGGCGCAGGGTAGCCTAAAATCCGAGTCTCTATGCCAGCCGAATCCCAGGGCGGTTTTTTCGCCAGACTCAAAGACCGCTTGATCAAGCCGCAAAGCGGCCTGGCCTCGGGTTTCGCCCGCTTGTTCGGCGCTCGCAAGATCGATGCCGAGATACTCGAGGAGCTCGAGACGCGACTGCTGCAGGCCGATGTGGGCGTTGCGGTCACGAGCGAGTTGCTCGAAGGACTCCGTAAGCGCATCGCGCGACATCAGTTGGATGACGTCGAGGCTTTGCGCCAAGCGCTGCGCGAAGACATCACGGCGCTGCTACAACCGGTCGCCAAGCCTCTGGTGATCGACCGCGCGCACAAGCCGTACACCATCCTCGTCGTCGGCGTGAATGGCTCGGGCAAGACCACGAGTATCGGCAAGCTTGCCACGCGCTACACACGTGATGGCCTCAAGGTGATGCTCGCCGCAGGCGACACCTTCCGTGCGGCTGCCGTCGAACAGATCGGCATCTGGGCCGATCGCAGTGGCGCTGAATTGATTGCACAACAAAGCGGCGCTGACCCGGCCGCTGTCGCATTCGACGCACTGAATGCGGCGCGCAGCCGAGGCGTCGATGTGTTGATCGCCGATACGGCAGGTCGTCTGCAGGCGCAAGCGCATTTAATGGAAGAGCTACGTAAGGTGCGTCGCGTGCTCGGTAAGGCCGACCCGACCGCACCGCATGAAGTTTTGCTCGTGCTCGATGCGAACCAAGGGCAAAATGCACTCGCACAAGCCAAGCAGTTCCATGACGCCGTGGGCGTCACGGGTCTTGTGCTCACCAAACTCGATGGTACCGCCAAGGGCGGCATCGTTCTGGCGATCGCCAAGCAACTGGGGTTGCCGATCCGTTTTATTGGCATCGGTGAAGCTGCCGACGATTTCGGTGAGTTCGATGCCGCTGCTTTCGCGGCCGCGCTCATCGATGGAGAGTGAATTCGCATGATTCGTTTTGAGCGCGTATCCAAGCGCTATCCGAACGGCCGAGAAGCGCTGCGGGATGTCACCCTGCAAATCGGCGCCGGCGAGTTCGTTTTTTTGACCGGTCGTTCTGGCGCAGGTAAAAGCTCGATCCTCAAACTCGTCTCGCTACTCGAAAGGCCGACCCGCGGCACCGTCATGGTCAATGGTCAGGACACCGGTAGCCTGCCGGCGCGGGCGATCCCGGCCTTCCGTCGTCGACTGGGTGTGGTCTTCCAAGATCACCAACTTTTGATGGACCGCCCCGTCTACGACAACGTCGCCTTGCCGCTGATCGTCTCGGACACGCCGTTTCGCGACATCGACAAACGCGTGCGTGCAGCGCTCGATCAGGTGGGTCTGTTGCAGTACGAACGCGCTTTGCCACTCGAACTATCCATCGGCGAACAGCAACGCGTTGGTATCGCGCGCGCCGTTGTCGCGCGACCCACGATCCTCATCGCCGATGAGCCCACCGGCAATCTCGATCACGCGCTCGCTCGTGACGTCATGCAGCTCTTTAAGCGCTTTCAGGAAGTGGGTGTCACGGTGGTCATCGCCACGCACGATCTGGCTCTCGTACAAGAATTTGGTCAGCGTGAAATTCACATCGCCGATGGACAGGTGATCGTATGACCACGCCCTCCATCTGGTTCACACGACACATCCAAGCACTGCTGTCGGCGCTCGGCCGCGTGCTACGACGACCCATGGCGTCCCTGCTCACGACGGTCGTGATCGGTATTGCGCTGTCGTTCCCTGCAACACTGTGGCTGCTCGTAAAGAATGCGGAGCAAGTCACGGGTGGAATCGCCGAAGCGGTCGATATCACGGTATATCTCAAGACCGAGGTGCCACTCGAAGAGGCCGAGAAGCTCGCCGCTTCACTCAAACTACGAAACACGATCGACGAGGTCACGCTGATCCCCGCCGAACAAGGACTGCTCGAGTTTCGCGATCGCTCAGGCTTTGGCGCGGCGCTCGATGCACTACCGGAAAATCCCTTGCCGCATGTACTCGTGCTGCGACCCGCCGCCACTCACTCGAGTGCCGATGAGGTCGAGGCGCTCAAAGGCGACCTTGCCGGCTTCCCGGAAGTCGAGGCGGCGCAGGTCGATACCCAATGGGTCCGGCGTCTCGCCGCAATTCTGCAGATGCTGGAGGATCTCTTCGCGGCGATCGCCTTGATGCTCGGCGTCGGCGTGCTCGCTGTCATCGGGAACATGACCCGACTCGAGATCGGCGCGCGGCGTGCCGAAATCGAAGTCACCAAACTGGTTGGCGGCTCGAACGCCTTCGTCCGACGACCCTTTCTTTATGAAGGGCTGCTGTTCGGCGCGATCGGCGGACTCATCGCCCTCGCCATCACCCAGGCGGTGATGTTCGCCCTCGATATCCCGGTAGCCCGACTCGCCACCCTCTACGGCAGTGAGTTCCGGCTGGCAGGCCTCGGGGCAGCCGAGGCGGCGACCCTGCTGCTGGTCGGGGCGTGCCTCGGCCTTGCCGGCGCCTGGTTAGGGGCGGCGCGACACCTCAGCCGGATCGAAGCCCGGGGGTAACCCCCCCTAACTGCTCCGTCAGGGAACTTTGGGGGTATTTAGCACTCGAACTGGGGGAGTGCTAAACTCTGGCTGGAAGGTAACCTCATGAACGTAACCGCCCTCGCCCCCCGACATACCGATCTCGCGCTGACCGGACCGCTGGGTAGCCTCGATGCCTACCTCGAGCGGGTCTCCCGCGTGCCGGTGTTGTCGCGCGAAGATGAGCAGGCTCTGGCCCGCCGCTTCCGCCAAGACGGGAATGTGGATGCCGCCCGCGACCTCGTGCTCTCGCACCTGCGCTTCGTGGTGCACATCGCCCGCGGCTACTCCGGTTACGGTCTGCCGATGGGTGACATCGTGCAAGAAGGCAACGTCGGTCTCATGAAGGCGGTCAAACGCTTCGATCCGGAGATGGGCGTACGGCTTGTCTCCTTCGCAGTGCATTGGATCCGCGCCGAAATTCACGAATACGTATTGCGCAATTGGCGCCTCGTCAAAGTGGCGACCACCAAGGCTCAACGCAAGCTGTTCTTCAATCTGCGCCGAATGAAGAAGAATCTGACCTGGCTCTCGCCGAGCGAGACTCAGACGGTCGCCAACGAACTCGGTGTCACTCCCGCTGAAGTCACCGAGATGGAACGCCGCTTGTCGGCGCGCGATCTATCCTTCGATCCGACCCCGAGCGAGTCGGAAGAAGACGAAGCCTATTCACCTGCTACCTACCTGCCTGCGGCAGATGCCGATCCGGCCGAGCAGGTCGAGAACGAAGAGTGGGACAACGAAGCGCATGCGAGCCTCACTCGCGCGATTGCCTCACTCGATGCACGTAGTCGAGACATTCTGGCGAGCCGCTGGATGGCAGGCGATGCAGAGAAGGCGACTTTGCACGATCTTGCCGCCAAATACGGCGTCTCAGCCGAGCGTATCCGTCAGCTCGAAGCCAACGCGATCAAGAAACTGCGTGGCCTGATGCTCGAGGGCGCTGCAGTCAGTTAACGCCCTCGCGCGGCGCCGGCGGTGTCGTCGCCTTGCTGTAACCGCGTGGTCTGATGGCCACCGTATTGACGATACGGGTGCAGCGTCGCCCATCACTCAAGTAGTAACCGTATTCGAACGACGGCGTTGCTCGTCCATCGCGAGCGAGCTGTTCGCGAATCGTGTTCTCGAGCTCCTCGGGAAAGGCAAAACGCAATTCGAGATCCGTGCTGCCGCCCAACTCGAAATCGACCAGCATCGAACGAGTCCACACCGAATAGCCTGGAAAGACGCGCGCGCAGGCCAGCGCTGGAACCGGATCGGCGAGCGCTGCCTGATAGCCACCGAACATCACACCGCCCGGATTGCGCGAGATGGCATTCAAGGGCAATCGAATTCGCACCTCTCGCCAGTCGCGATCAAGCTGGATGACCTTGATGCGCATCGCGAGAAACGGCGGATACCACTCGAGCATGCGTGCTTCGGGCAACAACCGACGCTCGGCAAAAAAGCGCAACACGCGTTGCATTAAGCGCGGTCGACTCATCGTATGGCCTCCTCGAAAACGATGCTGTGCAGCAGCGCCGTACGCAGAGCATCGGTGGCGTAACCACCCGCCAGTGTGATCACGAGCGGCAGCCCCAACTGGTCTGCGAACTCGATCACCCGGCGATCACGCGCTCGAATGCCCGCATCGCTCAACGCAAAACGACCGTAGCGATCTCCCGCTGCGACATCGACACCCGCGAGATAAAAGATCACCTCGGGCCTAAAGCCACGCGTGAGTAGCGGCAGATGCTGCTCGAGCTCATCGAGATAACGCGCATCGTCGATGCCATCAGGCAGGCCGACATCCAGAGAAGAGCGCATCTTGCGCGCCGGATAATTACGCTCGCCATGCATCGAAAATGTGAATACCGATTCGTCACCCTCGAAAATCGCTGCAGTACCGTTGCCTTGATGTACGTCGAGATCGATAACGAGCGCACTGCGCAGCAAGCCCTCATGCTGCAGACGACGAATGGTGATCGCTACATCGTTCAAAACACAGAAGCCCTCGCCATGATCGGCGAAAGCGTGATGGGTCCCGCCGGCCAGATTACCCGCTCGCCCATCTGCGAGGGCAGCCCGGGTTGCGAGCAACGTACCTTGCACCGCAAGGCGTGATCGCCTCAGCAAACGCGGCGTCCAGGGCACACCGAGCGCGCGCTGCTCCAAAGCCGACAAACCCGTTTTGAACAGGCGCTGCAGATAGTCCTCGGTGTGCACCCGGGCGAGATCCTCTCTGGCGGCCTCCTCGGGGATCACGATGGACGATGCCGGCAACAGCCCACGCTCACGCAGCAAATCGTAGATGAGCGTGTACTTGGCCATCGGAAACGGATGCCCGGGTGGCAGTGGGAGGAAATAATCGGGATGGTGACTGACTTTCAAGTTGACGCCGAATGCGATAGAAACAATGCGCTGCCGAGGAGACCGCATGACACGCAACGAGACGATCCCTTACCCGAACCCCCTGTACTCCTGGTACGTGGTGTTCGTTCTGCTGCTCGCTTACATCTTGGCGTTCGTCGACCGCGAGATCATTGCGCTGCTCGTGCCGGACATCAAGGCCAGTTTGCAGATTAGCGATACTCAGATGAGCCTCCTGCTTGGCGGCGCGTTTGCGGTGTTCTACACCTTCTTCGGCGTGGCGATCGCCTGGTTCGCCGATCGCGGCAATCGTCGCTGGTTGATCTTCTGGGGTGTCGTTTTCTGGAGTCTGATGACGGCAGCCTGCGGTTTCGCCACGTCCTATGCGGCGCTGTTTCTCGCGCGCGTGGGTGTTGGCGCGGGCGAATCCGCCCTCAACCCCTCGGCCATGTCGATCCTCAAGGACTACTTCCCGCCCGACAAGATCGGCCGAGCGATCGGTCTTTATACCGCGGGTGTCTCGAGCGGCAGCGGTATCGCCTTTATATTCGGTGGTGCGATCTATCCTAAGCTCAAAGAAATTGGCCCGGTCGAACTGCCGTTAATTGGCTGGCACGAGCCGTGGCAGCTGATGTTCATCTATGTGGGACTGCCGGGTCTGCTCGTCGCGCTGCTGATTCTCACCATCAAAGAACCTATCCGTCGCGAGTTTCTGGTCAGTGGTATCAAGCCCATCGCTTCGCCCGTGAATCAGACGCTCGCCTATCTACTCAAGCGCTGGCGCGCGTTTCTCGTGCTGTTCTTCGCCCTTTCGGGTCTTGCCATCATGGCCTATGGCATCGGTTTCTGGATTCCGGAGTTTCTGCGCCGCACCTACAACCTAACGCCGGAAGAGCTCGGCTACTGGATTCAGTGGCGCGGCGTGATCACCATCGTGTTTGGACTGACCGGCGTGTTGATTGGCGGCTTTCTGAGCGATTGGTTCCAGAAGCGGTACGAAGATGGCTACGTTCGCGTTTGTCTGCTCGCCTTCGTCGTCATGGCGACGGGCTACTGCCTCTTTACGCTGATGCCGACACCCTTGCTCTCGGTATTGTTTCTGATTCCGGCAACGATCGGCGCAGCAGCACCGACCGCAGCAGGTGCAGCAGCGGTAGTCGCCATCGCTCCGCCGACCATGCGTGCACAAGTCGTGGCGTTCTACTACTTCGTGTTGAATGCGGTCGGTTTCTTCATCGGACCGACGGCCGTCGCCATGGTGACCGACTACTACTTCGCCGACGAGTCACAACTGCGCTACTCGATGTTCATCGTCGCCACGATCGTCTCGATCATCGGAGCGGCCTTACTCGTCTACAACTTGCCGCACTTCCGCGCTGCGGCACGTGAGGCGCGTGAATGGGCGAACACCGCCAGTTGAGATCTACACTCGACCCGTAAACCATTTTCCTCGAGAGGAGCACTCACTCATGGCACAGGCACCGGCCGATCCGAAACTTCCGATCCTGCAACGCGATCATCGCAGCGTGATGGGTAAGATTCTCTACACCAGCAAGAAGCCGGAACGCCTGAACCAGGAGCGTGGTCGCGAGTACTTCCGCATGGATGTCCACGCCGACGGCACCCGCACCTGCACGGCGCACTGCGAGATCGACGATCGTCCGTCGGTGATGCGCGACATCACCTACTCGCTCGACGCGCACTGGATGCCCACCGATTGTTTCGTCAGGCTCTCGGTCGGCAGCAAGTTCATGGGCTCGGGTTGGTTCCGCTTCCACCCGCAATATGCGGAGTGCGAAACCTGGACCTCGCTTGAGGGTCGCGTCTCGCAGACGATGGACCTCTCGACGCCGCTCCTCACCTTCCAGAACCACGCGATCGCCTGCGATGCCTGGCATCTGCGATTGATCGACCAGAATAAACCGGGTGTCGTGCAACGCATCAACCAGATGCTGCTGTCCTCGCCCGACCATCGCGGCGCGACCGGACCCATGCTCTTCTCGATTGGCCTCAACCTGGTGTTCGTCGGTCCCGAAAAGGTCACCGTCGGCGCCGGCACCTTCGACGCACTGCACTATCAGTTCGTCAGTAACCCGGAGTTACCGCAAGAGCACCCGCCCTACGACGTCTGGTGCACTGCCGACGGTGACTACTTGTTCCTGAAGGGGCAGGTTGCCGGTTACATGCAGACCTACTACGAGCTAGTCGAGCTATCCCGCGGACCTCACTGGGGAAATTAATCGCGCTTCTGTGATCTATGTCGCATTTTTGTCACTAGACAGTCATATTGTTGGTTGTATACTCACCACGTTCGTGGCAGCCAGACAACACAGAACCCGGACGGGCGACGTGGACACGGAAAAGGGTGATCCCTCATTTTGGGGCTCCCGAGGAATCGGCCAACAGCGCGGTTCCGCCGGATTCAATTAGCGTCCATGGGGCGACTCTTTTGCAGTCGCCGCATAGCGCCAGAGCCGGGAGTGACGACATCTGCCCAGCAAAACCCCGCGCTTGCGCGGGGTTTTTTTTGGCCAGCTATTCGATTCAGGGCAATTCGGTCGAGCCCATCAGCCAGCGATCACACTCGCGAGCCGCACCGCGACCCTCGTTGATCGCCCATACGACCAGACTCTGTCCACGACGACAATCTCCGGCAGCGAAGACGCCGGGAATATTGGTGGTGTAGTTACCGTACTCGGCTTTGACGTTGCACCGATCGTCGAATTCGATACCCAGATCCTGCGGCAACACCGCCTCAGCTCCGGTGAAGCCCATCGCGAGCAGCACGAGTTGCGCCGGTTGGGTGCGCTCCGTGCCCGCCTGCTCGATGGGAGCCAACTGACCGCGCTCGTTCTTCTCCCAACGTACTTCGACCGTAACGATTTCTTTGACTCGCCCGGTTTCGTCACCGACGAGTTTCTTGACGGTCGTGAGATAAGCGCGCGGATCCTGACCGAACCTAGCCGCCGCCTCTTCCTGACCGTAGTCCATCTTGTACACACGCGGCCACTCCGGCCATGGATTATCGGTGGCGCGCTCCATCGGCGGCTTCGACATGATCTCGAATTGCGTGAGCGTGCGGCATCCTTGACGCATCGCCGTGCCGACACAATCGGTGCCGGTATCGCCGCCGCCGATGACGACGACGTCGAGTCCCTTGGCGTGCAAGACCGAGGCAGCCGGATTCTTCGAGAGCACCGCATCAGTCGCGCCGGTGAGATAGTCCATTGCGAAATGCACACCGGAGAGTTGACGCCCCTCCACAGGCAGATCGCGCGGCTGCGTCGCACCCGTGCACAACACGATCGCGTCGAAGTCACGACGCATCATCTGCGCCTCGTAGTTATCACCGACGTTGGTATTGCAGATGAACTTGATTCCTTCCTGCTCGAGCAACTTGATGCGACGCATCACGACGTCCTGCTTGTCGAGCTTCATGTTGGGAATGCCGTACATTAAAAGCCCGCCCGGACGGTCGGCGCGCTCAAGCACCGTCACCGTGTGACCTGCGCGATTCAGTTGCTGCGCCGCAGCAAGCCCTGCCGGCCCCGAGCCAACGACCGCCACTTTCTTGCCGGTGCGTGTCTTCGGCGGCTCGGGAACGACCCAACCCTCCTCGAAGCCACGCTCAATGATCGTATTCTCGATATTCTTGATCGTGACGGGCGGCGCATTGATGCCAAGCACACAAGACCCTTCGCAAGGCGCAGGACACACGCGTCCGGTGAACTCCGGAAAATTATTGGTCTTGTGAAGACGATCGAGCGCTTCACGCCAAAGCCCCCGATAAACGAGATCGTTCCACTCGGGAATGAGGTTGTTGACGGGACAGCCTGCCGCGCCACCACTGATCATCTTGCCGGTGTGACAGAACGGCACACCGCAATCCATGCATCGCGCCGCCTGATTTCGCAGACTGCGATCATCGAGATGATGGTGGAACTCGCGCCAATCCTTAACCCGCTCGATCGGCGATCGATCGAGTGGTGTTTCGCGCAAATATTCGATGAACCCGGTCGGCTTACCCATGATCAGTTACCACCCACACGCGACAAGTCGCGCGAATTTTCTTCGAAAGCCGCCATGATGGCCTCGTCACCCGAGAGTCCCTGGTCGTGAGCCCGTTTGATGCAGGCCAACACACGCTTGTAATCCTTCGGAATTACCCGCATGAACTTGCTGAGCGCGGTGGGCCAAGCATCGATGATGCGCTGTGCATGCTCACTACCAGTGGCGGCGATATGACGCTGGATGAGTTGCTTGAGTGCGTCTGCCTCCTCCGGATCTTCGACACGGCCAACTTCCACCATCTGCGCGTTGACCTTGCGTAGAAAGACATTGTCTTGATCGAGCACGTAGGCAATACCGCCGGACATGCCCGCCCCAAAGTTACGCCCGGTCGGACCAAGCACGACGACGCGCCCACCGGTCATATATTCACAACCATGATCGCCCACCGCTTCGACGACGGCATCGACACCACTATTGCGCACGGCAAAACGCTCACCTGCCATGCCACGCACAAACAACTCGCCACCGGTCGCACCGTACAGTGCGACGTTGCCGATGATCATGTTGTGCTCGGGCGCGAAGGACGCATCCTTCGGCGGGAAGACGGCGATTCGTCCACCCGAGAGCCCCTTGCCGACGTAATCGTTGGCATCACCCTCGAGACTGAACGACATGCCGCGCGGCATGAATGCCCCAAAACTTTGACCCGCCGAACCATTGAAGCGAATTCGAATCGTGTCATCGGGCAAACCGGTCGAACCCCACTTGCGAGTGATCTCGCTGCCCGTGATGGTGCCGACTACGCGATTGACGTTGCGAATCTTGAGCGAGCCTTCGACCTTCTGGCCGCGCTCGATCGCAGGCTTGCAGATCTCGAGCAGTTGCGTTGCATCCAACGACTTTTCGAGACCGTGATCTTGCGCGATCGATTGACGACGACCCACCTCGGGACCGAGGTCCGGCTGATAGAGAATATTGCTGAAGTCGAAGCCGTGCGCCTTCCAATGATCGACGGCCGCCTGCACTTCGAGGCAATCGGTGCGACCGATCATCTCGTCGACCGTACGGAAGCCGAGGCTCGCCATGATTTCGCGCATCTGCGTGGCGACGAAGCGCATGAAATTCACGGCATGTTCAGGCTTGCCTGCGAAGCGCTCGCGCAAACGCGGATCCTGCGTCGCGACACCTGCCGGACAGGTGTTCAGATGGCAGACGCGCATCATGATGCAACCCACCGATACCAGCGGCGCCGTCGAGAAACCGAACTCCTCGGCGCCGAGCAACGCGGCGATGACGACATCTCGACCGGTCTTCAACTGGCCGTCGGTTTCGACGACGATGCGGCTACGCAAATTGTTGAGCACGAGCGTTTGATGCGCCTCGGCGAGGCCTAACTCCCAGGGCAAGCCGGCGTGTGTCGTCGAGGTGAGCGGTGATGCGCCCGTGCCGCCATCATAGCCGCTGATCAATACGACGTCGGCATGCGCCTTGGCGACGCCTGCAGCGATCGTTCCGACACCCACTTCTGCTACCAACTTCACGCTGATGCGCGCTTCGTTGTTCGCGTTTTTTAGATCGTGGATGAGTTCAGCCAGATCTTCGATCGAGTAGATATCGTGATGCGGTGGCGGCGAGATGAGTCCGACGCCTGCGGTGGTATGCCGCGTCTTGGCGATCCAAGGATAAACCTTGGTGCCAGGCAACTGACCGCCTTCGCCGGGCTTGGCGCCCTGCGCCATCTTGATCTGGATTTCTTTGGCGTTGACGAGATACTCACTCGTCACACCGAAGCGGCCCGAGGCCACTTGCTTGATGGCAGAGTTACGCGAGTCCCCATTTGGCATGGGCTTGTAGCGCTCCGGATCTTCGCCGCCCTCTCCCGTGTTGCTCTTACCACCGATGCGATTCATGGCGATCGCCAGCGTTTCGTGCGCTTCCTGGCTGATGGAGCCGTAGCTCATCGCGCCGGTCTTGAAGCGTCGCATGATGTTCTCGATGGGCTCGACCTCCTCGAGCGACACCGACTCGCGGCGCTTGAAGCCAAGCAGGCCGCGCAGCGTCGAGAGATTCTTGGATCGATCGTCGATCAACTCGGCATACGACTTGTAGGTCGCATAGCTGCCCGTACGCACCGCCTTTTGCAGGCGATGGATACTCTCCGGATTGAAGACGTGGAATTCGCCGTCAGAGCGCCACTGATACTGGCCGCCCGCGGGTAAGACGGGCTCGGCTGCCACACGCTCGGGGAAAGCCGCCGCGTGACGCATCAGCACTTCTTCGGCAATGACATCGAGACCGATACCACCGACGCGAGACGCCGTGCCGGTGAAATAGTCGTCGATAACATCTTGCCGCAGACCGACCGCTTCGAAGACCTGCGCGCCGTGATAGCTCTGTACGGCCGAGATACCCATCTTCGACATGACCTTGACGACGCCCTTGGTCGCCGCTTTGGCAAAGTTGGCGCACGCAAGCTTGTGATCCACGTTCGGCAACAAATCGTCGCGGATCATGCCGTCGAGCGTTTCGAAAGCGAGATAGGGATTGATGACGCTGCAGCCGTAACCGATCAGCAGCGCGAAGTGATGGACCTCACGCGCTTCACCAGTCTCGAGTGCGAGCGAGACGCGCATTCGCAAACCTTCGCGAATGAGGTAGTGATGCAATGCCGAAACGGCGAGCAGCGCCGGGATCGCAGCCTGTTCGCGGTTTACGCCGCGATCGCTGAGGATGAGGATGTTGACCTCTTCGTCCTCGATCAGGCGTCGTGCCTCGCTGCGAAGTTGTTCGATGGCCTTACCAAGGCCCTCGACACCACGCGCTGCACGAAAGAGCGTCGAGACGGTACCGACCTTGAGTCCAGGCAGCTGTACCCGACGAATCTTGGCGAACTCTTCGTTGGTCAGAACCGGACCCTTAAGTTCGATACGACGGCAGTCGCTCGGCTTCGGCTCGAGCAGATTTCCTTCGGAACCCAACCAGACGTCTGATGAGGTGATGATCTCCTCACGAATGCTGTCGATCGGCGGATTCGTGACCTGCGCGAACAACTGCTTGAAGTAGTCGTAGAGCAGTCGCGAGCGCTTCGACAACACGGCGAGCGGCGTGTCGTTGCCCATCGAGCCCACGGCCTCGACACCATCTTTGGCCATCGGCGCCATGAGAATGCGCTGATCTTCGAAGGTGTAGCCAAATGCAATCTGCCGTGCGCGCAGCAACTCGGGCTCAGGCGCAGGCAACTGCGGCGCCGGCGGCAAGTCCTTCAGATGCACGAGGTGCTCGCCGAGCCACTCGGCATAGGGCCGTTCGTTGACGACGGTACGTTTGATTTCCTCGTCTTCGATGATGCGGCGCTGCTCGGTGTCGATCAGGAACATACGGCCGGGTTGTAGACGACCCTTGCGCACCACTTGTGCAGGAGGAATGTCGAATACGCCAGCCTCGGAGGCGACGACCACCATGTCGTCACGCGTAACGTAGTAGCGACCCGGCCGCAAACCATTGCGATCGAGTACGGCACCGATGCGCAAACCATCGGTGAACGCGACGGCAGCGGGCCCGTCCCAAGGCTCCATGAGACTCGAGTGGAATTGATAGAACGCCCGACGCGCCGGATCCATGTTCTCGTCTTTCGACCAAGGCTCCGGAATCATCATCATCATGGCGTGCGGCAAAGAGCGGCCCGAGAGCACCATCAGCTCGAGCACGTTGTCGAACATGGAGGAGTCGCTACCATTGACGTTCACGATCGGCGTAATCTTTGAGACGTCCTCGCCGAAGAGCGATGACTCGAGCAGCGCCTCGCGGGCGCGCATCCAGTTGATGTTGCCGCGCAGCGTGTTGATCTCGCCGTTATGTGCGATGTAGCGATACGGGTGAGCACGATCCCAGCTCGGGAACGTATTGGTGCTGAAGCGTGAATGCACAAGCGCGATCGCCGTCTCCATGCGCGGATCGCGCAGGTCCGGGAAGTATTGATCGAGCTGCATCGTCGTCAGCATCCCCTTGTAGACCAGCGTCTTGTGGGAGAGGCTCGCGACGTACCAGTACTCCGCACCGCCGACTGTCGAGACGCGAATCTCGTTATAGGCGCGCTTGCGGATCACGTAGAGCTTGCGCTCGAATGCCGCCTCATCGGGGGTGTCTTCGCCGCGCTCGATGAAAACCTGACGGATGAAAGGCTCGCTCTGACGCGCGGTCTCGCCGAGCATGGAATTGTCGACGGGCACTGTGCGTGCGCCGAGATAGACCTGCCCCTCGGCCTGCACGACACGCGCGAAGACTTCTTCGATGCGACGACGCTGGGTCGGGTTGCGCGGCATAAAAATGAGGCCACAGGCGTAGCGGCCGGGTTCCGGCAAGGTGATGTGAGCATCCTTGGCGGCGTCCTTAAGAAAGCCGTGCGGCATCTGCATCAGGACGCCGGCGCCGTCGCCCGTGTTGACCTCGCAACCGCAAGCGCCGCGATGGTCGAGGTTCTTCAGAACCTCGATGGCGTTACGCAGGATGGCATTCGATTTGCGCCCCTGAATATCCGCGACGAAACCGAAGCCACAGGCATCGTGCTCGTTGGCTGGATCGTACAAGCCCTGCTTACCCGGACGGGTGGTGGCGGGGGATGAGACAAGGGCGGTTTCTTCGGGCGAATGCATGTTGCACTCCTGCTGGGCGTCACGCGGAGTTGACTATACCCAGCCTATTTCCCGCATTAAACGAAAATCGTCCGATTTTACTCATAGACATGAGTCATTTAGACTCATACTTATGACAAAGCGACTCCAGGTTCTGTTTGACGATGCGGAATACGCGGCCCTGCAGGAGGCGGCAGCGGCAAGCGGCTTGAGCGTGGCCGACTGGGTGCGGCAAGCCGTCAGTGCGGCCCGTCGCCGCGAATCCTCGGCGGACATCGATCGCAAGCTGGATGTGATCCGTGCCGCTGTCAGACACACCGGACCGACCGGGCAGATCGAGCGCGTGACCGGGGAAGTCGAGCGTGGCTATCGAGGCCCAACTGAGGGGAGTGGCTATTGATGGTCTTCATCGATGCCAATGTGCCGATGTACCTCGTCGGCGCCGCACACCCCAACAAGGTAGACGCGCAGCGACGTCTCGAAGCGCTCGTCACCGCGCGCACCCGCCTCGTCACCGATGCCGAGGCGATGAACGAGATCCTCCATCGCTATCACACGCTCGAACGACGCGGCTACGTGCAATACGCCTTTGACGCGTTGCTTGGGGTGGTCGATGAAGTGTTCCCAGTCGGGCGCGAGACGGTCGATCTCGCCAAGCAACTGGTGCTGCAATATCCAATGCTGCCCGTGCGCACGGCGATCCATGTCGCTTCGATGCAGCAGCAGCAAATTGATACGGTACTGAGCTTCGATCCGGGATTCGATCGCGTCCCAGGCCTCAACCGACTGCGCTAATCAAAACGGAATCGGCGTCCCGTCGTAAGCCCAGAGCTTGCCGGTATCGGCGGACTGAAGCCCATCGAGCGTCGCCAACATACGCCGTGCCGAATCGGCGGGCGTCTGCAACTTGCTCGGATCGACCGCCGACTGAAAGGGTCGCGACAAGCCAGTGTCGACCGTGCCGGGATGTAGCGCCACACACAACGCCTGCGGATTTCGCTGCCGCAGCTCGATAGCGAGATTTCGCACCAACATATCGAGCGCGGCTTTGGAGGCACGATACGCATGCCAGCCGCCAAGACGGTTATCTTCGATCGATCCCACCCGAGCCGAGATACAGGCGAAGGCGGACTTGGCATCTCGGCGGAGTAAGCCCAGTGTGTGCTTGGCGATCAGAGCAGGTCCAATGGCGTTGATCGCGTAAGCCCGACTCAATACGCCCGGGTCCAGTTGCCGCCAGCTCTTCTCGGGGTTCGGCAGCAGCACCCCCGTCGCGACGAGCACAAGATCAAGAGGGCCCGAAGCGGCTGCAGCCTGAGCCACCGCCTCGATCGAGCCCTCATCTTCCAGATCGAAACACCAAGGCGCCGCCGCCTTACGCGATGCCGCCATGACTGCGGCAACTCGCGGATTGGCCTCGAGCGCAGCCACAAACGCACCACCGATACCGCCGCTCGCACCCCACACCAAGGCTCGCAGCGCGGGCCTGAAACTGGCGAGTATCGGTACTGAATCTTGCGGCTCGGGCATCGCTCATCCTCGTGCTCGGAAAGTGCGGTCGGAAAATTTTCGCCCAAGGTATTGCACTCGCCGAAGTTGTGCCTTACTTTTCGCGCGCGTTGCGGGGTGTGGTACCGCCCGTGACGCCCAGAAATGGTGGTCTGGACCCCTTGGAGGTGTGGCAAGAAGAAATGAAGAAGTTATCAGCGTCGCAAGACAACGACCCTGGACCCCGTCTCCTCAAGGTTAACCAATACCTCGAGAAGAATTTCCCGGACTTCTTCGCCGAAGCGCGTTTCCATGTAGGGGATGACGACTACTTCCTCTATTCCCGCTTCGGTCAGTACCTCGCCCGTTCCATCGAAAATCGCCGCGCGCCGCGCTCGAAGATCTATCGCGGCTTCACCGTGCTCAACAAAATGGCTGCCGTATCGCGGAAAGACCCGCAGGTGCTGCGCATGCTCGTATCCGGTCCGCTCGAGCATTTGCTCGATGCGCCGAAGGCTCGCGCCTTGGCAATGAAGCGGCTCTCGCCGGTCGCGCAGGGCTATCTGGAAAGCCTCTGCGAGTAGAGGCCACCCAGCGCGACTACGGTCACCGCGCGCGAATCGGCGTCGCGGTGCCGCAAGCCAATCCAACCGTCGAGCCCGAGCTTCGCGCTCTGCTGCCTGAAGGTACGGCGCTTTACGCGACCCGGCTTGTGCATCCGGCTTCACGAGTCGAAGAGCGACTCGACCACTACATCCATCACATACCGCAAGCGCTCGCGCAATTCGGCACGCTGGATCTCGCCGCCTTCGGCTACGGCTGCACGGGTTCGAGTTATCGGGTGACGCCGGCGCGCGAGGACGAACTGACTGCCGCCGCAGCCACTCGCATCCCGGTGATCACCGCTGCCCAAGCGATCAGGCAAGCGCTGCAGGTTTTGGGAGTCGATCGCATGGCACTCGTATCGCCCTATCCGCAGAGTCTCGCGGAAGAGGGCTATCGGTATTGGCGCGAAGCGGGCATGACCCTAACCGATACGGCGCGGGTAGACCCCGCGCTGACGGATACCCATGCCATTTACGAACTCACCAGCCAGGATGCCCGGCGGGGACTTGACGCCCTCTCACTCGATGGGGCGCAATGCGTCGTCATCAGTGGCACGGGCATGCCGACGCTGCGTGCGCTCCAAGATTGGTATAGAGACGAGGCGCATCACCGCTATCCGCCGGTGATCAGTTCAAATCTTTGTCTGACTTGGGCACTTTGGAATGCGGCGAAGCTTGAGCCCGTGCTCGCCACTCCCATGGACTTGATTCGCCGAGGAGTCTGAACATGCTGAAGATCGACCGACGTCTTGCAATGCAACTAGGCTTGGCTTTCGCGGCCTGCGGAGCCTCTGCTGCCGCGCCCTTGATCCGCAAAGCCATTCCGAAAACTGGCGAGCGGCTACCTGTCCTAGGGCTTGGCACGAATAACTACAGCCCGAAGACACCCGAGGAGCGTGCAGCGCGGCGCGAAGTCATTGCTGGACTCACCGCCGGCGGCGCGAGCGTCATCGATACCGCGCCTTCATACCGCGACTCCGAACAGACTCTGGGAGAGCTGATCGGTGAGATCAATAACCGGCGTCAGATCTTCCTCGCCACGAAAGTGACTGCACGCGGAGGCACTCGTGAAGAGGGCATCGCGATGCTAGATAACTCGTTCCGCATGTTGCGCACCGAAACCCTCGATCTCGTGCAGGTGCACAATCTCGTCGGGACTGCAGTGCTGCTGCCGCTGCTACGCGAGCAAGTGGCCGCGAAGAAAATCCGCTATGTCGGCATCACCACCTCGCAGGATGCTCAATACGCGGAAATGACGAGCATCATGAAAAATGAGGCTCTCGATTTCATTCAGGTCGACTACTCGCTCGGCAATCGTGGCGCAGGCGATGAACTACTGCCGCTCGCAGCCGATCGTGGAATGGCGGTGTTGATCAACCTGCCCTTTGGCGGACGACGCGATGGCAATCTGTTCTCGCGGGTGCGCGGTCAGGAACTGCCGGGCTGGGCCAGCGATATCGGCGCTAAGAGCTGGGGACAACTATTTCTGAAATATGTCATTTCGCATCCGGCGGTGACCTGCGCGATCCCCGGCATGACCCGACTCGCCAATCTCGAGGACAATCTCGTCGCCGCTCAAGGGACTCTGCCCGATGCCGCCATGCGTCGCCGTATGGAGAGCTGGTGGGATTCACTGCCAGGCTAATAGCCGCGGTAGAAGCGTATGGGTCGAACGACGGTTATCTTTGATTGCGACCCAGGGGTCGACGACGGCGTGGCGTTGCTGCTGGCCTTCGCGGCGCGCGATACGCTAGAACTGCTCGGGGTCACAACGGTCGCTGGCAACGTCTCGGCCGAACTCACCGCACGTAATGCAGGCCTCTTGCGCGAGATCGCCTCGCGCGAGGATGTGCCCATTTACACCGGATGTGAGCGTCCACTCAAAAGACACCCCGTAGAAGCCGGTCACTTCCATGGTGAATCGGGCCTCGGACACCTACCCCTCTTCGAGCCTCGACATTCGACGGAAACGGAACACGCCATCGAGTGGCTGATCCGAACTCTGCTCGCCGCACCTGATCGAAGTATTTCTTTGGTAGCGACCGGCCCACTAACCAATATCGCAACCGCGTTGCTTCGCGAACCCTCTCTCGTTCGAGCCATCCGAGAGATCGCCATCATGGGTGGTGCGCGCAGCGAAGGTGGCAACATCACCGCTTCTGCCGAATACAACATCTATGCCGACCCGCACGCCGCGCAAATCGTGTTTGCTTCTGATGTGGAGATCGTGGCGTTTGGTCTTGATGTGACTCACCAAGTACGCGCGACGCCAGAACGCATCGACTCGATCGCAAGGTTGGGGAGCCCCTCAGCCGTTGCGACGGCGAACCTTCTGACCTTTGCAACGTATCTACCTGCTAATAGCCCGGCTGCACAGGGCTCGCCGCTACATGACCCCTGCCCGATCGCCTGGCTGATCGAGCCTGCGCTATTCGAATTTCGGCGCTGTCACGTCGAGGTGGAAACCGAATCGACTTTGACTGCAGGTCACACGGCGGTCGAGTTCCGAGCAGACGTTGCGCCGCGCCAGAATGTTCGGTGGGGCGTTCGAGCTGATGCGACCGGTATCTTTGATCTAATACGTCGAACGCTGACTCAATCGGGTAAGGCGTAAGCGATCAGATAATCCCCGAGCGCAGTGCCCACCTGTGCATTACCGCCCGCCGCAATGACGACAAACTGCTTGCCACCGGTCTGGTAGGTCATCGGTACGGCCATACCCGGTACGGGCAAATTCGCCGACCATAACTCACGACCTGTTGTCGTTTCGATGGCGCGTAATTTCGCATCCATCGTCGCAGCGATGAAAGTCAGACCGCTCGCCGTCGTGATCGGGCCACCCACATTGGGCGAGCCCCACTGCACGCCTTGCGGAATCGTGACGCCAGCACGCTTGATCTGACCGAGTGGAATTTTCCAGCGCACTTGGCCGCTCGCCAGATCGATGGCGGCGAGAGTCCCCCACGGTGGGGGTGTGCAGGGAATGCCAAGCGGAGATTGAAACAGTTCGCCTTCGACCCGATAGGGTGTGCCGACTAACGGCCGAGTCAAATAATCTTTGGGCGCTTGCTGATCTTCTTTAGCAACATCTTGCTTCGGTACGACTTTGATGACCGTCGCTAAGTTCTCGGCCTTGATGATGAGCAGATTGTTCGTGGGATCATAGGCAGCGCCACCCCAGTTGCCACCCCCCAAAGCCGAGGGGAACAAGATCGAACCTTGGACGGATGGCGGGGTATACATACCGTCGTATCGCAAACGATCGAACTGTCGCCGACACGCGAGTCGATCGAGTGGCGTCAATCCAAATAAGCTATCGCGTGTGAGAGTTTGTCGTGCAAAGGGCGCCATGCCTTTTGGCACTGGCTGAGTACGACTCGCAAGCTCTCCGGGCACATCGCTCTTCGGGACTGCCTGTTCGACGATCGGCCAGAGTGGCTCGCCGGTCAATCGATTAAATCCGAACAACCAGCCCATCTTCGTCTGCAGCACGGCGGCGGGAATGGTTTTACCGTCGCGCTGGATATCGACCAACAGCGGATGCCCCACGAGATCGTAGTCGAAGATATCGTGGTGCACGACTTGCTTCGACCATACGACTTTGCCGTTTCTCGCATCGAGCGCGACGATCGAATTCGCAAGCGGCAAGTCGAACCGCCGACCACCACCGTAGTAGTCCGTTGAGGGACTCGTCGTCGGCAAGAACACCAACTGGTGCTCGGTATCGACACTGATGGTCGACCACACGTTGGCAGCCCCGCTGCGATCACGGTACTCAACCGGGATCGGATTGAACTCCCAGCGCAATTCGCCGGTACGCACATCGAAAGCGCGCACCATGCCGTCTTTGGCATTGGCGATTCCGTCGTTGACCATCATCGCAGAGATGACAAGATCGCCGATTACAGCGGGTGGTGACGTGGATGCGGCGAGGATGCCCTCACCATGATTCTCGTAATCGTGATGCGACACCCAACCCGCGTGGCCTGTACTTTTGCCGAAATCAGCGCACCGCTTACCCGTGTCGGCATCGAGGGCGTACAACCGACCTGCATCTCCGTTACGAAAAATACGGCGTGTGCAAGTGGTTGCCTGCGACTCGGTGGATGCCGCCCAGTAAGCGACACCACGACAGCGCATCGGACGATCCGGCGCCGAGCTGATTCCTTCGCGATGAGGATCGAATATCCAACGCTCACGACCCGAGCGTGAATCGAGCGCAAATACACGGTTCAGCGGCGTGCAGAAATACAGCGTGTCGTTCACGTGTAATGGTGTCGTTTGCAAAATCGTCCCGTTCGGGGCCGGCGCATCGACGACATCGCCTGAGCGGTGCGTCCAGACTCGTTTGAGTTGTCTGACGTTTTTCTTATCTATTTGGGTTAGTGCCGAGTGCTGACTGCCGCCGGGATCGTTTCCAAAAGCAGGCCAGTCTGTCGCGAGCACGATAGGCGCACTCAGCAAGAGCGCGAGCGCCCACATGCCGATCAAACCGGATCTCAACTCACTCACTCTGCGGGCCATAGCGCTCACTCAGCGAACCTTCGTAAGACCAATTGCGCGGCGTGACAATTTCGTGACTGGCGCTCTCGAGCAGCCGACACGCTGCCACGATCGCGTGATCGTCGTCGATAGTGACATGCCCGTAGTCGAGCCAATCGCACAGCGTGGTGATACCGGCGCGCTGATCGACTACGGCGAAATCTTTAGCCATGCCATTGACTTCATCAACGTATTCGAGCCCAGCTTCTACGAGCGCCATGACAAACTGCTGACACTGTTCAGAGTCGGTGAAGCCGACGCGGGCAATCTCGCCATCGTCACAGAGCGTCAGTTGCGGCAACTGAGCAAGCAGAGCCTCCCAGCCGCCTTGAAATCGACCCTCGATCGCGCTGCGGCGAATGACGACAGAGAGCCCTTCGATGAGTACCGCCATGGCTCGAGTCTAGCGTCAACGACGCAGCAACACCCACGCGCTCGCAACAATCACCAGTAAAACGGTCAAGACGATCACAGCCCCCCAACGGCGGGGGCGGCTATCCGTATCGATATCTCCGCGAACTTCAGCGGCCGCAGCCCGCACAAGCCGCGCATCAATCTCGTGTCGATTTCCGACGTACGCTGCCAGCATGGCGCGATCGGCAATGATGTTGATGAGCCGAGGGAAACCACCAGACACTCGGTGCAAACTGCGTAATGCCCGTGGCGTGAAAATCTCGCTTCTCGCGCCGGCGACCCGCAGCCGATGCCGGACGTAGGCGGCCGCCTCGTCGACATCGAGTGGCGCCAAGTGATATCGACCCGTAATTCGCTGAGCGACTTGTCGCAAATCATCGCGTGCCAACAGATCGCGTAACTCAGGTTGGCCGATGAGAATGATCTGCAGCAGTTTTCGGGTCGGTGTTTCGAGATTCGTCAGCAGCCTGACTTGCTCGAGCACATCGCGCTCGAGCAGGTGAGCCTCGTCGATCAGTACGGCAACGCGCCGGCCAGCCGTATTAGCGGAGAGCAGCCGTGCCGTTAGCGCATCCATCAACTGTTTGACGCTATCGCGCGCGGCAACATCAACGGCCACTCCAAGCTCCTCGCAGATGGTCAGCAGGAACTCGTTGACCGTGATGCGCGGATTGAGAATCAGGGCGACGTCGACATCGGGTAACTGCCTCGCCAGCAAAGAGCGGACGAGCGTCGTCTTACCGGTACCCACCTCCCCGGTCAGCTGAATAAAACCACCGGCACCGCTGACGCCATAGACAAGGTGAGCCAGTGCATCCGCATGTCGCGTGCTCGGAAAGAGATAGCGCGGGTCCGGCGTGATGGCGAAAGGGTTCTCATCCAGTCGGAAGAAACCAAGATACACGTGATCGCTCAGCGTTCCGGCGGAACGTAAACGCAGGGCTGACCCGATTTCACGAGAGCGCGACAGATCTCGCGAGCCCGAGCCTCGCTCACGACACTCGCTTGCAGACGGTGGATGGGACCATTCGAACCCGCACCGGAGACGACCTGCGAAACGAGCCCCTGCAACTCGGGATATCGCTCACGCGCACTCCGCCAGCCCTCGAGCGCCTTGTCGCGCGAAGAGAAGGCGCCAAGCTGAATGCGGTGCTCGACCGGGCTCAGCACCGAGGTCGACGCCGCAACTTCCGCCGCGGGTGCCGCTGCAGATGCAGCCGGGAGTTTCGCCGGCTCAGCCGGCAGCATTGCCGGCGGTGGTACCGGCTCAATCGGTTCGATGGGTTCGATAGCCGCTGGACCTAGAACGCCCGGCGTCGATAAAAAGTTTTGTAATCGTACCCGCGCCTCACGAACCCAGCGACCTTTGGGGTGGGTATTGATGAAATTTCGGTAGGCTTCGGCGGTGTCCGCTTCGGAAGCCGCTAGCCAATCGCGCTGCTCGATGAGATCGGTGAGGCGCCGCTGTGCAACCGGTGCGTACTGGCTCTCGGGATATTGCTCCAGAAAGGCCTCGTAGCTCTCGATGGTGTCGGCGCGCTGCGTGCTGCGCCATTCTTGCAAATCACTGCACGCAGCGAGGGTCATCAGCGCGACCGAAGAAAACAATCCGACCCATCGACGAGATGAACTATCCATAGATCCGATTCTAGGGATCGATCTCGGTGAGCACCAGCCGATCGATCCAACCAGGGCCTGTGAACGACTCAAAAAAACCGCAATGACCACCAGTCTCGGTGGTGATGATCTTGAGCGCGGGCGGCTGCGCGATGCGCGCGAGATCGGCTGCAGGAATGATCGGATCGTCGAGTGCCGTCACCAGCGTCGAGGGCACCACGAGGCTCGCCAGCCGATCGCCCGTGATCGCGTAGCCTGCGAAGTAGTCCTCGACCCGTGGGTAGCCCGCATGCGACAGCACGAGCTCGTGCGTCATACGGCGCAAATCCTGCGAGGCCATCAATTCGTCGAGATCAAACTGACCGGGCCACGCCTGCTGCTTGCGCCGCAGGGAGCGCGACCACTTGCGAACGAAATACCATCGATACAGCAGCGCACCGCGTTCGAGCGCATCGAGTGTCACTGCCGGATCGAGTACCGGTGAAATACCGAGAGCCCGGTGAATTCGCAGATTTGCTTGCTGCGCCTGCGCCGCGACGCGCAGCATGAAGTTGCCGCCCAAGGAAAAGCCCGCCAGCACCAGTCTGTCCTTGACGAAGCGGGACTGGATTTCCTTGATGGCTCCGACGACCTCACCAAGTCGACATGAATGGAATAAATCACGATTCAGATGGTGGGTGTCACCGTGATCGCGCAAATTCAGCCGCACGACGTCGAACCCTTGCTCATGCAGCGACTGCGCTAGCGACAAGACATATAGGGATTGCGCACTCCCCTCCCAGCCATGCAACAGCACCACCAGAGTGGGTCGCTTGTCGGGGTTAGGAGATGAAGCTGGCGAATGAAACGCCTGCAGACGCACGCCATCGCCACAATCGAGCAGGTGCTCCTGACTTACGGCGAGCATCGAGGCCGCACGGCGCTCAACGAAAGGGCGCCGCCCCGGAAAGCTCGGCAAGATCGACTGCAGGTGCTGGCCACGCAACCACCAGCTCGGCTCGAAAATCATTCGATCAGTCACGCAAGCCGGCGCTACGACTCATCAACTGCAGAGCAATGAAGAAGAGCACCACCACTGAGAGACTCATGATGGCAAAAGCGGCCAGCACATCCACATCGCTACGACCGAGAAAGCCATAGCGAAAGGCATTCACCATGTGCAGGATGGGATTGGCATACGAGAGGGTGCGCGCCCACTCAGGCAGCAGATTGATGGAATAAAAGACGCCACCGAAATAAGTCAGTGGAGTCAAAATAAAGGTGGGAATCCAGTTGACCTGATCAAAATTCTTAGCAAATACGCCATTGATCAGCCCGGCGAGTGAGAAAATCATCGCGGTCAAAAACACCGCCATGAAAATTGAGGACAGATGCTGCACAGGCAAGTGCGTGAAGAACAAGGCCACCACGGTAACTGCCAAGCCGACCAAAAGACCTCGCAACACTCCACCGCCGACGTAGCCCAGCACAATCACCCAATTGGGCAAAGGCGATACCAAGACTTCTTCGAGATAGCGCCCGAATTTCGCACCATAAAAAGAGGAGGAAACATTGGCGTAGGAGTTTGTGATGACAGCCATCATGATGAGACCGGGCGCGATGTACTGCATGTAATCCGTGCCATCCATCGAGCCGATACGCTGGCCAATCAACGAGCCGAAGATCACGAAATAAAGCGCCGCCGTGACAACAGAGGGGACGATCGTCTGCCCCCAGATACGCAGAATTCGGCCGAACTCTCGCAAGATGATGGTCTTAAAACCTATCCACCTGGCTCGTGTGATCGCCCCGCTCATGCCGGCGCTCCCGACTTATCGACGAGACGCATGAAAATCTCCTCGAGGCGATTCACCTTGTTGCGCATCGAGAGAACCTGCACGCCATCGGCAGAGAGCTGGGTGAAAAGCTCATTCAAATTCCGATCCTTGCTGACCTCGACCTCGAGCGTTTGCGGGTCGATGAGCGTCAACTCGTAACCCGCCACCCGGGGAGCCATATCGATTGGTGCACGCAGACTGAGCACGAACGATTCGGTATGCAACCTGCGCAACAAGCTGTCCATGCGATCAGCCTCGGCGATCTGCCCACGATCGATGATGGCGATATTGCGGCAGAGGGATTCGGCTTCTTCGAGGTAGTGGGTCGTCAGGATGATGGTCGTTCCGCGCGCATTGAGCTCGCGCAAAAACTCCCACATCGAGCGCCGAATTTCGATGTCGACGCCGGCCGTCGGCTCATCGAGAATCAACAAGCGAGGCTCGTGCATCAATGCGCGTGCAATCATCAAACGGCGTTTCATGCCGCCCGAAAGGGTTCGCGACAGCTTGTGACGCTTATCCCATAGCGACAGAGCCGTGAGATATTTCTCAGCGCGCTCATGCGCAACCGATCGCGGGATGCCGTAAAAACCCGCCTGATTGACGACGATCGTCTCGGGTGTTTCGAACTGATTGAGATTCAGCTCTTGCGGCACGACGCCGATACAGGCTTTCGCGGCCTCGAGATCGTTATCGAGATCGTGGCCGAAAACCGAGATTCGACCGGTCGACTTGCTGACAAGCGAGGTGCAGATGCCAATCAGGGTGCTCTTGCCCGCGCCGTTCGGCCCGAGCAGGGCAAAAAAATCCCCCTCGGCGACATCGAGATCGATGCCTTTGAGGGCTTGGACGCCATTGCGGTACTGTTTGACGAGACCGCGAACCTCAAGTGCTTGCATGCGGCGCAGAAGATACCACGTCGGAGCTGTTTTTCGCGGACGCGCTCACACAGAAACCGCAGGGCGCGACAAAGACGCTAAGCGCTGCACACCTGCATAGGTGGTTTGCCAGAGCCGACGCTGATCCGCCGTATTGGCTGCTTCAAGGCGCCGCCCCCAGAACCAAGGATCGGTGTTCCAGCGCAGGCGCAATCCGCCACGATTGCGATCGGCTAACGGATCGAGCTCAGGCAAGGGCACCACTCGCAGCCGCTCGACCGCTTGAGGCGTCAGACCCAGCAGCAACGTGGCCGCAACGGCCCTGCCCCGACATACCTGCCACGCGAAATGACAGAGCAAGCGGACATAGTCGCGGCCTGGCGCCGTCGACCAGACGTGTTGATGATCGCTATGTTGATCGTCTGCTCGCTCGCTATCGACGGATATGATCGGATCGAACGGCAGTTCGAACAACAGATAAGGTGCTTCTGCAACCTGCTTCAGAGCGATCTCGTTGAGGCCACTCCAAAGGCTGCGATCAGCGCAGGCGACGAGGGATGAAGCCGGATCACTGCCGATCAAATTTTGGCGGATCAGGCTCAAGCCACGAAAATTTAGGTCGCCAACCTGGCGAATGATTTCGCGATCGACGCTGTGGGTGAAATCGGTTTCGGTAGGCTCTTTCATGCATTCCTCCGTTGTTTGACGAAAAATGATGGCCGAGTGCGCCTTGGAATGCAGCCTGAGTTTTGGGATATTTTGAGTGCAAATACCACTCATATTGAATGCATCGGGGGTTGTCATGCGTGTCACTGATGATCGTTACCGTCGCGACCGCTCGCGTCTCGAACTTGCCCTGCGCCTCGTCAAACACGAGGCACGCACCCAAACCATCAGACAATGGACTGGCCTCAGTGATGATCGCGTTCGAAAACTGATCCGCTCCTACATCCGGCCGGGCGCCGCTATCCGACGCCATCGTGGCAAGTCACCGCAGCAAGTCGGGTTCTTTCTTCGATCAGCGCAACTCGACCATGACACACACGTACTCGCTGCGATGCTGGTGCTGTTCGGCGTGCTGCCGACAAGACAACGCGGAACGGCACCACGTCGTACTGCGCCGATCCAACAAGGGCGACTGCTCTGTGATGCCTTCGATGCTTACGCGCGTATCGTCGAAGGTGCGCGTATCGACTTCGAACGCGCGGCTTTTCTTGCCGACGCATTGAGTATCGGCGATGAAATCCGTTTGCAGTGGTGCGAGCACTGCGGCGGCGTCAACGTCATCGAAGCGCTGCGCTTGCGCGAAGTCGAATGCCGCGCTTGCAGCCACATGTTGCCACTACAGCGCCCTGGTAGAGCAGCGCGCGCGACGACACGCCCGCCTGCTACACTTGGCAAACATACAGGGCTCTGAATCCGAACGAGGTCGTTTCCGTTTCAGCGCATCCGGATCTCGCCATGCGCGCATTACCAGAACACCTTCAAGCCAATTTCCTCGCAGGCCCCTACATTGATCGCCGAGCGCATTTGCGTGAGGTACCAAATTGGCAAGCCGAGGCGCGCGAGGATCCGCTCGCGCGGTTTTTGTTGAGTCGGGGCACCACGCTAGCCGTCGACATGGATCCCCTGCGAGCCGCATTCGTCGATCACCGTCATCCGCTCGTTCAACAAGCAGCCGATTCCTCAATGGTTCTGCTCGGCTGGTTTGAGGAGACTCGCTGCGTTCTGATCCAGATCGATGAATCGGAGCAGGCGCCCCACGAGATGCGCTTCGAAGAGCTACGCCCGCTGGCATCGGAGCTCGACGCCGCGGAAGCCGGCTTGTTAGCTTATGCCCGTGCCTTGATTCATTGGCAAAAACGCCATCGTTACTGCGGCAGTTGCGGCGCGCCGAACGAACCTCGACGCGGCGGACACGTCATGCACTGCAGCAATCCGAACTGCGGTGTCGACTCCTTTCCTCGAATCGACCCCGCGATCATCGTGCTCGTCACCGACGGCGACCGAGCGCTGCTCGGCCGCCAAGCCTCGTGGGCGCCGAATCGCTATTCGACTATCGCAGGGTTCGTGGAGCCTGGCGAAAGTCTCGAGGATGCCGTTGCACGTGAAGTGCTCGAAGAAACCGGCGTGATCATCACCCGCTGCCACTACCACTCCTCGCAGCCCTGGCCATTCCCCTCCTCGCTGATGCTCGGCTACATGGCGACGGCCGTTCCGGGGTCTCCTGCGACAGCAGGTGACGAACTCGAAGATGCCCGTTGGTTCAGCCGCGAAGATATTCGCGATGGCCGAGCGATACTGCCGCCAGCGACATCCATCTCGCGACGATTGATCATGAACTGGCTCGACGCCGAACCGAGCTAAATCACGCGTCATGTGTCTCGCCGCTGTTGCGTTCGATGCGCACCCCAACTATCTCGCCGTAGTGCTGGCCAATCGGGACGAGTTCCATGCTCGACCCGCAGCGCCGCTCGCCCTCTGGCACGATCGGCCGAACATCTTGGCGGGTCGCGATCTTCAGGCGGGCGGAACTTGGATGGGTCTCGAGCAGCGATCGCGCTTTGGTCTCGTGACCAACTTCCGCGAGTCTCTAAAAATGCCGCAGGCGCCAACCCGGGGTGATCTCGTCCCTGACTTCCTGACAAGTTCGAACTCCGCGGAATCGCATCTCGGTACGCTGGCGCACCAAGCGAATCGCTATGCCGGGTTCAACTTGTTGCTGCATGATGGCGATGCGCTTTGGTACGCCAGTAACCGTGATACCCAGTTCGCTCGGCGACTGCCCGCTGGCGTGCATGCGCTCAGTAACCATTTGCTCGATACCCCGTGGCCCAAATTGCTACGGCTGCGTAGCGCACTATCGGATTGGTCGAGTCACGGCACGGCAGATACGGCTCCGCTGTGGCACGCACTCGCTGATCGAGAACGCGCCCCGCTCGATCGATTGCCCGATACCGGTATCGGCGCCGAGTGGGAATCGATCCTCTCGTCGCCTTTCGTGCTCACCGAAGGTTACGGAACACGTTGCTCCACCCTGCTCCTGCTGGATCGATACGGAAACTGGTCGCTCGAAGAGCGTCGGTACGACTTGTCGGGGAAACCGGACGGGCAAATCCGCTGGCAAGGAACGCGCGCCAAGTGGCCGCCCGTAGCAGCGACTCTCTGAAGTAGAATCGGGGCACGATGCTGCCCTCGCTTACCTCGAAAAGTCGTCGTCGCGCGGCATGCGCCGGAGTGCTGGCAGCCCTATGTTCGGTGATGCCCGGCAGCCCAGCTCGCGCCGACATCGACATCCAGATCAATGGCGTGGACGGCGAGCTCCGCCGCAACGTGCTCGCGTATCTTAGCCTCGAGCGTTACAAGGGCCGCGACGACCTCGATGCCAACCTCGTCGAACGCTTGCAGGAGCGCGCCGTTCGCGAAGCGGCTGCCGCTTTGCGCCCCTTCGGTTATTACGAAGCCAAGGTGGAAGCCTCCGTCGAGAAAATCGACGAGACGCGTTGGCGCGCTCGTCTTCAGATCGACACGGGCATTCCGGTCATGATGCAGGATGTGGTCCTGCGCGTAGAAGGACCCGGTCTCGAACATCCTGCGTTTCAAGAGATACTGCGCGATCCGCCCTTGCGCGTCGGTAAGCGGCTTGACCATGCAGCTTACGACTCGATCAAAGATTCCCTGCGCCGAACCGCTGCGACACTCGGCTTCGTCGAAGCGCAGCTGACGACGAGCGAGCTACAAGTCGACCCCGAGCTGAAAACCGCGAGAGCCACTCTAATTTTGCAAACCGGGCCTCGCTACAGCTTTGGCTCGACTCTCATCGAACAACGCTCATTAGACGAAAGCCTGTTACGACGCTATCTACGATATGAAGGTGGCTCTCCGTACGATGCGACTCAACTGCTGCGCACTCAATTCGCACTGGATGACAGTCAGTACTTTTCTGCAGTGGAAGTGCTCGCGGGCGAACCCGATGCACAAACTCGTCTCATTCCAGTCAGCATCCGCACCGAGCCCAATCGACGCAACCGTTATTCCGCCGGTGTAGGGTTCGCGACCGACAGCCGTGCGCGCGGTACACTGACTTGGGAAAATCGACGCCTCAACGACAAAGGACATCGATTGCGTGCTGAACTGAAAGCGGCGCAAGTCGAGCAGTCTTTCGAAGCACGTTATCTCATCCCCATCGGGGATCCTGCGCTCGAAAAATTCACTACCGAGTGGCGCTACTCGCGCGATGAGTTGGGCGATCTCGACACCCGAACGACTCGCCTGCAACCGTCGATTACGCAGGTGCGCGGTGACTGGCAGCGGGTTTTCTTTGCTTCATTGAGTCGAGTGCGGACGGCCACCGCTAACACCGGTCGTGAAAACCCTCTCGATACCAGCGACACCCTCGTCATACCGGGAATCAGTCTTGCCTCGGTGCCGCGCGGATATCTCGGTGAAGCGCTGTTTTCGCGAGGTCTATTGGCTGAGCTGCGTGGCTCCACTCAAAATCTCGGTGCGCCCGACGACTATTTGCAACTACGTATCGAAGGCGAACGCGCTTTCGACATCGCGCCTCAGTGGCACTTCTTTGTTCGCGGTCAGCTCGGGGCTACCTGGGTATCGGCAACGGAAAATCTACCGGGTACGGAGCGCTTCTTCGCCGGCGGCGATCGCAGTGTGCGTGGCTTCGGCTATACCGACCTCTCGCCAACGGATGAGCTCGGCGCCAAAGTCGGCGGTCGTCACCTATTGACGGCGACCGCTGAAGTCATCCGCGATCTGCCACGCAACTTCGGCATTGCCGCTTTCGTCGATGCCGGCAACGCATTCGACAATTTCGGAGACCCACTGCAGTACTCAGCTGGTATTGGTCTGCGCCTGCGCTTGCCAGTCGTCACTCTAGGAATCGACATCGCACAACCATTGACCAATCCCGCTTGCCGCAGTCTGCGTCCAGATCCGCGCTGCGGCGTAGAAAACGGATTCGACAACCCTTCCGGCCCGCGTTTGCATCTGAATTTCTCACCGAAGCTGTGAGCGACCAATCGTGAAGCGTTTATCGATTATTGCCGGTTTGATTTTGCTGCTGTTACTCAGCGCACCGGTGATTGCGCTATTCACGCTCGGACACTCGGAAGCCGCACTTCGCTACGTTGTCGCACAATTACCCACTAAAGCAGGCTCACTGGAGAAGCTGCAGATCGACAACGTACGCGGAACCTTAGCGGGTGGCTTCACCGTCGAGCGGATTGTGATTGAGCATGATTTGGTCTATCTGCGGATCGACGGTATTCGTGCTCGACTCGAACTGCTGCCTCTGCTTTGGCAAACCATCGATGTCAGCGACTTCGAAGTTCGCGACCTCGAGATTGCACCGCAGCCGCGAAATCAGCCGCCCCCAACCATAGCGAGGCCGTTTCTCCCGCGACTGCTGACGCTCGAAGCACGCCAGACTCGAGTGCGATCGGCCACCATTAGGCAATCGACGGGGTCGCCGGTCATCTTCAAAGAAGTGACGGCGCACGGCACGATCAGAGAGCGGCGTATTTGGATACGCGATGCGAAAGGCTCCCTCGGCAACATTGCACTGGAGGCCAACGGTATTCTCAAAGCGGCTATGCCGCTCGGCCTCGAAGCGCAAGCAAAGGCGACTTTTGCCTCTCGCCGAGGCCCGCGCTGGGTTGCGCGAGTCAACACGGACGGAGATCTCGAGAACCTGCCGCTGGAGGGCGGACTCTTGGAGCCCTTCGTCGCCGACTTAGACGCAGCCAGTCTGCGTGCCTTGCCGCCGTGGAATTTGCGCGGTGCAGCCAAGGTGTCGAAGCTCGACTTCACTCGCTTCGGTGGTTCCGCTTTTTTCGGTGATATCGCCGGTACGCTTGCTCTCGATTTCGATTCGACGGGGTATCGCGCGATCGGAGCGCTCGAGTCACCCGGTCTCGATGCCGGCCCCATCGATGTCGAGTTCGATGGCACCTTCGCTCGCAACACCTTGCGAGCAAGGACCCTGAAACTGGCGCATGCGCCGAGTCGTCTGCGCATCGATACCAGCGGAACCGTGACGTTCGAAGACGCCGGCCCCGCCCTCGCGCTCAGCGGACGCTGGCAAAACTTCCGCTGGCCGCTGCTCGGGGACGATACCGCACTGCAGAGCGAGCGCGGCTTGTTCACGCTCGAGGGTGTGGGTAATTACGACATTCGAACCGAAGCCGCTTTGCGAATCGGAACTCTGCCGCTGATGCGAACGGTCATCGATGGATCACTGCAACCCGGGCGATTTGTTTTCACCGATAGCCGTTTTGATTTCCTGAAGGGAACGAGTCTCTTCTCCGGCGAGCTCGGCTGGCGCCCCGATCTGTCATGGAAGATTACGGGGCGTGTCAAAGATATCGATCCGTCTGGTTGGCGAGCGGGCCTGGACGGCAAGGTCGGCTTTGCGTTGATCGCCGAGGGACGCACCGGCGGCAAGAATGCCGGCATCGAGGTCGACTTGCGTCAACTCAGCGGGCGTCTGCGCGGCGCCGCAGCTAGCGGCGGCGGCAAACTGCGTATCGCCAAGGGCGACTATCGCTTCGACGCCGTCGATGTCAGCTTCGGCGGTTTCGATCTCGAACTGGACGGCCTATTGTCCGAAACACGGCGCGATCTCAATTTCAGCATCAAGGCGAATGATCTTGCCGTAGTGGCCGTAGGTGCGACGGGAAGCTTGACGGCCAAGGGCGTGTTGCGCGGCAGCGCAAACTCCATGCGAGTGCTGCTAGAGGCCAACGGCGATGATCTGAAACTGCCGATGATTCAGGTCGGTCGCCTACGTGCAACCGTTGATGTAGATCCACTGACAGGCGCATCGGCACTCGCCACGATCGACGTTTCGATGGCCAATCTGCAAGCTGTCGGTCGAGATATCGAACGTCTCGATTTCAAACTGCAGGGCTCCACGGCGGAGCATCGCCTCGCTCTAGATGTCCGTGATCGCGATGCAACGATAAAGGCCCGCGGCGTCGGGTCGTTCGATACGCAGACATGGCAGCATCGCTGGGATCAACTCGATCTGGATCTGCCCGCGGATATCGGGCTCGCCGTAGTTGATCCATTGAGCATGACTTTCACCATGAGCAGCGCCGATGTCGAACCGTTCTGCTTGCGTGCTCGCAAGGTAAATGAGCTGACCGGCAGCGCCGAGCTCTGCCTTTCGGCGGCATGGAGCGAGGGCGCATGGAACGCTCGCTTCGATATTGCGCGTCTGCCCATTGCGTCCGTACTACCGGAGCCTTGGCTCAAAGCGAGTTACGACGGTTCGATCAGCGCCGCAGCTAGCATCGGTGCAGCCGCCACGGGGCCCTTGCTCGGCACCTTGCGCGCAGATTTCCGTGATGCCCGACTTAACTGGCTACGTGCGAGTGGCAAGCGCGACATCATCCCCTTGGGCTCAGGCTATCTCGACGTCAGCTCGTCGTCCGATGCGATCATCGGTCTGCTGGATATCGCCGCAGGCGAGCGCGGGCGTGCAAGCGGTCAATTATTGGCGGTACGTGGCGCGGGCTCTTGGTCGGAGATGCCTCTGCAGGCAAAGCTGATCGCCGACTCTACCGCGCTTGGCTTATTGAACCTCTACGTTCCTGAAATCGATCGCTCGGCGGGCGACTTGTCGATGGACTTCGACTTTGGCGGCACGGTCGGCACCCCCCTCGTCAACGGCGTACTGCGCCTCGAGCGTGGCGAGCTCGACTTCTACCAAATCAATCTCGCACTGCGCGATATCGATGCCGAGGCACGCTTGACCGATAATCGCATCGCTTTGCAATCCTCTGCGCGCGCCGGCCAAGGCAGCATTCGCGCGGATGCGGATCTCGAATGGCGCGGGTCCCTCCCTTTCGGGTCACTACGAATTCGAGGCGCTGATATTCCGATCATTGATCTTCCGGAAGCGCGTATCACCGCGACGCCGAATCTGGAGTTCAAGGTCACTGGTCGCGATTTGCTCGCAACAGGCACGGTGCTCGTCCCGAGCGCTCGGCTGACGCCGGTCGATCTGACGGGCGCCGTCTCAACCTCGACCGATGAGATCATTGTCGGCGCCGAGCCTGTCGACCCCTCGAGCTCATTTCGGGTGTCGAGTGATATCAAGCTCACACTCGGCGATCGAGTGACCGTCGATTCATTTGGACTCAGTGGCCGAGTCGCCGGCAATATCAATGTGCGTAGCACCCCGGATGGGGTCAATCGGGGTAGCGGTGAGCTCGGTGTCGTAGAGGGAAAATACGCAGCCCTCGGGCGACGCCTCGATATCGAGCGCGGCAGACTCATCTTTTCCGGTGGGCTCATCAACGATCCGGGCGTCGACATCCGAGCAACCAAAGAATTCCCTGATGTCAAAGCGGGTGTGAACGTACGCGGAACGCTGCGCGAGCCACGTATGAGCTTCTTCTCGGAACCCTCTCTGCCGCAATCGCAGGTGGTATCACTGATCTTGGCTGGTGGCACTATCGAAACGACCCAATCAGGTGACTCGACTTCAAGCGCAAGTCGAAACGCCCTGCTTGCACAGGGCGGTGCGATCCTCGCGCAACAGCTTGGCCAGCGTATCGGTATCGAGGACGTCGGAATCGAGCAAAACTTGGCGAACGAAACCTCACTGGTCTTCGGCAAGTATCTCTCGAGTCGCCTCTACGTCAGCTACGGTATCTCGCTGGCGGAGACCTTGAACACGCTCAAGCTTCGATACAGCATCAATGATCGTTGGACGGTGCGAACTGAAGCTGGCAAGGAAGTGAGTGCCGATGTGGTCTACACGGTCGAAAAGCCTTGAAACGTGATGTCGCGATCCGACTGATGTCGGGCGTTTTCTTCGTGATTTGGAGCCTGCTCGCCATCGCGCCGGTTGATCGAGCAACATGGTGGCTCGAGAATTTGCTGATCTTTGCCGGCGTTGCGGCACTGATCGCGATACGAAAAGTGTTGCCGCTGTCGCTTCCGTCCTGTGTGTTGCTGTTCGCCTTTCTCACTATCCATGCGGTCGGCGCTCATTACACCTACTCTTTGGTACCGATCGACGAAGTTACGAACTTACTGGGATCGAGTCGCAATCATTACGACCGGCTCGTACATTTTTGCTATGGCTTATGTCTCGTGCTGCCGCTACGAGAACTACTGATGCTACATGCCAAGGTGAGGGGCTTCTGGAGTTATTTTTTGCCGCTCGATCTCGTGATGTCGACATCGCTGTTGTATGAACTACTTGAATGGGCGGCGGCCGTCGTCTTCGGCGGCGGTTTGGGTGCGACCTTTCTTGGCACACAAGGAGATGAATGGGACGCCCACAAAGACATGCTGATGGCTGCCGCGGGCGGGCTCATCGCAGCGCTCGATGACCCTCGATTGGTTTCGGCACATCGGACCCGCTCGATGATTCCGAAAATCCTGATCGTCTATGGCGGCCATCGTGGTGGACGCACGGAACAGCTGCGACGTGCGGCGGCCGATGGAGCACGCAGTAGCGGCGATATCGTCGAGTTGCGCGAACAGCCAGCCTTATCTGCCACTGAGGATGATCTGCTTTGGGCGGACGGAATTCTATTAGCCACGCCCGAACACTTTGCTTATATGAGTGGAGCGCTGAAGGATTTTTTCGACCGAACTTTCTATGCGGTCGAATCACAAACCGTTGGTCGCCCCTACGGCCTCATGGTGAGTGCCGGCAACGATGGTCAGGGAACCATCGTCGCTGTTCATCGCATCGTCACCGGCTATCGCTGGAAAGAAATCGCCGATCCGATATTGGTGATTGGCGAGCCAAAACCCGCAGATATCGAGCGCTGCCGGGAACTCGGCGCTACGATGGTCGCGGGGCTTGCCGCCGGAATTTTTTGACGATCGTCAGCGACCAAGCGCTTTTTTCGCAACCGTGAGATTTGGATCAAGCGCGAGCGCTTTTTCGAATTCCGCGCGCGCCGTCGTCGTATCACCGGCATCCCGCGCACAACGACCACTCCAGTAATGCGCTTCCGCAGCGCCCCAATCGAGTGCGGAAC
>JBDLSG010000013.1:0-46858 GCA_039799645.1 Pseudomonadota bacterium | reverse complement strand
CCGGCAAACGATCAAAAACAGTGGGGCGCCCGGCCGGATCTTTGCGGGTCGTCACTTCGCCAACGGGCTTGTGATAGCCGAGGACGACCGTCTCTAGAGTCGGGCTCGACGCCGCTTGCGACACCGCTCGACCATCGATCGCGATCTCATCAGCGGGTCCGGCGCGCATACCAAGCTCAGCCAGCTTGCCGTTAACCGTCACGCGCCCGGCGCGGATCCATTCTTCGATCTCGCGACGTGAGCCGAGACCGAGTCCGGCCAATACTTTCTGCAGCCTCTCGGTCGTAGTGTCTTCGTTCATAGGCAAGCGCATCTTAATCGGTAACGAGATGACCATAACGGGCCGTTATTGCGCCATGCGACTTCGTCAGCGCAACGCGCAACGCGCGCCGCTATGCTCGTTTAGCTCCATCCATCGTGAGGCTGATCGCCATGCGCCCAGAAACTATCGCCGTCCACGGCGGTTACACGCCCGACCCAACCACCAAGTCCGTCGCGGTTCCCATCTACCAGACGAGCTCTTACGCGTTCGACAGCGCGCAACACGGCGCCGATCTGTTCGATCTCAAGGTGCAGGGCAACATCTACACCCGCATCATGAATCCGACCACGGATGTGCTTGAGAAGCGCGTCGCGGAACTCGAAGGTGGCATCGGCGCACTCGCGCTCGCCTCCGGCAGCGCTGCTGTCACTTACGCACTGATGACCATCGCTGAGCAAGGCGACAATATCGTGAGCTCCAGCACTCTCTACGGTGGTACCTACAATCTTTTCGCGCATACGCTGCCACAATTTGGCATCGAGGTCCGTTTCGCCGACCCGCGCAAGCCTGCAGATTTCGCAGCGCTCATCGATGCGCGAACCAAAGCCGTTTATTGCGAATCGATCGGTAACCCGCTGGGTAACGTCACCGACTTTGGCGCACTCGCCAAAATTGCCCACGAGCGCGGCGTACCGTTGATCGTCGACAACACGGTGCCATCGCCGTATCTCTGCCGTCCTTTCGATTACGGTGCCGACATCGTCGTGCACTCACTGACCAAATATCTAGGTGGCCACGGCAACAGCATCGGTGGCGCTATCGTCGATTCGGGTAAGTTCCCGTGGGCCGAGCACAAAGCCAAATTCAAACGCCTCAATGAACCGGATGTGTCGTATCACGGCGTCGTCTACACAGAGGCGCTAGGTCCTGCAGCGTTTATTGCTCGCGCACGAGTCGTGCCCCTGCGCAACATGGGCGCTGCGCTCTCGCCGTTCAATTCGTTCTTGATTCTGCAGGGCATCGAGACCTTGGCCGTGCGCATGGATCGCATCTGCGACAACACCCTCGCGGTGGCGAAATTCCTGCAGCAACACCCGGCAGTCTCATGGGTGAACTATGCGGGCTTACCGGATCACCCCGATCACGCACTGGCTCAAAAATATTTGGCAGGGCGAGCCTCTGGCATCCTGACTTTCGGCGTGAAGGGCGGTCGGGCCGCGGGCGAGAAGTTTCTCGACGCTCTGAAGCTCGTCATTCGCCTGGTGAATATCGGCGACGCACGGTCACTCGCTACTCACCCCGCTTCGACAACGCATCGGCAACTATCGCCCGAGGAGCTCGCCAAAGCGGGTGTCTCCGAAGATATGGTGCGCCTGTCGATCGGCATCGAGCACATCGACGATCTGAAGCAAGATCTCGATCAGGCGCTGCGTAGCGCCTGATCGATTCACCGGCTGGGTGCGGCGGTCGCCGCCGCGCCTACTTCTTTTTGCGCGCGGCTGATTTTTTGGCTTTGGCCGGCGCGGCGCTCGGCGCCGGCTTGGTGCGCCGAGCCTCATCAACCTGCTCGGCAAGCACACGGAACAAACTGTCGATATATTCTTTTCTTTGGGCGGACAGGTTTGCCTCGTCTTCGGGCTTGAACTCGAAGCGATCGACCTCACCTGCCTTCAATCCGCCACGCGTGACCTGAATCGCCTCCATGGCCATCAACCGCTCACGTAGCGTCCAGACTTCGCTTGCCAGGACCACCACCATGTTCAACACCTTGTCGATCGCCGGATCGGCAAAGAAATAGGGGCGGCCGCCGCGAATCGTGCGGCGCATCGGTTGTCGACTCATTTCCAGGCTCCGAAGCAATACCAAAGAATACCGTCGGTCAGACGGCCGGTTTTGTCACTATCGACCTCGGGCGGACGCGCGGCTGCCTCGCGCCACACCTTCTCGCCATACCAACCGACTGACGGGATCACGAACTGCACGTATTTCTTGGGATCGAATCCCGCCTTCTTGCAGAGATCTTCCGGACGCAAATCGCGGAAAGGTTTGTAGAAGGGCTCGTTGTTATAGGCGCTATCCCAATCGAGATAGAAGGCGTCATAAGCCGACAACTGCGAATTCGGTGGCAGCTCCATGTGCAGCATCAAACCGCCCGGCTTCAACACCCGATAGGCCTCTGCCATGATGTTGGCGATGCTCTTCTTAGGCACCTCGTGCAGGAACATCGATGAGAACACCACATCGAAGCTGGCATCCGGAAAGTCGAGCTTCTCGGCGTTCATCTGTTGGAAGTGCACCTCGCGATCCTGCGCCTGGGCACGCGCGTGCGCATAACGCAGACACGGTGCGGCCACATCGATGCCGTACACCTCGGCCTCGGGGAAGTGATCTTTCCAGGAGCCCGTGTTGTGACCGATCGTGCAACCGAGATCGAGAATCTTTTTCGGCTTCAGATTCGGATATTTCAAACGGATGAAACCGGCGATCGACTGACCGATGTCGTCGAGGTTCTGCCCCATCAGACCGAAGGAGAAAACTGCCAGACCGTTGTCGTAGAGCGAACCTGCCGCAAGATCGTCCTTCTCATACTCACCGTCGTAGTTGCCCGCCATCAGATGCACGTCGATGGCCGAGACGTAACGAGGCACTTCGAAATTCGACTTCAGTCGCAGCGTTCCACGTGCCTTGCCTTTGCCGGAGAGCTTGCCCGCCTTCTGCTTGAGCTCCGGACGATTACGCTCGAGCGGAGGAATGACCGACTGCCACACCATGTCTTGTGCGGTAACCCGCAAGGTCGAATAGAACTTGAAGTAGTCGTTGGTCTTGATGGCCTTGTGAACTTCGGGACCGTCTTTCGGCGCACGCTTGTGTTCACGACGGAACTGCGGTTCGACGTCTGTGTCGTAGACCGAGCGCATGCCGCTCGCCATGTCGTTCAAGACATGGGCACGCAAACCCGAGACGAAATTCATGCGCGCCTTTTCGTCGCGCGTCTTGGCCAATCGCAAATCGTGCTTCAGTTCCAACATGAGCGCACCTCCGTTCAGTCGATTATGCGCAGCTAAAAATCCGACAACAACCGGCCGAAGCCCGACATGCGGTCGTCGATACCGTTCGCACGCAGGGCATGCCAATAGGTCGCGGTGTTGATGGCAATGACCGGCTTGCCGAGCCACTGCTCCGCCTCGGCGGCGAGGCGAACCATCGACAAATTGGTACCCACCTGCAAGATCGCATCGACATCCGGTCCGTCGAGATCACGCAACACCTCGCGACAGCGGGATTCCGGAATCTGCGCGATCGCCGTCCAGGACGGCGCGCGCAATGCGGCATCGCGTACGGTCTCGTATCCCGCGTCGGCGAAATAACGCCTTACTTCGGCATTGGCGATCGGGTAGTAGGGCGAGAAGAAGGCAATGCGACGGATATTGCCGTAAGCCTTCAAGGCTGCGGTGCAAGCGTGAGAGCCGATCGAAATTCGCACTCCGGACTCCTGCTCCACCTTTTCGCGAAAGGCTTCAGCCCCGGCATAACCGCCGTAGAAAGTCACCGCCGACATGCCCATGACGAGGTAATCCGGCTCGCAGGTCATCACACTACGTACCGCATCGATCACGCCCGCTCCGATGGTGTGCGTCGCTGCCATGAAAGTCTCGTCGCTGATGGCATGGGAATTGGGGGTGAAGATGCGACTGTAGTGATTGGTAACACCCATCGGCCGCATGTCGTCAAAGTCGGGCTGCACAATCGTGTTGGTGGAGGGCCCGAGCACGCCGAATAAGCGCCGATATCCCCTTGCGTCACGACCCATAACCGATCTCCAATTGAGGCAAACTCGAGCCTAGCATGCTGTAATTCGCTGTATGCGTCACACCTGCACTCTGACCGTCTTGCTGCTTGCCCTGCTCGCCTCGAATGCCGCCAGCAGTGCCACCCTGCGTATGGCCACCTGGAATCTCGAGTGGTTGATCGCACCCCGCGAGTTCCGCGAACTGGCCGCCACGTGTCTGCCGCGCAACGCGTCGCCGGGCAATCGGGATCGATACATCCCGTGCAACGTGGCGGACGAACTGCAACGTTCCGAGGCCGACTTTCGCGCGCTGCGCAAAGTCGCTGCCGATCTCGATGCCGACGTCATCGCCCTGCAGGAAGTCGACGGACCGGTCGCCGCTCGCAAGGTCTTTCCTAAACACGAGTTTTGCTTCACGAAGCGCCCGGGCGTACAGAACAACGGATTCGCCATCCGAAGAGGTATTCCGTTTCGCTGCGAGGCCGATGTCGAGTCGTTGTCGCTAGGCGGCCGAGTCCGCAGTGGAGCCCATCTCGTGTTGTATCCGGACGATCGTCGCGAGGTCCATTTGCTCTCCGTGCACCTGAAAGCGGGTTGCCCGCGACGCCCTCTCGATGACCCGCGGCGCGATTGCGAAACACTCGCCAAGCAAGTCCCTCTGCTCGAGGCGTGGATCGACGAACAAGCGGGCGCCGATCGCAACTTCGCGCTCCTCGGCGACTTCAATCACGACTTCAGTATTCGCGGCCCTGCGCGTACCGACGAGGGCAAGTTGCGCAACTTCTGGGCCGAGATCGATGATGGTGAGCCGGCGGGCGCGCGACTCGTCAACGTTTCAAGCGGTGAGCGATTCGTCAATTGCTCGGCAGGACAGAACTACGGCAGCTATATCGATCACGTCGTGCTCGGCGAAAAGCTCGCGGCGCTGCGTGTGCCCGGTTCCTTCATCCGAACCACCTTCAACGAAGGCGACGCTCTCAAGCGCAAGCTCTCGGACCACTGCCCCGTCGGTATCGAAGTCGCACTACCGCGCTGATCCGGCATCACGATGCAGCTGCAGCAAGCGGTATTAAGCCTCGTCTTGATGACGATGGTTTTCGCCGTCGCGCTGGAGCTGCGCACGAGCGACTTTGCGCGCGTGTTCGCCATGCCGCGCAATATCGCCATCGGCCTGCTGCCGCAATTCGTCTGGCTGCCGGTGGCGACGTGGCTGATCACGCTTGCACTCGATCTGCCTGCTGCCACCGAAGCGGCCATGCTGCTCGTCGCCTGCTGCCCCGGCGGCTCTCTGTCGAATGTGGTCACGCACTGGGGTCGCGGTGATACGGCCTACTCGGTGAGCCTCTCGGCCGTTGCAACGGTGCTGGCATTCGTACTCACGCCCTTCAACTTTGCCTGGACGATGGGCGCCAATCCCACCACACGCTCGTTCATGCAGGAGTTAATGCTCTCACCGGTGGATATCGCCTCCAGCCTGTTGTTGCTACTTGGTATTCCGCTGCTGGCGGGCTTGTGGCTACGACACCGCCGTCCGGCGCTCGCCGACCGATGGCGAGAGCCGCTTGGCCGCTTCGGCTTGATCGCCTTGTTGCTTTTCATCGTGATCGGCCTGATTCGCGAGCGTCATCTGCTGAATACGGCGATCCTGTTGCCCTTCGTGATCGTCGTCGCCCACAACGCGCTCGGTCTCGTTCTTGGCTGGATAACCGGCATCCTGTTCGGTCTCGGCATCGCACAACGCCGCGCCATCACCGTCGAAGCGGGCATGCAGAACTCGGGGCTCGCACTCGGCATCATTGCCTTGCAGTTCGGTTCCGATCTCGGCATGGTGATCATCGCAAGCCTGTGGGGCATTTGGCATATCGTTTCGGGTATGAGCCTGGCATTTCTTTGGAGACAGTTTGATGCACGATCTGGTGTTTGAAGGCGCAACCGTCATCGACGGCAGCGGTCAAGCGGCTCGCACCGCGGACGTCGGCATCAAGAACGGTCTCATCGCCGAAATCGGCCGTATCACAGGGCAATCGCAGCAGCGTGTCGATGCTTCAGGCGCCTGGTTGACGCCGGGCTTCGTCGATATCCACACCCACTTCGACGGGCAGGCGAGCTGGGATCAAACCTTCAGCCCGAGCATCCATCACGGCGTGAGCACCGTCGTCTTCGGCAATTGTGGTGTCGGTTTTGCGCCGCTGCGTAGCGGCGACAAGCAACGCGCTGTCGATGATCTGATTTCTTTGATGGAGGGCGTCGAAGACATCCCGGGGGCAGCGCTGGCAGAGGGCGTGACCTTCGACTGGCAGAGCTTTCCTGAATACATGGATGCCCTCGATCGCATGCCGCACAGCCTCGACTTTCTGGTGCAGGTGCCACACGATCCGCTGCGTATGGCGATCATGGGCGATCGCGCCCTCGCGCAGGAGGTCGCCACGCCTGCGGATATCGACGCGATGTGTCGAACTCTCGGCGAAGCCCTCGATGCGGGTGCCGCCGGCTTTTCGACCGGACGGACTGACAATCATCGAACGACGGCAGGCGTTGCCACTCCCGCCTCGGATGCAGACGCGCGCGAGCTCGCCGGGCTTGCAGCGGTCTTTCGCGGACGCGAGCGCGGCGTGTTGCAGCTCGTCAGTGATTTCAACTTGCTGCATGGCCCCGAAGGATTCGATGCTGAGTTCGACCTCGTCGAGTTGCTGGCGCGCGAGAGCGGCCGACCGCTGTCGATGACTTGGCTGCAGCGTGACCCGGGCGCAGAGCAATGGCGTGCCATTCGCTCGCGCACCGAAGCTGCCGTTGCCAAGGGCTTGCCGATGTCCTTGCAGGCCGGTGCGCGTGGCATTGGCGTCATTCTCGGCCTCGACACCACATTCCACCCCTTCATGGGATTTCCGGGCTATCTCGAAGTGGCGGCGATGCCCCTGGCCGAGCGCGCCGCAGCGCTGCGTGAACCCTCGCGCAAAGCTCGTATCCTCAGCGAGAAGTCCGGGCGACTCTCCGGTGATGGCACTTCGGTACCACCGATCGTCGATCTGATGCTCGCCAAACTCGGCCTCATCAGCGCACGCATGTTCCCGCTGATGACGAGCGGGCGCCGTTCACCCGACTACGAACCTCCCGTCACCCAAAGCTTTTACGTCGTTGCGAAACAGCGCGGCTGCACTGCAATCGAGGCCTTGTACGACTATCTAGTCGAAGGCGATGGTTCAAACCTCGTGCACTTTCCGATCTTCAACTACAACGATGGCTCGCTCGCCGTGGTGGGTGAGATGCTGCAGCATCCGCGCGCGCTCTACGGCCTGTCGGACTCGGGTGCGCATGTCGGCACGATCTGCGATGCGAGCACCACGACCTATCTCATGACACGCTGGGGTCATCCGATTGCCGACGGCGGTCTCGGCATCGAGCGTGTGATCGAGATGCTGACACGTCGAAACGCACGCCACATGGGTTTGAACGATCGAGGCGAAATTGCGCTTGGTTTGCGTGCCGACCTGAATCTGATCGACGCGTCGCGCCTCGACACCGGCGCACCACAGATCGTCCGCGATCTACCCGCAGGGGGTCGTCGCTTGCTGCAAAAGGGTGAGGGCTATCTCGGTACTTGGGTTGCAGGCCAAGCGGTCGCACGCCATGGTGAAGTCACGAGCGCGCGACCGGGAAGGCTGGTTCGCCTCAACGCGGACAGCTCGCGGTCACGCTCGCGGTGATAGCCTCGATCCACTCGACCGGCTGATCAAACGCCATATTCGACGACGTGCCCTCGAGCCGGCGGTAGCTGAAGTCCGGTCGCAGCGCGCGCACGCGATCGAGCGTGAAGTCGAGCAAATCGTCCGGGTTGCTGAGGACGATCATTGGGACCTTCAATTCTTTGATGGCATCAGCCATGTCGTAACGGAATACGGCATGATGACCGAACCACTCGTTGGGACCGGCTAAGAAGAGCGAGAACACCGACCAATGCAGCGCATCGGGGCTACCGGCCAGACGCCCCGACAGGAAGGTATACCTCTCCGACAGATGCGCCCCTTCGGGCTTGTAGCTCTGATCCCAGTGTGGGTTGTTCAGGCGCGCCTTCGCCTCCGCCTCGCTGTAGATCGGCACACCATGCCCCACGAGACACTGCACTTGCTCGGGAGCTCGACGCGCAAGTTCCACGCCGAGCGTCACGCCGGTGTGATGCCCCACCACGACGGCGCGATCGATCTTCAAATGCGCTAGCGCAGCGCGCAACGCACTCGCGTAGTCGGCGATCGAAGGCGGTTGCTGCGGCCTCGACGACATTCCATATCCCGGCGTATCAAAGGCGATGGAACGAATGCCACGCTTGGCGAGTTCCGCTTGCGCGCGTGTGTAGTAGATGTGAAACCACGGCACTTGATGGAAGAGCACGTAGATCGGCTGCCCGTCTTTGGCTACACCGACATCCTGGTAATGAATCTGCCCAAGTGGCGATGGCGCATACCCGCGCTCCACTCGAACACCTTCAAGCCCGATCGAGCCGAGTACGGTACGTTGCTGCATCGGATCCGTCGCTGCCTGCGTCATGATGGGCCCGAAAAACAGTGCGAGCATCGCACCCAACCATCGCGTTCTCATACACGCACCCCGCCGATGGGCAATCTTTGACCCAATAGTCGCCCGAACGTCATCGCCGGCGTGACCATCATGCCGCCGACGAAAGACTGACCCATCAGCTGACCCGCGCCGAGCAACTCGCCCGCAGCGTATAAATTACGTACCGGCTCACCCCGTGCACGCACCACATTCAATGCCCCGTTGACGGCGAGTCCCACCGTCGAGGTGGTCGAGTGGCCTTGGTGACGGATCGCGTAGAACGGCGCTTTGACGATCTGTTTTGGCAAGTGCTCACGACCCAGCCGATCACGGCGCTTGGCGACGCCGCGGTTGTAGTCGTCAACGCTACGCAACAAACCCGCTGCATCAATGCCCGCTTTCGCAGCGAGCTCGGGCAAGGTGTTTGCCTTGATGAACCAGGAGTGCGCATCAAAAGCATCGCGGATCTCCTCGCGGGAAAATCCGCCGACGCCCGGAGGTGCAGAGGCGAGAATCTCCTCGTCGAATACGATCCAGTAGCGCAGATCGGGCTGCGACAACAGCGACATCTCGCGCTTGTCGAAACTCGGCTCATCTTCACGAATGAAACGCTCACCGCGCGCATTCACGAAGATTTCCCAGGGCTGGCGCTGCTGCGGAACGACGACGAAACGCGCGAACATCTTCGCCGGAAACTGGTCATCCGCCAGAATCGAGCCGAAGTTGCTCAAATAGTTTTCGCGGCCACGAACGAAACCACCCACCGACATCCCAAGTTCGATGCCAGCACCCTGTGAGTAGGGATAGCCGTTATCACCATAATCGCGCACCCCGGAGAGTTGCTCGAATAACTGCGGATTCGAGACATAGCCACCACAAGCGAGCAGCACATGCCGACCACGGAATACCGTTTCGGCTAAACCCGATTTCACGCGTACCGCGTCGATATCGCCCACGTCATTGGTCAACAGCGCCGTCACCGGCGTTGATAAGGAGACGTCAACGCGTCCTTGATCAACCCAAGGCTGCAATTCACGGCGCAGCACAGCGAGGATCGTGCGACCACCCTCAGCGCCCCAGTAATACCGTTTTTGCGAATAGGGCTCGTGACCGAGTCCCAAGACCGGATGATCGGGCAAAGGCTTGAAGCCGTGATCCATCAACCAATCGAAGGTGGTGGCGGCGTTGTCGACGGCGAGACGTACGAGCTCGGGATCGGCAGTGCCTTTGCTGATCCGCATCACATCGTCGAAATGCGCCGAAGCTGAGTCAACGATACCGAGCGTGGCTTGCAGCTTGGTGCCCGCCGCACTCATCTGGCCCGTCGACAGGTGCAGCGTGCCACCGATGTCGTTTGCTGCATCGAGCATGAGCACCCGGGCGCCGCGAGCGGCGGCGAAGATCGCCGCAGGAATGCCCGCAGTGCCCGCACCGATGACGATCAGGTCGTAGCGTGTTTCGCCTGCTGCCGCCCAAGCCCGAGCGGCAGCCGTACCTAACCAACCGGCCGCGGCCCAAGCCCCGGCCCCCGCCACGAATGATCGCCGTTTCATCAGCCCCCCTCGAAACTAGCGTGTGCTATCGCCCGACCTTACATCTTCGTTGCGCCGAAGACGAACCAACCACCGCTGCCGTGGGCAGGGGATTCGATTTCGCCGCGCATGAACTTGGCGTGACGTTCTTCGCCGAAAGTCAGGATATCCGGCACATGTAGCTTGAACGATTTGTCACGGGCAAAGCCCGCCTCTTCGCACAGTTGAACTGGCTCTTGTGCACGATAGGAGGTGTACCACGGCTCGTTATTATTGAGCGTGTCCCAGTTCCAGAAGAAGTTGTCGTACGGCGAGACCGTCGACTCGTCCGGCAGTTCCATGTGCACCATGACACCACCCGGCGCGAGCAGACGATTACATTCCTTGAGGATCTTCTTCGTGGCCTTCACCGAGACTTCGTGGAAGAAGAAACTCGAGACGATCAAGTCGAAGTGACCATCCGGAAAATCGGTCGCCTCTGCGTTCTGCTGACTGAAGTGCACGGGTATTCCCTCGTGCTCGGCGACCGCATGGCCATAGCGCAGTACCGGCGCACCGACATCGATACCGTACGCTTCGGCATTCGGATAAGCCGTGCAATACGGGAGCAAGTTTTTGCCCGTCGTCGTACCGAGGTCGAGAATGCGCTTGGGTTTGAAGTTCGGGAACTTCTTCCTGAGCCAGTAGGCGATCGACTCACCGACCGCACCGGGCTTCTTGCGATACGGGTGCTGACCCGAGAAGACCTTACCTCCGAACGTGACGACCGCGCCCTGCGCCACGTCGTCAGCCGTGTATTCGGCGTGCACCCAGCCGGGAGCCAAATGCACATCGAGCGCGGTGATGTAGCGCGGAATCTCGAGATTCGGATTCAGGCGCAGCGAGCCGCCGGCCGGATTTCGGACGGCGAGATCCTTGGCGAGATCGATCATCTCGGGCAGCGAGCGCTCTACGGCCGGCTGCACGGAGAGATAGCACATCTCCTGGGCGTTGTAGCGAATGGAGCTGTAGAAGCGATAAGACGCTTCCCGATTCAATGATTTCTCGATCGCTGCGGAGTCTTCGGGCTTACGTCCCTCACGCTCGAGTCTCGGTTCGATCCGCTCTTCGTAGTCGCTCTTGAGTGCGCGACGCATATCGATGATCGCGTGCTTGCGAATCATGCTGACCATGCCCTGCCGTGCACGCTCATCATGATTCGGTCGGAACAGCTCGTCGATGTTCGGCACCGGGATATCTTTGGGGTTAGCAGCCATGGAAAACTCCTTGCTCAGAATTCGTCAAAATATTGTGTGCGTGGATCACTCCGGCGCATGCATCCTCAATACGCGCTTGAGATAGGCGTCACGCCAGGCCGCGCGCTCCTGCTCGGCAGCGGCATCCGGCTGATAAGCCTCGATGGCAGCACGAGTCACGCTGCCCTTGGTGTCGAGCAGGCGCTCGACCGTATCGAGACGCTCGCGCAGCACACCGACCTCGGTGGTCAACTCCAGCAGGAAGGTCATCATTTGGTCGATCGAAGGATCTTCGAAGAAGTGGGGTCGCTTGCCCTTCGTTTGTCGCGGCAGGCGAACCTCGGCGCTCGTCGTCATCTCTGAAACTCCTCGCAATCGAACTGGAAACGAATGCATCGGAATATACACGGGCTGCCGATGCGGACGAATATAGGGGTTTGCCACCGTTACAACTGCGTTGCTAGCATGCCCGCGGTGCAGCGACTCAAATCCGCCATTTCGGTTCTCGCCCTCCTGTTGTTGACCTCAGCATGGTCAAACGCAGCCCCGTTGCTGCAACGCTTCGCGATCGCGACCATCGCCGCCCAAGATCTCGACTGGATCGAAACCCACTACGGCCGCCACTTCGATTATCGCGTGCGAGAACGCGGGACGGTCTCAGCGGAACTCGCCGCCTCATGGGGCGCACCGGCCGTCGCCGGGCGTCGTTACATCCTCCTGAGTCCGGATTCGGCGCCAGAGGTCTACGTGCGGGCGATCGAATCGCCGCGTACCGAGGGTTACCGGGCACTCACCAGCTTCGGCTGGAACGCCATCGAAATCGTGGTCGACGATCCGGATGCCTTGTTTGAGTCGATGCGCGGCTCACCGTTCCGGGTCATCGGCGAACCGAAGCCTCTGCCCACCATCCCGTCGATACGCGCCTTTCAGGTCGTGGGAAACGACGAGGAAGTACTGTATCTGACGGCCGAGACGGGTGACCGCTCACGCTCGGTATTGCCCGATCCGAAGGGCCGCATCGGACGCATCTTCATCATGGTGCTCGCCGCGACCAACCCCCGCGCCACGCTCGATTGGTACGCCGCACGCTTTGCACTGCAGCCGGGTGCGCTGCGGGCGCGGCCCAATCCGATGATCAACCGAGCCCAGGGCATTGACCCGGAAACGCCCCTACCCATCGCTACCGCTCGCCTTGCCGAGCATGGCAACCTGATCGAATTCGATGGCTATTCGGCGAACGCGATCATGCGACCGATCGCGGCAGGCGAGCTGCCGCCGGGCGTTGCCATGACGAGTTTTGCGGTGCGCGATCTCGATGCAATTCCGCTCGAGTGGATCACCCCACCCACTCGGCACCCAAGCGTCGCCTATGCGGGACGCAGAGCCGCCACCGCGCGCGGCCCCGACGGCGAGCTGATCGAATTGATCGAATCAGCGCCGAGCGAATCGGCGCCGCTCACGCCCTAGCGACAGACCACCTCGAACTTCTCGAGCGTCACCGGCATGTCGGCAGACCACGCTTTGCCGATCGGCGCCAAGGTGCGATTGAAGAAATCGCGATGTACCTTCTGCCAAGCATCGAGGGGTCGCACAGGTTTGCCCTCGTAGCGAGAATCGTCTGCAGTGACCTGATTGAACGGTTTGGTCTGCAGCGACGTCGTGCGCAGCACGCCAGCGGGCTCACCCTTGCCGTTTAACAACACGGCATAGGCGCCCTCGTACGGTCTGCGATCCGGATCACGCCCGTAAGACCACGGCGTCGTCGCCGTGATGGTCTTTTCACCACTCAAGATCAACGCTGACAGCGCATTGGTCATCGACTCGGTATCACCGAAACGACGGACTCGCCAAGGCTCATCCGCGGGCAGACCTAGCGAACTGCGGCAACGCTGCCAACTCGCGCGGGCGGCTTCCGAGGGACGATTCTTCAAGCCCTCGTTGAAATCTTCGACGAACAGATTTTCGTAAACACCCTTGGAATCTTTGGCGATGCCATCGACGAAACCGCGCAGCTCGGCGTCGGTGGCGACGTTGGCACAACCTGCGAAACGCTGCTGCAGCGTGAAGCGCACGTATTGCACCCGCGCCGCTTGCCGACCCGCTGTCGCCGCTTGGCGCCAATACTGCTCAGCCAGACAAATGTCCGTCGGCGCAAACGGTCGCTGACGCGCGATGAAGGTGGCGAAAATGTACTGGGCCTGAATGTGCCCTGCATCGGCAGCGCGCTTCATCTCGGCGACGGCGCGCTCGTTCTGGTTTGTGTAGAACAGCACACGCGCGAGTTGATAACGGGCACGCGGATCGTTCGGATTGACGACGAGCGCCTGCTCACAAGCCGCAATCGCTTTCGGATAATCGATGTCTTTCTGATTTATGCCGGGCGTCACTTTCTGCGGATCTTCGGGGTGCGCCGCCAATCGATCACACTCGGTGATCACCGTGTCGGCTTTCGCCGGCGTCGCGAGCAGCGCTAGTCCGATCACACCACTCAAAAGTCCAATCGAAAATTTCATAAGCTCAATTCGCCCCTTCACGCGGAGTAACCAAAATCGTGACCAAGGTTCCGGACAAAGCCGAACCTTCGATCATCACCGTGGCAACCCGCTCACCGCGCGAGAAGGTCAAACCACTCGTCTTGCCCTGCAAGGCCGTAATCAGATTCCACCCCGAACCGCTCAAGGTTCGAAAGAAATGGTTGTAGGTGTCCACCGGTGAAAGCGTCGTGCGCAACACCACGCGCCCCACCCAACGCGTATCGGTACCCACGACCAGGGTGCTCGCGTCGTCCAATTTCGAGCCCGCCGGCAGCGTGAAATCGCCCAGTTGCAGCAACTTTGGCTCTTTCGTCGCGCTCGTGACCGTGGCCGTTGCCGCACTAGAGGCCGGTGCCTTCGTCGCAGCCTGGCGCTGAAACGGCGAGGAACCCGACTCGCACCCGACGAGTGCCACGGTGGCCATCAACATCACGACCCACTTATACATATTCGATCTCCTGTAGAGAGCGTCCATTATGCGCCCCAGCGAATCAACCGTTGAAGCAGTAAACGCGGATAATGTCGCTCATGCAAATCTCCACCACGCGATGGCTTGTCACCCTGATTTTGTTGTCGGTCTCGACGGTAGCCCACACCGACGAGGCTGCCGAAGCGGCTTTTGTGGCGGCAGCGGGCTACACCGTCAAGCTCACCGTCACATCCGAATTCGGCTTCATCGAGAGTGAACCAGGCAGTTGGCGCGGCGCCGGTTTTCTCGTCGATCGGCAACGCGGTTGGATACTGACCAATGCGCACGTGGCCGGTTATGTCCCGGCACTCATCGAAGCGCAGTTCCGTGGCGGCAAGAACATCGCTGCCAAAGCGCTCTTTGTCGATAACCTGCAAGACATCGCCGTGCTCGAGATACCGTCGGCTGCAATACCTGCCGAGGTCGGCGAAGCGCCTCTAGCTTGTGATGGACTACCCGGCGTCGGTGCAGACCTCGGCACTTTTGGCCACCCACTCGGTTATGCGTTTACCGCCACTCGCGGCATCATGGCCGGCGTCTCGCGCTCGAACGGCTATCCGATGATCCAAACGGATGCGCCCATCAGCCCCGGCAACTCGGGTGGTCCATTGATCGATCTCGCCACCGGCAAGGTGATCGGCATCAACACCGCCTCGCTCGGCGACCGGCGCTCGCAGAACATGAACTTCGCCGTGATGATGCCGCATGCCTGCCGCGTGCTCGAGTTACTACGCGCGGGGCGCAGCGCCACCGTACCGCGGATCGCGACTGCCTTCGCCGTCGACGAGAGTGACATCGAAACCTTGATCGTCGCCGATGCTCCGGCCACGCCAGACGGCTTTGGTTTGCAGCGCGGTGATGAAATCCTCGGTTTGGCTGGCTCAGATGATCGTTATCTAGCCGTCTCGGATCTGCTGATCGACTTGCGCGGACGCTACGGTAAAACGCCACTGCGGGTTCAACGCGGTGATCGTGAACTGCTCGTCGAAGCGAATCTCATGCCCAGCATCCAATACCTCGATCGTCGCGGTCTTCGAATCAGTGGCGTCGTGTTCGCACCGCGCCTGATGTACGAGGTTGCCTCGACAGACGAAGCGGGCGTCCTGCTCGTGCATCACATCGAACCGGGCTCACAAGGCGAATTGCGTAGCATCGAATACGGCCAAGAGGTCGTCAGCGTGAACGGCAAGGCCCTCTCGAGCCTCTCGCAACTCGCGCAGATAGCAGAGCAAGCCCAAAAGGCGGGTCAGGGTCTGCGGCTCATCCTGCGGCGCATGGTCGAGGACGATTACGTCTCAGCGAGCTACCAAGTACGTGATCTACCGGTAGACGATATCGCGTGGCATCCCCGATGAAATGGCGCACTGAGATGGTAAGCGCTCCAGTGCTTCGGTAGAGTCTCGTCATTCCGGTTCTACGACAAAGGACGTTGCCATGATCCGTGCTCTCACGACTCTCTTCTTCGCGCTCGCCGCCAGCCTTGCGTTGGCCATTCCCAAAGCAGGCGATCCTGCTCCCGCCTTCAAGTTGCAGGATCAAACCGGCGCTTGGCGCTCCCTGGAAGACTACCGCGGCAAATGGGTAGTGCTGTATTTCTACCCGAAGGACAATACGCCGGGTTGCACGACCCAGGCCTGTGAACTGCGCGACGATATCTTCGCCTTTCGTCGCGCGAATGCCGTGATCCTCGGCGTCAGCGTCGATGCCGTCGACTCGAAAGAAGCGTTCGCGAAAGAACACAGCCTGCCCTTCCCGGTGCTGTCGGATAGCAAGACGGCTGTCACCAAGGCCTATGGCTCGCTGACGAGCTACCCACAGTACAAACTGTTTGATATCGCAAGACGCGACACCTTCATCATCGACCCGCAGGGCCGTATCGCCAAGCGCTTCGACAACGTCAACGCGGATGGGCACTCGAAGATGGTGCTGGCGGAACTGACGAAGCTGCAACAGTAAGGCGCGACATCGCGCGTAAGCGCCACACGGTCAACCAAGGAATGACGGCGGCCACCACGGCCGCCGTCTCCGCTCCGGCAAAGACGGCCGTGACCGGCAGAAGCGTCACGCTCAAGAACATCTCGATGAGCGCATAGCGCATTCCCATTCGATAGTTGCGCTGCAAGGTCTGGCCGAACCCCATCGCCGAGGCCATCCCGAACGCAATCGTGCGCGAGACCATCATCGCAATGAACCACCATCCGATCGACGAGTCCGAGGTCGGACCGGTGGCGGCGATGATGATCCAAGCCACAAAAAAACCGAGTGGAACGCCAAGGCCCGCGAGCCACCACGAACGTGCGGAGTGCTGTGCGACCAAGCCGCCGCTCGGTGATTCTTTGATCCAGCCGTAAACGTGTGCACCCCAAGCCATCTGGAATGAACCGATGTACAACATCATCAAAGGCTCGGTGACACGGACGGCAAGACCGTAGCCACCCGCCGAAACCTCATCGACACCCCAGCGAAACGTGCCGGAAACGGCGAAGTCGGCCACATATTTCGCCAGCAACCCGCCCATCACGGGCAGCCCCATGACGAGAGCGCGTCGCAAAAATCGACTATCTACTCCCTTGGCCTGCAAGACCCCACTGCGCACAGCCAACAAGGCGGCAACGAGCAAAGATAAGGCGCATTGGGTCGCGAAGAAGGCGGCGAGTGGGTCGCTGCCGAGCCACAACATAAGCTCCAGCAAAGCGACAAACAGGGGGAAAGTCGCCATCGCGATCATCGCGAGCACCTTTGCGCCACCCAAGATGCGCAGATCCGTGTGGAACATCATGCCGAGGTTCGCGAGCAACCCGTACAACGGCAGCCACGGCAAAACGGCGACATTGTGCCAATGCCCATACGCCGACAGCGCATACAGCAAGCCCGCCACGATGGTACCCGCCACGACACCGCTAACACCGACCGTCAACAAAGCCGCTCGCAGCGCTGCGTGACGATGTTCGCCGCCGCGATCGCTCACCTCTTGCATGTACCCGGGCTTAATTCCGAACTGGCTGATACTGCCGACGACGGTGAGCAAAGCGACCAGCAGCGCCCATTCGGCCAGATCGATCGACGACATCGATGTGCCTAATCGTCCGGTCGCCCATACCGAACCGAGCATCGAGGGTACGGCAGCGACAGCGAACGCCCGCCAGGTGCCCAGGAAATCGCGGAGGTGGCGCTGTTCGCTCGTGTCCATTAGTCTAATTGTGCAAGACAACTTCGTTGACCAAAGGGGGTTTGATCATGGGTCATCGAGAAGATATCAGCGCCTTATCCAATCGTTTTCTCTCGGCACTCGAGCGAGGCGACCCGGCTGAGGTGCGGGCCTTCTACACGAGCGACGCGGTCATTTGGCACAACTTCGACGATGTCGCGCAGACCGTCGATGAAAATCTGAAACTGCTCGGATGGATGTCGCGCAAATTGCCGCAGCGTCATTACCGAATCGTGCGTCGCGAGATTCTGCCCGATGGCTGGTTTCAACAACACGTACTCGAAGCCACTCTGCCCGATGGCTCCCCGTTTCGCATGCTCGCCTGCTGCGTTGTGACGGTACGCGACGGGCTGATCAGTCGGCTCGATGAGTATCTCGACCCTGCCCAGGCAGCACCGCTCAAGAATCTTTGATCAAACGTCGAGACTGCGTAATCCGGAAACGCGACGCCACAAAGGCGAGATCCGTCAATGTGGCGTTGCCGGCCGGGTTCAAGCCCGTCACGTGATAGTCGCTGTAGGCAGCGGCAAAATTCAGTGGCATCGGACCTGTCAGATTGATCGTTAGTTGCGCACCGGCGAGTGAATAAGCCTGTTCGGCGCGCTCGATGTACGCCTCATCGGTCGAGTATAAGAAAGCCGTGATTGCACCGGCTTGCTTCGCGTCAGTCGTGGCATGCGAAAGCGCGGCCTCGCGATCAGCGCAGTGGATGACGAAGCCAATCGGTCCGAAACGCTCTTCACCATAGAGCGCTCTGCCGGTGGCACCCGCCTCGAGCTCTGCGAGTAGCGGCGTGCGCGTGCGCGCCTGCGGAAAATCGGCATGTGCGTAAGTGCTCGATTCGAGCAGCACCCTGCCCGTCTTCGCACCTCGATCTTGCAGCTCGTCGATCAGATGCAGCGTGCTCGGCGACTGGATCGCTGCCAGAATGGCACCGGCACGCTTGCCATCGGATGCCAAAGATTTCATGGCAGTTGCCAGACGCTCGCCGAATTCCTTCGCATCGACTCGACCCGTGGAGGTACGAATGCCGCTCTTCGGGAGATAAATATTCTGCGGCGACGTGCACATCTGAGCCGAGAACAGACTCATCGTGGTGGCCAGACTTTTGATCACGACATCGAGATCGTCCACCGAATCGATGACGACGGTGTTGACGCCTGACGTCTCTGAATAACAGAGCGCAGGCCATGCATTGGCCTCGACCCAGGAGCCAAAGCGTGCACTGCCCGTGAAATCGACGATGGCGGTCTGCGGATGTTTGACCAACACTTTCCCGAGCGGCTCTTCGAGCGTATCGAGACAGAGCGTGACGAGATTCGGATCAAAACCGCTCGCAGCCAACACCTCGCGACACTCGCGCACGGCGATCGCCATGGGTAGCACGCCGGTCGGGTGCGGTTTGACGATCACGGCGTTGCCGGTGGCGAGGTTGGCCAACATCGCCGGATAGGCATTCCAAGTTGGGAACGTAGCGCAGCTGAAGACGACCGCCACACCACGGGGCACCAATCGGTAGGTCTTCTGCAGCGGGATGAGCGTGGAGCCAAACTGTCGCTCCCATCGCGCGGAGGGCGTGATGTTGTTCATCGCCATCTGCGCATAGGCCAAGGCCTCGACACCTCGATCGAGCGCGTTGGTACCACTGCCGGCATAGCTCATCAGCGAACTTTGCCCTGCGGTGTGCATCACGGCCTGCGCGGTATCGAAGACCCGCTCGTACCAGCGATCGACGATTTCCATGCAGACGCCGAGACGCCTCTCTACCGAAGCGGTGGCCCAACCGACCATGGCACGCGAGCCTGCGGCGAACAGCGCATCCGGATCTGCTCGCGGGTAATCGATGCCTAGGGGCTGCTGCGTATAGGGTGAAACTTCCGCGCCTGCGCGACCGATCGTACCGGGCTGATCGAGATCAAACGATCGCCCGAGTGCCGCCGCATGCCGAGCCCGGCCGGCTGCCTGCGCATCCGCGCCTCCGCGATGCCGATCCGGCGTTTCGGAGAAGAGCGAAAAATACCGACGGTCACGGCACGCGCCGACGGCTGCTTCGAGAGAGGGTCGATGCTTGTCGTACAGATCGTGAGTCATTTCTTTGCCCGTCGCCATTCGAGTTCGTGCCGCCTCACGCCCTTCGCCGTGGGCTCATCCGCCGCGAGAATCAGCCGACGACCCTGCAGAATCGGCGTGCGCCATTGCTCACTGCCAACCAGACCTGGATTCAGCGCGACCGTCACCTCATGCACGATGGTGCCACGCACGAGACGCCACCGGCCGGCGTAGCTGAAATAGCCATCGAAGGCGGATGCTCTCTCGCGCAGGCTCGCATCACGCGGATTCGGCTTGGCAAACGGCTCGCGCGCCGACGCCATGATGTTCGCACTCATGTAGCCATCTGGGGTGTAGAGCAACAAACCACTCGCGCCATCACCGAAGGGCTCGGTGACCCGCCCGTCTTCATACGCAATGCGCCAGCAGTGATACGCCCAAGCGCCAACGAGATCGGCGCGCGTCATGAGCCGAACACCGGATGCAGCGCAGCGGCTCGATATTCCTCCGCGTAACGCGCCACGATGGTGTCAACGGGCTCGGCGGCGTGAATGTGGTTCACGCCTTGCCCTGCCGACCAGATGTTTTTCCAAGCCTTGACCTGCTGCTGCGTATTCGAGAGATCCATCTTGTCCTTGCCCTGCAGATGGTCCGGGTCGAGCCCTGCCGCCACGATGCTCTCGCGCAGGTAATAGGCTTCGGCACCTGTGAATACTTTGGTCAGCACCAGCTCTTCGAGCGAGGCCCGAACGACCATATCTTTGTAATCGCGACTCGCTAAGCTTTCTTCGGCCACGATGAAGGGTGTACCGACATTGGCCAGATCCGCGCCAATGAGCTCAGCGGCACGAACGGCGCCGCCCGTACCGATGGCACCTGAGAGCACGATGATGCCGTCGAAGAATTCGCGCACCGCATCAACGAAGGCAAAGGGCGAGATTTTCCCGGTGTGACCACCCGCGCCCGCTGAGACCAGCATCAAGCCATCGACTCCCGCCGCAGCCGCCTTGCGTGCAAAGGCCAGATTGCTGACGTCAGCGAACACCTTGCCGCCATAGGCATGCACCCGCTCGATGGCCGGGATCGGGCTACCGAGCGCCGTGATCACGAGCGGCGGTTGGTACTTCGTGATCAGATCGAGCTCGGCGGGCAAGCGCTCGTAGGAGCTGTGCGTCACGAGGTTCAGAGCCCATGGACCGAGATAGCGTGGTTGGCTTGCGGCCAATGCGCTGTGACCTTGGACGATGCGCTGCAGCCACTCATCCAAAACCTCGATCGTGCGGGCGTTGGGAGCCGGGAAGCTCCCGATGATCCCGGCGCGACAACAGGCGAGCACCAAATCGGGCCCCGAGACCAAAAACATGGGCGCCGCGATCATCGGTAGGCGCAGACCGGAAGCCCAGTCCTCCAGACGAACAACGGGGCGGAGCGACTCCGTATTTCCACTCATGGCCATCTCCCAATGACTTGCATAATGATACTATTCCGAGACGTATCACGGGGGCACTGATATGACGGAACACGTTTACATCCTCGGAGGGTACCAAACCGACTTCTCCGAGAACTGGGCCCGCAGCGGTCGCGAAATCGCCGACGGCATGCGCGAGGTTCTCGAGCAGGGTCTCGCGGCCACGCAACTGACACCGCAGCAACTCGACACCGCCCACGTCGGCAACTTCGCCGCCGAACTGTTCTGTAACCAAGGCCATCTTGGTGGCGTGCTCGCTGCTGCTTTACCTGATCTCGCCGGCATCCCCTCATCGCGTCACGAAGGCGCCTGTGCTTCGGGCAGTCTTGCAGCCCTCGCCGCCTCCGCCGAAATCGAAGCGGGTCGCTACGGTTTAGCAGCCGTGGTCGGCATCGAGCAAATGCGCAACGTACCCGGCGATCAAGCGGCCAAGTTGATTGGTGCCACCGCAATGTGGGCCGGGCATGAATGCGTCGATGTGAAGTATCCCTGGCCACACGTTTTCAGTGAGCTCGCCGGCGAATACGATCGTCGCTATGGTCTGAAGGCCGAACATCTCGCTCGCATTGCCGAAATCAACTTCGGCAATGCACGCCAGAATCCGAATGCGCAAACTCGTCGCTGGGAATTCACCGAACACAGCTTCCAGCAGGACGATGTCGCCAATCCCGTCATCGACGGGCGCATGCGCAAACAAGACTGCGGCCAGATCACCGACGGTGCGGCCGTGGTTTTCTTGGCAAGCGAAGCAGTGGCTCGCGAGTGGGCGCGACAACGCGGTCGTTCACTAAATTCATTGGCCCGTATCGCAGGCTGGGGCCATCGCACTGCTCCGATCACCTACGAAGCCAAAGTGAAAATGAGCGAAGGCCAGCCGTACATCTTCCCTTTCGTGCGTGCCACCATCACCGACGCTTACCGTCGAGCCGGTATCAGCGGTGTCGAACAATTGAGCGGCATCGAGACGCACGACTGCTTCACCAGTACCGAATACATGGCGATCGATCACTTTGGCATCACAGCGCCCGGACAAAGCTGGCAAGCCATCGAAAATGGCGATATCGAGATCGACGGTCGTATTCCGGTTAACCCGAGCGGTGGTCTGATCGGCCTTGGACATCCGGTCGGTGCGACCGGCGTTCGTATGCTGCTCGATTGCTACAAGCAGGTCACCGGCACAGCCGGTGCTTATCAAGTTGAGAACGCCAAGCGGTTCGCCACGCTCAATGTGGGCGGCAGCGCCACCACCACCGTTAGCTTCGTTGTCGAGCGGGCTTCCTGAGGAGAACATCCATGCGTAAGTACACCGATATCAGCACGCAAGATCCCATCGACCGCCCGACTTGGGTGGATGGCATCGACAACCCGTATTTGCACGGCCCCTACACACCGGTGGTCTCCGAAGTCACGGCCATAGACCTGAAGGTCAACGCCGGTAAAGTGCCTGACGATTTGTATGGCGCCTATATGCGCCAAGGACCGAACCCGATTTTTGAACCCAAGGGCCCTTATCACTGGTTCGACGGCGACGGCATGGTGCACGGGATGTACTTCCGCGACGGTCGCGCGAGCTACATCCGCAAGTGGACCCAAACTCGCGCACTGCATGATGAGATCGAGCGCGGTCGGGTGGAACTGTCAGGCATCATGGGTCCGTACGATGTCTCGCGCGTGGCCGGTCGCGAGAACGTAGCCATGAATCCCGACTACTGCAAAGACACGGCTAACACCACACTCAATCTGCACAACGGCAAGTTATTGGCCGCGTGGTACAACTCGGGTCGCATGCACGCGCTCGATCCGCTGACGCTCGAAACGAGCGGCGAAGAGACCTTCCACGGCGGGCTCGATACTTCCATGAACGCGCACGGCAAGGTCGATGTGCGCACCAATGAATACATCAACTACGGCTACGCTGATTTTCAGCCGTGGCTCACCTATTACGTCATCGGTGCCGATGGCCGTGTGAAACACAAGACGCGCATCGATCTGCCGGGACCGCGTCTACCGCACGACACCACCATCACGCCGAACTACACGATCCTGCATGACTTCCCGCTATTCCATGATCCGGCGTTGCTGAGCAAGACAGGGCATCGCGTCGTACAGTTCCGTCGTGATATCCCAAGCCGCTTCGGCGTGCTGCCTCGCTACGGCACGCAGGAACAGATTCGCTGGTTCGAGTTCGAACCAGGCTATGTGCTGCACATGGTCAACGCTTGGGAAGAAGGCGACTGGATCATCATGGATGGTTGCTTCCAACCAGACCCAACGATCCGACGCGACCCCTCAGAAGGTCCGCTGAGTTCGATGTTGGCCTACCTGCGTTACAAGGGGCACCTGCGCCGCTGGCGCATGAACCTCAAGACCGGCGAATCCAGCGAAGAACAACTCGATGATCTGAACGTCGAGTTCTGTTTGCCCGACATGGATCTCTACGGGGTGAAGAGTCGTTACTCCTATCACCAGCTGATCCCGACCGACCTACAAACGCTGGCGTTCGAGGGGCTCGTGAAATACGACCACGAGAAAGGCACGCGCGAGATCTATCACTACCCCCGTGGCTGGTTCCCGAGCGAAACCGCCTTCTCCAAGAGCACCCGCGGCGGCGATGAGGACCAGGGCTACTGCGTTACACTCGCGACCAACATCGCGGACTACCAGTCGGAAGCATGGATATTCGACGCCAAGAACATCACCGCAGGGCCGATCACGCGCATTGCGGTGCCGGGTCGGGTTCCAGCAGGCTTCCACGCCGCCTGGTTCTATGGGCGCGATCTGTGGCCCACCACAGCAACCCAACGCTCTCGCGTAGCCGCCTAAAACATTGGCAGCGCGGCCTTTCGGTCGCGCTGCTGATCGCGACGGCTTCTCTTCAAGCCGCGCTCGCCGCGCCCACGCTGTATGTGGGTCGCATCATCACGATGGATCCTGCTCGACCCTTTGCCGGAGCAGTGCTCGTCGATGGCGATCGCATCGTGGCGGTAGGTGGCGACGAGTTGCGACGAGCGCACGAACAGGAAGCTCGTGTCGTCGAACTCGGCCAACGAGCCATGTTGCCGGGCTTCATCGACGCTCATGGTCATCTGACCGCAACCGCCGCGTACATCAATTTCGTCAATCTCGCGCCACCACCGGTGGGGCCGGTCGATGACGTCGCGCATCTACAAACGACGCTGCGAGAGCACATCGAGCGTGAGCGTATCCCGGCGAGTCAATGGATCGTTGGTGTGGGCTACGACGACTCACTGCTCAAAGAAAAGCGCCACCCGACGCGAGATGACCTCGATTCGGTCTCGCGTGAGCATCCGATTTTCATCGTCCACGTCTCGGGTCACCTCAGCGTCGGTAACTCGGCATTGCTGTCGCAGGCGGGCATCTCGAGCGAGACCATCGATCCGCCGGGTGGTGCGTATCGGCGCCGCGCCGATTCTCGCGAACCCAATGGCGTGTTCGAGGAAATGGCCCACTACGCCGTCATGGCTAGACTGCCGCGACCGAACCCCGACAGCGCGCTGACCGGTCTGCAGAAGACCATGGGATATCTCGCGAGCCAGGGTCTGACGACCGTACAGGATGGCGGCGCCAATGCCGACAATTTACAGCTTCTGCAAAGTGCTGCGCGGAACGGACTGCTGAACCTCGACGTGGTCGCCTACCGTTACTGGTCGCCCATCGGTATGGCCCTGCCCAAAGAATTCGTATCCAAGGAATACCAGAATCGATTTCGGGTCGACGGCGTCAAGATCATCCTCGACGGATCTCCACAGGGAAAAACGGCTTTCCTGAGTCAGCCTTACGCCGTTGCGCCCGTGGGTCGAGATGTCAGTTATCGGGGCTATCCGAGCCTACCGGAACCGGTCGTCAAGAAAGCCGTGGCCGCCGCCCTGCAAGCCCATGTTCCGCTCTTGGCGCACGCCAATGGCGATGCGGCTGCAGACATATTGATCGACGCCGTCGAAGCCGCCGCCGTTGCCGAAGCGCCGCGAGTGGTGATGATCCATTCGCAAACGGTGCGTGACGATCAACTCGATCGCATGGCGCGACTTCGGATCACGCCCTCGTTCTTCGTCAGCCACACCTTTTTCTGGGGTGATTGGCATCGTGATGAAACACTCGGTCGAGAGCGTGCGATGCGTATCAGCCCCACCCGATCGGCGACGGAGCGAGGTATTCGCTATACCTTGCACAACGATCCACCGGTCGTGCCGCCCGACATGATCCGCACATTGTGGTCAGCGACGACCAGACGTACCCGCAGCGGCCAAGTCTTGGGCGCCGAGCAGCGCGCGAGCCTCCAAGAGGCGCTTGCCGGCATCACGCTCGATGCGGCTCGCCAATATGGCGAAGACTCGCTCAAAGGCTCCATCACACCGGGCAAGCAAGCCGACTTCGTGATCGTCGATCAGGATCCGCTCGCCATGGATCCCGAACACCTACTACAACTGCGGGTACTCGAGACGATCTCGCGCGGCAAGACCGTCTTCCTCGCACCTTAAGAGCAGCGTCAGCGCGGGCCGCGCCCCAACTCGGCTTCGAGCCATGCGACCAACGACTGCGGCGTTTCACGAGTCGTACGTGTATGCGGATACACGTGCGCTGTGCGCACCGCGCGATCAAACCACACCAATTCCTCTTCCGGCTGTGACGGACGCTTGGCGACAAGCCAGATCGCCGTATCGGCACCCGATTCGGCATCGCGCAATATGGATTTCAGGATCTTTCGGAAACGCGGTAGCGAGCGCTGTACGCCAGCCGTGTCCGCCCATCCCGGGTGCATCACGAAAAAGTCGATACCTATCGCACCATAGGTGGTGCGCCAGTATTGGTTGAGCACCATTTGCGCGCGCTTGTGGAAACCATAGGCCACGGTGCCGTTATAACGCTTCGGATCCGTCACGTTCATGGTGCCGGTCATCAGCGGCACGTTGTAACCACCGCCCGATGTCACGTTGACGACCACGCTACCCTTGCCAAGCAACTGCTTGGCGATGAGCGCCTCGGTAAGCTGATAGTGCGACAACAAATTAGAGACGAACGACGCCTCGCGTCCCTCGCTCGTGACGATGAGGTCATCGTTCAGCACGCCGACGTTGTTCATCAGCGCGTCGAACCGTCGACCGCGAGCGACGAGCCGCTCGATCAAACGCTCGGTATCGGCAGTGGAGGTGAAGTCGCAGCACTCGGTCTCGAGCCCGCTCAAACCCGCCGCCGCCGCATCGGCGCGTAGTTCGGCGAGCTTGCTCTCGCTACGCGCTGCCGCCACCACGGTCGCCCCGCCACGTAACGCCTCGAACACCATCTGCCGCCCCAAGCCACCCGAACCGCCGGTGACGAGCCAATGCTGACCACGGAAGTCAGGGGCAAACTTCGGCCAGAAGGCGCGTCGGGCGAGGTAACCCACCTGCGTGAAACTCAGCGTAAAACGGCCGTAGAAGGCCAAGACTTTCTTCAATTGCTGCCACGTCATCGGTTGCTCACTCCTCGGGTGTTAAACTGCGGCCCTTCATGCAGCGCAGCAAGTTGCCACAAAACGTCGACACGATCCGCTATCTGCTGCGCAGTGGCGAGGGTGCTCGCGCACTCGACGCGATCGGCGATCGTTGGTCGTTCCTCATTCTGCGCGATGCGTTCTTGCGAATCCGTCGCTTCGAAGATCTTCGGCGTCGTACCGGCGCCGCGCGCGGCACGCTCACCGCACGTCTGAACGCGCTCGTCGAACACGGCGTGCTGTATCGCGTGCCCTACGGCAAAGCGCCGAGTCGTCTCGAGTATCGACTGACCGAGAAGGGCCTCGATTTCTACCCGGTCGCACTGTGCATGTGGCGCTGGGAACACCGCTGGGCTGGAGAGCACGGCTTGCCGCCGCGCATCCAACATCGCAGCTGCGGCCATAATCTCGACCCGACACTCACCTGCGTGCATTGCGACGAACCGGTGCGCCTGCAAGACATTTCTTCGATGCCTGGACCCGGTGCTCGGCACCCCATCACGACCGAGCGCACGGCGCGGCGACGCAAAAGCGCCACGGCCACCAGCCACGCAGAGGGTGTCGACACCACCATGTTCCATGCGGTTGATACCGTCGGCGATCGCTGGACCGCACTGCTGCTCGCCGCACTTTTCTTTGGCTTGCATCGCTACGACGACATCAACTCCGTGCTCGGTATCGCTACCAACATCCTCGCGGATCGACTGCGACTGTTGTTGTCGGCGGGCGTCATCAAACAGCACCTGTATCAAGACAAACCGCCCCGCTACGAATACCGCCTCACCGAGAAGGGATACGACTTGTTCCCTTTCTCGCTGGCGTTGCACGAGTGGGGTTCGCGCTGGATGCCCTCGCCGCATGGCCCGAGCATCAGGATGACTCACAAGAGCTGTGATCATCGGCTTAAAACTCGCTTAGCCTGCGGCAGCTGCGGCGAGACGATCAATCCGCACGATGTCGAAGTGATCATCGACTCGACGCCGCGCCGCAAGCGCGCTCAATCGCGCGGTGGCAAAGGAAAGAAACCGCTGGTTCGACGCACGTAGTCCTGATATTCAGGGCGCTTCTTCAACATGCGGCGCTCGAGCAATTCTTTGCCCATCATGCCGAGGATCGCCCACATCATGAACGCAGGCGACGCGAGACCTATCCAACCCCAAGGCACTTCAGCCGAAATCAGTCCGAAGCCGAGCCACACGCAGCACTCCCCGAAATAGTTGGGATGCCGCGAGTAGCGCCAAAGACCCGTGTCGAGCACTCGCCCCTCGTTGGCGGGATTTGAGCGAAAGCGCGTGAGCTGCAGATCGGCCATTCCCTCGAAGGCAATACCGAAGAGCACCAGAGCCGAACCGAGGTATGCCAGAGTCCCAAGCGCAACCGGCTCCGTCGCCACCTGCGCAAATACGAAGGGGATGGCGATGATCACCACCGTGATGCCCTGATAGATATTCACGTGGATGAGGCTGTGCCAGGCATAGCTCTTGCCCTGAGACTCAACGTGCTGACGCAAGCGCGCATAACGCCGATCTTCGCGACCCCAGTTGCGCCACAGCAGATAGCCACCGAGCCGAGCGGCCCATAGCACCGCCAGGATCATCACCAGCTCACGGCGTGGCTCGGCACCGTCAGCCAGGTAATAGCCGATCACCGCCGCAATGCCGATACAAGGCGCGAACCAGATGTCGACGATGCTCGAATCTTTGATCGCAAGACCAATGACCCACACCACGATGAAAGAAATCATGATGTAGGACGCGACCACCACGAACAAATCGAGCAAGGCTTGATGCATTTCCATAACCCCTCCCCCTAGACGATCAAGGAGCCGCTACTCGGCGCCTTCCAACTGCGTGAATTCTGTTCTGCGATCAACTCGTCGATGCGTGTCGCCAGCGGCTCGGGTATCGCCATGGTGCGGCGCGCGTCGAGATCGGCCGTCGTCGAAATGACCTCGAGCACACTGGCTAGTCGATTTCGTGTCTCGTCGATGATGAACATCACGGACAGCACCCGCTTCGGACCTCGCGCCACGAGGCAGGCGTGTCCTGTGACCACATCACCCACGTGCATCTCGTCCAGAAACCAGATGTGGTGCTCGAGATCGAACATGCCGACGCGACTGTCACGTACGTACTCGGCGCTGATCCCCATCATGTCCATGAAGGGATAGCCGGCCATGTCGTAGAGAGCCGTGTAGTGTTGCACGTTGACGTGACCGTTCAGGTCTTCCCAGGACGACGGTACGACATGGCGCACAAGCTCCGGTAGCTCACGCACCTGGTCCACCGTGGGCATTTGCACACGTGCCAAATTGAATCCCCCCCTCGCCGAGGCGCCGGTGACTTGCACAACAGAACCTAATGCTTCTATCCTGACCGCAGCGCCGCATCGACGCAAGAGGGGACGACACATGAGCCACGCCGATACCATCCGCGAGTATTACGCCGCTTGGGTAAGAGATGACGTTGCCGCCGTGATGGCGCTCTGCACAGACGATGTCGTCGCGGGCATCATGCCGGGCAAAGAACTGGTCGGAAAACAGGCTGTGGTGCAGTTTCTCGACAAGTTCGCCAAGGGAATGACGAACAAGCACTACGACATCCACGCCATCGTCGTCGATGGTGAGATCGGCATGCTTGAGGGCGTCGAGTCCTATATCAAGGATGGCAAGCCGATCAGCCTGCCTTTCATGTCGGTGTTTCGCTTTCGCGACGGCAAAGTCTGCTCATGGCGCGATTACTTCGACATGACCACGCTGCTGAAACAACTGCAGGCGTAAGCATCCGATGAGCGCTGCGCATCGTCCGGCGTGGTTCAACGCAACCACCCCTGCACGCGAGGATTGTGTCCTCAAATATATGCTCGACAGCCGGGCCGCCCGCTTCCCGGAGCGCCGATTCGCGCGCTTCGAGGACGGTACGCAATGGACCTATGCCTCGTGTCGCGATGAGGTGCGTCGTCTCGCTCAAGGTTTGCAAGCGAGCGGGGTACGCAAAGGTGATCGCGTCTTCGTCTGGCTGCCGAGCGGCCGACCCATCGTGCTCGCCTGGTTCGCCATCAACTATCTGGGCGCCATCTACGTTCCGCTGAACACGGCTTACAAAGGCAAAGTGCTAGAGCACGTCATCAATGCCGCGGGCGGATCGGTGATGCTGGCTCATCCAAGCCTCACGGAACGTCTGCAAGGCCTACAAACGCCGAAATTACAGCAGGTGTTCACCCATATCGACGCGCTGCTCGGCGATGAAAGCTCGCTCGATGACAGCAGCCCTATCGAGCACTGGGATATCCAGAGCATCATCTATACCTCCGGCACGACCGGCCCATCCAAGGGCGTGCTGTCACCCTATCTTCAGGGTTACACCACCGCCGTCGTGAACTACGGCTACCTCCAGGATGGCGAGTGCATCCTGATCAACCTGCCGATGTTCCATGTGGGCGGCACGAGCTCGATCACCTGTGCACTCGTGCGCTCGGGCAGTTTCTATCTGGTCGAGGGCTTCAGCACGACGCAGTTCTGGAATCAAGTGCGCGAAGGTCAGTGCAGCACCACCTCGGGGCTGATCGGCGTCATGGCAGCCTTCCTCTCCAAGGCAGAGCCACGCGCAGATGATGCCGACAATCCGCTCAAGTACATCACCATGTTCCCGGTGAATGAGGAGACCATCGCTTTCGCCAAGCGCTTCGGCTTCGACTACCTCACCGGCTTCAATATGACTGAAGTCTCCACGCCCTTGATGACAGATATGAACGCGCCGCCCGATGGCAGCTGCGGCTGGCCCCGTAGCGGCATCGAGTGTCGTCTAGTCGATGAGAACGACATCGAGATTCCACGCGGCCACATCGGCGAACTCATCTGTCGCAGTGATATTCCGTGGAATATGAACGCGGGATATGACGGCCTGCCCGAGGCCACGGCGCGCGCCTGGCGTAACGGCTGGTTCCACACCGGCGATCTCTTCCGCCAGGACGAGCAAGGCAAGTATTACTTCGTCGATCGCATCAAAGACACCATCCGTCGTCGCGGCGAAAATATCTCTTCTTTCGAAGTCGAGAATGCGATCCGGCAATTCCCGCAGGTCGATGAAGTGGTCGTCGTTGGCGTTGCCAACGAGGTGGCCGAGCAAGACGTGCTTGCGGTGATCAAGCCCAAAGCGGGCGATCCCTTCGATCCAGCGAAACTCATCGAGTTTCTCTCGCCCTTGCTCGCCTACTTCATGATCCCGCGCTACGTGCGGCTCGTGAACGAGATTCCGAAGACCGAGACGAACAAACCGCGCAAGGTCGTCTTCCGCGACGAGGGCATCACGGCCGACACTTGGGATCGTGAAAAAGCGGGTATCCGCCTGCGACGCGAGCGCCTCTGAGCATCGCGAGTGGTCCGGGCTAACAGCTAGCCTGCGCGCAGGATGCGCACCGGGATAGCGCTCATCCGTGGCAGACCACTCAACGCATCGAAGCTGCTCGCATCGTCGATGAGTGCGGCCGGGTTCGCATCCTCGAACCCGTGCGCCAACGAAATCACGCCGCGCCGAATGTCATCAGCCAGACGAACTCGCGCCCGAGTGCGCCCGTGGCGCGACTCGATCTCGATCGGCATGTCGTCGAGAAGTCCGAGCGCATCGGCATCCTCCGGATGTACATAGGCCGGGTTGTGCGAAAGTCGTTTACGCAACGCTGGTAGACGCTGCCCCACCGAGTTGTAGACGGCGTGCTCGCGCCGCGTCACGAGTAACCACGGGTAGTCTCGATCGATCTGCTCCGCAGCGATCGGCAGTGCAGCGGCCACCGCCGTCAACTCGCGCATCATCGATGTGGCTGCCAGCTGCAGTCGATGCGGCCAATCGGGCGGCTTCGGATCAGCAAGTGGTTTCGGGTCCGGAAAAATAGCCCCGTGCGGGTGTCGCTTGATCTCCTCGAGCGGCACGCGGCTCTTGGCAACGAAGGCCTCGAGCAACTGATCGGTCGTGGGCGGCGATGCCATATCGAACGGCTGTCCGCGAAACGCAAGCGGCAAGCCCATGTGCCTGCCGAGCTCAAAGAAAATTCGCCAATCTTCGAGCACATCACTCCCAGCCGGCGGCTCGATCAACGCAGGTTGATACTGCGCATAGGGCTCCGGGTAACCGAGCGACAAGCCATAGACGGTGATGCCTTCGTTACCGAAGGTGATCGCGGGTGACTCGAAACCGAGACGTGGACCGATGACGTAATGCGCATGACGAGCGGTGGCCGAGAGCATCGGATCGATCACGACGAGCAACTCGAGCGACTCGAGTGCGCGACGGGTTTTTTCTTGGTTCGGCCAGGACAGCAAAGGATTGCCGCCGATAACGAAGAGCGCGCGTACTTGCCCCTCGCCCGGGGTCAGGATCTCATCGGCCAAAGCCGCCGTCGGTAAACCGGCTGCGGTATCGGTCAGACCCCGCACGCGCAGCGCCTCACCAAAACCGGCTGCAGAGCGCGGCTTCTCGGCGCGCGCCACGCCTGAGAACTGTCGGAATAACACACCCCGATTAGGCATGCGCTCGCCGGCCTTCACCCAGCGTCCGCAAATCGTATTGAGCGCGAGCACCAAGTAATCCATCAACACGCCGTGGGGCGCCATGCTCGGGCCCGTACCACTCGTGGCGTTGCCGCGCTGCGCCCTAGCAAACAGGCGCGCAGCAGCAACGATATCGTCCGCTGAAACGCCGGCAACCGCGGCTACCCGCTCGGGCGTGAAAGACGCCACGGTTTCGCGCAACTGCGCGAAACCTTCTGTCTCGGCCTCCACGAAAGCCCGATCGTAGAGACCTTCTTCGATGATCACCCGCAACATCGCGGCAAGGAGCGGCACATCCTGACCCGGCAGACACTGCAGATGCAGATCGGCCTTACGCGCCGTCTCCGATCGGCGCGGGTCGATGACGATCAGTTTCAAACCACGCTTGCGCGCCTCGTGTAGGCGCCGCGCAGGATTGAACGACGGAATGCCACCCCACATCGAGACCAACGGATTGGCACCGACGAGCAAGCACACATCGGCCTCGGCGAAATCCTGCGGACCTGCACCCCACTTGCCGTGTAGTGCCATGGAAATCGGTTTGCCAGGCTGATCAATCGTCGCATTCGAGAAGCGCATCGGAGAACCAATGGCATCCATGAAGGCTTCACGCAGCATGACCCCCGCAGGACAAAAATGACTGAACGTGCCGCCGTACATCGCAACCGATCGCGGCCCATAGCGATCGAGGATGGATTGCGTCTTCGACGCGATCTCGGCAAGTGCCACACCACTGGTAACGCGCTCGAAATCGCCGCTCGCATTGCGCCGCAACGGTTTCAGGACGCGATCAGGAGATGAGTGGAACTCGTGGTAGTTACGCCCCTTGATGCAGCTGTAGCCCGTGTACATCGGGTTCGCGAGATCACCAATGAGTTTGGTGATCTGCCCATCCTCAAGGGTGGCGACCAATCCACAGGTGGCGTGACAAAAGCGGCAGATGGCGGTCACTTCGGTCATGGAACTACCCCGCACAGAGGGCCCAAATGGAAGGCCCAAAGAAAAAGGCGGGGCGCCCAATCTCTGAGCACCCCGCCTTCCCGATCAGATCATCAGAACTTCCAGGCGATGTCGAGGCCGTAGGTCCGCGGCGGACCGAACTGCGACACTTCCTCACCGAAGAACGAAATGATGTTCACGCGATAGAGCTCGTCCGAGAGGTTCTTACCCCAGAGCGAGACCGCCCAGTCGGCATCCTTCGGTGCGAGCTGGATGCGCGCATCGATTAGTCCGTAGGCAGGCTCCTTGGCGATATTGTCGGTCGCCCAGAAGAGCTCGCTCTGCCGGTTGTAGTTCAGACTGAACTTCAGTGCATCGGCATACGAACCAAAGTTCGTCGTGTAGTCGAGACCAACGCTGAACTGCGTCTCCGGCGTACGTTGCAGCTGGTTGCCCGAGCTGTCGAGGCGGGTACCCGTGGTCGGGTTGATCGCCGTCTCGAGGAAGTCAACGTACTCCGTCTTAACGTACGAACCGCCGAGCGAGAGACGCAAGGCGTCAGTTGCGAGGAACTCCAACTCTGCCTCGACGCCTTGGATATCGGCGCTCGCGGCGTTATCGGTCAGGTTGCAAAGACAGGCTGCATTCGTCTGCGTGACCTGCAGATTCTTGTAGTCCATCTTGAAGACCGAGGCGTTCAAACGCATACGACGATCGAGCAGCGTGGTCTTGAAACCAACCTCGTAGTTGGTGGCCTCTTCAGGATCGTACGGAATCGACGCCTGAGCCGGGTTGGCCGGCGTATCGTCGAAGCCACCGCCCTTGAAGCCCTTGGCGAGGGTGGCATAGACGAAGGTGTTGTCGCTCGGCGACCAGTCGACCGTGACCTGCGGGGTGACCTTGTTCCACTTGGCCGAGTACGGCGTCGTGAAGCCACTACCCTCTGCGTACACCCACTTGTTCGGTGCATCACACGCCGCCGGGGTCGGACTCACGACCGAGCCATCCGGACGACGGCAGAGACCTTCGATAGTCACGTTCGGACGCGGATCGTTCGGGCTGAAGCGGTCGCCCGTCTCGACGACGATGCCCTGCACAGAGCCCGACTTTTTGTCGGATGTATGACGAAGGCCGGCGCTGATCTTCACGGTCTCAGAAACCCGATAGCCCAAGCTCGCAAAGGCCGCGACGTTCTCGATTTCGCCGCTATTGATCCACTTGTTCTCACCCGAGAGTGTGGAGAGCGGGTTATTTCCACCCGGCAGCACGGCGCCCAAGAAGTTTTCACCGATGAAACGGTCGGTCTTGTCGATCTCGTCCTTCTTGAAGTAAGCGCCGACGATCCAGTCGAGCTTCGAGTCGGTGTTGGCCGAGGTCAACCGGAACTCTTGACTGAACTGCGTGGCATCGACGGCTTCCGCCACCGGCTGCGCGAATAGGAACTGACCATTGTTCGAGGTGGCGGCACGCGTGCCGTATTTATTGTTGATGAAACCGATGTACGTCTGCCAGTTGGCGATGCTCCAGCCGATCGCTTCCGGGCCTGCGCCCGTTTGGTCGTACAGCTGCGCGCTTTCGCCGTTCGTGTAACCCGTGAGTGAGTTGAAGGTGAAGCCTTCAAAGTCACGCTGCACATCGAACGTCACGGTAAAGCCATCGCGGCGCATGAACTGGTTGGTCGGCGTGGCATCGCCCTTGTATTGCACGCTCTGGGCCACGTTGACGCGCGGATCCGTCAAGCCGAGGAAGGCGCGCAAGTTGCTCCAAGGACGCGTGCAGTTGGTGCGCAGATAGGTGGTTTCGCAGCTCGGGGTGCCGCCGTCGACCGCCACCACGTTGATACCGTTGGTATTGTCTTTGTAGAACCCAAAGATACCGCGCGCGGTCCAATCCGAATCTTCCGGATCGTAGAGGAACTGAGCGCGCATCTGTACCGACGAAAGGTCTTCGACATCGCGATCGTGCAGCTTGTCGTAGCCGAAGCCATCGCGGTCGCGGTATTGGAAGGAGAAGCGACCGGCGACCGAGTCGGTCATACCACCGGTGACGTAACCACTGACAAGCTTCGACTTGTAGTTGCCGTAGCCAACGGTGAGTGAGCCCGACTGATCAAACTTCGGTTTCGCCGTCATGATGCTGAGCGCACCACCCACGACGTTCTTGCCGAGCAGCACGCCCTGCGGACCACGAATGACTTCGACGCGCTCGAGGTCGTAGAAGTCGTAGTTCAGGTCGCCCGTACGGCCCATGTAGATGCCATCGACGAACGTACCGACCGAGGGGTCAGCCGAGGGCGAGTCGAGGCGCGTGTTGGTGATGCCGCGGATATTGAGCTCGACGTCGAGCGGCGTGTTTGCCGTCAGTGAGAAGGCAGGCACGGCGGCCGCGAGATCGTTCGCGGAGAACACCTTGGCATCGGCCAACGCTTCACCGCCGTAGGCGCTGATCGCGATCGGCGTGGTTTGCAGCGCCGTCTCACGACGCTGCGCCGTCACCACGATTTCTTCGAGGCCTTGTGAATAGGAAGGAGTCGATGTGGCCGTCAAAGCCACGATTACGGCCGCTGCCACAGGCGTCGTGCCCGAGCGAATCCAACGGCGATTACGAAGCGTCATGCTGTTGTCCCCCATATGACGATTTTGATGCAGGTACTTCGAGCAACTCAGTGCGGCAGATCACACAAACCCACTACGCTGACTTGCATAACGGAACCTTTCGAATGCCGAGGCTACTCCCCTCCGCCAACCCGGCGCAAGCCCTGTTGCGCGCAAACCAAAAAATCGGCGTGGGCCGCCAATGCGTCGGCGAACTCTCGTGGTGGCGACGACGCAACATCGTCAGACGGGGTAGTCATCGGCGTCGATTCGACCGGTACGGCGTGGCCCTCACCCCACTCAACACAGGAAGCTCGGCGCGCCCAACCCGCACCCACGACCCACGTCTGTCCGTGCGAGGTCGCATCAGGGTGAATCAGGCCGGCGAGAAACGGCGCCACGCTGGCGACCGACATCCGCTCACGCAGCTCGTCGTTCAAATGGGCGTCGGTCATGCGGGTGGCGGCATAGGGGGCGATGGCCGAGACCAGTACCCCTTTCGGGGCGGCTTCGGCGGCGAGACTGCGCATGAAAGCGATCAGTGCCGCTTTGGATGCGGCATACGCCGAGAGCCCATGTAGTCCATGCAAGCCGGCACTCGAGACCGATACCACAATACGCCCTGCACCTTGAGCGCGCAGGTGAGGATAGATCGCGTGGGTGACCGCCACGGTTCCCTCGAAGTTGATCGCAAAGATCCGTCGAAAATCTTCGAGGCTGATCTTGTGAAATGGCGCGTGCTGATCGACGCCGGCATTGTTGACGAGCGCATCGAGTCGGCCCCAAGTGTCGAGCGCCGTCTGCAGCATCCGTGCACCAGCGCCCTCGCTGCACACATCGTCGTACTGCGCGACGGCCTCGCCACCACTCGCACGAATTTCTGCGACGACCGCATCCGCACTGGAAGAGCGGTTTCGATTATTGACGACGACGCGCCAACCGAGACTCGCAAGATGCAGCGCATAGGCGCGCCCGAGTCCGACGCCCGCCCCGGTGACGATGACGACACGACCTTCACATCGAGAGTCCTTGACCATGGGTGCGTTTCCTTGTCAGTCTTGCAATGAAAGTTGCGGGTCATCATACCCGCCGTGAGGGGGCTCACTGCATGAACGATCTCGATCCGCGCCTAGCGCGCCTTTTCGACAAGGAAGCCATCCGTGAGGTGCTATCCAAATACGCCCGCGGCGTCGATCGCGGCGATGGACCGCTACTCAAAAGTTGCTACCACCCCGATGCCATCGAAGAGCACGGCGGTCGCTACACCGGCAACGCTCATGACTACGTGGATGGCGCCATACCGCGCATTCGCCTGATGGACTCGATGCAGCACGTGCTCGGTAATACTCACTTCGACTTCGTCACAGACGATCTCGCTTACGTCGAGACCTATCTCGTGACGCTAGCGCGCATGAACATCAACGGCGAGCGCTTTGACACCTTCACGGGTGGCCGTCTCATCGATCGCTTCGAGCGACGCGAGGGCGAATGGAAAATCGCGCATCGACGCACGATTTTCGACTGGAATCGAGACACGCCTTCGCGCGAAGGCTGGGTTGGCGGCATGTTCATTCCAGGTCAGCCTGGCATGCGCATGGGTAGCAAGGGAGAGACCGACCCGTCATACGAACGCTTTTGAGGTTCCGGGGATGACTCGCCCAAACGCACCGTTCAAAAAAACGTTTTTTCCCTCGGCCGCGATGCACGTAGAGCGCCGTTCCGACGGCTGTATCCTCGTCACGCCCGAATTACCGCTCGCCAATTACCTCAGTAACCTGCCAAAGGTGTTGGCGCAGCGAGCCGCTCGCCATCCTCAGAAAACCTATCTGGCCGAGCGCCGCGGCGGTAAAAACTCGCCCTGGACGCACGCAAGCTACGAGCAGATCAACACTCGCTCGCAAGCTTTTGCAGCGTGGTTGCTGGCTCGACACATCGACAAGTCCCGCTCGGTCTTGATTCTATCGGGCAACTCCATCGCTCACGCAGTCATCAAATATGGCGCGATGGCGGCGCGTGTCCCCGCTTGTCCCGTCAGCGTCAACTACGCCTTGATGGGCGGTGACTATGGTCGGCTCAAGCATGTCATCCAGTTGGTGAAGCCCGCGGTGGTTTTCGCCGAGCAAACGGCGCTCTATAAAAAAGCTCTAGAGAGCGTTGATTTCGGCGATGCCGCGGTCATCACCGACAACCCCGGCGAGATCGCACGCCTCGTCGGTAGCGGCGAGGTGTATGCCACAACCGAAGTGCTCGCCACTGCCATCACGGCGGCTGTGGCAGAGTCGATCGAATCGATCGAGCCAGACGAACCCACGCTCTACATGCTCACCTCCGGCAGCACGAGTCTGCCAAAAGCGGTGATTCAGACGCAGCGCATGCTCGCCTCGAACCTCGCCCAAGGCCAGCAAGTGCTGGGCGCGACGGCCGGCTGGGACGACGTGATGCTCGACTGGCTGCCGTGGAACCACGTCTCCGGTGCCTACACCAAGATGGGCACCCTCACGAGCGGCGGCACGCTCTACATCGACGGCGGTCGCCCGATGCCGGGCGCGTTCGATGAATCGCTACAAAACCTCAAAGAAATCGCGCCCAAGTTCTATGTCAACGTTCCATTCGGCTACGCCATGTTGGCCGATGCCATCGAAAAAGATGACGAGCTACGCCAACGTTTCTTCGGCAACTTACGTCTAGCCTTGTATGGCGGTGCAGGGCTGCCACAAGCGCTCTACGATCGCTTCCAGCAGCTGGCCGTCGATACGGTCGGCGAACGGATCTTCTTCACTACCGGCTACGGCGCCACCGAGACTTCATCCGGGTGCATGGCGATCTACTTCCCGACCGAAGAAGTCGGCATTGGTCTGCCGATGCCGGGTCTCACACTCAAGCTCGTGCCGAATGCAGATCGCTACGAAGTGCGCCTGAAAGGCCCGATGATCACCCCGGGCTACCTCGGCCTCAGCGCCGAAGACAATCGCAAGATCTTCGACGACGAGGGCTTTTATCGCACCGGTGACGCTACGCAATTGCACGACCCGAACGATCTCGGCAAAGGCCTGAAGTTTGCGGGGCGTCTCGCCGAGGAATTCAAACTGTCGAGTGGCACTTGGGTGTCGGCGGGACGACTGCGCGCGCAATTAATAGAGGCGCTCTCTCCACTCGTATCTGACCTCCTCATCTGCGGCGAGAATCGGGATCGCCTCGCGATTCTCGCGTGGCCCAAAGCGGCTGTCGATGCCGCACTCGAAGCCGATCTCGCTGCACGACTACGCAGCTTCAATAGTGGTCGCGGGGCGAGCGAGCGAATCACGAGCTTCAGCATTCTGCGTGAACCGCCGAGCGTCGATGCCCATGAGGTGTCAGATAAAGGCACCATCAACCAACGCGTCGCGCTGCTGCGACGCGCCGCCGATGTCGATCGGCTATATCAACAACCGGAACTCTAAAACCCATGAATCTCGACAATTGTGTCGCCCTCGTCACCGGCGGCAATCGTGGCATCGGCGAAGCGTTCGTTCGGGTATTGCTCGCCGAAAAAGGCGCCGCACGGGTCTACGTCGGCAGTCGCGATCGCAGCTCTGCGGCCCATCTCGAGCAGGAATTTCCGGGGCGATGCGTTGCCATCGAACTCGATGTCACCGACGCAGCCGAGATTGCAGCCGCCGCCGCTGGTTGCCCCGACGTCAACCTGCTCATCAACAATGCCGGCCTGTTCAGTAACAATCTACTGATCGGCGCTCACGACATGTCGCACGCACGCGAAGAGATGGAAGTGAATTTCTTCGGGCCGCTGGCCCTGATTCGTGCGTTCGCACCCACCCTCGCTCGCAACGGCGGTGGCGCGGTGATCAACGTGCTCTCGGCAGCCGCCATCGTCGCGGTACCGAACATGGGTGCCTACTCGCCTTCCAAGGCGGCTGCGCGAATGCTATCGACCTCAGCGCGAGCAGAGCTCGCGAGCCAGGGAACTCATGTCGCAGCCCTGATCGTCGGATCCGTCGACACCCGGATGGCGGCGCACGTGCAAGGCGCCAAAGAAAAACCCGAGGACATCGCCCGCGTCGGTCTGCGTGCCGCCGAACGCAACATCGACGAGCTCGATACCGATCGCATGGCCGTGGACGTGCGCGCCGCCCTGCAGCTCGACCCCAAAGGGCTCGAGAAGCGCATGGCGAAGATGCTGCACGCCACGAGCATCAGCACGGGGCGCTGAGCGCGCTCTAGAATAGCGCAGGGCGATTCATGAGCACACTCATGTGCTCGGCCGGTTTTTCGCCGGCCTTAAATCGATCAAAAGACGCGCGATCGAAATAATCGCGCCACTCGGTGATCTTGCCATCACGGAAACGCAGAACACCCGCGTACGGGATAGCCACATTCTTACCGTCGGGCGCCGTGAAATCGTCAACACCCTCAGTGAAGACCACATCTCCACTCTCGGCGTAGTGGAAGATTCGCCAACGCACGACTGGCATCTGATCCGAGAGCTTCTCCATGAAGCCCTGCATCGCGGTTTTGCCGACGATCGGCGGGCTGCCCACGTGTGAGTACCACACGATGTCGTCGGCACAGAGCTCGAGCACCGCAGCCAGATCCTTGCGGCGCCAACCCATGATCAAAGCTTTTACGCGCTCAAAGTGAACGCCGCTCGTCGCGCTCATACCCGTGGCTCCCATGGCATCGCTACCTCCGATGACTGCCGCGGCAGCAGGCGCCGCCATCAACCAATCGCGTCTGTTCATGAACCCCTCCATTGAATCGGACTTTCGTGGCTTTCACAATTAGACCACAGTTATACTTTGGTGCGAGACGTCACACCAGCCAAGGGGGATTCGAGGTGCGTACGACTCCGGCAGAAAAAATCCGCGACTACCGCGCGCGTGGTTGGTGGGGTGACACCCGCATACACGATATGTTCGATGCGAACGCGCGGGCGAATCCCGATCGTCTCGCCATCGTCGATGCGCCGAATCGAGCGGATCTCGTTGGCACCCCCCCTCAAAGACTGAGCTTCTCTGTCGCAGCTGCACTCGTCGATGGCTACGCATTGAGCCTCGCACGGCTGGGCCTCGGCAAAGACGACGTGCTCGTTACGCAACTGCCTAACATAGCCGAATATCCCGCGCTCTACGTCGCAGCTATGCGACTTGGAATCATCGTGAGCCCGGTGCCGATGCAATTTCGGCGTCACGAGCTCGAGCAAATCGTGCGACTGACCAATGCGAAGGCCATCCTGACGATCGATCAGCTCAAAGGTGTCGACCAAATCGGAATCGCGCTGACCTTGAGCGCAGATTTATCCAAGGAGGCACTAACGCTGCAGGTATTGAGCCTGCGCAGCGCTACGGCGACGACAGAAACGCCACCGGGGGCCATCGCCTTCGACGCCGCCGCCATCGATGCGCAGTCGATCGCGGAGCTGCGTAGCGCCATCGATACCGCGGCTGTCGATGCGGATGACATCGCCACGATCTGCTGGACGTCAGGCACCGAGGGCACGCCCAAAGGCGTGCCGCGCTCCCACAATCATTGGTATGCCATCAGCTTCGCGCATCTGCGCGGCGCGGGCATCCAACCGGGTGAAGTCCTGCTGAATCCGTTCCCGCTCATCAACATGGCCGCAATCGGCGGTTGCTTCATGAGCTGGATGCACAACGGCGGAACGCTGGTACTGCACCACCCGCTCGACTTGCCGACCTATCTCAAACAAATCGCCATCGAGCGCCCGCAGTATGCAATCGCGCCACCGGCGCTGCTCAACATGCTCCTGAAGAACGAAGCGCTGTTGGCGACGGTCGATCTCTCGTCACTGCGCTGCATCGGTTCGGGCTCTGCACCGCTCGACCCCGAGATGATCGCCGGCTATCGCGATCGCTTCGGCATCGAGATCTGCAATAACTTCGGCTCCAACGAAGGCGTATCGTTGATCAGCAACGCCGAGAACGCCAGCGACCCCGTGCACCGCGCGCGCTGGTTTCCGCGGTTCGGGCGCGACGAGATTCAATGGCCATCACCGCCACCCGTGCATATCCGCACTCGCATCATCAACCCCGACACCGGCGAAGAAATCGTCGATACGAGCAAGCCGGGTGAACTGCAGATCACGGGGCCCACGGTATTCGACGGGTACTACCGTGCGCCGCAAATCACCGCGCAGTCGTTCACCGGTGATGGTTGGTTTCGCACGGGTGATCTGTTCGAACTTTGCGGTGAAGGTGACGACCTGCGCTTCTATCGCTTCGTCGGTCGCCTCAAACAAATCATCGTGCGCGGTGGCGTCAAGATCGCACCGGAAGAACTCGACAACCTGCTCTCGCAAATGCCGACCGTGCTCGAAGGAGCGGTAGCGAGCTACGCGGACCCGATCATGGGCGAGAAGATCTGTGCCGTCGTCGTAGCGAGACCCGGCGCAGAGATCACGCTCGAGTCGATCTGCAAGCACTTTCAGGCGGCCGGCCTTGCGATGTTCAAGTTCCCCGAGCGCTTGCGCATCGTGACGCAATTACCGCGCAACAGCGTCGGCAAAGTGCTGCGTGGTGAACTCACCCGCATCGCCGAGAGCGCTGAGAGCGCGTAGCCCTTAGCGCCACTCCCTCGCGATCGTCACCGCCTCACGAAAGCCCGCTCGACAATAGTTGAGCATGGCCGCGGAAGCGACGATCGTGATGCCGCTGACGATCGAGAGCGACACACCGATTTGCGACGGCCCACCGAGGAGCGTATCGCTGACGAAAGCGACGATGGTGGGGCCAATGCCGAGCGACATCATCGTGCCAATTAGAAAGTAAGCCGCGATGATTTGTCCGCGCAGCTGGTTCGGCACGACGAGTTGCAGCGTCGTTCCCGGCAATCCGTTCAACATTCCGAAGCCGAAGCTCACGACTGAGAGACTCGCGAGCAGCCACTTCATGTCGTCCAGAATCGGCGTGATGACCACCAGCGGCGTGAGCGAAAGCATAACGACGATGGCGACGATCAATGGCGCGTCGATCTGCCCGCGCGCCGTGAGCTTGTCGGAAACCCAGCCGCCAACATAGACGCCGGGCACCGACAGCGCTAGCAAGATGACACCGTAAGCAAGACCAATATCGCCCGGGCTCCAGCCATGCACCCGAATCGCGACCGCCGGAATCCACACGAGGAAAGAGATCCCCGCGATCCCGAAGACCGAGAAGCCGAGAAACAGCAGCAGGAACAACATTCGCCGTCGCCCGATGAACGACACCAGACCGATATCGGCGCTCTTGGGCGCGAGACCCCGACGCTCGGGCTCGCGGATCAACAAAAACAACAACGCAATCACGACGCCCGGCAAACCGACCGCGAAAAAAACCACCTGCCACGGTGCAAAAGTGCCGAGACCCTCGATGGCAAACGGACCCATGCGGCTTGCCGCCTCGATCACCTGACCGCCGATGATCAACGCCAAGCCCGAACCCAGATACGGACCCATCGCATAGGCGCTAATGGCGCGGGCACGCCGCTCCGGCGGAAAATAATCGGATATCAAAGAATAGGCGGCAGGCGACAACGCGGCCTCGCCGATCCCGACGCCGACTCGCGCCAAAAACAAGGCCAGGAAGCTCGTCGCAAGGCCACACAACGCCGTCATGATGCTCCAGGCAATCATGCCGACGAGGATGATCATGCGCCGACTCATACGATCAGCAAGCCACCCTAGCGGCAAGCCCATCACACTGTAGAAAATCGAGAACGCGAGGCCCGCGAGCAGACTGAACTGCGTGTCGGTGATACCGAGATCAGCCCGAATCGGCTCGACCAAGAGACTCATGATCTGACGATCGATGAATGAGCTCGTATAGGCCACCATCAAGAGGCCAACGACGATCCAAGCGCGTAATGGACTCGGCCACGGCGCCGTGTTGGCAGCACTAGTGTTCATCAGACCATACGCTCCACGATCATCGCGGCACCCACGCCACCGGCACCAGTGCACACCACGATCCCGTGGCGACCGCCGCATTGATCCAGATTGTCGAGCAAGCTCGAGAGTAAAATCGCACCCGAAGCCCCCATCGGATGGCCCTTGGCCATGTGGCCGCCAGCCACATTGACCTTGGCGAGATCGACCGCATGATCACGCAGAAAAATCGCCATCGTCACCGCGAAAGATTCCATGAATTCGATTCGATCCATTTGGTCGAGCGTGAGATCCGCCTGCTCGAGTGCGCGATGCATCGCCGTGATGCCAGCAAGCAAGGACGCATGCGGGTCACCGCCTGCCTCCGCATAAGCCAACACTCGAGCGCGCGCGCGTCGCCCACCGATCTCGGCTGAACCGCCGACGAGTGCGAGTCCTGCGCCATCGCAGACCGGCGGTGCATGCGCGATCGTGTGCCGATGATCGATCGGTCCACCGAGCGCAGCGGCGTAATGTTCTGCTAGCGCCGCAAACCCTGGCGCCATCGCGGCGAGCGACTCGGCGCTCGTCTGCGGTCGAATGCACTCGTCGTGAGCCAAATTGCCGATCGCGATGCGCGACGCGGCAAATGCAGGCACCGCCTCGGCGGCGGACGCGCGTTGCTGGGAAATCAGCGCGAGGCGATCGAGCTCCGCGCGCGCAATACCTTGAGCCTCTGCCAAACGATCGGCGGCCAGCACCACAGGCACATAGCGCGATCGCTTCGGAAAGCTCGCATCGGTGTAATAGCCGGCCTTGTCCGCCATGAACGGCACGCGCGACATCATCTCGACACCACCGGCGAGCACAGCCTTGTGCTGTCCCGCCACCTGCAAAGCGCCGTGGCCGATCGCCGTGAGACCAGAGACGCAGTAGTTATTGATTGTGAAGGCACTCGCGGATTCGTCGATGCCCGCATGCAGCTTGGAGACGAGTGCAATGTTGCCGCCCTGATCGCCGATTTGTCCGACGCAGCCGAGGATCAGCGATTCGACTTCGCGCGGTGAACCACCGCGAGACTGCAACGCAGCGACGAGCGCAGCGACGAGTTCATACGGTTGCTGACTCGCGAGCCCGCCATCCGGCCGCGCCTTGCCGCGCGGCGTGCGCACGGCGTCATGAATCCAAGCCTGCATCGGTCTCCCCCCGTTTGGCTCACCCTTCGAGTGTGCCCCGGACCGACGCGCCTGGGAAGAGTCCTATAAAGAAAGTCTCTTAACCGACGGCCATCGCCACGCCCCGCAGTGCAGAGCGCTCATCCGTCATCAAATGCACTGGGATTTGCGAAACCCACGGTGACATCCGTCCTTTGTCGTTGAAGCGATCGAGGAAGGCGCTCTCCTCGAGTAACGAAACGAACCTCGGGACGATACCGCCACCGATGTAGACGCCACCACGGGCGGCGTACATCAAGGCACAGTCACCGGCGAAGCTGCCAAGAGCCGCCAGAAATCTCAGCACGGATTCGCGCGCGAGCCGCTCCCCGGCTAGCGCTTGACCGGTGACCGCTGCGGCGGTGATGGCACGCAGATCGGAGACGCCTGAGCGAGATAACAAGACTTGATGGATGGCCGCCAAACCCTCGCCGCACAACACCCGCTCCACCGAAACGCGCCCGTAGCGAGCCTGCAGAAACTGCAGCAAATCAAACTCGAAATCGTCGCTCGGCGCGAATGAAACATGCCCGCCCTCACCGGGTAACGCCTGCCAAGTAGCCCCCTGCGCATCAGACACCGGAACAACACCGGCGACACCGAGTCCGGTGCCGGGGCCCAGCACGAGCCTCGCTGATCGCGATTCGTGATGACCGGCGCGAAGCGTAAACGTCTCGTCACTCGTCATAGCCGGTACGCGCACCGCCAAGGCTTCGAAATCATTGAGTAAAGTCAGCCGCGACAGCTGCAAAGAGACTTGCAACTCATGCTGCGCAAACGACCATGGCGAGTTGGTGAATTGTACGACTCCGCCTAATAGCGGCGCGGCAACGGCAAAACCGCCTCCCAAGAGATCGCTCGATTGAACGCCGACGCCGGCAAGATAGGCGCGGATCGCCTCGTCAAACGCGCGATGATCGACCGCACTGAGCGTGCGATGCCGATGCAGTTCGCCATTGCCATCGGTGCCACCCTGATAGAGCGCAAAGCGCGCATGCGTGCCGCCGATATCGCCGACGAGGAGCAGCGACGTCACGGCGCTATCGCCGCCGCACCCGGTCTGCGCGGATCAGCTCCGCCAAAGAAATAACCGTTCTCGAGAACGATCGCCTGCACGCTACCCATGGTCTCGCTGGGGCGAGTCTTATGCCCCATCTTCTCCAATCGCTTGCGGGTATCCGGGTTGTAATTCGGTTCGATCTCGAGTGCGCCAGACACTTGCGATACACGTGGCTGATGGATTGCCTCGTCGATATTGAGTTTGAAGTCGATGGCATTCACCACGACCTGCAAGATGGTATTGACGATACGGCCGCCGCCCGGTGTGCCCACGGCCATCCAGGGCGTGTCGCCCTTGAACACCAAAGTGGGCGTCATCGTCGAGACCATGCGCTTGCCACCTTGCATGGCGTTCGGTGGCAACGGCTCGCCGCGTTGCAAAGCCACGAGCGCGCGCTCGTGGCTAAAGTTATTCATCTGGTTGTTCAGAAGAATTCCGGTGCCCGCAATCATGGCACCCGAACCGAAGTCCGAGCCTAAGGTATAAGTTACGGAGACCAAATTACCTTCCGAGTCCGCCACCGAGTAGTGCGTCGTGCTCGGGCTTTCGTAATCGGCGGGATTACCTGCTTTGATCGCCGAATCTTTACCGGCCTTACGTAACTTGATCAGCTTGGCTCTATCGGCCGCGTATTTCTTTGATGTCAAACCCTCAAGTGGCACGGTGGCAAAGGCGGTATCACCCAAATGGGCGATCCGATCGCGATTACCGAGCCGCATGGTCTCGGCCAATAGATGCACGGCTTCGGCTGAACCCGGCTCCAACTTCGCGACATCGAAGTTCTCGAGAATATTGAGCATGGTCAACAGCGTGACGCCACCGCTCGCCGGAGGCGCCGTGTAGATCGTGTGCCCGCGATAGGTGGTACTCAGAGGTTCGCGCTCGATGGCTCGGTAGGCGGCCAAGTCGGCTCGGGTGATCAACCCCCCTTGGCGCTGCATATCGGCTTCGATGCGCGCTGCGATCTCACCGCGATAAAACGCGTCTGCACCACCCTTGGCGATCTCATCGAGTGTCCACGCCAGATCGGATTGCTGCAGACGCTCGCCCGCGCGATATGCA
>JBDLSG010000012.1:0-53270 GCA_039799645.1 Pseudomonadota bacterium | reverse complement strand
GAGACTGCGTTGCTGTGCGCCTGTCAGTGCATAGGGCAACGATTCTTTAAAACGAGCCGCTAAGGCGACGGTGTCGTGTAGGGGTGTCGCCGAGTCGGTGCGCGCCGTATCGCGCAATCTGCGCATCACCACGTGGTGCGTGAGTAATTCTTCGAAAGCGAGTCGTCGCTGTGCCGGATGGCGACCTGCCTCAAGTTCATCGAGTGCCACATCGACCGGTGGTCGATGTACGAATTCGAGAGCGGTGCGCAGCGAGGGAAGTCCGAGTGGTTGGAGTATCGACTCCGGTAACCATTCGCGCACCCCCGCAGTATCAAGCTCGCGCAGCGCAAGTCCGATCAGCATGCGCAAGCGTCCTTGTGTCACCCCTTCGGTCATTGGGTAGACGGGCGTCAATCGATCTTCCAGAACGCCCGGACCTTCGGCGACACGGCGGTATTCGGGATGGACGATCTCAAGGCCGAGTGGGCCACGTCGGACTTCACCAAAGCAACGGATGCGTGCACCGCGCGCCAGGCCGTCTTGTTGTGATTTCGAGAAATGAAAAAAACGCAGCGTCAAAAACCCGGAGCCATCGGCGAGGCGACATAGCATCTGTCGTCGCCGGCGAAACACAACCTCGGTGAGCAAGACCTCACCTTCGATTACGACTCGACTACCAGGTAGCAACGAGCCGATCGGTTGAACACGCGTACGATCTTCGTAGCGTGTGGGCAGTACGAAGAGTAAGTCTTGTACCTGCTCGACGCCGAGTACAGCCAAACGCGCTGCCAGTGCTGCACCGACGCCACGCAAGGCGGTGACGGGGCGCTGCTCGCGCGGATCCCCCATATGGATGACGATCTACCGGCTCAGTCGAGGTGCAGTATGCAATCGATCTCGACGCGGGCCCCTTTCGGCAATTGCGAGACTCCGAGTGCGGCGCGGGCAGGCCACGGCTGCGGGATATATTGCGCCATCACTTCGTTCACTTTCGCGAAGTGAACGAGATCCGTGAGGAACACGGTGACTCTGACGGCGTGACGTAAGGAACCGCCGGCAGCTTTGGCGATGGCCTCGAGATTGTCGAAGACGCGGCGGATTTCCACTTCGATATCGCCGCTCACGAGTTGCCCCGTCGCCGGATCGAGTGGAATCTGTCCTGAGATGTAAACGGTCGGACCGACACGTACTGCCTGCGAGTAGGTGCCGATGGCGGCGGGTGCGTCTGTCGTGCTGATGATCTGTCGGCTCATGATGAGGTCTCCGCGGGAAACGACCGTGAACGTACGGAACCGGGCGCGTCAGTCTTCTCGGGTCCGCACGGCAAGTGTACGCGAGAGTTTGAGGACATCGGGCATGTGACGAATCACACGTATCACGCGCGCCAGATGAGTGCGGTCCCTGACCTTGACCTCGAAAATGAGCACTGAGGTTTCTGCATCACGCTCTTCGAGCGCGACGTGCTCGATATTGGTTTCGGTTCCGGCGATGGCGGCTGCCACGGCGGCCAAAACGCCCATGCGGTTGGCGACTTCGACCCGCAGTTCGCTGCCGAAGAGTCTTTCAGGCTTTTCCGCCCAAGCGACCGAGAGCCACTTCTCAGGGTGTTTCCGATAATCGTCGACGTTCGCGCAGTCTTCGCGATGGACGATGATGCCTCGGCCGCTCGAGAGATAAGCGAGGATCGGATCGCCCGGCACCGGATAACAGCAGCGCGCGTAGCTGACGAGTAGTCCTTCGGTTCCGGCCACCGACAGCGGTGCGGGCGCTGCGTTGCCGGCATCCAGACTGTCATCGAGCGAGTCACTTCCCGCTTGCATAGGATTAGCGGGACCCAGTCTTCGCGCAATCAGGGGCGCGAGGCGCTCGCCGAGCCCGACCTTTTCGAACAGCTCGTCGGGGTCGACCATGCCGAGTTCGCCTGCGGTGGCCGCCAGGGTCATCTCGCTGATATCGGTCAACGAGAGATTGAACTCAGCCAAAGATTGATTGATCAGTCGCTGACCGAGCTCGATGGCCTCCGAGCGACGCAAGCTCTTCAAATAATTGCGGATAGCTGTTCGGGCTTTGGCCGTTACGACGAAGTTCACCCACGCCGGATTCGGCATCGCGCCCGGTGCCGTTACGATCTCAACGGTTTGGCCGTTGCGCAGCTGCGTCCGTAGTGGCGTCAGTCGACGATCGACCTTCGCAGCGACACAACGATTGCCGATATCGGTGTGCACCGCGTAGGCGAAGTCGACTACGGTTGCGCCACGAGGGAGCCGCAAAATCTTACCCTTAGGGGTGAAGAGATAGACCTTGTCCGGGAAGAGATCGACCCGGACACTTTCGAGAAACTCTTCCGACGAGCCGCTCTCCTGCATGGAGATCAGATTGTTGAGCCATTCGCGCGCCTGCGCCTGCTCATAGGCCGGTGAGCCATCACCGCTCTTGTATTTCCAATGCGCGGCGATACCCGACTCTGCCACGCGATGCATGTCGCGAGTACGTATCTGTGCTTCGATCGGCAAACCGTTGGGGCCGAACAAGGTGGTGTGTAGCGATTGGTAACCGTTGACGCGGGGAATCGCGATGTAATCTTTGAATCGACCCGGCATCGGCTTGTAAGCCCCGTGCACGACGCCGAGCGCGCGATAGCACTCATCTGCGCTCGCGACGACCACGCGCAAACCATAGACATCGACAATTTCAGAGAGCGCAGAGCGTTTTCGAAGCATCTTCTTGTAGATGCTGTACAAGTGCTTTTCCCGCGTATCAACTTCGGCTTCGATGCCGGCTTTGGCAAGCGCAACGCTGATGTTTTCCGAGATCTTTCCCAAAAATTCTTTTTGATGACCGCGCGCACGCTTGATGGCTTTTTCGATGACTCGATAGCGCTGTGGATAAAGAGCGCGGAACCCGAGGTTCTCGAGCTCGAGTTTCATCGCATAGAGTCCGAGACGCTCAGCTAGAGGAGCAAAGATTTCGAGAGTCTCACGAGCGATGGCGCGCCGACGGACCGGCGACATGCCCTCGATCGTACGCATGTTGTGCAGTCGATCGGCGAGTTTGACCAAGATGACGCGTAGATCGCGCACCATCGCGAGCAACATTTTGCGGAAGGATTCCGCTTGCGCTTCTTCGCGACTCTTGAACTGGATCTGATCGAGTTTGGTAACCCCATCGACGATCTCGGCGACCGTTTCGCCGAAGCGGCGCGCCAGTTCTTCTTTGGCGACAGGAGTGTCTTCGATGACATCGTGCAGGATGGCCGCCACGATGGTGTCAGCATCGACTCTCAGACCAGCCAGGATGACGCCTGCGGCGACCGGGTGGGCGATGTAGGGCTCGCCGGTCTTTCTTTTCTGACCTTTATGAGCTTCGGCGCCAAATTCGGCGGCGATGCGGATGCGCTCGACTTGCTCTGCCGGCAGGTAGCTTTGCGCAGCCGCCAGAAGTTCCTTTAAGCCCGGCGTGGATCCGCCAGGCAGAAAACCCAGTAGCGTGCCGGCATAGCCCAAGCGTCAGGGAACCGAATCAGTCTCCGAGGCCAAATTGCGGCGCACGGAAGCCCGGATCGGGTTCCATGATGTCCGGCAACAGGCTCGGTTCCGGTTCGGGTTCCGGCTCCGGCTCGAGCAGCATCTCGGCCGTGATGTTCCCGGCAGCGATCTCGCGCAGCGCGACGACCGTCGGCTTGTCGTTTTCCCAAGGCACGGTCGACTCAGCGCCGTTTGCCAGTCGACGAGCGCGCTGTGAGGCGAGCAGTACGAGCTGAAAAATGTTGTCGACGTTTTGCAGACAGTCTTCGACGGTGATACGTGCCATGAGAGCCTCGGGGAATCCCCGAAAAACCTGAGAAAGGGTCTGTAAGTATAGGGGAAGTCAGGCCAAATCGGCAATTCAGGCCAGCAATTCGTCAAGCAGAGGGCGCAGTTGTGGCCGATCGGCTCGCAGCTCCCGACTGCCGTCGGCGATGACTCGCTCGAGGTCGCCAAGGGCGCGCTCGAAGTCGTCGTTGACGATGACATAATCGAATTCGTGGTAATGGCGCATATCGCTGACGGCATCCTGCAGGCGCCTGGCGATGACGGCGTCACTGTCGGTGCGGCGTTCGCGCAGACGCCGCTCGAGTTCGGCGCGTGACGGAGGCAATACGAAGATGCCGGTGCAGCCCGCTCGCCCGCTCTTTGGATCGCTGGTGCGTCGCCGGACCTGCTCGGCCCCCTGCCAATCGATTTCCAGCATGACGTCATGACCGCGACCGAATGCCTCGGCAAGCGCTTTGCGGCTCGTACCGTAGTAGTTGTCGAACACCGGCGCATATTCGAGAAAGCCGTCCGCCGCGATCATGGCCTCAAAGGTCGGCACGTCGACGAAATGGTAATCGCGACCGTCGATTTCATTGGGACGGCGTGGGCGGGTCGTATGCGATACGCATACCCTTAGATTCGGGATACGTTGCAGCGAGGCTTTGACGAGACTGGTTTTGCCAGCGCCGGATGGCGCGGCAATTACGAACAGTCGACCACCGGTGGAGGCTGTCATGTTCAAGCCGTCACTCGATGTTCTGAATCTGCTCGCGCATCTGTTCGATCAGCACCTTCATATCGACGGCGATGCGCGTGGTGTCGAGTTCCTGCGACTTCGACGACAGCGTGTTGGCCTCACGGTTCAACTCCTGCATCAGGAAGTCGAGGCGTCGACCTGCCGCTTCGGTAGCCGTCATGACACGACGTATTTCGACGAGATGGCCGTCGAGTCGATCGAGTTCCTCGTCGACATCGGCGCGTTGCAGGATCAAGGCGACCTCTTGTTCGAAACGCTCGGCATCGACTTGTACGGCGAGTTCGGCGAGTCGCTCGCGCAGCTTGTCGCGCCAACGCTGGCGCCACTCCGGTAGTCGCGTTCGGACCGAGGTGACCAATTCGGCGAGTGCGACACAACGTTGCTCAATGAGTTCCTGCAAACGTTCGCCTTCACGATGCCGGGCTTCGGCTAGTTGTCGCACCGTGGCCAAGAATAGCTGACGACAAGCGGCATGCAGACTTTCCGTTTCCGTAGCCTGCTCGCGCAGTACGCCCGGCCAACGCAAAACGTCGATCGGATCGATCGACGACAAGTGGCTCGCACCGAGGCCCTTCGCTGCCGCACGCTCGGCGATATCCCGGCTGCGTGCGAGTAGACGATCAACCGCCTCATCATCTACCAGCAGTTCACGCTCCGCCTCGTGCGAGCCGCGCAAGTGGATCGTGCAGTCGACCTTGCCACGACGCAGTTCGCGCGCGAGCGTCTGTCGCAGTTCGCTCTCGAGTGCGCGTAACTCCTCCGGCAGGCGAAAGCCCGGTTCCAGGTAGCGATGATTGACGCTGCGCACTTCGCAGGTCAGTTGACCATACGAGCCGCTTTGCTCGAGCCGGGCAAACCCGGTCATGCTGCTGATCATGTGAGCCCGATCATGTATAAAGCGCGCAGTTTATACCGGACGGATCAAGCCCATGTATCAAAGACCCAGCGGCCGTACGCCAGACCAAATGCGCGATGTTCGTTTCCAGCGTGGTTACACGCGCCACGCCGAAGGCGCCGTATTGGTGGAGTTCGGCGGTACCCGTGTGTTGTGCACGGCGAGTATCGAGGAGGGTGTGCCGGGTTTTCTGCGCGGCAAGGGTCAAGGTTGGGTTACGGCTGAATACGGCATGCTGCCTAGGGCTACGCACACCCGATCGTCGCGAGAAGCGGCCAAAGGCAAGCAAAGTGGTCGTACTCAGGAAATCCAGCGTCTGATCGGGCGCAGCCTGCGCGCCATTATGGATATGTCGGCGCTTGGCGAGCGTACCGTCACGCTCGATTGCGATGTGCTGCAAGCCGATGGGGGTACGCGGACTGCGGCGATCACGGGTAGTTATGTCGCGTTGGTCGATGCCTGCAATTTATTGATCCGTCGTGGCGTGCTAGGCGCTTCGCCGTTGCATGGGCAGGTGGCCGCCGTATCGGTCGGCATCTGTGGCGGTGTTCCGGTACTCGATCTCGACTACGCTGAGGATTCACAAGCCGAGACCGATATGAATGTGGTCATGAAAGACGGCGGCGCATTTGTCGAAGTGCAGGGCACGGCCGAAGGGCACGCCTTCCGCCGCGACGAACTCGACGCGTTGCTCGATCTGGCCGCGAGCGGCATCGATCGTCTGCATGCCTTGCAGCGCGCGGTGCTAGCTGCGCCGGCGGTATGACGCTGCCGGTACAGACACTGGTTCTGGCGAGCGGCAACCGTGGCAAGCTGCGCGAGTTCGACGAGTTACTGCAACCGCTCGGCTGGCGGGTTCAACCGCAGTCGGTCTTCGGTATCGAACCGCCCGAAGAAACGGAGCACAGCTTTCGCGGTAACGCGCTTCTGAAAGCCCGCCACGCCGCGCTGCACAGCGGTCAAGCTGCGCTCGCCGACGATTCTGGGCTCGAAGTGGATCTGCTCGGTGGTGCGCCCGGTGTGTATTCGGCAAGGTACGCAGGCCCCCAGGCTAGCGATGCCGATAATCTGGCAAAGCTGCTCGCGGCGCTTGCGGCGGTGCCCGAGGGCCAGCGCCAGGCGCGCTTTCGTTGCGTGATCGCGTTTGTGCGCTCGGCTGACGACCCTGATCCGATCGTCGGCGAAGGCGTTTGGGAGGGCTACATTCTTCCTGCACCGCGAGGCAGCGGGGGTTTCGGCTACGACCCTGTTTTTGCCGATTTGCATACGCACCTGAGCGCAGCAGAAATGTCATCGAGCGAGAAAAATCTTCGCAGTCATCGAGCGATGGCGCTGCGTGATTTTCTCGCGCGCAGTTCGGGTGCCTTGGCGGCAAGCTCGCGCTAGAGTCGTGTCAGACGCGCCTGCCATTCCACTGGGTCTTTATCTGCACTTCCCGTGGTGTGTCAGCAAGTGCCCTTACTGCGACTTCAATTCCTACACACTGCGCGAGCCGCTTGGCGAGCGGGCCTACGTTGATGCGTTACTGCTCGATGTGGAGACGCAGCTTGAGTTGCGCGGTGATTTCATCTCGGACCGGCCCATCACCACCGTGTTCATGGGTGGTGGCACACCGAGCTTGTTTTCTCCCGAGTCGATCGGCAGGGTTCTCGATCGAATCAAAGAAATACATCCTGTTTTGGTCGATGCGGAAATCACGCTCGAGGCTAACCCCGCTACGGTAGAGCGCGGACTTTTCACGGGTTATGCCGCAGCCGGCATCAATCGGATTTCTTTGGGCGCGCAAACTTTTGATCGTGAGGCATTACGTCGCTTGGGCCGAATCCACGTGCCTGAGGATGTGCATCGGTCTGCGAGCGAACTGCATGCGGCCGGAATCGACAACTTTAATATCGACTTGATGTACGGCCTTCCCGAACAGTCGGTCGAAGGGGCGATGCGCGATCTCGATGAAGCGATGGCTCTGCAACCGGCGCAGGTGTCGCACTACCATCTGACGCTCGAGGCGGGTACGCCTTTCGCAGCGCAACCACCCGCCAATTTACCGAGTGACGAGACGGTCGAGATCACGTTGCAGGCAGCGCTAGAACGACTCGAGCGGCGGGGTTATCACCAATATGAGGTCTCTGCGCATGCGCAGCGCGGACGTGAGTGCGCACACAATCTGCTCTATTGGCGCTTTGGCGACTACATCGGTGCGGGTGCCGGCGCACATGGCAAGTTGAGCCGGATCAATCCCGACACGGGTGAGCTCGAAATCCTGCGCAGTCATCAGACCCGCGAACCGCGGCGCTACCAGCGTGATCCCCGCGGCGCGATCACTTGGGCTGCCGTGCCGCTCGAGCAGCGACCGTTCGAGTACATGCTGAATGCGTTGCGCCTGGTCGAGGGTTTTGACAAGGTTGGCTTCGAGAGCACGACGGGCCTGCGTTATGTCGCGATCGAGCCTGTCGTCGCGAAGCTGCAGGGGCGCGGCCTTCTGGAGGCCGCCGGGGTGGGTCGTTGGCGGACCAGTGTGGTCGGACGGCGTTTTCTGAATGACATCTTGGTGGAATTCTTGCCGCCAAAACCGTGAGTTACGGCGTTTGCCGGGCGAATTCGCGCGTCAATATGCACAGTGGAGAAAAAATCGTTCCATGACGGCAAGAAGCGCTCTTTTTTGAGATATTGACGAAAAATGAAATCATAAGTCGTTGTTTTTAAAGTGTTTAACGACCGTGTCATTTTTTGATCGTGGGCGCAGAAAGGTGATTTCACCGCAGAATCGAGCCCCTTTTTTCGCCTCCTCCACAGACTTATCCACAGAAAATGTGAATAGATCGGTTGCTGCGCGGCGGGGCTTGTATCGGCCGGCCCGCGCCGCTATGCTGCGCGCCCTTTTTCCGCAAGCTTCGGCCTCGGTAGCACGATCATGAAACCTTCGATCCACCCGGAATATAAGGACATCACGGTGTCCTGCACCTGCGGCAACACGTTCCCGACCCGCTCGACCCTTGGGCAGGATCTCGCGATCGAAGTGTGCTCAAGCTGCCACCCGTTCTACACGGGCAAGCAGAAGATGCTCGACACCGCGGGTCGCGTCGACAAGTTCCGCAAGAAGTACGCGGCTGCCGCTGCGCGCTGAGAAAAGCGAAGCGCGTCGCTCGCGCATTGCAGTTGGATAAACGGGGCGCCTTCGGGCGCCTCGTTCGTTTCGGGGCTTGGCAGGGAACTTCTGTTAAGTTTGCGACGTCTTTCGTGCTGGAGGTCCCAAGGCATGATCGGCCGAATCACCGCGGTATTCGCCACTGTATTGGCGGCAACGCTGTTTGCGTTCGGGCCGCAGGCCCTCGCGCAGTCGGGCAAAGGGACGGCCAAGCAAAGCGCATCGGCGCGCAAGGCGCACGATCAGATCCTGAAGGCCTATGGACTCTACGAAAATCAGGCTTTGCAGGACTACGTTAGTCAGGTCGGTCAACGCGTCGCGAGCAAGAGCGAGTTGCCGAACGCGGAGTGGAAGTTCGTTGTTCTCGATGACGACTCGATCAACGCATTTACCACCGGTTGCTGTTTTATCTACGTGCATCGAGGTCTGCTAACCCACCTCAACTCGGAAGCAGAACTCGCTTCGGTTCTCGGTCACGAAGTAGCGCATGTCACGGCGCGTCACCCACAGGAACGCATGACGCGCGGTATTTTCGCTACGCTCGCTGCGACCGCGGCGGCGATCTACACGGGTTCTGGTGCCGTAGCGGATCTCGCGAATCTCGGTGCACAAGCTTGGATGCAAGGCTATGGCCGAGAGAACGAACTCGAGGCAGATCGCCTTGGACTGCAATATGCGACTCGTGCAGGTTATCGACCCGAGTCCATGGGTGAAGTGTTCGAGATGTTTCGACGCGGCGAGCGCTTCGAGATTGACCAGGCGCGAGCGGAAGGTCGCGAGCCGCGTATCTATCACGGCCTGTTTTCATCACACCCAGCGCCTGATAAGCGCGCCGTCCAGGCTGCCAAGGTATCGGCAAATCTCGAGAATGGTCCTTCCGGCGGTTGGTTCGAGGGTCGCGAGGAATATCTTCGTCAGATCGACGGCATGACCTACGGCTCGAGCCGCGCGCAAGGCATCTTGCGCGGCAATCGGCTCTATCACGCCGAACTCGGTATTACGGTCGCATTCCCTCGCGCCTGGACGGTCGAGAACCAGCGCGATCGACTACTCGCCTACACGCCCAGGCGCGACACCATCATGCAGATCACGCTGCGGGACTATCCGCCAACGCAGTCGCCGCGCGAGTTTCTGTTTTCCCAGCTCAAAGGCGCGAGTCTCTCCGGCGGCGAGGCGATCAGCGTGAATGGCATGGAAGGCTATACGGTTCGAACATCTTCAGGCTCGCCACTCGATGGCGGCGCAGGTCCGGTGCGCTGGGTCGTGTTGTATCGTGGCAAGAGCGCGTATCTCTTCGCCGGTGCAAGCCGCTCGTCCCGCGGCGGAATTCCTGAGGCCGACGGTCTGTTCCGCAGTGTCGCCGAAACGCTGCGCGGCTTGCGCCCAACCGAGTATCCGCTAGCCGAGCCGTATCGCTTGCGCATGGTTACCGCGACTGCGACGACGACGATCGAGGATCACGTTGAGGCGATGCCGGATGGCAAGTTCCGCAAGGAACAGCTGCAGCTGATCAACGGTATTTACCCAGACGGCAAGTTGGCACCGGGTGCGCTCTACAAGGTGGTCGAATAACGCGGTCGCGGCTGAAAATTTCATCCGCTCTGCCTTGATTCCGAGCGCAAGGCGTGTCAATTTCGTCACACATCGTGGCGTGTTTGCCACGGCATTTTGCTGACGACGAACGACACCATGGCCAACAAGAAATTCGAACTGCTAGACGTCTCTTCCGGTAAGAAAACCGACCTGCCCGTGCGTGCAGGTACCATCGGTCCGGACGTGATCGACATCGCTGCCCTCAACAAGGATCACGGGGTGTTTACCTTCGATCCGGGGTTCATGGCGACGGCGAGCACCGAGAGCAAGATCACCTACATCGACGGTGATGCCGGCGTACTGATGTACCGCGGCTATCCGATCGAGCAGTTGGCCGCGCATAGCTCGTTCATCGAAGTGGCCTATCTCTTGTTGAATGGCGAGCTGCCAGACTCCAAGCAGTTGTCCGAATTCAGCGTGAACATCCAGCGACACACGATGGTCAATGAGTCGTTGCTGCGCATGTACAACGGCTTCCATTACGACGCGCACCCGATGGCCATGGTCAGTGCGATCGTCGCCTCGATGTCGGCGTTCTATCACGACTCGATGGACATCAATAACCCGCGTCATCGCGAGATTTTTGCCCATCGCATCATCGCCAAGCTACCGACCATCTCGGCCGCTGCTTACAAGCGTGCGTTGGGTCAGCCTTTCATCTATCCGCGCAACGATCTCGATTACTGCAGCAATCTGCTGCACATGTTCTATGCCGTGCCTTGTGAGCCGTATCATGTCGACCCGCTGGCGGCGCAAGCACTCGACCTGCTGTTGATTCTGCATGCCGATCACGAGCAGAACGCGAGCACCTCGACAGTACGTCTCGCGGGTTCGACTGGCGCGAATCCGTATGCGGCGATTTCGGCCGGCGTATCGGCCCTGTGGGGCCCTGCTCACGGTGGCGCCAATGAAGCCGTGCTCGAGATGCTCGAAGAGATCGGCACCGTCGATAACATTCCGAAATTCCTCGCGCAGGTCAAAGACAAGACCAGCAACGTGCGCTTGATGGGCTTTGGCCATCGCGTCTACAAGAATTTCGACCCGCGCGCGAAGATCATTCGCGAGATGTGTCACAAGGTGCTGGCCAAGATGGGTCGTGCGGATAACCCGCTGCTCGAGCTCGCACAGCGTCTCGAAGAAATCGCCCTCAAGGACGAATACTTCATCGCACGCAAGCTCTACCCGAACGTCGACTTCTACTCGGGCATCATCTACAGCGCCTTGGGCATTCCGCGCTCGATGTTCACGGTCATGTTCGCCATCGCGCGTACCGCTGGCTGGGTATCGCATTGGCAGGAGATGATCAGCGATCCGGGCTACAAGATTGGTCGCCCTCGCCAGCTCTATACCGGCCCCGCGCCGCGCGAATATGTTCCGATCAGCAAGCGCTGATCGGAACTAGTCCGTCGCCAGTAACCCTTCGACTTCGCGCAGATCGGCGCGGCGCATCGGCTTGCCATCGACCGGGCTGATGGGCGCCTGTCTGATGCCATCGATGTTGAACACCACGAGCTCTACCGGCTGATCGTCCACTTCGAGACGGATCGTCGGCTGTTGGGCGGTGCGATCAGCATCCAACCGTATGCGTCGCTCCCCGGTTTCGTGGGGTACGCCTTGGTCCATCAAGTCGAAGCTCAGCGTTTCAATGCGATCGACGAACACATGCAATACCACATCGTCGTGCGGCGTAGCCGTGCCCGTCAGAACGGGTCCAACGAGTCGTGGTTGAAATCGTTGCAGACGATGCATGACATCGAGCGCTACGGCACGCTGTCCCTGCAGCGTTTCGACATGTGATTCACCACCGAATAGGCGCTGATACTCCTGTAGCGCCGCTTCAATTTCGGTATTCCGCGGCAGCAGCGAGCCATCGACGACCCCGTATCGTTCTGCCGCTTTGCGCTTGGCAAGCAGAAAGTCGCGCACGCCATGCTCGGCCATGATTCGGGCGGCCTCTTGTGCCAGTGCTCGGCGCAGATGCTCAGCGCGCGGTGGCAACTTTTTCAAAAGAGCGGCTCCGCCGACTCCTTTGGTTTGGATTCGTCACCCTTGGCCGGATTGACGAGATCCTGTGATGCTCCCGCGGGCAGTCGATCGAGCATGAACGTTTCGAAGATCGCATCACGATCATCGGCGCCGGCGACCTCGCCCGTGACGGGTGAGATACGCACCTGGACGAGACCTTCAGGCACGGGCCAGCTTCGCACGGGCGTTCGCGCCAAGGCTACGCGCATGAAATCCACCCAGATCGGCACAGCGGTCCGACTGCCTTCCTCACCTTCGCCGAGAGGCTTCGACTGATCGAAGCCCACCCAGACGCTCGCGACGAGATCGGGGTTGTAGCCGTTGAACCAAGTATCACGCGCTTCATTGGTCGTGCCTGTCTTACCGGCGAGATCGCTGCGACCAAGCGCGAGCGCACGACGTCCGGTGCCTCGCGTGATGACCTCGCGAAGCATATCGGTCATCAGCCAGGCGTTCTGCGCGCTGATGACCCGTGGCGCGATTTCATTCGGCGCCTTGTTGCACTCGCCGCTATTTGAGGCGGTGCTATTCGCCTCCTCGTCGCCGCGAACGTCGACGGCCGTTGCGGCAGGTAATTGATCCGCGCAGCCGGGCGTCACCACTCGCGGTTTGGCTTGGAATACCACTTTGCCCTGCGGATCTTCGATACGCTCGATGAAATACGGCTGAACGCGATATCCGCCGTTGGCAAAAACGGTATAACCGGCCGCCACCTGCAAAGGCGTAGCGCTCAACGTGCCCAATGAGAGGGTGAGGTTGCGTGGCAATTTGCTGCGCTCGAAGCCGAAGCGTTCGGTGTAACTCATGGCAGGCGCCATGCCTACCGATTGCAACACGCGAATCGAGACCAAATTCTTTGACTGCACGAGTGCTTCACGTAGTCGCGTCGGGCCGCTGAAATCCCCGCTCGAGTTTTCAGGGCGCCAGGCTTCTTCCATGTTTGGATCGTCGACGACGAAGGGCGCATCTATGACGATGGTCGAGGGCGTAAAGCCATATTCGAGCGCGGCCGAGTAAAGAAAGGGTTTGAACCCCGAACCGGGCTGACGCTGCGCCTGAATGGCGCGATTGAATTTACCGGCCTTCGGATCGAAATAATCGAAGCCTCCGACGAGGGCGCGAATGGCGCCGTCGCGTGGCGCAAGTGCGACGAGTGCCGAAGCAGCTTCGGGGACCTGTGCGAGCACAATCTTATCGCCATCCGGCGCGATATAGACGATATCGCCGCGTTGCAAAATATCGGCCGCTTTTTTCGGAGAAGGTCCGAGTCTACGACCCGTTTTCGCTCGGGCCCACGACATGCCTTCCCAGGTCATCGTCACGTTGCCGAGATCGCGGGCGTAGAGGCGAGCCTCCTTGTCTGCGACTGAAATAACGACGGCAGGGCGCAATGGCCCGCTCGATGCGTAATCATCGAGCAGCGACTCGAGTGCATCGGGCGCACCTGAGGCAGGCAGGGATTTCTTCGCGAGCGCGCCACGCCAGCCGTGGCGCCGATCGTAATCGAGCAGACCTTCACGCAGCGCCGCATTACCAGCTGTCTGCATTGCAGGGTCGATGGTCGTGTAGATCTTGTAGCCTTCGTTCTGCGCTGCGGCGCCGAACCGTTGCACCAGTTCGAGGCGCGCCATCTCTGCGATATACGGCGCCTCTACGTCAAATGTCTTGACGTGTTCGCGCGCGCGGACGATTTCGCGGGCAGCACGTTGTTCGGCCGCCGGATCGATGAAGCCGAGCTCGCGCATACGACGCAATACGTAGCCGCGACGCTCGGCTGCCGCTTTCGGATTGTTGATGGGGTTGTAGCGCGAGGGTGCTTGCGGCACTCGCGCAAGCGTCGCCGCTTCAGCCAGCGAGAGCTGTGCGAGTGTCTTGCCGAAATAAAGATCGGCAGCCGCCGCCACGCCATAGGCGCGTTTGCCGAAAGGGATCACGTTCAGGTAAAGACCGAGAATCTCTTCTTTGCTGAATTCTCGCTCGATGCGATAGGTCAAGAACATCTCCTGACCTTTGCGACGCCAAGTTCGATCATTGGTCAGAAAGAGATTCTTTGCGGTTTGTTGCGTGATCGTGCTGGCGCCTTCGAGTCGATAGCCCGGAATGAGATTGACGATGATCGAGCGCAGAATCGACTGATAGTCGAAGCCGGAGTGCTCAAAAAATCGATCGTCTTCTGCTGCGATGAAGGCTTGGCGGACGACGGGCGGGATTTGCTCGAACGAGACCGGTATTCGGCGCTGCTCACCGATTTGCGCGATCGTTTGTCCGTCGCTCGAATACACGCGCAGCGGCACTTGCAGCTCAATTTGGCGCATCGCCTCGACACTCGGCAGGCTGGGGGCGAGGTAGAGATAGGCGCCGGAGATGCCAACTACCAGCAGGGCCGCCGAACCAACGACCGCCGTGAGGCCCCAGAGCAGGATTTTCGACGCAGACAATTTCACGGCGATGTGCATGTTACCGGAATGTCGCACGCTTGGCCGGTACGGTAGGCTTGCCGTGCAGGCAGGATTCGGCGGATGACGGACTCAAGCAACTTATTTCTCGTGGGACCGATGGGATCGGGCAAAACGGCTGTGGGAAAAACCCTCGCTCGTCGGCTCCGTATGCCCTTCGTTGATACCGATGCGGAAATCGAACGCCGCACGGGTGTTGATATCCCGCGCATCTTCGACACCGAAGGCGAGGTTGGGTTCCGTCAGCGAGAGCGGGAAATCGTTGCCGAACTGACCGCAGCGAACGGGATCGTACTGTCGACCGGCGGCGGTGCCGTACTCGCGGCGGAGAATCGGGCCTATCTGCGAGAGCGCGGCACGGTGATTTATCTCGAGACCTCGATCGCCCAGCAAGTGGCGCGTGTACGACGAGGCGAGAATCGACCTCTCTTGAGCGGTGTTGCGGATATGACCGCACGCGTCACGGAGTTGATGAATCAGCGGGCTCCCTTGTATGCCGGGGTCGCTCATCTGACGGTTCGAACCGATGGGCGTCGGGTTCCGGCGGTCGTCGATGAAATCCTGCGCAGCCTCGTCGAACGCGAAGGTCAGGGCCGTATACTTCCCTCGTGAAGCCGTCCTCATCCATGCCCGTACCGCAAAGCACACTAACCGTCACGCTCGGCGCACGTAGTTATCCGATCCACATCGGCGCCGGCCTGCTTGGCGATGCCGCCTTGCTAGCGCGCGTCATGCCGGCTCGGAAGGTGGCACTCGTCACCAATGCCGTCGTGGCGCCCTTGTACTCGGCGGCCATCAAAGCCGCGCGCGGTGAGCGCGATCTCATCGAAATCGTGTTGCCTGATGGCGAATCCAACAAGACGCTCACGACTGTCTCGCGCATTCTCGATGTGCTCGTCGCCAATCGCTTTGCACGCGACGATCTGATCATCGCCTTGGGTGGCGGCGTGATTGGTGACATGGCGGGTTTTGCTGCCGCTTGCTATCAGCGCGGCATCGGCTTCGTGCAGATTCCGACCACCTTGCTCGCCCAAGTCGATTCGTCGGTTGGCGGTAAGACGGGCGTCAACCATCCGGGTGGCAAAAATTTGATCGGCGCTTTCCATCAACCCCAGGCGGTCATTGCCGATACGACGACGTTATCGTCTTTGCCGCAGCGTGAGTTGTCAGCTGGCCTCGCCGAAGTTGTCAAATACGGTCTAATTTGTGATCGACCGTTTTTCGATTGGATCGATGCCCATACTGCTGAGCTGCTCGCACTCGAGCCGGACGCCATCGCGCGCGCCGTGCGACGCTCCTGTGAAATCAAAGCCGAGATCGTGGCGCGTGATGAGCACGAGCGCGGCGATCGGGCCTTGCTCAATTTAGGCCATACGTTCGGACATGCCATTGAAACCGTGACCGGTTACTCACGTTGGTTGCATGGTGAGGCCGTCGGCGCTGGGCTGATGATGGCCGCCACCATGTCGCGTCATGCCGGTTGGATGTCCGTCGCCGATTGTGATCGTATTGCCGATGTACTCGCGCGCCTGCATTTGCCGACTCATGCGAAACCGGAGGTCGGCGCTGAGCAAGCTCGTGCGGCGATGAGTATCGATAAAAAGGTCAAGGAAGGGCGACTTCGTTTTGTCCTGATGCGGGGCATTGGACGGGCCTTCGTCACACACGACTATCCGCCATCGGCGTTGGCTGCCACCTTGGAGGCGCACTTCGCATGACGTTGGCGGTCTACGCGGCTCATGACGAGCGCAGTCGCGGTCGCCAATTCGGCGAGCCTGCGCCGCAATTGCGTGGTGAGTTCCAGCGCGATCGTGATCGCATCATTCACTCGAATGCGTTTCGACGCCTCGTCTACAAGACGCAGGTCTTCGTCAATCACGAAGGTGATCTCTATCGCACGCGCATCACGCACTCGATGGAAGTGGCGCAGATCGGACGTACGATTGCGCGTGCCTTGGCTTTGCACGAAACGCTCACAGAGGCCATTTGTCTCGCCCATGATTTAGGCCATACCCCGTTCGGTCATGCGGGTCAGGACGCGCTCAACGAGTGCATGCGCGAGTACGGTGGATTCGAACACAACCTACAATCACTGCGTGTAGTGGACTTGCTGGAAGAGCGATATGCAGATTTTCCGGGCTTGAATCTCACATTCGAGACTCGCGAAGGTATCCTCAAGCATTGCTCTGCACAGAATGCACGCCTGCTGGGTGAGCTCGGACTGCGCTTCATAGAGCGTCGCCAACCGGGGCTCGAGGCGCAGCTCGCTAACCTCGCCGATGCGATTGCGTATAACAATCACGATGTCGATGACGGTTTGCGCGCCGGCTTACTCGATATCGACGCTTTGCGTGAAGTGAGTCTATTTGGCCGTGAATATGCTGATGTCGTTGCGCGTTACCCGACTTTGATCGGACGACGTCTGGTGCATGAAACTATCCGCCGCATGATCGATCGAGTGGTGCGCGATGTGGTTTCAGCGAGTGCTGCCCGCATCGCCGACGCAGCACCGCAATCGATCGATGCCGTGCGTGCAGAGACGGCGCCGCTCATCGTCATGAGTGATGCGGTACGCGAGGAGCACCTCGAGCTGAAGCGCTTCCTCAACACCCATCTTTACCGTCACTATCGTGTTCTTCGCATGACCAACAAGGCGCGCAAGGTGTTGCGCGAGTTGTTTGAGGGTTTTATGCAAGACATCGACCTGCTGCCGGATGAACATCGTCAGGCTGCGGCCAACGCGGAGCGACAGCACGGCAAGCCCGGTCGTGCTCGGGTCGTCGCCGATTATGTTGCTGGCATGACGGATCGTTATGCGATCGTCGAGCATCGCCGCTTGTTCAGCCCCGGCGAACGATCCTGATTTTTGATTGCCTGACCTTCGCCTAGAGTTTCTGCGCTTCGTCGCGCAATTCACGACGCAGGATCTTGCCCACGTTAGTCTTCGGCAGATCGCTCTTGAAGTAGACGTACTTCGGCACCTTGTATCCGGTTAGAGCGGCACGGCAGTGTTCTATGACCGCCTCGGCTGTCAATGCTGGATCTTTGCGAACGACGAACAGAGCTACGACCTCGCCTGAACGCTCATCGGCTTTGGCGACCGCGGCAGCTTCAAGCACGCCGGGGTGGGTCACCGCAACGCTCTCGACTTCGTTCGGGTACACGTTGAATCCCGAGACGTTGATCATATCTTTTTTACGGTCTTCGATGAAAACGTACCCACGAGTATCCATGCGACCGATATCCCCGGTTCGCAGCCAACCATCGAGCAGCATGACCTTGGCGGTTTCGTCGGGCCGGTTGTAGTAGCCCTGCATCACCTGCGGACCACGCACGCAGATTTCTCCTGACTCACCGATCGGCAGCGGCTCACCGGCATCGTTCATGATCGCCACTTCCGTCGAAGAAATCGGCAAACCGATCGAATCGTTGAAGTCTTCGTTGGCTGGATTGATGCACGCGGCCGGTGACGTTTCAGTCAAACCCCAAGCTTGGGTGAGGATACAGCCAGTCACTTTTTTCCAGTGTTCTGCCACGGCTCGTTGCACGGCCATTCCGCCGCCCAAGGTGCAGCGCAAGTGGCTGAAATCGACCGTTTCGAACCCGGGCGTATGCAGCAGTGCATTGAACAGCGTGTTGACGCCCGAGATGTAGGTGAACTTGTGCTGTTTTAATTCTTTGACAAAAGCGGGGAAATCGCGCGGATTCGTGATCAGCACGTTGGTCCAGCCAAGTCGCAGGAACAGAATGCAGTTCGCTGTCAGGGCAAAGATGTGATACAGCGGTAGCGCCGTGATGGCGGTGTGATGCTCACCCGGGGGCAAGGTGTCGGCGATCCAGGCGGAGGATTGCAACACGTTGGCGACCATGTTGCCGTGACTGAGCATGGCGCCCTTCGAGACTCCCGTAGTGCCACCCGTATATTGCAGGAAGGCGAGATCCGCGTGAGTCAAGGACACCGGGTTGTATGGCAGGGCACCGCCTTCGGCGAGCACGTCGCTAAATCGCAGAGCACCAGGCAGCGACCAAGGTGGAACCGCTTTGCGGATCCGGCGGACGACGAAGTCGACGATCGACCCTTTGGGAAAGCCGAGTAGTTCACCGACGCTGGTGACGACCACTTGGCGCACTTTGGTGTGCTGGATGACTTCCTGCAGCACGTGCGCGAAGTTCTCGAGAATCACGATCACTTCCGCGCCGGAATCCTTCAGTTGGTGCTCGAGTTCGCGAGCCGTGTAGAGCGGGTTCGTGTTGACCACGGTGCCGCCCGCGCGCAGTACGCCAAACAAGGCGATCGGATACTGCAGTACGTTCGGCATCATGATCGCGACGCGATCACCGCGCTGCAGCTTTGCCTTGTGCTGCAGCCAGCCAGCAAATGCTTTCGATTTGGCGTCGAGTTCGCCGTAGCTCAGTTGGCGACCCATCTGCACATAGGCCGTACGTTCAGCGAATTTGCTGAAACTTTCGTCGGCCATTTGCGCGATCGACGCATAGCGAGTGGAATCGATTTCGGCCGGAACGCCGGGCGGGTAAGACTGCAACCAGGGTTTTGACATAGCGGAACTCTAGCCGGAGCTCACTTCCGATGGCAATTGCTGGTGATTCAGCGTCGTAACAACGGCGTCAGGCGTGGCCACAGCGTCTCGAGCATGATCGGCTGGGCTTTAGCGGTCGGATGGATTCCATCCTCCTGCATCATGCCGTCGGCCAACGCGATCTTGTCCAAAAAGAAAGGTTCGAAAGCCAGTTTGTTCCGACGAGCGAGCGCCGCGTACAGATTTTCGAACTCGTTCGCGTAACGAGGGCCGTAATTGGGCGGAATCTTCATGCCGAGAAGCAGCACCTTGGCGCCAGCACCGAGCGACAGATCGATCATTTTTTGAAGATTGGCGCGCGACGTGTCGAGGGGCAGGCCGCGCAGTCCGTCGTTGCCGCCCAGTTCGATGACGACAATGTCGGGTTGGTGCAAAGATAGGGCGCGCGGGAGCCTCGCAAGGCCCCCGGTCGTCGTTTCGCCGGTGACGCTGGCATTGACGACGCGGTACCCGTAACCTTGCGCCTTCAGTCGGGTTTGCAGCAGGCTCACCCAGCCCTCGTTAGCTGCAAGACCGTAACCGGCGCTGATGCTGTCGCCCAGCACGAGAATTTTCGGTGCTGCAGTCGGCTTGGGCGCCGCGATGCCGAGCATCGGCAGTGCGAACATCAGCAGAGCAGCAACGAAGGATCGTTTCGTGAACAAAGATATCGTCCTCGAGGCACAGGGATTGTGCAAACAGGTTAGCAGTCCAGAAGGGACGCTGACTATCGTTCAGGATGTTTCACTGCAGGTTCGCGCTGGCGAATCGGTGGCGATCGTCGGCGCCTCGGGTGCCGGCAAATCGACCTTGCTCGCACTGCTGGCGGGTCTCGATTTGCCGACTCGCGGCCGTGTGCTGCTCGATGGTGAAGATCTCTCGGCGCTTGATGAAGACGGGCGTGCTCGTTTGCGAGCCGAGCGGGTCGGCTTCGTGTTTCAGTCTTTTCACTTGATTCCGGCGCTGACGGCGCTCGAGAACGTGATGCTGCCGCTGGAGCTTGCCGGTCGATCCGATGCACGCCAGGCTGCTACCGAGGCTCTCGACCACGTCGGTCTACGGGCCCGCATCGGACACTATCCGCGCCAGTTGTCGGGGGGCGAGCAGCAGCGTGTCGCGATTGCCCGAGCTTTCGTGATGCGACCGGCCGTGCTTTTCGCCGATGAGCCGACCGGTAACCTCGATACCACCACGGGTGCCAAGATCGCCGATCTGTTGTTTGCCTTGAATGCCGATTCCGGTACCACGCTCGTACTCGTCACCCATGATCGAACTCTGGCTGCGCGCTGCGGGCGCAGTCTGATCATGGAGGCGGGGCTGCTGACTTCGGGTTGAAGTTATGTCACGCGCCTCTTTGCTAGGTTTGAGATTGCTCGCGCGCGAATGGCGCTCGGGTGAGCTTGCGGTGTTGTTGTTGGCATTGACGGTCGCCGTCGGTGCGCTGACCGGGGTGGGATTCCTGGTCAATCGCATCGGTCAGTCGGTCGCTTTGCAAGCCAATGAAGTGCTCGCTGCAGACTTGCGGCTCGAGTCTTCGCGACCTTTGCCGGCCACTTATCTCGACGAAGCGAATAGTCGCGGCCTCAAAACAGCGAACGCGATCTCGGTACTGAGCGTCGTGTTTCGCGACAATCTGAATCAGCTCGCGAATCTGCGCGCCGTCAGCGACGCATATCCCTTGCGGGGGACGGTGGGCGTTGCAACTGAGCCTTTCGGCACGCCAACTGCCGTCAATTCGGGACCACCGCGCGGTGAGGTTTGGCCCGACTCCAAACTGCTAGCGGCTCTCGATGCCAAGCTGGGCGATACGGTGTCGGTTGGTGCTACGACCTTCCTTATCTCCAAAGTATTGATCACGCGACCCGATCAGGGCGGTGGTTTCGGCGAGCTCGCGCCGAGCTTGCTGATGCATGCCGATGATCTGCCGGCCACACGCTTGTTGCAGCCAGGTTCTCGAGCAACTTACGCGGCTTTGTTCGCTGGTGAGCGTGAGCAGGTCGCTGCCTTCAAGCCGTGGCTCGCTGAGCGCAAGCAACGTGGAGAGCGATTGCGCGATGTCAGCGAAGCAAGTCCGCAAATTCAGAACGCCATCGATCGCGCAGGGCGATTCCTCAGTCTTGCCAGTCTCGTTGCCGTTCTGCTGTGTGCCATTGCCGTCGGTATGTCGGCGCGCCGCTATGTACAGCGACATCTTGATTCAGTCGCGCTGCTGAAAACTTTAGGTGCAACACGAGCCTTCACGTTGACTGTGAGTCTCGTGCAATTGCTCGTGATTGCGCTGGCGGCTGCCATCGTCGGCTCGGCGATCGGCTACCTCGCCCAAGAGTGGTTGCTGCGCGCCCTTCAGGGCTTACTGCGAGCCGATTTGCCTCCGCCAGATTGGCTGCCCTTCGGTTTAGGTCTGGCTACGGCAGTTGCGCTTTTGGCTGGTTTCGCCTTGCCGCCGCTACTGCAGCTGTCGACCGTACCGGCGATACGCGTCTTGCGTCGCGACATTGCTCCACCCAAGCCTGCCGTCTGGCTGGCCTTTGGTCCGGCGATTGCCGCGATCGTATTTTTGATCTATTGGGTTGTGCGTGACTGGGTGTTCTTCTTCGGATTCGTCATCGGTTTGACCGTGTTCACGGCGGTGCTCGCGCTCGCCGGTTGGCTGTTGGTCAAAGGAGCCGGCAGTTTGCGTGGAACGGTCGGTGTGTCATGGCGCTACGGCATCGCCAATCTGGGCCGCCGCCGCACGGAGAGTATCGTGCAGATCGTAGCCTTCGGACTGGGTATCATGGTCTTGTTGGTTCTGGCCGTGGTGCGTAACGATCTGTTGACGGACTGGCGTCGCAGTTTGCCGGCGGATTTACCGAACTTCTTCTTCATCAACATACCGCCGACGGAACGCGAAGATTTCTTTGCCTTCCTCAAGGAGAGGGGCGCGACAACTTCACGTGAACTGCCGATGATCCGTGCTCGTTTGACCGAACTCAACGGCAAGCCGGTCGAGACCATCGAGTTCGCCGATCCGCGCGGTGAGGGTTATGCGCGTCGCGACCAGAACATCACTTGGCAAGCAGCACTGGGTGACGACAATCAGGTCGTGGCCGGTCGCTGGTGGAGCGAGGTGGATCATGGTCGCGCGCTGGTATCGATATCGGACGAATACCAACAGGGTCTCGGGCTCTCCGTTGGCGATCGTATGACTTTCGATATCGCCGGCGAGGTGATTGAAGCCGAGGTGGCGAGTGTCCGCAAGATCAAATGGGACAGCTTCCAGCCGAATTTCTTTGTGGTATTCCCGCCGGGACTGCTCGATGAACTGGCAGGAACTTGGATGACGAGTGCGTACTTCAAGCCCGGTGACGGCCGCGTCATTTCGGAACTCGTACGACGATTCCCGAGCGTGTCGGTCTTCGATCTCGACGATCTGCTCGACCAGGTGCGCGGCGTTATCGACAAAGCCGTACTCGCAGTGCAGAGCGTGTTCCTATTCACGTTGTTTGCAGGGCTCACCGTATTGTTGGCCGCCGTGCAGGCAACGCGCGACGAACGTCGGTACGAGAGCGCGATGCTGCGCACGCTAGGTGCCAGCCGCAGTGTCGTACTACGCGGTTTGCTAGCTGAGTTTTCGGCGTTGGGATTACTCGCGGGTTTGTTGGCAGCGACAGGCGCCTCTATCGCCGGGTTTTTCCTTGCGCAACAGGTGCTGCAGGTGTCCTATGAATTCAGCCCCGAAGTTTGGCTGATCGGCACCCTGGGTGGCGCTGGACTCGTGGCCGTAGCCGGCTGGCTTGCCACGCGGAATGTATTACGTCAGCCGCCAGCGACGTCTTTGCGATAGAGGCGCGTCAGCGTTCGATCATGCTCAGTGCGCGTTCGGTGTAGCGAGGCCCCGCTGCGGTGCCGAGTGCGTCGAGTTCACTTAGTTCGGCTGCGGACAAAGTGAGTGTCGTGGCGCCGACGTTTTCTTCGAGATAGCGCCGTCGTTTCGTTCCCGGGATGGGCACGACGTCGTTTCCCTTGGCTAGTAGCCATGCCAAGGCGATTTGCGCCGGAGTCGCGTCGCGCACCGCAGCCATTCGATTCACGGCAGCCAGTAAACGCAGGTTGCGTTGATAGTTTTCACCCTGCAGGCGGGGGTCGTGCTTGCGATAGTCCGATTCGGGCAATGTTGCGGGATCGGGTAACGTGCCGCCGAGAAAGCCGCGCCCAAGGGGACTATAAGGCACGAGGCCGATACCGAGCTCACGACAGGTCGCCACGATACTCGCTGAGCCATCAGCGCCCGTCTCTTCGAGATTCCGCTCCCACAGCGACCATTCACTCTGAATCGCACTGATTGGATGCACCGCATGAGCACGTCGGATCGTGTCGGCACTCATCTCCGACAAACCGAGATAGCGAACCTTGCCTGCCTTGACCTGCTCGGCCATTACGCCGACGGTCTCTTCGATCGGCACGCTGCGATCGCGTCGGTGCTGATACCAAAGATCGATGTGGTCGGTACCGAGTCGTTGCAGGCAGCCCTCCAGTGCGCGACGCACATTGGCTGGGCTGCCATCAACACCCGCCATTTTTCCATCCGGTGTGATCGAAAAGCCGAACTTGGTCGCGATCACAACGTCATGACGTCGTTTGCCGAGTGCGCGGGCGAGTAGCTCTTCGTTGACATAGGGGCCGTAGACTTCGGCGGTATCAAAGAAATCGATACCGAGGTCGAGCGCGCGATGAATCGTGGCAATGCCCTCCGCCTCATCCGGCGCACCGTACATCAAAGGCATGCCGGCGACACCCGACATACCCATAGTGCCAAGCCCGAGAGCAGAGACCGACAGACCTTGTGTGCCGAGCGCGCGCTTTTGCATGAGACTCAAACTCCGCCGAGGAAGTCCTGTTTACCGAGCGAGACCCCAGCCTGTCGAAGCAGGGCGTAGGTCGTCGTCATGTGGAAGTAGAAGTTCGGCAGTACCCAGCGTTGGATGAACGGCAAACCGTCCATTTCGAGCGTACGTGTACGCAGCGGCACCACGATATGCCGTGTCTCGGCCCCTTCAAGTTGCGTGGGCGTGATGCTTTGCAGCCACGTCACGGTGGCGCGAACACGAGCCTGCAGCTCGGCGAGGGTTTTTTCCTCATCTGGCATCTTCGGCGGCTCGACACCCGCGAGACGCGCAACGCTGTTCTTGGCGAAGTCGCTGGTCAACTGCACTTGGCGACGTAGGGCGAACATATCTGGCGTGAGTCGCCAGCCCTCCAGCACTCCCTCATCGAGCTTGCGTTCGGCGGCATGGGCGGCTGCCTTACCCAGAATTTTCTCGAGGTTCTCGAGCATCGGCACGAAGGCCGCGACGGTCATCGAATGAACGCTTAACGACATGATCAGTGTCCTCCGGAGGTCTTGTCGGTTTGATTTGCTTTACCGCGATGCTCGTCGATCCAGCGCTTGGTGACCGTCCAGGTGGTCTCGTTCGGGCGGGGATCGCCGAGGGGCGGTGGCGAAAGATAGTCGGGATATCGAGTTTCGAGCACCTTCAGGAGCTTCGGTGAAATCTGGCTACGATCGAAGGTGGAGAAGCCGGTGGCGTTGAAGATCATGACTCCGGGACGATCGCGCATTTTCATCCACGGGAGCCAACCCGAGATTCGTTGCCAGGAAATCTTAGATTCGGATATTCGGATCTTGCGAGTGTCGAGGAAGTCGGCTGCCTTGTAGTACGTGTTGAAGATTTCCATCGCGTGGTAGGTACCACCGATGTATTCCTGATAGCCGCCGGCTAGCGGGTTCTCGTAAAAAAGCGGCACCTCACGTGAGGCGACCAGAGTATCGCCGTAGTGCCGGAGGGTGACCTCTAAAGGCTCACCATTGACCGTCTTCTCGAAAGTGGGTTGGCGCATGTTCACCGGGTCGTTGGCAGCGTGGATGACCTCCACCGTCTCGCCGGTCCATGGGTTCTTCCAAGTATCGATGATGTCGCCGGTGGTCGGGTCGAGGTAGACCATGATCTCGCGCGAGATACTTCTAAAGCCCGCACCGCGCACGGGGTCGATATGCCGTTCGCACTGGCGGGTATTGATACCGATGACCGCGAACAATTGGCGATCTTTCTCGCCGGGAGCCCGGCTGTAGAGGTAGCCCTCCCACATGCCATAGCGCGTGACCCCAGACTCGGTCGTTCCACAGGTGAGCTTGGCGCTCCATTGCAGTGCTTCGCTGCCTTTGCGGATCGTGGGTGCCGAGAGGAAATCATCGGCTGCCGAGGCGGACGGCATGGTAACGAGAGAGACACTGGCGAGCGCCGCCAGTAGCACCCCGTAGCGCCGGCCATGGGTTCGAATCCAGTGAGTCATCTTCGTCCCTCCCGTGTTCTGCGATTTCTATTTTGATTCTGATTTGCAACAATAGCGCGAATAGTCGCCATTAGAGTATCGCCAGTGTCTCAAATATGGTCTCCCGCCCATATGGCTACCTTCGCCAAGGTCGTCGATCTGAACGGTTTCTCAGCGGCTGCTCGGGCGTTCAAAGTGCCCAAAGCCGCCATCAGTCGGGCCGTGGCCGAGCTTGAGCGCGAGCTTGGTCTCAAGTTGCTGACCCGCACCACGCGCCGACTCGCCCTCACCCCGGCTGGCGAACAATTGCTTCCCGCCTGTCGCGCCATTCTGGAGGCGGCCGAGCGTGTCCGCCAACAGTCTGCAAACCTGACCGTGCAGCGGCAGGGGCCGCTGCGGGTGTTGGCCGACACGACGTATGGCCGGGTGCTGCTTGCGCCTCTGGTGCCGAGATTCCTGGAGCGCTTCCCGCAGATCCCGCTCGAGGTGGATTTGGGCGAAGTCGGTGATACCCCGATAGCGGACTACGACGTCGTCATTCGCGCCGGAGCGGTCGCGGCCGACCCCGCCGCGGAGGATTCGCCGGTGGCCCGGGTACTCGGCGCACCGCCGGCGATCCTGTGTGCGACCCCAGCCTACCTGCAGAAGGGCGGTGTTCCCGCGACCCCAGAGGAGCTCGACCGGCACGAACTACTGACGCCCGATTCGACTCAGGGCCCTTTGTTCGTGATTCGTCTCGCGCACGGTAACCGACGAGCCGAGATCACCGTGCGACCGAAACTCGCGGTCAACGATCCCGCCTTGTTGCACGCGTCGGTGGCAGCAGGTCTCGGCATCGGGGTGTTGCCGGAGTTCCTGTGTCGGCAGGGGCTCGCCACCCAGAAGCTTAAACGCGTGTTGCCTGACTGGGTGCTTCCCGAGCAGGCGCCGTTGTGCGCGATCTACCCCGGCCGACTCGCCGAGGACGAACGCGTGAAGTCGTTGGTCGAGTTCCTTGCGGCCAACATCGTCCCCGCCCTAGCGGGTTAGAATGAGTTCAATCCCTGTCGAAAGCTGAAAGGATCGCCCGATGTACCGTGCGCCACTGAAGGATCTGCGTTTCAACATGCATGAGCTGATCGGTGAATCGGCGCTGCAGGCTTGCCCTGCGTACGCCGAATTTTCACTCGATCTGGCCGATGCAGTCCTCGAGGAAGCGGGCAAATTCGCCGAGACGGTGCTCGATCCGCTCTACAAATCAGGCGATCGCGACGGTGCCCGCTGGACGCCGGATGGCGTCATCGGCGCACCCGGCTTCAAAGCGGCTTACCAGCAGTTCGTCGACGGGGGCTGGGCGAGTTTGCGTGCTTCGCCCGAACACGGCGGTCAGGGCGTTCCCTATGTGATCGGCACGGCGGTCGAAGAGCTTTGGGCGGCATCGAATCTGTCGTTCAAGTTGTGCCCGATGCTGACCCAAGGGGCCGTCGAGGCAATCGAACAATACGGTACGGACGAACAGAAGCATCTGTATCTCGCCAAGATGGTGAGCGGCGAATGGACCGGCACGATGAACCTCACCGAACCGCAGGCAGGCTCGGATCTGGCTGCGATCCGCACCCGTGCGCAACCTGAGGGTGCTCACTACCGTCTCTTTGGCCAAAAGATTTTCATCACTTACGGTGATCACGACTTCACGCCCAACACGATCCACCTTGTGTTGGCCCGCATCGACGGAGCACCGGCGGGCGTCAAGGGCATTTCGATGTTCATCGTGCCGAAGCTTTTGGTGAATGCTGACGGGTCTCTCGGCGAGCGCAATGATGTGCAGAGCATTTCGATCGAACACAAGCTCGGCATCCATGCGAGTCCGACCTGCGTGATGGCCTATGGCCAGAAGCAGGGCGCGATCGGTTACCTCGTCGGCGAGGCGAATCGCGGCCTCGAATACATGTTCGTGATGATGAATGCGGCGCGTTTGTCGGTAGGCCTCGAAGGCTACGCCGTTGCCGATCGCGCCTATCAGCAGGCAGCGGAATGGGCGCGCACGCGCGTGCAGGGCAAGCCGCCGGTGCCTGGCGTCAACGCGCCTGCGCCGATCATCCATCACCCCGACGTGAAGCGCATGCTCCTGACGATGAAATCGCAGATCGAGGCATTACGCGCGGTGGCGTTGTACGCCTCTTTCCAGCTCGATCTCGGTGCGCGTCATCCGGATGCGGCCATCAAAGCGGCCGCGCAGGCGCGTGGTGATTTGCTGATTCCCGTCGTCAAGGCCTGCAGCACCGAAGCGGGCATCGAGCTGTCGTCACTCGGCGTACAGATACACGGCGGCATGGGTTTCGTCGAAGAAACGGGTGCGGCACAGCCCTACCGCGATGTGCGTATCACCACCATCTATGAAGGCACGACGGCGATTCAGTCGAACGACTTCATCGGCCGTAAATTGGCGCGCGATCGTGGCGCTGCGATGAGTGCTTTGATCGCCGATATGCGCAGCGAACTCGCAGCGATTGCGCCTGTCGGCGCCGCCGATGTTGCGGCTGCCGTGAACGAGAGCAAGACGGCAACCCTCGAAGCCATCGACGCGTTGGAAGCTGCGGCCAAGTCCGTGCTCGTGGCTTATGCGCAGGGACCCGAGCGGGCGCTGGCTGTCTCGGTGCCAGCGCTGCGTCTTGCGGGCTACGTCATCGGAGGCTGGTTGCTGACTAAGTCGGCTGCGATTGCGGCTCGCAAGCTCGATGAGTCGGGCGCAGACGTCGACTTTCTGCGTGGCAAGTTGGCGTCAGCGCGTTTCTATGCTGGGCATATTTTGCCGCAGGCTCATGCTCTCTCTCGCGTAGTCAGCGTGGGTGCCGCGAGCGTGCTCGAGACAGACGCAGCCGTCGTCTGACGTTAGATCTCGTAGTCGACTGAGCGACGCTCCGTCGTGAGCGCCTTCACCTTTGGCACGACCGCTTGATGCAGCGGATGTGCTTGGTAGGTTTTGAGCGCTTCGAGATCGACGAACTCGCTATAGAGAACCACATCGGCTGCGTTCGCGTCGATCACAACGTTTACACCCACTTCGATATGTAGCAAACCCGGGATCTGGCCGTGCAGTCCCTCCAGTAATTCTTTGATTCGGGCGGCACTGGCGGTCTTGTCGTGCTCTTCGCTAAGTCGCCACGCGACGATGTGCTTGATCATGAAGGCTTCCTCAAGGTTTGCCACGCGGCGATGGCCGCTGCGCGAGATTCTTTCAAATCGACGATCGGAGAAGAGGGGTAGTTCTTGTCGCCCCCGATCCAGCGCTGAATGTATTCACTCTGTGGGTCGAACTTCTCAGCCTGACTTTCCGGGTTGAATACCCGGAAGTAGGGTGCCGCGTCAGCGCCGCAGCCCGCAGCCCACTGCCAGCCGAGCGTATTGCTCGCAAGATCCGCATCGACCAAGGTATCCCAAAACCAGCGCGCACCCTCGAGCCAGTGCAGTCGCAGGTTTTTCACCAAAAACGAAGCGACGACCATGCGTACCCGATTGTGCATCCAGCCGGTGTGCCAAAGTTCTCGCATACCTGCATCGACAAGCGGAACGCCCGTACGACCACGTTGCCAAGCGTGCAACTGCTTGGCATCGTCGCGCCACGGGAACTTTTGGTATTCGAGTCGCAGTGGCTCGTTGGTGGTGCGCGGAAAATGGTAGAGCAGGTGATGCGCAAACTCTCTCCAGCCGATCTCTGCCATGAATTGGCTGCTGCGCCACTTTGCCGCTGTATGCCAGATCTGTCGCGGCGAAATTTCGCCGAAATGCAGATGGGGGGATAGTCGCGATGTGCCGGATTGCGCCGGTAAATTACGTGTTTCGCCGTAGTTTGCGACGCTGGTGTCGAGAAACCGATCAAGGTGCTGCATAGCGCCGTGCTCACCCGGCCGCCACGTTTCCTGCATACCGCTGTACCAGTGAATCTTGGGTAATAATTTCAACGCATCCAGCTCGGTGCTCGCCGGCCACGTTGAAGGAGCAGGGATGCGCGCAGGAGTTGCGAGCGGTTTAGGAAGCTCGAGTGTGGCCGATACCTTACGCCAATACGGCGTGAAAACCTGAAACGGCTTTCCCGAGTTGTTTTGTACATCCCAAGGTTCTACCAGCAGAGCCGCATTGAAGCTGCGTGCTTCGATGCCTGCGTCTCGTAAGTTCTGCTTGATGAGCTGATCACGCGCAATGACTAGAGGCTCATAGCGACGGCTCCAATAGACCGCCGTCGCACCCGATTCTTTGATCAATTTGTGCAGTTCGGCAGCGCTGTCTTTCGTACGGCGGATAATGAGTCGCGATCCTTTTTCTATCAGCGCTCGCTCAAGCGATCCTAAGGATTGATGCAACCACCAGCGCGATGCCGCACCTGGCATCCATTCGCCTTCTTCTTCCGGGCACCAGAGGAATACGGGAATAACTGGCACGCCTTTTTCGATGGCTGCGGTCAACGCAGCATGGTCGGCAAGTCGCAAGTCCTGGCGAAACCAAAGAATGATAGGGGCTGTCATACGAGTTGCTCCGCGATGACGTCGGATACCACTTGGATCGCGGTCTGACGAGCGCTGCTCTTGCGCCAAATTGCGCCGATGCGTCGCGAGGGTTGAGGCTTCACGAAAGGGCGCAACACGAGTCCGCGTGGCGCCGCATGGCTGCCTCGTGTGGCGAGCTCCGGTAGCAAGGTGACGCCTGCACCAGTCGCTACCATTTGTCGCAGGGTTTCGATGCTAGTGGCGCGAAAGTCCTGCTTCTCCTCTGCATCGATGCGATTGCACACATCAAGCGCTTGATCGCGTAGGCAATGCCCGTCTTCGAGCAACAGTAGCGTGACGCCGGAGAGATCCTCGACGCGGATCTGCTTACGATCGGCGAGTGGATGATTCGTGGGGGCCGCAACGACGAAAGGCTCGTCGTACAGGGGTCGCGTTACGAGCCCATCGATTTCGATCGGCAGCGCCAGAATGCCAAGGTCGAGTTCGCCCGCTCGCAGTTTCTCGAGCATGGGGGCAGTTTGATATTCGTAGAGCATCAGTTCGAGTCGTGGGAGCGCTTTGCGCAGTTTGGGCACCACGATCGGCAATAAGTAAGGCCCTATGGTCGGCAAGAATGCGACTCGCAATCGCCCCGCCAGCGGATCTTTATGAGTGCGTGCGATGTCGACCACCTCGTCGCTGGCTTCGATGATTCGCCTCGCTCGCGCGACGATCTCGCTGCCTGCCGGTGTCAGGAGCGCGCCTCTCGGTTGCCGCTCGATGAGAGGCACACCGAGATAGTCCTCGAGTTTTTTCAATTGCGCCGACAGGGTCGGTTGGCTGACGAAGCAGCGCTCGGCCGCCTTGCCGAAATGCCCGGTATCCGCCACGGCAACGAGGTAACGCAGATCTTTGAGTTTGATGTCAGCCATCCTGGCAGCCCGTCCGAGCGATTTACGGCATCTATCGAAATCATCACATCAATCGATTGGCGTGTCGAGAGTGTCGCGACCAAACTTCTCCACACTGGTTTTCGACGGTTGAGGAAGACTGGTGGGCTGCTATCCTGATCGCATTCCCCCTCCCCGCCAGGTCAGGAGTGGCCCGCCATGTCTTCCCGATACGAGAAAACCGCCTATGTCGTGCTATGTCGCGACGGTGTCTCTGGCGCCGCCGTGCGTGCAGCGCAGACCACGTCGCATATGGCCTACATCGAGAGTGTCATGGACGAGCTCAATGTGGCGGGTCCTCTGTACGACGAAAGTCGCGAACAGCCGATCGGCAGCTTGTATTGCTTGCACACCCGTAGCCTCGCGCGCGCCAAAGAAATCATCGAGAACGATCCCTACTTTCTCCATGGTGCGTTTGAATCGGTGGAGTATTTCCCGCACCTCCCGGCTGCCGGGCGTTATATCGGCGGGAAGATATGGTGAAGGAGGCGATTTTCGACGAGATGCACACCGAAGCTGGCGGCGTGCGACCGCACTACCAAGCTTATGCCGAGTGGCTCGCAGAAACGCCCGCTGACAGCATCGTCGAGAAGCGTAACGAAGCCGACACTTTGTTCCGCCGCGCTGGCATCACTTTCGCTGTCTACGGCGACGAGACCGGCACGGAGCGATTGATTCCGTTCGATATCGTCCCGCGGATCATTCCATCACCCGAGTGGGAGCGCTTGCAGCAGGGTTTGCGACAGCGGGTGACGGCACTCAACGCCTTTCTGCACGACGTTTATCACGATCAGGAGATTCTGCGCGCGGGGCACATTCCCGCCGAGCAGGTGCTTTGCAACGTGCAATATCGGCCCGAGATGCAAGGTATCGATCTGCCGATGGATGTCTATGCACATATCGCAGGCATCGATCTCGTACGCGCAGGGAAGGGCGAGTACTACGTTCTCGAGGATAATTTACGCGTACCTTCCGGTGTGTCCTACATGCTCGAAGATCGCAAAGCGATGATGCGGTTGTTTCCTGAGCTGTTCGCGCGCTACTCGGTGTCGCCCGTTGAGCACTATCCTGACTTGCTGCTCGAAACCTTGCGTGGTGTGGCACCCGCTGGCGTGCGCGATCCGGTGGTAGTGCTGCTGACGCCGGGCGCTCACAACAGCGCTTACTTCGAACATGCATTTCTCGCTCAGCAGATGGGTATCGAACTCGTCGAGGGACAAGATTTGTTCGTCGATGATGAGATCGTTTACATGCGCACGACTCAGGGTCCGCGCCGCGTCGATGTCATCTATCGACGCGTGGACGATGACTTTCTGGATCCGCTGGCCTTTCGTCCCGATTCCATGCTCGGCGTGCCGGGCCTGCTCACCGCTTATCGTGCCGGACGCGTCGTCATCTCTAACGCGATCGGCACGGGTATCGCCGATGACAAGTCGACCTATCCGTACGTCCCAGAGATGGTTCGCTTCTATCTCGGCGAAGAGCCCATCCTGCAAAACGTACCGACTTGGATTCTGCGCCGCGATGAAGATCTCCAGCACGTGCTCGCCAATCTATCGGAGCTTGTCGTCAAAGAGGTTCACGGTGCTGGCGGCTACGGCATGTTGATCGGGCCGCTGGCAAGCCAGGCGGAGATCGAGGCATTCCGTCTGCGGATCCTGGCTGATCCGGCGCGCTACATCGCGCAGCCCACCCTCGCACTATCCGCTTGCCCGACTTTCGTCGAGGCCGGTTTGGCACCCCGACACGTCGATCTACGACCGTTCGTGTTATCCGGGCGTGACGTGATGATGGTTCCAGGCGGCCTGACGCGAGTCGCGTTGCGTGACGGATCGCTGGTCGTCAATTCCTCGCAGGGCGGTGGAACTAAAGATACGTGGGTGCTTGAGCGCGCGTCATGCTGAGTCGTACCGCAGACCACTTGTATTGGATGGCGAGATACACCGAGCGAGCCGAGAATCTTGCGCGCATGCTGGATGTGAATTGTCGCATGACGTTATTGCGACAAGAGGAAGACATCACTCGAAAGCGATGGGCTTCAACGCTTGCGACAGTCGGTCAGATCGACGCCTATCTCGCCGCGCGCGATACCATCACCCAAGATGCCGCCATTGAATGGATCGCCTTCGAACCTGCCAACCCGGGTAGCATCGAACATTGTCTCGATCGGGCGCGCGAGAATGCGCACGCCGTCCGCGGCACCCTGACCTCCGAGACTTGGGAAACGCTGAACGCGACATGGCTTGAGCTGAAGCGCTATAAGCGCGTTGCTGCTCGGCGTCAGAACATCGGTGATTTCTTCGAATGGGTGAAGTTTAGATCGCACCTGGCACGGGGCGTCATCCAAGGAACGATGTTGCATGACGAGGCGCTCGAGTTCACCTTGCTTGGCACTTATCTCGAGCGTGCGGATAATACGGCACGCATTCTCGACGCCCGGTTCGAACTCCTGATGCCGGATGCAGCCGCTCCCGATGCAGCAGTCGACTATTACGAGTGGAGTGCATTGCTGAGATCGGTGTCGGCGTTCGAGGTCTATCGAAAAGTGTATCGCGACCTCATTACGCCACGGCGTGTCGCAGAGCTTTTGATATTTCACGAGGCTATGCCGCGCTCTTTGCGGCATTGCACAAATCGCGTCCATCAGACGCTGGTACGAGTCGCCAATGCTCGGTCAGGTGAGACGACACGACGCTCCGGAGAGATTCAAGCGGCCCTGCAATATGGGCGCATCGATGAGGTGCTAGATATCGGTGTTCGCAATTACCTGGCCAGTTTCTTATTACGAACCAGCGATCTCGGTGCGCGCATAGCTCACGACTTCCTCGTATCGGAGGCGACGGTCTAACATGCTGCTGCATATCGAACATGAAACCGTCTATCGATACGATCGACCGGTCAATCATAGCGTGCAGAGTTTACGATTGACGCCACGTACGGAGGCCGGTCAACGGGTGTTGAACTGGCATCTGCAGACGCCAGGGCAAAAATCTCAGCAAATCGATGCCCATGGCAATGTCATGCACTTGCTCACGATCGACGAGCCGCATGTCGAGATTCGTATCCATGTGACCGGGACGGTTGAAACCGAATCCGTGGTCGATGCGGCTCCATCTAATCGCGGCGCTCTATCGCCGCTGGTGTATTTGCCAGAGACCTCACTCACGCGTACCGATGAAAATCTACAGTTGTTTGCGCGACGCTTCGGTCATCTATCGAGTGGCCGAGAAGGTGTGTTGGCTTTGGCTGCAGCGATTCGCAGCGAGATCGAATACGTGCCGGGGTCGACCGATGTATCGGACCCCGCAGCCAGCGTCTTTTCGTTGCGTCGAGGGGTTTGCCAAGATCATGCGCACATCATGCTCGCCTGTTGTCGCAGCCTTGGAGTTCCGGCGCGGTACGTGAGCGGATATTTATTGACCGAGCGCGACGATCACATCGCAAGCCACGCCTGGGTCGATGTCTGGCTGGACGAGCCGAAACGCTGGTTTGCCGTGGACGTGACCAATGGAGTTCCGGGCGGCCCTCATCATTGTCGGCTCGCGGTCGGACGCGATTATCTCGATGCCTGTCCGGTGCGAGGCGTCCGTCGTGGTGGCGGCACGGAAACCATGGCGGCCACGGTCGCCGTATCTTCTGATGAGCTACCGCGTCGTATCGCAGCGCCGCGACCTCGTCTGCTGCAACAACGACAGGCACAGCAGTAACGCAGTAGAATTAGTCATGACTTATTGCGTCGCTACGCTGCTCGACACGGGTCTCGTGTTTCTATCGGACTCACGTACCAACGCCGGTGTCGATCACGTCAACACCTTCCGAAAAATGCACGTGTTCGAGCGCTCTGGCGATCGCGTGCTCGTGTTGATGACTTCCGGCAATCTAGCCGTTTCGCAAGCGGTCGTGCACGAATTGCATGAATGCATTGCGCAACACGATGCTCACAGCCTCTATAGCGTCAAAAGCGCTTTCGATGCGGCTGCTTTGGTTGGCGAGGCTTTGCGAGCAGTACATCAGCGCGACGCCGCCTCGTTGAAGGAGCACGGTATCGACTTCAACGCCGCCTTCATCTTGGGCGGTCAGATTCGTGGCGAAGCGCCGAGGCTGTTTCATATTTACGCAGCTGGTAATTTCATCGAGGCGACTGAAGACACTCCGTATTTCCAGATTGGAGAATCGAAGTACGGCAAGCCGATCCTCGATAGAGTCATCACGCGCTCTTCGAGTATTGCCGAAGCCACGAAGTGTGCTTTGATCTCGATGGATTCGACGATTCGATCGAACCTGTCTGTGGGCTTACCCCTTGATCTCGTTTGCGTGCGGCGTGATGCGCTGAAGATTCATCTGCACCGCAGCATCACGGCCGAAGACGAATACTTCCGCATGATTCGCTCCGGCTGGAGCGATAGCCTACGACACGCCTTTCACACCCTACCAAATCCGACTTTCTGAAGTGGACGCGGCGCAGCAGAGTTAGCCTGATCAAAGCTTAGCTGCGCGCTCCTCGGTGGTCGCGCCGAGCAGGCGATCGACCAAGCGAGTCGTGTGGTCGCTCGACTTGGTGCGCTTGGCAACAAGTGAGTAAACCGCCGGCACCACGAAGAGGGTCAAGAAGACCGAGACGATCGTGCCGTAGAACACGACGATGCCGATCGGCAGTCGCTGCTCTGCTCCCGCACCCGTTGCAAACAAGAAGGGTATGGCGCCGAAGGCCGTACAGAGGCTCGTCATCAATACGGGGCGCAAGCGCGTCACCGAAGCTTCGATGATCGCTTCGTGGAATTCCTTGCCGCGATCGCGTAACTGATTAGCGAATTCGACGATCAGCACGCCGTTCTTGGCGGCAATACCGATCAACATGACGACTGCGATCTGACTGAATATGTTGATGCTCATGCCGTGAACCTTGAGGCCGAATACGGCGCCAAGCATGGCGAGCGGTACGGTGACCATGATGATCGCCGGGTGCACGAAGCTCTCGAACTGCGCTGCGAGCACGAGGAACACAATCATGACGGCAAACAACAGCGTGATCCACAGTTGTCCGCCGCTACGAACGTAATCGGCAGATTCACCATCCCACATCAAGGTAGCGCCGGTGGGCAGTTCTTTGCGCACAGTTTCCTCGAACCACTCGACCGCCTCACCCATGGTGTATTCCTCGGCGAGATCTGCGCGAATCTCGACGGCGCGCAGTCGGTTGAATCGACTGAGTTCGGTTGCACTCGCCGTTTCTGTCAACTTGACGACGCTCGACAAGGGAACGAGCTCGCCGGTGCGATCAGATCGAACTTGCAGATTGGTGAGATCGGTCGTCGTGGCGCGCTCATCCGGGCGGCCCTGCAGCACGACGTTGTACTCGCGGCCACGATCGATGAACGTCGTCACGATGCGCGAGCCGAGCATGGTCTCGAGCGTACGCCCAACCGTTTGCAGCGAGACACCAAGATCGGCGGCGCGATCACGATCAATGGCGACTTTGATCTGTGGTTTGCGTGGCCGGTAGTTGCTCTCGACACCCGTGAGACCCGGGTTTTTCTCGGCGAGCGCAACCAGTTGATCTGACCACTTCGCGAGACTCTCGTAATCCGGACCGCCGATGACGGCTTGTACCGGTGAACCGAAACCACCGCGCAGCGCACCGGGCAGGATGGCGGTGGCACGCACACCCGGCAAAGAACCGAGCTCTTTGCGCAACGCACTCGCAATGTCCTGCGCCGAGCGATCACGTTCGGTCCAGGGTTTGAGCGTTATGATGACTCGCGCAGTCGTCACTTCACCGCCGCCGCCCCAGCCACCCGGTACTCGTAAGGTCACGCGCTGGATATCGTCAAACTTCATCTGTTTGTTGACGATCGCTTCGAGCTTGCGACCGTATTCAGCCGTGTACTCAAAACTCGCGCCTTCGGGTGCCTGTAACGTGATGAAGATGCGACCCACGTCGGCACTCGGCGCGAACTCTTCGGGAATTGCGCGAAAGGTCAGCACTCCGAGCAAACTCAGACCCACAACCGAGCTGACGATCAGCAGGGGGCGGCGGTTGAGTTGTCGCAGGCGCCGTTCGTAGATCTCAGCGAGTTTCTTGAAGAAGCGTTCGACGGCCTGAGCGAATCGGCCGTGCTTCATGTCGCGCTCGGGTGGAAGGCGTGAGGCGAGCATGGGTGTGAGGGTCAAAGCGACGAGTGCCGAGAACAAAACCGCTGCGGCGAGCGTGAGACCAAATTCGCGGAACAGGCGACCTACGTCACCGGGTAGGAACGAGATTGGCACGAACACGGCGACGAGAGTGAGCGTTGTCGCGATCACCGCGAAACCGATTTCGCGACTACCGCGGATGGCCGCCACCATTTGCGGTTCGTCGAGTTCCGCACGGCGATGGATGTTCTCGAGCACGACGATCGAATCGTCGACGACGAGACCAATGGCGAGCACGATGCCGAGCAGTGTCAGCACGTTGATGGAGTAGTCGAGCGCGTACACCGCCATGAAACCGGCGATGACGGACACCGGGATGGTCAATGCCGGAATGATGGTTGTGCGCAGCGTGCCGAGGAAGCCGTAGATCACGATCAGCACTGACACGAACGCAAAAATGACAGCGATCAAGACTTCGCGCAACGCTGCCTCGATCGCGACACCGTTATCGACGTTCACGACAATTGCGGCGCCTTCGGGTAAGTCGGCCTGGATGCGATCGATCTCAGTGCGTACACCTTGTACGAGTTCGAGTACGTTGGCTTTCGACTGCGCTTCGATGCCGATACCAACGCCGGCACGACCGTTGGTACGGAATAAAGAGCGATCATTCTCCGCCTCGAGCCGGACTTGCGCGACTTCGCCGAGCCGGACTAGATGACCCTCTGGTCCTTTGCCGATGACCAGATTGCGAAAATCGCTTTCGTTATCGAGTCCGACCTCTGTACGCAGCGAGAATTCGCGCTGAATCGATTCGATACGACCTGCTGGCAGCTCGATGTTTTCGCGACGCAGCGCAGACTCGATATCGTTGACGGTGAGCGAACGGGCAGCCAGCGACTGACGATCGATCCAGACGCGCATAGCCGCACGACGCGCGCCATTGAGCGAGGCGCGCGCGACACCGGGCACGGTGGACAAGCGATCAACGATATATCGCTCGGCGTAATCGGTGACTTCGAGCTCGGTCATCTTCTCCGAGTTGAAGCTCAGGAACATGACCGCTTCGGCGGTCGAATCAGACTTGGCGATCTGTGGTGGGTCTGCTTCGGGCGGCAATTGCTGCAGCACGCGTGAGATGCGATCGCGGATATCGTTGGCTGCCGCATCGATATCGCGCTCGACGTCGAATTCGATACGAATGCTCGATCGTTCGTCGCGGCTGTCCGACTCGATTTTCAGGACGCCTTCGATACCGGCGATACGGTCTTCGATTACCTGGGTGATCTTGTTCTCGACCACATTAGCTGACGCGCCGCGATAGGTCGTTTCGATCGAGACGACCGGACGGTTGATGTCGGGATATTCACGCAACGGCAATCTGTCGAGCGCGACGAGCCCAAAGATGACGAGCAGCGCGCTCAATACCGTCGCGAAGACGGGACGACGAACGCAAAACTCTGAGATGTTCATGAGCGAGCCGTTGCCGTCACGCGAGCGCCGTCGCGAATGCGCTGCATACCTTCGACGACGAGAGTCTCGTTACCGGCTAGGCCGCTCGTGATGGCCACGCTGCCCGGTTCACGTCCGCCGATCCTAACCTCACGGCGTTTGGCCTCGCCGCCTTCGACGACGAAGACGTAGGTGCGACCTTGTTCAGGCACCAATGCTTCTTCCGGGATCATCAAAGTCGGCTTCTCGGCGCCGCGTACGCGCACCTTCATGAAGAGTCCGGGTTTGATGTCGCCGTTGGTATTCGGCAGTTCGGCACGCACCGTAACCGAGCGTGTCACGGGGTCAACACGCGAGTCGATGGCGCTGATCTTGCCGCCGAACACACGCTCACCCAAACCTTCAGCCACAGCTTCGACGGCGAGACCCGGCTGGAGATCGTTGAGATACGTTTGTGATACAGAAAACTCGAGCTTGATGATTGAGGTGTCATCCAGTGTCGTGATGACACTACCCGGATTGACGAGGCCCCCCAATGAAACACGACGAAAGCCAGTACGACCGGCGAACGGAGCGCGAATCACCGTGTCGGCAAGTCGTGCCTTGGCCGCCGCGACGCGTGCTTCGCCTGTTTTGACGGCAGTCTCGAGTTGATCGAGCTGTGCTTTAGACAAAGCCTGTGTCACCGACAGATCACGGCCGCGATTGAACTGGTTGCGACTTTCGAGCAAGTTGGCTTCGGCCTCGGCCAGAGCGGCCGCCGTTTGAGCGCGATCGAATTCGACGAGCACCGCACCGGCTGCAACGCGCTGCCCCTCGATGAACCGAATGGCAGTGATCGTGTTGGTCGATTTCGAGGTGACTTCGACCGATTCTTTGGCGAGCGCCGTACCAACGGCTTCGATGACGACGCCGAAGGGACGGGTTTGCATCGTGCCCGTGATGACGGCCGGCGGGGATCCGCCAGGACCGCCCGGACCACCAAAGCCGCCACCCGGTTGTCCGCCACCCGGGGCTGGAGACTTGGAGCACGCAGTCAGGGCGAGAGTGACGGCGAGCAAAGTCAGTCGGAACCGGGTCACGGTAAGCATGATAAGAAGCCTGCTGATCAAAGATTGCCCGGCAATTCGGGGGAGCGGATTTTAGCTCATTCCCGACGCTCAGCGAGTCGGTAACCACCGCAAGGATGTATTACCGAAACTTATGGGTGATGATCAGACCACCCGGCCGCGCCGACCACCTTGGCGCCAATCGACGATGTTGGCGGCGATTTCGTCCAGACAGCGCTGCCGAGCATCGCGAGCCGCCCAAGCCGTATGTGGGGTTACGATGAGATTGGGCAGATCCTCGGCGAATAGCGGACTACCGGATACCGGCGGCTCCTCGGGAAGCACATCGATCGCTGCACCGCCCAATCGGCCGGCGCGCAGTGCCGCAGCGAGAGCATCGAGATCCACGAGCGCGCCGCGGGCCGTATTGATGAGGATCGCGTCGCGCTTCATGAGCGCGAGACGTCGCGTGTCGAGTAGATGACGGGTTTGTTCGGTCAAAGGGCAGTGCAGTGAGACGACATCTGCCTGTCGCAGCAACTCGTCGAGATCGACTCGCCCTGCTTGCGCAGTCTCGCCTGAACGATTGGCAATCAGCACTTTCATACCGAGGGCGCTTTGACAGGCATTGGCAAACGCCTGACCGAGCACGCCGTAACCCACGATACCGAGCGTCAGGCCTTGCAGCTCCCGAATCGGATGAGTCAGTAGTGTGAAATGCTGGCTGCGTGACCACGTGCCATCGATCGCCATTCGCGAATACTCGCGCAGGCGATGTGTCAGCATCAGCAGTGTGCCGAGCGCGTGCTGTACGACCGACGCCGTGCAGTAGTCACGGATGTTGCATACGGCGATACCCCGCTCAGCTGCCGCCACGACATCGATATTGTTCGTCCCTGTTGCCGAAAGTGCGATCAGTCGCAACTTCGGCGATGCAGCCATCACCTCAGCGGTGATTTTGAGCTTATTGAGCAATACGATTTCGCAGTCCCGTATAGCCTCGATGACGTCGGCTTGCGAAGTATTGGCCAGAAATCTCAGACCAGGTGCGCTGGCCTGCAGGGTCGTTGGATCGAGATCACCGTCGTCGACGGTCGCGTAATCAAGAAAAACAGCCGACATATACAGCGCAGCCTCAAAAAAAGAGTCGCATCACGGTTTCGGCGATGCAAGCGGGTTTGGTTTCGCCTTCAATCTCGACCTGATATTGCTCGGTGATTTGCAATACCGCTGGCGCCACCGGCTCGACGGCCACCAGCGTGAAGCGGCCCCGAATGCGCGAGTCGACCCGTACGGCGTTCGGAAAGCGCAATTTATTCAGTCCGTAATTGATGACGCTACGGACACCTGTCGCGTAGGGCTTACTTTCATCAACGAGCCCGCGTAACGGAACTAGCAGAGACAAAGTGAGATAGCCGTGAGCGATGGCCTTGCCATACGGCGATTCTTTGGCGGCGCGTTCGGCGTCAACGTGAATCCACTGGTGATCATCCGTCGCCTTAGCGAATTGGTTGATACGATCTTGAGTGATCGTCATCCAGTTGCTGACATGAACTTCCTGCCCCACTTTGGCTTGTAGCGCCGCGAGAGCTGCGCTGACGCTAGCGTTTTCCGACATCTTAGCCGCCCGATTTCATAGACATGCGTTTGCGAACGATCTCACCCGCCTCTTGATAAGTTGCCGGCAGTTTGTCCATGAAGGCGTTCGGTTGGAACGTGGGCTGATACTGCTGGAACACTGGCAACATCAGTGCCATTGGTAATTCTTGTACGCGCCGGGTCTTACGAAAGTCCGCGATAGGGACTCGTGCAGTGATGATGTCTTCGTGGTGATTGTCCGTCTTCGCGAGCACCGTACCACGCGGATCGACGATGACGGTTCCTTCATCGCGCGTACCGGAGGATTCCGGGAAGCCGATGTTATTCGGCGAAACGGCATTACCAACCCCGATTGTATAGAGACGATTCGCGCGAGCTGTCTGGATTGCTGATTCTGCGTTACTGCCGCCCGTCACGGATAACACCAAAACCTCGGCGCCTTTCAATCCAAGGCAGGTATAGAGCATCGGTTCTGCGCCGACGGCGGTGATGGCGATGTTGCCGATATCGGTGCGCGCAACCGGGAGAACAGCATCCCAGCCATACATTTCGACATAACGATCGAGCACGTCGTAGACGGTGGTACCGATCAACGCGCCATCACCGAAGAGGCCGAGGATATTGCGAGCTTTCCACTGCTTGCTAACGATCTTGCCGTCCGGACCAACCAATACCGACATGTTGATCACGTGATCCGGCCAGTCTTTTTCTTTGGCGTAACAGCCGAAAGAGATGTAGCAGCCGTAACGTTTCGCTCGTTCGCCAATGGCTTCCGACTCAGGTCCCGGCAGTTCGTATGCAATCTGATTGAGTTCCTTGCGAGTCCAAGGCTGGAATCCCTGGATGGGGAACTCGTGCATGCAGATGAGATCGACCTTGGATCCCCAGCGGCGCTCGCCGTTCCACTCCTCGGGTGAGTTCTGGGCAAGATCGATCAAGCGCAGCACGCGCTGTAGATTGCGTTTGTTGGTGGCAGCCTTATCGCGCAGATCGATGGAGTAGAGCTGGGACTGGATGGCTGCGACGTTGATGAAGTCCTGCTTCAGCGCCACTTTTTCATAAGAGCCACGTTGTGCGACGGCGATCGACCCAGCACCTGGGGCGTTGGTCGCGGCCTGCGAGACGGGGCTATTCGCCTTGGCCGTGGCGGCCGCGACGCTGGCGGCGGCCACTCCCGTCAGCAGGGCACGGCGGTCAATTTTGGAGGCGGTTTTCTTGCTCATGGCTTTATCGATCCTCTGGGGCCTAAATGACCGCTAGTTGGTTGATTAAGGGCACTTAATTGAGAATTAGTCTTATTAAACCGCGCGGCAGTGCTCTCATCCGTGTTCCAATTCCGCCCCCGGTTGAACGGTGATGTCAGGTCAGGGGGAACGTCACTCGGTTTTTCGCAACCGCAACAGGGCACGTTTCGCATAGCGAAACCTAAAACACAAGTGCATGGATGTTGAGGAAGCTAGCTCATGAAACAATTACGTTCACCCCACGGTCTTGTTGTTGCTCCCATGGCCGCAATGCTCGCGTTCGCTGCGGGTTCCCCGGCGCTCGCGCAGCAAACGACTGATACCGCAGCTGACGGCGCAGTCCTCGAAGAAGTCGTCGTCACGGCCCGCAAAACTAGCGAGCAGCTGCTCGATGTCCCGCTCGCGATCACGGCCTTCACCGCCGAAGCCATCGAATCACGCGGCATCGCAAACCTCGATGACGTCGCCGCCTTTACGCCGGGCCTGACGTTCTCCAACGTGCTCGGTGAGTTTTTGCCTGCACCGGTGATTCGTGGTGTCGCGCCCATCGATATTTTTGGTGAGTTGAATACGGCTATTTTCCTCGATGGCGTTTACGTCGCCGGTCGCGAAGGCATCAACTTCAATCAGCTCGACCTCGAGCGCATCGAGGTGGTCAAGGGTCCGCAGGCAGCGCTGTATGGGCGTAACGCCTTCAGCGGCGCCATTAACTACGTGACCGCGCGTCCGAGCAGCGAGTTCTCCGGCAAGGCGACCGTCACGGTCGGTAACGACGGCAAACGTCTCGCGGCGCTGACCGTGAGCGGACCTTTGAGCGAAGCGGGTCTCTCCGGACGCTTGTCGGTGACGCAGGACGAGTGGGATGGTTCTTACGAGAACCAGTACAGCGGCAATGGTCGTCGCGAGGATATCGGTGGCTATCGTTACCGCACGCTCAACGGTTCTTTGATCTGGGCGCCGAGCGATACTTTTGAGGCTCAGCTCGGGCTGTACGTTTCCGACGATCGTATCGCGAGCTCTGCTGCCAACACGGTGGCCGCCAATTGCGAAGACCGTCGTGTTCGCGATGTCAATTTGGGCGTCGCGGCGCCGCGTTCGAGTCGCTTGCTGAACTATTGCGGCGAGTTGCCCTCGGTGGATCAGGACTCGTTGCAGGTCGAGAGTGGCGCGACCGGTGAGAAGCGTCATGTCTCGCGTGGCAACCTCAAGTTGCATTGGGATATGGCCAACGGCGCGACGCTCGATGCCATCAGTGGTTTTTCGCGTGTGACGCAAGGCTTCGTGGTCGATGGCAACCGCAGTTCATCGCTGCCCCTGATTTACACCTACCAGCCGACACCAACGCGCAATATTCCGGGGCTTGGCCTCGTCACTGGCCCGACCAAGCAATTCACCTCCGGATTGCTGCAGATCGGCGGTGGCGTCGAGGTCGAAGAAATCAGTCAGGAAATTCGCTATGCGAGTGATCGTGAGGCCGCACTACGTTATACCGTCGGCGCCTATTACTACGATCGCGAATCCGCCGAAGGTGTCGATGGTGTTTTGGCAACGGCTAAATTGCCTGCAGACTTCTACTCATTCTGTCTAGCCTGCACTGCGCTTGGCCCAACGACGGTCCGCGATTTCGCACCGGGCGCCGGTAATGCGGCATTTCTACCTTACTTCACCGACCCGCAGGGCGGCGGTCGCTTAGAGCCCGTTTTCTTTGAAAACGCCGACGCCCCGGCGGTGTTCGCGGCACTCGAGTACGACTTCACCGAAAAGCTCACCGGTTCGGTCGATGCGCGTTATACCGAGGAGACTCGCGCGTTCCGTGACGCTCGCACGAACGCACAAGGCGAAGAAACTTGGGATTTGTTGAGCTGGCGCGGCACCTTGCGTTTCAAGCCGCTCGACAACGTGACCGCCTATTTTGCCGTCGCCCATTCGGAGAAGTCGGGTGATTTCGATCCGACCACGGTACGCTTGCTGAGCGCGCCGACGGTGGATGTGACGTTGCCGGGCGCCTTCGACGCTGAGGCTCTGATGAGCTACGAGTTCGGCGTGAAGTCTGAATACTTTGATCGCCGTCTCGGTCTCGAGCTCGATATCTATCACCTCGACTGGTCGGATATCGTGATTCCGCAGGTGGTCTCGAACATCGGCGGCCAGGATATCGTGACGCCGACCGGCATCAACGTGAATGCGGGTGACGCTTCGGTTGATGGGGTGGAGTTCTCTGTGATCGCCCGTCCGATCCGTGGCCTCGATTTGAACTTCGGCATCTCCTACGCAGATCCGAAATACGACAACGCTCGTGTCGACAGCTTCGTTGATTTCCCGACCTATGCACCGACCGGTGATATTTCCGGTAATCAAATCCTGCGTACGTCAAAGGTGCAGGCGAACGCGGGTATCCAACTCTCTCGAGCGGTGGGAGCGGATCGTGACTGGTTCTTCCGAACGGACGTTTCGCACCGCGGCAAGCAGTTTGCCGATGCGTCCAACCAAACCATTGTGCCATCCGCCACCAACGTCAATGCGAGCATGGGTCTGCGTGGGGACGCTTGGTCGGTCGAGTTGTGGGGACGTAATTTGACCGGTGAAGACGCCCCGACGGGCGCGTTCCGCGATGTCTTTTTCAGCAACACGCTGCCGAACGGAACGATTTCTGGCGGCACGTTCTTCCCGTTCCGTTACACCGTCGCCCACCCGCGTCTGACGACTTGGGGTGTGACGATGCGTTACACCTTCTAAGCAGGCTATGCTCCTCGGCATGCACGAGGATGTGTCTGCGGTTGTCTCCCAAGCGATTCCGCCACGGCCGGTGCCGTGGCGGAAGCGTTTTTTCTGGTTCCTGATTTTGCGTATCGCCCGCCACCACGTACTTCGTGATTGGGTCTCGAAGCGCTGGCTGCGACAGGGGTGAGTTCGATGAAAACCGTTTCCATGGTCTTGGCTTTGTTGGTGGGGGCAGGCCTTGTCGTGCAGGTGGCGTTCAATATGGCGGTCAGTCGTGCTCTCGGTAGCGCGCCGCTTGCCGCTCTCGGTAACTTCATTGTCGGCACCGTGTTGCTCGTATTGTTGCTCACCGCCTTTCGGGTCGATTGGCCAACGCGTGAGCAGTTCTCGGCCGTGCCTTGGTGGGCGTGGCTCGGGGGAACGCTTGGCGCCGCCTATGTCGCGACTGCCACCTTCACCGGTCCGCGATTGGGCGCACTATTGCTGCTGGCCTTGACGGTGGGCGGTCAGATGATCGCCTCGATCATCGTCGATCACTATGGGTTGCTTGGTTTCGCACGCGAGCCTGTCGATGCCACGCGCTTGCTTGGTGTGGTTTTGCTGCTTGGCGGTATTTTCTTGATCGCCCGCTAAGTCTGAATCACTACGACGCTGCAGCCTCGCAATCGCTGCATAGCCCCTTGAGCTCGAGCGAGCTAGGCTCGATACGAAAACCGATTTCCCGGGAGCGCTCGGTCAGCAGGGCATTGATCGCCGGATCGTCGATTTCGGCGACCCGATGGCAGCGGCGACATACGATGAACTGGGCGATATGCGGCTGACTGGGTTCGCCGCAGCCGACGAAGGCGTTGAGCGAATCGATGCGATGCACGAGACCGGCATCGATCAGGAAGTCGAGCGCACGGTAGACGGTCGGCGGAGCCGCCTTGTCTCGCTCTTTGGCGAGTTCCGCCAAGATCTGGTAGGCGCCTATCGGTTCGTGCGATCGCCACACGATCTCGAGCACCCGTCGGCGTATCGGAGTCAGGTTGAGTCCGCGTTGCTCGCAAAGGTTGGCGGCCGTGTCGAGAGCGTGCTGTATGCAGCTCTGGTGGTCGTGAGGAGAGACGTGTGACTCGCCGGTTTTGGCCATGCCGTAAGTTATCATGCGTCACTATATGGCTACCACGGATCGGGTGCCCGTCACCGTCCTGACGGGATTTCTGGGGTCTGGAAAGACCACGTTACTCAACCGCATTCTCTCCGAGAATCATGGCAAGCGGATCGCTGTCATCGAAAACGAATTCGGTGAGGTTGGCATCGATCATCAACTCGTCATTGGCGCCGAAGAGGAAATCTTCGAAACCAACAACGGGTGCATATGTTGCACCGTCCGTGGCGACCTGCTGCGAATTCTGGGGCAGCTCCTCAAGCGCCGCGATAAGTTCGACTACATCATCGTCGAAACGACAGGCATGGCAGATCCGGGCCCAGTCGCTCAGACGTTTTTCCTTGACGACGAGTTCAAGCAGCAGTTCTTACTCGATGCCATCGTCACCGTCATTGATGCGCATCACATTGAGAAGCATCTCGATGAAATGAAAGAGCCCGGCGAGCAAGTCGCCTTCGCCGACGTGATCCTGCTCAACAAGGTCGATCTCGTGAGCGAGGCAGAACTCGAACGCATCGAGCGTCGCATCCGCGCGATCAACGGGACCGCTAAAATCTTTCGTACTCGCAACGCCGACGTGCCGATCGAGCGCGTGCTCGATGTCGGGGCGTTTGATCTCGATCGCGCCTTGGCCGTGGATTCGGCATTCCTAGAGCCGCAATATCCGTTCGAGTGGGCTGGGCTCTACGATTTGCCGGCGGGTCGTCACGAGCTTCGAACGGGCGGTGATACGCATGATCACCATCATCACGATCACCATCACGATGGTGAATGTGACCATGCCCATCATCATCACGACGAGCATCATGGTCACGATCACGCTCATCAAGGTGGCTTGGCAGTCGCATTGTTGAGCGCTGGAGCGGGCGAGCCTGCCACCTCGCTCGCGGCTTGCATCGAGCCGGCCGTTCGCGCGTTCGCCGAAGAAGGGCAGCAGGTCATTTGCGGTGGCACCTTGCAGCCAGCCAATACAACGTATCGCATCGACGTGGGGCATGACGGAAGTCATTTCCATATCGAGATTGCGAGTGCGGGTCGATATGCTCTTGTTGTTGAGCATGCACCGATCGAATTCGGTTTGCGTATCGAAGGGGCAAAACCGATCGCCGAGAGGCGCTTTGCCTCACATCATCACGACGAAGAGATCTCGTCCATTGGTTTGACCGATCCGCGAGCGGTCGATCCCACCAAGCTCAATGATTGGCTGTCCTATCTGCTCAAGAGTCGCGGTGCCGACATCTTCCGAATGAAGGGAGTCGTTTCGATCAAGGGTGAGCCGCGTCGCTACGTGTTCCACGGGGTGCACATGATGTTCGACGGCCAGCTGGAGCGCCCGTGGCCTGTGGGCGCCGAGCGCATAAACACCTTGGTCTTCATTGGTCGAAACCTGGATCGTCAGGAGCTCGAGGCGGGCCTCCATTCCTGCTTCGCGTGATGCCATGAAATCACCACCAGCATTGCTCGAGCCCCGCGGCAAAGTCACTATCGACGATTACATCGTCGATATCGCTTGGTCGGCAGACGGTAGTCGTCTTGCCGTGGCGGGCGGCGAAGGCAAGGTATGCAGCATCGAGAATGGTGAGGGCACGCTTGTTGCCCGAGAGGTTGGTCACCATGGGCTCGGCGCGCTGGCCGTTGCCTGGCATCCCCAGAATGCGGTGTTCGTCAGCAGCGGACAAGATGCCGAGGTCCGGCTCTACGATGCCATGGACGGAAAAGTACTGGCGCGACAAAGACCTTCGAAGGCGTGGACGACTCAAGTGACCTTCTCGCCTGATGGATCGCAGCTCGCGAGCGCGGCTGGCAGACAAATCTCGCTCTGGAACGAGCGACTGGAGTTGCAGCACGAGCTGCCGCCACTCGAAGGTGCAATCGCGGCGCTCGCATTCGATAAAAGCGGTCGAGATCTAGCCGCAGCGATCAATGGCGGCATCGTGGTGCATCGACTCGAAGCGCCGCGTTATCCGGTCCGCCACTATCGTTGGACTGCACCCTGCGTTACGGCGAATTTCAGCGGTAACGGCAAGTTTCTCGCCGCCGGTACGCAAGACGGTTCTGTGCACTTTTGGTATCTGGCCACCGGTCGTGATTCGCAAATGCGAGGCTATCCCGGCAAGGTCGATCAACTCGGTTGGAGTGGCGATTCGCGTTACCTCGCTACCGCTGCAGCAGATCGTGTCGTCGTGTGGGACTTTGGCGGCAAAGGTCCCGAGGGCTCATCTCCACTGCAACTGTCAGGTCATACCGATCGAATCGAATGTCTTGCTTATCAGCCGCGCGGAAATTTTCTCGCGACGGCAGGGCTCGATTGGCGGTTGTCACTCTGGTTGCCGGGCAAGTTTCCTACGGCGATCGATGCGCACCTGACCGATTCCGAGCCCTCGTGCCTACGCTGGTCTCCGGATGGTCGATTTCTGGCGCTCGGCGAAAGAAAAGGTAAGCTGTCGATCTTCGAACTCGTCCGGATCTGAGCGCTCGGGAGGCGCCTTTCCATGAAGCACATCGCAACTCGTTCGCTCAAGGTCTTGGGTTTTGCCGCGGCATCATTGCTGCCGCTCTCCACGCTCGCGGCGGCGCAGTCGATCAATGCCAAGGTCGATGCTGCATTGCAGAACCTGCAGCCGAAAATCATTGAGTGGCGTCGTGATCTGCATCAAAACCCCGAGTTGTCGAACCGAGAGTTCCGTACATCAAAAATAGTGGCTGAGCATTTGCGCTCGCTGGGTCTCAAGGTTGAAACGGGCGTCGCGATTACAGGCGTCGTTGCCGTGCTTGAAGGCGGGAAGCCGGGCCCTGTCATCGCCTTGCGAGCCGACATGGATGCGCTGCCCGTCATGGAGCAGAACGATTTACCGTTCCGATCCAAAGTCACGACGACGTATCGGAGCGAAACCGTTGGTGTGATGCATGCCTGTGGTCATGATGTGCACACGTCAGTTTTGATGGGCGTTGCGCAGGCACTGGCATCCGTCAAGGAAGACTTACCAGGCAAGATCGTCTTTCTGTTTCAGCCCGCTGAGGAGGGTGCGCCGGTCGGCGAGGAAGGCGGTGCGAGTCTCATGGTCAAAGAGGGCGTGCTCGACCGGTACAAGCCGGAAGCCGTTTTTGGTTTGCACGTGTTCGCCAACATGCGCACCGGCATGATCGGTTATCGCGGCGGTCCGTTGATGGCGGCGTCTGATTCGTATCGTATCGTCGTCAAGGGACGTCAGACCCATGGTGCGAGGCCTTGGGGCGGCGTCGATCCGATCGTCGTCTCGTCACAGTTGGTCGGCGCGCTGCAAACTATCGTCTCGCGACAAACCGACATTACGGCGAACCCCGCCATCGTCACGGTCGGCGCTATCAAGGGCGGCATTCGTCACAACATCATTCCCGACGAAGTGGAGATGGTTGGCACTATTCGTACGTTCGATGCCTTGCAACGCGCCGACATCCTGAAGAGCATGCAGCGCATGGTCGAGAACATCGCCGAGGCTAGCGGCACGACCGCAACGCTCGAGATCGATCCAGGCAGCAACCCTGTGGTGAATAACGATCCCGATCTGACTCGTAAAGTAGTTCCGACTTTGCAGCGCATCGCGGGTGAGGCGAACGTACGCACCGTACCGTTAGTGACAGGTGCTGAGGATTTCGCCTTCTTCGCGCAGAAAGTGCCGAGTTTCTTTTTCTTTGTCGGCGTCACGCCAGCCGACAAGGTACTAACGGCTGCTTCTAATCATTCGCCGCTCTTCTTGGTGGACGAGACAGCGATACCGACGGCGGCTCGCGCAATCGCGAACGTCGCCATCGATTACCTGGCTGCCGAGGCGCCTTAAGCGCTTAGCGACTTACTGATCGGCAGACGACGGATTCTCTGGCCAGTAGCCGCGAAGATCGCGTTGCAGACCGCTGGCGCAATCGGCGGCGTTCCCGGTTCGCCGATACCGCCGATCGGCCCGCCGCTCGTCACGATATGTACATCGATAGCCGGCGAGTCAACCAGGCGAAGCACGCGATAGCTGTCGAAGTTGCCTTCGACGACGCGGCCGCCCTCGATGTTGATCTCACCGTCGAGTGCTGCGGAGAGTCCGTAGAGGATGCCGCTTTCCATCTGAGCGACGACCTGACTTGGATTGACCGCAAGCCCACAGTCGACTGCGCAGGTGACGCGATGTACCCGTGCTTTGCCGTTGGAAACAGACACTTCGGCTACCTGAGCGACAATGCTGCCGAAGCTCTCTTGTAGCGCGATGCCGTGGAAGTGTCCGGCCGGCAAGGCTTGGCCCCAGTTTGCCGCAGTGGCTGCGCGCTCTAGGACCGCCAGATGGCGCGGTTTTTCTTTGAGTAGCTCGCGTCGGTATTCGTAAGGGTCCTTGTTCGCAAGCGTTGCGAGTTCATCGATGACACCGTTGGTCACGAACCCCGTAATCGAATGTCCCACGGATCGCCACCAGAGAATAGGCACGCCTTCGCGGGTGTTGTGTACCTCAACGCGAAGATTTGGAATCGCGTAGGGCATGTCGGCTGATCCTTCGATGGTAGAAGGATCAAGACCCTCTTTCGTGACCGCCATTTTGCCCATCGCCGTGTTTGCCAGTACGGGTTTGCTCACGGTGACATGATGAATGGCCAAGGGCATGCCGTCGGCGTCGATGGCCGCTTTGATGCGGTTGAAGCTCAGCGGACGGTAATAGCCACCACGCATATCGTCTTCGCGGGTCCAAACCACTTTGACTGGTTTACCAATTGCTTGGGCAACGAGAGCCGCTTCGACGGCGAAGTCTGACACCGCGCTTGCCCGACGGCCGAACCCACCGCCCAAAAACAGGGTGTGGATACGCACCTTCGAAGGTTCTATCCCTAAGGCTTCTGCGACGAAGCGCGCATCCTGTGATTGTGACTGTGTGCCAAGCCAAAGTTCACAGCCCTCGGCTGTGACTTCGGCCACGGCGTTCAAGGGCTCCATGCACGCATGCGCGAGATAAGGCAGTTCGTATTCGACGTCGATCGAGCGTGTTGCCGAGCGGAAAGCCGCGGCGACATCGCCGACATTTTTGCCGACTAATCCCGGGCGTTTGGCGAGCGCGCGCCACTCCTGACGTAGTCCCTCGCTCGAGAGTTGCTTGCTGCCACTCGTATCCCAGTCGATCACGAGCGCATCTCGGCCGCGCAGTGCCGCATAAGTGTGATGGGCAATGACGGCGATACCACTCGGTACCGCCTTGACATCGACGACACCGGCGACGGCTTTGGCCGCCGTCGCGTCGAATCCGCGCAAGCTGGCACCGAACGCAGGCGGTCGTGCGATCACGGCAGTCAGCATGCCGGGTCGCATGACGTCGATACCGAAGGTCGCGCTGCCGGTCACCTTGATCGGACTGTCGAGTCGACGCTGCGGCTTACCGATGTATTTGAAGGTCGACGGATCTTTGAGCGTGACGGCGGTCGGATCAGGCAGCGGCAGCCGATTGGCAGCATCGACCAACGCGCCATAACGCAAGCGACGACCACGCGAATCACGCACGACACCATTGTCGGTCGTCAGCGTGATGACATCGACGTTCCATTGTTCTGCTGCCGCGGCGAGTAGGGAGCCGCGTGCTTGAGCGCCGACCCGACGCAGCGCATCGTAGGTTGTCATCACGCTCATGCTGCCGCCGGTGAATTGTGCGGGCAGGAACGGATGATTGAAGGCCGGATCTACGCCTGCGATCTCGACCTGCACGTTGGTCGGATCGACGTCGAGCTCTTCGGCAAGGATCATCGGCAGACTGCCGTAGACGCCTTGCCCCATTTCGCTCTTGCCGATGATTACCGTGATGGTGTCATCCGAGCTGATACGAACGAATGCATGGGGTTGAAAACTGGCTGGTGGCCGGTCGACATCGGCCGCACCGACCAACCATGGACGCAACGCGACGCCAGCGGCCGTCCCGCCGGCGACGACGCCGATGCCGATCAAAAATTGGCGTCGACCGTTGTCGGTCGCATCCTTGCCTTCTGCGCTCATGCCGACTTGTCGCCTCGCTTGAGTTCAGCCGCACGTTTGATGGCTGCGCGAATGCGCGGATACGTGCCGCAACGGCAGATGTTGCCGTTCATCGCAGCGTCGATATCGGCGTCGCTCGGATTCGTATTCGTTTCCAGCAGGGCGACAGCCGACATGATTTGACCCGATTGGCAGTAACCGCACTGCACGACGTCGAGCTCGATCCACGCTTTTTGAACTGGATGCAGCTCCTCGCCCTTGGCGAGACCTTCGATGGTGGTGATGCGACCGCCGACGGCAGCCGACACCGGAATCGAGCAAGAACGGATAGGCTGACCATCGAGGTGCACGGTGCAGGCACCGCATTGTGCGATGCCGCAACCATACTTGGTGCCGGTGAGTTGCAGGATGTCACGCAGTGCCCACAACAGGGGCATGTCCGCGTCAGCTTCGACTTCGCGTTGGACGCCGTTGATGTTCAAACTGATCACGAGTGCTCTCCGGTTCACATCTGCTCGGTTGGAAGCACCACAATATACCCAAACACGTCGCTGATCGGGTGTCGGCGCGCAGAGTTCAGGAGAGCTTTCCCATGGAGATCGAGTTTTACGGCGCCGCCGGTGAGGTGACCGGCTCCTGTCATGTGCTGCGGCATGGTGGGCGGAGTGTTCTCATCGATTGCGGCATGGTCCAGGGTGGTCGAGCGACGGCAGCCCGCAATCGTGAGGATTTCCCCTTCAACCCACAGTCCCTAGAAGCGGTTTTCCTGACCCACGCCCACATCGATCACAGCGGGCGTTTGCCGCTGCTGGTGCAGCGCGGCTATCGAGGGCCGATCTACACCACGGCTGCCTGTCGAGATCTGCTGCCGATTCTGTTGGAGGACAGCGCCGACTTGGCGTTACGGGAGGTCGAGCGCATCAATCGGCACCGCGAGCCAGGTGAGCCTGAAGCGACGCCGCTATTTGATCTCGATGATGTTGAAGAATGCCTGAAGTTGTTG
>JBDLSG010000011.1:0-55810 GCA_039799645.1 Pseudomonadota bacterium | reverse complement strand
CCGGCGAACTTACTGCTCGTCGGCGTGAAGCTGACCGGATAAACACGCAAACCAGAAATATTTCGTGAATTGATTTCACGAGCGAGTTGGGTCGCGTCAATCCAAGGTGCACCGATGATCTGGAACGGAGTGTCAGTACCGCGACCCACCGAAATGTTCGCCCCTTCGATCGTGGCAACTCCCGGGTAAAGACTGGTCGAGACGAGATTACGAAGGTTCGGCGAAGGATTAATCCAGCGAAGACCCGACTCGTCGAACCAGCTGCGACGATCCCATCCTTGCACGGGTATGACCGTCAGCGCTGCACTCGCTTTCTGATTGAAGTAACGAGCAAGCTCACCGATCGTCAAACCATGTCGAATCGGCATCGGTTGATACGCCGTGAATGACAACTCGGTCGGATCGAGACTCGGGCCCTCGATGCTGACGCCGTCGATCGGGTTGATTCGATCTAACACGATCACCGGGAGTTTATGCGCCGCAGCCGCCTCGAGCATGTACGCCATGCTGGTGGCGTAGGTGTAGAAACGCGCGCCCACGTCCTGCAAGTCGATCACGACAACGTCGAGATTCGCCAACATCGCCTCGGTCGGTCGACGGGTTTCGCCATAGAGCGAGTGGATGACGAGACCCGTCTTCGCATCGCGCGATGAGGGGACCTTTTCATCAAGCTCTCCCCGAATGCCATGCTCCGGGCTAAACAGTGCTGCTAATGTCACCCCATCGGCTCGTGCCAATAAATCGATGGTCGACAACCCATCGTGCGAACGTCCGGTCTGATTGGTGAGCAGTCCGACTCGTTTACCCTGCAGCGACGCGAATCCAGTCGCCCTGAGCACGTCGATACCTTGTCGAACGTCACCAGCGCTGACGGAGCGCGCGATCGGCGAGACCGCAAACTCGGGTGAGGCATAGCGCTGCGCGCGCCATTGCTCGACTGGAACAGTGGCAGAGAACTCCGCGGCTACGATCGACGCCACTTTCGATCGCACGGGCGTCGCATCACCCTTGCCATCGGGGTGCACCCGGTTGGTGAGCAGCACGACATACGTTCGACTGACTGGATCGACCCAGATCGACGTGCCGGTAAAACCCGTATGACCGAAAGACCCGATCGGATATAAGTCACCGCGATTAGCCGAATAACTGCTGTCGATGTCCCAACCGAGCCCACGCTGCACATTCATGGCTGGCGGCGTTGCGGTCGACGTCATGCGAGTCACACCTGCAGGCGATAACAGTCGCTGACCATCCAGTTCGCCGCCGCGTAGCAACATACGCGCGTATCTCGATAGATCTTCGGCAGAACCAAACAAACCGGCATGACCTGCCGCACCACCCATACGACGCGCCGTCGGGTCATGCACGATGCCTTGCAGCAATATTTGATCCGGGCCATCGCAGGGCCATCCATAGGCGGTACAGAACTGCGTTGGCGCGATGAGATCGCGTCGCGCTGAGATCGGCGTGAATCCGGCCGACCTCATGCGCATAGGATCGAGAATGCGCTGCTGCACGAACGTTTGCAGCGGCTGACCAGCGACTCTCGCGACGATCTCACCCAAAATAATGTAGCCGATGTCGCTGTAGACAAATCGCTCGCCTGGTGCCGACTGCGGTAGTTCGTCGACAGCCCGTCTAACAGCTTCGTCGGCCCCCAACCAATCGCCACGCAAATCGAGACTCGGACGCAGACCCGAGGTGTGCGTCAACAGATGACGCAGGGTGATCTGATCTTTGTCGTGTCGCGCAAACTCAGGCAGATGTTGTGCGACTTTGTCAGAGAGTCGAAGTTTGCCCTCCTCTACGAGGATCATGACCGATGTCGCGGTCGCGATGCCTTTGGTCAGCGACGCCAGATCGAATACGGTCTCGAGCGTCATCGACTCGGATGTCGGCTTTACAGCGCGATACCCGTAGGCCTTGCGATACACCGTTTGATCGCCTCGCCCGATCCACACCACGGCGCCCGGGATCTGCTGCTTCGTGATCGCATCCTCGATCGCCGCATCCACCTTCTCGGTCCAACCGGTTTCCGCGGCGGATGCGATCGAGCCGAGTACCGTGAACACCAAGCATGCGAGAGCACGTATGACGGTGACCTTGATCATCTCCCCCCCGCTTTTCAATCCCGCTTGACGAAAAAACCCGCCGAAGCGGGTTTTTTCGTCGTTTGCGTACCGATCAGAAATCGACGCGCAACGAGAGCTGGACACGCCGCGGCAAGAAGAAGCTGCGTGCTTGGCCAAACTGCGGGCTGTAATCGAACGGATCGATGTTGTATCCCGTCTGGCGATCGAACACGTTGAACAGATCCGCGCGGAACTTGAGGGTCGGCAACGAGGCCACTTGGAATTCCTGCGTGTAGTTCAGATCGAGTTGCCAGTGACTGGCGCTACGACGGCTGCCCGCGGGCTCCGCGTACGACGAGGTCGTGTCGTAAGAGTTGTTGACGCGCAGACCATAGTAGGTGCCCGACCACTTCTCCCAAGGCTGACCCGACTGGAACACGAAGTATGCGCCGAGGTTGGCTTTCCAATCGGTCGTGTAGTGGCCGAATACCTTGAGCAAGTGCGGTCGATCACCCGAGAGGGTGCCGTTCTTGTTGTCCCAGGTGAACTTGCCCGGATCATCACCATAGAACGACGAACCGATGAAGGTGTTAGCGTCGTTGACCGTCGTGGTGTTGTCTTGGTCAAAGTTACCGCGATAGCGACTGCGAACGTAAGACGCGTTCAGGTAAGTGCGCTCACCCACCCACTCGGCCTCGAGGCTCGCCTCGTAGTACTTGGTGTAAGCACCATCCATCTCGGCGATCACATAGGTCGAGCCACCGATCTCGGCACGTACGTCAGCGAGGTTAGGGACATAAAGACCTTGAGCGCGGATATTCGCGGGCGCTCCTCCATTTGGAGCATAGACACGAAGACGGGCGTCATTCGGGATGTCTTCCCAAAAATGCGAACCCTCACGATAGCGCAGGTGACCACGCAGCGCCCAACCCGACTCGAGAGCCTTGGTCGTACCGATGGTGAATTCATCGATACGACGTGGCTTCAAACCCTCGTCGAAGAACTTGCCGCTCGAAGAGCCGCGATAAGCGGCTTCGAGGAAGTTGCCAGCGCTGTCGAAGCGAACGTCAACCAAGCGACCGAACAAGCTTCGATCCCAAGAGGCCGCGCGCGCGAGTGACGAGGCTTCGGGGTTATAGGAGGCGAAGTTGGCAAAAATCGTGTCGTTACCTTCGTAGCGCCAAGTCACACCCAAACGCGGCTGGATCATGTCCTTCCAGTCGACGGTGTACATCTTGTAACGGTTACCCGGCGCAAGCTCGAAACCCGAGATCGTGCCCGCCTTCGGACGCAGACCCTGACCGTAGAGCTCGTCTTGGCTGATCAACACGCCGATGTTGTAGTCGAAATCACCCGCGGTGATGGTGTCGTTGATCTCGAGATTGAACGACTTGACCTGCGAATCGATCGTCGGCGTCAGCGCATTGCCAGCCGCGTCGGTGGCACCGGCCTGCAGCAGCGTCGCCTGGAAGGCATACGGCACGTTCCGGGTACCGAGCGTCGTGGTGTTGCTGAGGTTTCCGTTAAAGGTGATCGCACCCCACCCGTTGGCCGTGCGCAACAACTCTTCCGAAATCTTGGAGTACTTGGCGCCGACATGCAGTTTATGTTGCGTTTCACCGAGCTCGAACTTGTGATCGAACGCCACCTCGGCGGTGTCGCGATAGAAGTTCTGGTAGTTGATTTCGGGGAACACACCAACGCGACCACCACCGGCCTTCACGCCGGCCGAGTTGGTGTAACCGTATTGGTTGATCAAGGCTTGCGCCGCCGCGTTACGCGCAATCTGCGCCGCCGTTGTCGCGGTGATCAGCGTCGGGACCGAGAAACGACCTTGATTGGTGAGATCTGCGATATTGAGCTTATCGCCAATCTTACCCGTGAAGCCCAGAAGCGAGTCCGGCACCGAGCCGGTTTCCAGTTCGAACTTCGCAGCCTTGAAGCTCAAGGTCGAATCGTCGCCGAGAATCCACGAGCCATCGAGCGTGAGAATATCTTGATACGACGCTTCACCCACGCTCTGCGAATCCGGATCGAAGGCGCCGATGCCGGCACCCCGGCCTTCGCGATCAGAAGTGCGCAAGCTTAGATTGAGCAGCACGTCATCCGTAGGCGCCCAGGTGAGCTTGCCGAAGTATTCGTCACGCACACTCTTATAATCTTTGACGTTGCCATACGCCGTGACCGGATTGTCGCGATTGACCTCCGGACGATAATAGGAGGCGTAGAAGAACAGCGAGTCTTCGATGATCGGGCCGCCGAAGCCGGCACTCATCCAGGTCTGCTCCAATTGATAGCTCGTCGTACCGCGAATCTTCGAGACCAGACTCTTAGGCTGAGTCTTGTACTCAACCGAGCCTTTGAACTCGTTCGTACCGGACTTCGACGTCGTGTTGATGGAGAAGCCGCCGGCACGATTGAAGCCGATGGCCTTAGCGCCACCGCGCTCCATGGAGACGTTGGCGACATCGTGCGTCGAGGGGTCCGATGCCAGGTTGCCGAACAACGGCAATGAGACATCAACGCCGTCGAAGCCATACTTGTTATCGACGCCTGAGCCGCCGGCTGAGGGGCCCAGTGTCTTGTTCTCGGAGTACTGTACGCCCGGAATTAGCTTGAGGAGATCGCGATACTCCTGACCGATCGGGAGACGCTCGATGTTGTCCGAGCCCAGCGAGTTCGAGATCGACGCGTTACCTTCGCGCGACAAACCACTGGCGATGATGCGCACCGTTTCAAGCGCTGCATCGCCACGGGACGCACCGACCGACACATCCGCTGTGGTGGTTTGATCGAGCAACACCTCGACGTCGACTTTTTGCAGTACACCGCTCGCATTGGTAAACGTCAACGTGTAACGACCCGGCAGCAACAACGGCAGGCTGTAGCTACCATCTTCACGCACGACGGCCGAACGCGGCTTGGGCATCACGTCGGAAGTGGCCGTGACAGTGATACCAGAGAGACTGGTGCCAGCTACTTCAGCACTGACCTTGCCCCGGATACCACCGACCTGCTGAGCGATGATCGGCGAACTCAACACGGATCCCGCAACGATCGCGGAGACAACTAGCCTGATACCCTTCATATTCCCTCCCTCGGGGTCTTGTTGTATCGGGGGCAAACGCTATGCCGGATTCAAATACTTTCCGGCGCGGCGTGCAACCCTTGATTGTTGTGCGTAAACCACGATTACTGGCGGGCACACGTCAAGCGACGGCACTCTCCAACATCTTGATCGTACCGCGGACAGCATCGATTTCGACCTCGGCGCCGACGGGCAAGGTGAACTGCCGACTGATGTGACCGAACATCGCGCCGGAGTATGCCGGGATACCGAGCGGCTCGATGTGATCGCGCAAGACATCCGGGATCGTCAGCGAACCGTACCCTTCACCGGGCCCACAATCAGTGCAGTTACCCCAAACAAATCCGGCTAGTTTGTCGAGCACGCCGGCGAGCTTCAGTTGCACCAGCATCCGATCGATGCGGTACGGCGCCTCATCTATGTCTTCTAGGAAGAGAATAGCGCCGGTGAAATCCGGAACGTAGGAAGAGCCAAGCAGAGCCGTGAGGACCGTGAGGTTACCTCCGAGCAGGCGGCCACGCGCGACACCCGCGCGAAGCGTGCGCGTGCGATCTTTGACCGGAGCGAGTAAATCACCGGCCTCGCGCGGGTTTTCGAAGGTTGCTGCCTCGCCCTGCCACAACACGCGTTGCAACCATTCGACGTTGGTCTTATTCCACTCACTCGCGCCATTCGGACCGTGGAAGGTGACGAGCCCGGTTTTCGCGTGCAGTGCGAGTAGCAAAGCGGTGATGTCGCTGTAGCCGATGAGCGCTTTCGGGTTCTTGCCGATCGCATCGAAGTCGAGCAGCGGCAACAGGCGCGCCGAACCCCAACCCCCGCGGATGCAATGGATGGCCTTCACTTGCGGATCGCGAAACATCGCATTGAGATCGGCAGCGCGATCCTCGTCGCGCCCCGCGAGATACCCGTATCGATCGAATACGTGCTTACCGAGTTTGCCTTTCAAGCCGAGTGCCGCCAGAGACTCGAGCAATACGTCGACATCGACCGGATTCCAATTGGCGCTGGCCGGGATCATCAAGCCGATCGTGTCACCGACCTGAATGCGCGGCGGTTTGACGCTGCGGCGCCGGCGTTCGGCACCCGCCGGCCACGGACTGCCGAAACTTGGCTGCGCCAAAAGCGCACCGAAAGTCGCAGCCGTTGCTGCTGCAATCCATTCACGACGATTAGCCATGATGACCCCCACCTCTTGATCGGAGAGGCGAGTATACGTGTCGCTGGTGCAACGAGTATCGATGAGGCGATCGCTTGCGTAACGCGCCAAGAAGAGATAACACTCGACTCATGAAGACCCTCCATTCCGCCCTGCTCTCGATGAGCATCGCACTGCTCCCCCTTGCCCAAGCGGTCACGCCCGCGCGAGCGGCCGAACAAGACGAATCGCTTCGACGCGCGATCGAGGTGCTGGAATCGACCATCCTCGTCGACGGTCATAACGATCTGCCGATGGCGATCCGGCAATATGCCAAAGCGCCCGGCGATGTGGCGGTTTATGACTTACGGCAACCCACTGAAGGCGACACCGACATTGCAAGGCTTCGTGAAGGCAGACTTGGCGCCCAGTTCTGGTCGGTCTACATTCCGGGCGAAGGTCGTGGCCCCTTCGCACGCCCCCAACTCGAACAGATCGAACTTGCTCGTCGCATCATCGATCGCTATCCGGACACGTTCCAATTTGCCACCAGCGTGGCGGATGTTCGCGCGGCGAAACGCGCGGGGCGAATCGCCTCGATGTTGGGCATGGAAGGTGGCTACGGTATCGAGAATTCTTTGGGCGCGCTGCGCGCTTACTACGATCTCGGGGTCCGATACATGGCGCTCACCCACAACGCGCATACGGACTGGGCCGATGCCGCAGCACAGCTTCCACCCCGCCACAACGGTCTGACGCCGTTCGGTGAAGAAGTCGTTCGTGAAATGAATCGCCTTGGCATGCTGATCGATCTATCGCATGCCTCTCCCGCCACCATGGCCGCCACGCTGCGCATCAGCGAGGCACCCGTGATTTTTTCGCACTCTTCAGCACGCGGCGTTTGCGACGTACCGCGTAACGTACCCGATGACATCTTGCGTGAATTGCCACGCAATGGCGGCGTCGTGATGATCACCTTCGTCGCTGGCTTCGTGAATTGCGAAGTGGGCCGCATCGTGCAACCCGCCATGGCTGAACTCGCCTTGCGCGCTCGTGCCGCCGCGAGTGCTGAGGAACGCGAGCGGATCATGCGCGAAGGTATGGCCGCCATCAAAACGCCGGTCACGACGATCGGCATGGTAGCCGATCACATTGAGCATGTTCGTCGTGTGGCCGGCATCGATCATGTCGGTATCGGCGGCGACTTCGACGGCAACCCGAATTGGCCAGAGGGTCTCGACGATGTGTCGACCTATCCACGCCTCTTCGCAGAACTCATCCGCCGCGGCTGGACAGATGCAGAGCTGCGCAAGCTCGCCGGTGAAAACGTGCTACGAGCCTGGGAACAAACCGAGAAAGTTGCCGCTCGGCTACGCGCCGCTCGCGAGCCGTCAACCATGCTCTTCGAGAGCGCCCCGAGCTCAGGTCGTTAGATCGAGCAGCGTTCGTACGGGCGTGTCGTACGACGCTTCAAGCCAGCGCCTCGAATACGCGCTCGCATCGACCGACGATACGCTCGCGGCAATCAGCCCTACGGCTTTGTTCAGCACCGCTTCGCTTGTCATCGGTTGATCCGGATCACCGTCGACGCGATCGACCAGCGTGACGAACGAAGCGCCATCGGCATCGACCTGCAGTCGCGCAGCACGACGTGAAAATTCGCGCGTTTCGATGACGCTCATCTCGCGCTCGATGCGACACGCGAGCGGATCCTGCAAGGCATCGCGCGAATAGGCAGCCGGTGTGATGTCGTAGCCCGTCAGAACTCGCGAAACCGCATAACTCAAACTGAATTGAGCTTGGATCATCGATTGCGGCGCGCGATTACCGCAGTACTGCAACGCTTCGGGGTAGACCGTCAGAACCACTCGATCGATACGCTCGGCGTATCGAGCCACGTCTTGATGAGTACGATGCCCGTTGCACTGGTTCCGCCACTGCTGTGCCGCCGCGATTCCGTAATGCGCGTGGCGAACGGCGGCGTAGGGCTTGAGATATCCCTGCGCAAGCAAGGGCGCATCGATACTTGGCCACTGCCAAGACTCTTTCAACCGAGCATCACCTGCCAGTTCGGCGGCGGCGATCGCGAGCGTATCGACGGCGGCATCGACCCCGGCAGCGGCAGCTTGCGCAAAGAGCACCGCATCTTCCATCGCACGCGCCACGTAGCTATTACGCGCCGTCATACCGGCGGCTACCGGACGATAAAGAGACGTCGAAATTTGCGATGCCGCAATCCCCACGGCGGCGACCGCACGTTCCGTCGTCATTCCCAGCAAACTGGCCGCTGCAGCGGTCGCACCGAGCACGCCCCATGTACCGTCGACGTGTAATCCGCGACGGATCCGCATCGCGATGCCAGCGCGTGCGCCGATCTCGTAGCCGATGAGCGTCGCGCGCAGCACCTCTCCGTAGGTTTTATCGAGCGCAGCACCGAGCGCCAGTGCCAGCGGCACAACGTGCAGACCTGGTCGGCCATGCGCCAACTCGTGGCCCTCACAAAATTCGAACCAGCAAGCCGCCATCGCCCCGACCGACGCTGCAGCCGACGCATTCAACGCCCGCTTTCCGCCGGGAAAGACCACATTCCCCGGCGACGATACCGCGCGTGCATGTTCGAACGACGACACTTCCCGCGTCTGTAAACCGGCGATAGCGCAAGCGACGGTATCGAGAGTCAAACGTCGCAGGTGAGCCTCGAGCGCTTGGACGGTCGATCGATCAGGTTGCCACCAACACGCGATCTCGTCCGACAGAGTCATGATTGCCTCTCGATCAACTCGACCCACTCACCTGCGGGTCCGATAAAAAATCCGACTCGACATCCGGCGTACAAGGCATCCGGCGGTGAACCGACCGTCAACGACAAGTGCTCGGGTAAGGCCTCGAGGCGATCGACTTCGAAACTCACAAGCGAATTGCCGGGCGGCAGCTCGCCGTCGGTGCGGAGGCGGTTGACGATACCCTCGCGCACATAGCCGTTCATTTCAATGGCGTTAGCCGATTCAGACAAAGGCAGCAAAGTGATCGGATGGGTGCCATCGGGTGTACCACCCCACGCTCGTTGCACCACCTGCCCGGTCGACGCTCGAATCGGACGCGCCAACAACTCGAAATGTTTGGCGTAGAAATCGCGCGCCTGTTCAATCGCGGGCGCTCCGAGCACCGTAATGAACAACCGCCCACAACGACTCGTGGGTGGCACCGGGGAGATGCCGCTCGCCGTCTCCTCGGTCAGATAATAGATTTCACCCGAACGTCCCTCGAGTTGCATCGCTCGAATGCTCGGGTAAGCGCGCAGCGCATGCGGTTCGCCGCGGATACTGAAGAACGAGGGTATTTCACACTGCACGCGACTAAACAGCGCGTCGAGACCCGCGACGCTGATCTCGAACGAATTCCATCCGAAACTCCAGAACGGCCGATACCGAGGGAGCGGAGTCACCTCGACGAGCCTTAGACTCACATCCGGATACTCGTCCGTGCTCAATACCATGCAGGCGCGCCCCGCCATCGCGGGCGCACGCCAAATTGCCGCCAACTCCGACGTCACTGGCGAGCGATCTCGAATGCGGTACTCGAGCAGTGCCGACAAAGCCGCAGCGGTGGCATCGACACAGGGAGTCGCCACGGTCGCCGATCGTATTCGCCTCAGTTGCACGCCACAGTCCGCCTATCAAGTGCCGGGTGCCGACATGGTATCGTGATCATGTTCTCGGTTACCGATCAACACGGAGTTTCGTGCAGGTGCGCGGTATTGTCATGGCGTCGTTGGTGGGACTGCTGTTGCTCACCGGTTGTGATGCCAATTCGGTTGACGCGCAGCATGGCGTGAGCGGCAACGAGGATGTCATCCGCATCGCATCTCGACGTCTGCCACCGGGGTTTGCCAATCCCGCAGCCCACACCGGCCAACCTGCCGTCGACATCTGGCCCGCTTTCTTCGATGCACTGACCTACATCGACGCAAACGGTAAGGTCATTCCCTGGCTCGCGACCGACTGGACTCAAGTTAGCGAGACTCGCTGGCGCTTCGCACTCCGGCGGGATGTCCAGTTTTCGAACGGCGAGCCCTTTGATGCCGATGCGGTGGCGCTCGCGGTCAACGAAATTTTGCTCGGTTATGGCGCACGAGATCTGGTTCGGACCAGTTTGCTGCCGACGGTCGTGGGTGCCACGATCGTTGATTCGTACACCATCGAAATCGAGACAGCAGAGCCGGACCCACTGCTGCCGAAGAGACTCTCCCAGTTCTATCCGTTACCACCGCGCTACTTCGCCGAAGTCGGCCCCAAAACGTTCGCCCGCAAGCCGATCGGTACCGGACCCTTCGTGGTAGAGCGATGGGAGGCCGGTCGCGTTCTGATGCGAGCTAATCGCCAATCGTGGAGACCGCCCGCCGTCGCCGGCCTCGACTTCATCGAGATACCCGAACCGATCGCTCGACGGCAGGCCGTCGAGTCCGGTCAGGTGCAGCTCGCGATGTACTTAGCACCTGAAGACATCGCCGACTTGAAACAGAAAAACATCGAAATTCGCCAAGCGGCAGAACCGAGACTTCGCATGCTGGTCTTCGTTGTACGAAAGGGCTCGCCGCTTGAGTCGCGTCAGGTACGTCTGGCGATGAATCATGCGATCGACAAAGAATCCATCGTCAAATATCTGCTATCGGGCGCCGGCACCGTGGCAACTCAGATGGGTGTCCGCGGCAGCGAGGGATTCGACACGACGCGCGATCCGATCCCTTACGATCTGCAGAGAGCTCGCCAGTTGATGCGAGAAGCGGGCTATCCAAACGGTATCGACCTCGACATGGACCTACTCGTCGTCACCAATACGGATCGAGCCGTCTTCGAAGCGATCCTCGCCGATCTGCGTGATGTTGGCGTGCGAATCAACGTACACACCATGGAGTTCGAACGATGGCGTGCCAAGTTGCTGACGGGCGATTGGCAGCACGATCTGTTCTCGTTCACCGTGGCACTCGACCCGTTGCTCGACATCACCAAAGCGTGGCAATACCTCACTTGCGAGCGGCCCAATGCCCCGTTTTGCCAGCCCGAAGTGTCTGAGCTCATCGAAAAACGCGCACGAACGTTCGACACACTCGAACGTGATCGCTTGCTGCAACTCGCACATGATCGAATGACAGTCGATCCGCCTGTGATCCTCGTGCACGAGATGGAGCAGATCACGGCCTATCGCGATCTCGAGAACCTGCAAGTCGACAATCTCATGATCCGCTGGGATCGGATTCGCCGAAAATCGAGCGCAGCACATGACTGACATGCTGCGCTACGCCCTGCGGATGCTGCTGAACCTGTCGCTGCTGTTGCTGGCAACATTAACACTACTCTTTTTTCTCGTCCGTCTCGCCGGCGATCCTGCACTGATTCTCTCGGGCGAATCCTCAGATGCGGCCGTGCTGGCCGAGATCCGTAGCAGTCTCGGTCTCGACCAACCCCTATACCGTCAGTATCTGATTTTCCTTTGGCAGGCTGTACAACTGGATCTCGGAACATCCTGGGTCAGCGGACAAGATGCGCTCTCGCTGGCCTTAGAGCGCTTGGCACCCACGTTGACACTGGCGGCTGCAGCGATCGTCCTGCATCTCAGCCTGTCCGTTCCGCTTGGCGCGTTTCTCGGCGCAACGCGCTCAAGCACTAAGCCAATCGGAACAGCCGCTCGATCCCTCGACGGATTGATCTTGCTGGCGCAAGGAATCCCGGGGTACGTCGTCGCCTTAATGCTGATTCAATGGTTCGCCGTCGAATGGCAGATCTTTCCGAGCACGGGTAGCGATGGCGCAACATCACTCGTTCTACCGGCTCTGACTATCACTGCCTTTCTGGCGCCAAAACTGATTCGAGTGCTGGCCGTCAACGTCAGTGACGCTTTGCAGGATGACTATGCCGTGATGGCGCGGGCGCAAGGGGCGCGAGAGACAACGGTCGTGGTATCTCATGCGCTCCCCAATGCACTACTTGGCGCCACCGCCTTGATCGGCACGCAAATCGCCAACCTCGTTAACGGGATCATCATCACTGAGACGATCTTCGGTTGGCCGGGAATGGGACGCCTATTGCTTGACTCGGTTCTGCTGCTCGACTTTCCCGTCGTGCAAGCAGTAGTTTTGGTGACGACGACGCTGGTATTCATGGCAAATCAGCTGGCCGACTACGCGATCCGCCGCGTCGACCCACGGATTCGGTACTCATGAAGAGCGCCCTCTTCCGAGTTTCGCTGCTCGCCATGCTGACGCTGATGGCCGTCAGCATCGCCTCACCCGAACTTTTGCAGGCCTGGGCAAGCCAGCGTGATCTGTCACAACGATTACTCCCACCGCTCTCAAGCGGCCACTTGCTCGGTACCGATGGCCTCGGTCGCGACGTGGCGTGGCGCCTCGTCGTCGGCGCCAAACACACGGTGGGTATCGCAGGACTCGCAACCCTGATCAGCGCCGGCATCGGCATTGGGCTGGGTCTACTCTCTGCGCTCGCCTCAGCTTGGCTCCGACAAGCCTTGGATCGAATTGTCGATCTCACCATGGCGTTTCCGTCACTGGTGCTCGCCGTCACCTTGGTCGCGGTGCTGGGTCGCAGCTCCTTCACGCTGGCACTGGCGCTTGGTCTCTTCAGTTGGCCGGTCTTCGCTCGCGTCACGGCCGCCCAGACGCGCGGCATCGTCAGCTTGCCGTATGTTCAAACCGCCCGATATTTGGGTGTCTCTGAATGGCGAATCGCCTTCTCGCACGTCATACCGGTCATCGCGCCCACGATCGGTGTGCTGACGGCACTGCAATTCGCGACGTTGCTGATTTCGACGGCGGGCTTGTCTTTTTTGGGGCTGGGTCCCGGCTTAGGCGTGCCCGAGTGGGGCAGCATGCTCGCCGAGGCGCGTGCCGAGCTCAATCGTGCTCCCTGGTTACTGATCGGACCCGGCGTTGCCATTGCGTGGACGGTGCTCGTGATGAATTCCTTGGCCGAGACTCTGGCGAGCCGACTGCGGCTTTCTCACCAGCGTGATCTTTGACGAGTGGCAGCCGGCATGAGCGACGCCATCCTTCTTGCATCGGACGTTTCCTTCAACTACGAAGCACCGAAAAACGCTCGGCCAATTTTGCAGAATGTATCTATTTCGATCGAACCCGGTTCGATCGTCGCCATCGTCGGCGAATCGGGTAGCGGTAAATCCACTCTCGCCAAACTGCTTTGCGGCATGCTGACGCCGACGAGCGGCCAAGTGTTGTATCGCGGAGCGCCGCTGCAATCACCAGCGGAGGCAGGTTTGCATCTGCTCTCGCAGGAGCCTTTTTCGACTTTCAATCCTTATCATGACGTCCGGCGCATTTTGTCTGAGCCTCTGCACGCACAAGCAAAGCTCCCAGCGTCCATTGATCAATTGACCTCTCTGTTACGGCAGGCGTTGGATGAAGTGGGTTTGGATCGAGTCGCACTAGACGCATCGCCGCGTTCACTCTCGGGTGGCCAATTACAGCGGCTCGCGCTCGCGCGAATCTTGTTGCTGAAACCGAAGGTCATCATCGGCGATGAGCCGTTCTCGGCTTTGGATGTCAGCATTCGCGCGCAAATTCTGGCGTTGATGCTACGCCTGCGCGAGGAGCACGGTTTGACCTATGTGCTCATCAGCCACGATATCGATCTCGTCGAGAGAACGGCCGATCATGTCGCTGTCATCTATCAGGGGCGTATCGTCGAATGGGGCAAAGCGAACGAAGTCATCGCTGAGCCATCCCATCCTTACACCTTGGCATTGCGATCTGCCTCACCCATCCGCCGATTGCGTATGTCGGACCTTCTGCCGAAGGAAAAGCGAACCGCGACGGCCTCGCGAGCTCTCGAGATTCGCGATCTGCAATTGAGCTGCACCGAGAACGAGCAAGAGCGAACGCTGGTCGATGGAGTAGATCTGACACTCGAGCGCGGCGAAACCCTCGCGTTGGTTGGTGAGTCGGGTGCCGGAAAGTCTTTGACGGCTCGGGCAGTGATCGGCTTGCTACCTTCAGCGATTCGGGCGTCGCGCGGCCAGATCCTGATCGGTGAAACCTCGGTGCTTGATGCGGATGAGGACCAGCTTCGTCGATTACGCGGCTCGGCCGTGAGCTACATCCCGCAGGATCCGCTTCGAGCACTCAACCCAGTGCGACGAGTCGGTGATTTATTCGATGAATTGCTCGCGCGTCACGGCTTTGGCAAATCGAAAGATCGGCGGGATCGCGCCGAGCGATGCCTCGAACGCGTTGGCTTATCGGCAGACGTGCGGCATCGCTTCGCCCATGAACTCAGCGGCGGCATGCGTCAGCGTGCACTCATTGCGATGGCGATTGCCGTTGATCCGCTGCTGATCATCGCGGACGAGCCAACCACCGCACTCGATGCGACCGTGCAAGCCGAGATATTGGATCTGCTTCGCGACTTAACCGACGGTTCAACGGCGCTGTTGTTGATCACCCACGATCTGGCCGTGGCAGCCAATCTCTGTCGACGCCTGATCGTCATGCGTCAGGGCAAGATGGTCGAACACGGCAGCTTCGCGCAAATACTGAAAGAACCGAGTGCCGACTACACTCGACAGCTCATTTCGAGCAGCTTGCTTGAAGCACCGTAATGAGATCCGACGACTCCGGGGCCAACCATAGGCCCTTATGGGCAGCATAGAGACGCTGAGTGTTGAATTCGCTCACTGCACTTTCGCGACGCGATCGCGGGATCCCCTGCTCTACGTCATCGTAGTAGCGCAGATCTCGCAACCGGTACCACGTCGAAAACAACGCGCCACCGTCAGGATCTGCCCACGGTTTGGGTATGAGTCGCTCGCGGGGCGCACTGAGTGTCGTCGCAGACCAAACGGGCTCTGCTTGCAGCGAGGCTAAGCGCGCACGGCTATCGAGCGCAGCGAGACGTCGCGCGAAAACTGCACCAAACCCAGAACCGGTGACATCGTAGGAGTCGACGCCCTGCTCAGCGAGCAGCTGGACGATGGGCGCCACCCAATCGCCGATGGACTCCCCGCCCGATACCAGCGGATCGGAGTGCCCACAACCAGGCGGATCAATCACCCAGCGAGGTCTTTCGGATATCGATGAGTCATCGATCGCGCCAGTCGGAAGATCGGGAATGATGACTGTCGGACGCCCCGAACCCTCTATTCGGCGAAAGTGCAGCGCGCCCTGCCCAGCATACGCCAGACAACGCTCGCCACCCCCTCTCGACACCAGAGCGATATCAGACTCGTGACTGGCGAAGTGCGCGTCGATCGATCTTGCCCACTCTTCGATCGACGGACCTAGCGACTGCACCCTCACGAAACTCGTTGGTTGGATACGTTGCAGGTGTGCCGCAATGAGATCGTGCGGTCGCGCCGTCAACAAGGTCGGAACACGTAAAGCCTGCGCGGCCGCCGGCGCATCGATAGCGCCGGCACAGCGATAGCCGCGCCAATACCCGGCGCCGCTCGCGAGAAAGCCGCGCACAGTGCCGTACAGCGCGCCCACCGATGGTAATTCGGTCTGCAAGCGGTGCGCCGCATCGCGCTGGTGGTAGGGGAACCACATGTACAGATCGCGAACTCGCGACCAAAGCTGCGCCAGATGCGAGCCGTCCCATGAGGGCTCGAAAGGACACAGGTAACGATCGTTGAAGTCGCGCTGCTCCTCGGCATCGAAGGCAGCGAACCCATCAAGCGCTAATGCGGCCACACGCTGCGGATGCGCCAGGGCGAACGACACGGCGAGTGCCGCACCCGTATGCGTCCCGTACAGCAACACTTTGCGAATCTGCAAAGCGTCAAGCACACCACCGATCACCGAGACGAAATCACTGGCTTCCGGCCTCGGCGACTCGAGTGCGTCCGATTCGCCGTAGCCCGGCGTATCGAGTGCAATCACCGTGTATCGGTGTGCCAGTGCATCGATCAGCGGCAACAACGAATGGGAGGATCGAGGCGACTCATGCAGCGCCAAGACAGCCGGACCGCTGCCTGCGACTCGAGCCATCACTTGACGGCCATGAACGGAGATCAGGATCCGACGATGGGCGACTTGGGTTGAATATCGATTATTCAGCATGGCGATAAAGAAACGGCGGCGGTATTGCTACCGCCGCCGAATGATCGGACAGATGGCCGAAGAATTGAACTCAGAGCTTCGCCGATACCGTCAGACGGTACAGACGCGGGGCACCCGGGTACACGGCAGCAAAGGTGGCCGTATAGGTGCCTGCTTCGAAGTATTCTTTGTCCATGCAGTTCGTGCACGAGGCAGCGACTTCGTATCGGTCATCACCCCAGCGGTATCCAACCGAGGCATTGACCAGTTCGAAACCCTGCACCTCGCTCACACCCTTCGGCAGTGCCGGGGCAGTGAACGCCAGATTGGCGGGCGAGACGATGTAGTTGTCCGTGAAGAACACATCGCCGTTGATGAGCAACGTGCCGCCCGACAGCGGGTAGTTGAACGACGCACCCACCTTACCCTGGAACTTCGGAGCACGCTGCAGATCGCTCGCCAGGTTCACCGGCTTGGTGCCGACGTACTTGGTGTCGAGGATGCCGACGTTGGCGAACAGGTCGAGGTTCGCATTGGCACGAACGGTCAACTCACTCTCGAGACCCTGAATCTGCGCGTCAGCCGTCTGAACCGCCCAGATGTTGTTCACGACGAGCGTGTTGAAGAGATCGGTGTAGTCCATACGGAAGACCGAGCTATTCCAACGCGCACGACCGTCGGCGAGAGTGGCTTTGACACCAACCTCCCACGACTCGACGTTTTCCGGGTTGAAGTTAACGTACTGATCCGAGCGCACCGCACGGCCTGACCAACCGCCCGAGCGGAAGCCCTCGGTGTACGAAGCGTACGCAAAGAGATCGTCGTTGATCTCCCAGTTCACGCCGATCTTGGGCGTCACTTCGCTAAAGCTTCGATTCGGGCTGATGTTCGCACCGGCCGCTCCACGCGCCGCAAGAGCCGCGGTGTCGAAGTTGAACAAGGGACCTGCGATCGAGCTCGTCTGCCGGATCTCGAGATCACGCTCGTCCTTGGTGTATCGCGCGGCAGCCAGCAGCGTGACCGAGCCGATCGTATATTCCAACTGACCGAAAGCGGCCGTGCTCGACGAGTCGACGTTGAACACCTTGGCGAAAGTGTTCGGCGCAATGATGTCGGTCATCACGACGTCGGTCGATTCAGAGAAGTAGTAGAGACCGGCTGTCACACGCAGTGCGTCGGTGACGTTGCCCGAGGTCTGAACTTCTTGCGAGATCTGATCGTTATCCTGACGCTGCAGCAAGGTGTAGCGGGTCGGCGCCTGATCAGAGAGATCCAATCGCAAGTCCTGCGACGTGTCGCGATAACCCGTGACCGACTGCACCGAGAAGCCGTTGTCGAGCTGCCAGCTCAAGTTCAGATGACCACCGTTGGTCTTGGCCAAGCCTTTGTTGTCATAGCTCGAGACGACATCGAACAAACTGCTCGTGCGCGGACGAATGATTCCACCGATGTCTGACGCATAACCGCCATTGGTCTCGTCACGGCTGAAGTCGTACGCAAAGTTGGCTTCGAAACCGCCTTCCGGTGCGTAGCGAAGCGCCACTCGGAAACCCTGGTATTCCATATCGTTGACGTCAGTGCCGAGCGTGCGGTTGCGGATGATGCCGTCACCCTGTTGCACGAGCACGTTGACGCGGCCGTACAGATCACCGCCGAGCCCGCCGTTACCGGACAAGCGGAACTCCGAACGACCGTAATTGCCGATGCCGGCACGCAGGTTCAGCTCGCTATCGCCCGAGGGCTTTTTGGTGACGATCTTGATGGCGCCACCGTTGGTATTACGACCGTACAGCGTTCCCTGCGGACCGCGCAGAACCTCAATCCGCTCGATGTCGGCGAGATTGAAATTATTGACGGCCTGACGCGCGACATAGATGTCGTCCACGTAGAGACCCACCGACGTGTCGGCCGTTGCCAAGTTTTCCGTGGTGCCTACGGCACGCATGAAGAAGGTCGTCGCCGTGGTTTGACCGACGTTGCTGTTACCCGTCAGGTTCGGGACGTTGAAAACGACCTGCTTGGTATCGAGCATCTGTCGACGCTCGATGATCGTCGGATCGATGGCCGTGATCGCGATCGGAGAAGTCTGGAGGCTTTCTTCGCGACGCTGAGCGGTAACCGTGATTTCTTCGAGCGCGACGGCCTCATCGTTGGCCTGCTGCGCAGAGGCGGCCGATGAAGCTGCCGCCACGAGGCTCGAAGCCAGCGCGAATCGAACAAAGGATGAAACTTTCGTGAAGGTCATGCATATCTCCACAGGGAGGATGAGTTGGATGCATTGACAGATTCTCCGCGAGAACGTCCAATGTCAAGGAATCCTGTTGCAACACCCTTTCAATACGAATATTCGTATTTCATGACTTCCGGCTCAGCACCTCCGCAACTGTTGCGTCTAACGCGACTGCTCGAACTCTTCGCGCGCAGGCACTCGCCGCTGTCGAGCCAAGAGATTGCCGAGGCCTTGGGCACCTCTCGTTCGACCACCGCAAGCCTGTTGAAGTCATTAACCGAGCTCGGCTGGCTTACGGTCGATCGGCGCTCTGCCACTTACTTTCCCTCCGCGCGCTTTGCGAACTGGGGTCGTTGGCTACTCGATATTCGCTGGTTGGATCCGCGTCTTGCCGCACTGGCGGATCGTTTGCAGCGCGATTGCGGCGAGACGGTGTCGATATCGGCCATTGGTGATCTCGCGGTCGAGGTCGTCTATGTATCCGCTCAGAGCGGCGGCATCCGTCTTGTCATCGAAGTAGGCCAAACGCTGCCATTGCTGCACTCGGCCATTGGTTGGGCGCACTGCACGACCCTGCCGGATGCAACGATCGCCTCACTCGCATCGCGCAGCCAACTGCGACTCCACGAACGCGTCGATCTGCGCGAGGTGCGCCGAGAAGTGCGTCTTGCTCGCGAGCGCGGCTACGCATTCGCCGACAGCGCCGTCATACCGGATGTCGCGGCGTACGCGGCGGCGTTGCCGACCCCATTGTCATTACGACCCCTCGTGCTGAGCGTGGGTGGACCGAGCGAGAGAATTGCCAAACTCGGCGACTCCCTGCCGCGAAAATTGTTAGCGGCAGTCGAATCAACCCGAGACTGGTAAAACCATCACAGGACTTTGCATGAAAGATATTCAACTGACGGTGCCAGCCACTTATCAACCGCTGACGATCGCCACGGGCATACGCTGCTCTGCGCGCCGAACGCCCGATAAGACCATGTTCATCGAGGGCGAGAAGCGCCGCACGTTCGCCGAGTTTTGCCAGCGTATCGATCGGCTACAAGCCCATGCGCTCGGTGAACTCGGTCTGCAGTTTGGACAACACGCAGCTGTCGTTGGCCCCAATTGCATCGAGTTCTTGGAAGTCGTCGTTGGCCTCTCAGAAGTCGGCATCGCCAGCGCCACCCTGAGTCATCGCCTCAACTCGGTGGAGCTCGCCGACATCTGTGACGATGCGAGAGCAGAAGTGCTGTTCGCGCACGAAACCTGTCGAGCCACGATTGCCGCAGCCCACTTCGCGACGATCAAGCAGGTTATCTATTTCGGTGACGACTACGAACAGCGACTTGCGAACGCACCGGCACTCGCCGAAGCGCCGCGTCTCGCGGGCGAATGGGACACGTTTTGCATTCCGTACACCTCGGGCACCACGGGTCGTCCGAAGGGCGTGATGCTCTCGCATCGCGCACGTGCGCTGGTGTTTCCGGTATTCGCAATCGAATACGGATGCATGGGCCCGGATGATCGATTTCTCGCCATCGCGCCCTTGGCGCATGGCGCCGGTATGGCGTTCGCGCTGTGCCCGGTATTCTTTGGTGGCACCTGCGAGATCATGCCCAAGTTCGATCCCGAGGCCGTAGTAAGCAAACTCGGCTCAGGCGAGTTCACCGGCGTTTTCCTGGTACCGACCCAGTTCCACGCCATCTTTGCGTTGCCGCGAGAATTCCTCGAAGCCCATCGTAAAACCAGTCTCAAAGCGATGATCTCGAATGCGTCTGCGCTGCCGCAGGCCATGAAGGAAAAGATTATCGGTCTTTGGGGCGAAGGCTTATTGCACGAAACCTACGGCTCCACCGAAATCGGCCTCGCAACGAATCTGCGGCCACCCGACCAACTGCGCAAGCAACAGTGTGTCGGCCTGCCCTTTCCGTGCACTCAGGTGAAGTTGTTGGATGAGGATGGCAAGCCTACGCCAAGAGGTGAAATCGGCGAGCTCTTCACCCTCTGCCCCTTCATGTTCAGCGGATACTGGCAAGACGGGAAGCGGGTCATCCCACCGTTGGCCAACGGTTGGTTCAGCGCAGGCGATCTGGCTCGTCAAGACGACGAGGGCTATATCTACATCGTCGATCGCAAGAAAGACATGGTCGTGACGGGTGGCATCAACGTCTATCCACGCCAGATCGAAGAATTGCTGTACCGGCACCCAGCCGTACAGGAAGCCGCCGTCATCGGTGTGCCGGATGAGCAATGGGGCGAACGACTGAAGGGCTTCATCGTTTGCCGAGAGGGCATGGGCACCACGGCCGAGGAACTCATCGAGTTCCTCAAGCCGCAGTTGTCTTCCTACAAGATTCCGCGTGAGTTCGACTTCTTAGCGGAGTTGCCGCGCAATCCTTCCGGCAAGATTTTGAAACGCGCCCTCCGCCCCTGATCGTCTCGAGCGGCCTCAGCTCTTGCGCTGAGGCTTCGCCTTGCGAGCCGCTTTGGGACGCGGAATGCGCGTGAACACCTCGAGCGCGTTATCACGCATCATCTTTTGATGCGATTCGGGGCGCATTCCGAGCGCCGCGATTTCCGCCACCGCACGCTCAGGGTCGATGACAGGCCAATCCGTGCCAAAGAGCACTTTGTGGCTGCCATACGTGTTTGCGTAATGCACGAACGCCTTAGGCCAATGCTTCGGCGCATAGGCATCGCCTGCCAAATAAATGTTGGAATGCTTCCACGCCATCGAGATCGCCTCTTCCGTCCAAGGCACACCGATGTGTATGCCGAGCAACTTGAGCTCCGGAAAATCGATCGCTACTTGATCGAGCGTGATCGGACGACCCACCGACGGTAGGCGACGACTCTGCGAGTAAACGAGGTTATGTCCGATCTGCATCATGATCGGGATCTCGAGCTCGGCACACTTGGCGTAATACGGATAGTACTTCGCGTGGTCTGGCGCAAGACCAAACCAGTGCGGGTACAGGTGTGCGCCGACGAAACCCAGTTCGTTCACCGCGAAGGACAGCTCGCGAAGTCCTTTCATCCCGCGAAAGGGGTCGACGCCGGCCAAGCCGGAGAAACGATCAGGGTATTTATTGACGACCTTGTGCACGCGCTCGTACGGCACTTCAAACGAGCCGGCGACGTTCATGTCACCTGCTCGCACGGCGATCAGCAGTGATCGCTCGATGCCGGCGCGATCCATCTTGCGAAGATAGTCGCTGACCGGAATGCCGCCCCACAGCCGGCGATCCATCCGAACCTGCTTCTTGAAAGCATTGTCGATGCCGGTCTGACCCTTGCGGACTGCTTCCGGATCGTAAAGGTTGCAAACGATGTCGATGTAACCGCTCATGCGTCGTCCCCAATGAAATGACGAAATGAAGTGTGAACTTACCGGCCACATTGTCATAGACTGCGGACTAACAAATCCAGTCCTGCCAACCTATCGAACGAATACACGTATATTGCGACATGAATGACACTTCGGTTTCCGTGACCCGCAGCTTTCGGGTTTTCGATGCGCTCGCCAAAGCTAAACAACCCTTGAGCAGCGCCGAGATTGCCCGCCTGATCGAAGCGCCGCGCTCCAGCACGGCAGACCTGCTGCGCACCCTGGTCGGTTTGAACCTCCTGTCGATAGACCGACGCAGTGCGACCTATTTCCCGACTGCTCGCTTCTCGTCACTCGGCTCGTGGTTGGAATCCTCCTGGTTCGGACATGCGGGGCTACGTGATGCGTTGCGAGAACTCGCTGCCACCTCAGGTGAAACCACGGTGCTTTGCACGCCGACGGATCTCGATGTCGAAATCGTTGCCGTATTCGAAGGGCCCGCCGGAATCGCTTGGTCGCCCGTGGTCGGTGAACGATTTCCCATCTTCGGCTCAGCCACCGGAACGAGCTATCTATCGACTCTCCCCCCCTCCACCATCAGAGCGATGCATCGTCGCGCCGCCAGTGAGAAACGCGCCGCAGTCCCGGAGCTGTCGTCGGTGCTCAGCGACGTGCGCGCAAGTCAACGCGCCTCACTCGCGTGGAACCTCGGTACGCTGAATCCGGAGGTGGCGACCGTAGCATGTCACCTTCCGCAAGACTCGCTGCAAAGACCGCTTTTCGTGGCGATCGGCGGCCCCTGCAAAAGAATTCAGGAAAAGCGCGCGCTGCTTGAATCCAGTCTCAAAACGTTCGTGGCGATGCGCCTGCACGGCAACACGGCAGATCGGGAGCTTCGATGACGCAGCAACTGTTCGACCACGATTTCTTTTATCGAGGCTCGGTACCGACTCGAGTCGTCACGCCTCTGAATCGAGAGGATGCAATCCAAACCATCGGGCAAAACTTGCGTGAGGGCTGCGTCGTCGTCGCGCGTGGTGGTGGCATGTCCTATACCGGCGGCTACGTGCTCGCGGAAGATTCACGCCCGGTCGTCATGATCGATATGCGTCAACTGTCGCAGATCGATCTTGCAACACTCGCCAATGGTTGGGTGGTGGTCGACGCCGGCGTGACCTGGCAGCAGCTACACGAGGCCCTGCACCCGCAAGGCTTGCGCGCGGTATTCGGCGGTCCATTGTCAGGCTTGCGCGCCACGGTCGGCGGAGCGATCTCGCAGAATGCCGCCTTCTGGGGCTCCGGGCTGCATGGTTCTGCGGCGGAGTCGACACTCGGCCTCGAAGTACTACTCGCCGACGGCACCGTGCTGCGCACCGGCGTGCTGTCGCGGGGCGATGAAGGTCGCTCGCGCTATTTCGGTCCCGACCTGACATCCCTTCTCGTCGGCGACTGCGGCCGCTTCGGCGTCAAACTACGCATCGCACTGGCCGTCGAACCAATTCCGGTTGCTACCGACAGCGTCTCGTTCTCGTTCGAGCAACCCGTCAATTTGCTCGAGTCGATGCAGTCGATCGCCCGGCGCCGGCTCGCCATTCAACAAGTCGGCTTCGATCCCCTACTTGCCAACGTACGCACCCGACGCAGCAGCTTTGCCGATGACTTTCGTACGCTGTCTAAGGTTTTGCGCGGCAGCGGCTCCACCCTCAAGGGCTTGCGTAGCATCGCTGAGATATCTTTGGCTGGGCGCGGATTTCTGGGCGATGCGGGCTTCACCCAGCACGTCATGTGCGAAGGACTCGATACTCACACCGTCGATACCAAGATCGCACAAGTCCGACGGATCGCGAGCGATCTCGGGGGGCGTGAAATCGAGAACACGATTCCGAAAGTCATGATGGCAACGCCATTCACTCCGCTGAACGGCATCCTGGGGCCTAACGGCGAACGCTGGGTACCTGTCCACGGTCTTTTCAATGTCGATCGCGCTCAGGCGGGTTACCGCGCCTACCTCGAAACGCTGGAGGCCTTCGAAACGGAAATGACAGCGGCTGGCATTACCTCCGCCACGCTCTTCTCAGCCGTGGGTAGCACGACGACCTTAATGGAACCGATGTTTTTCTGGCAGGACGAACTCGAGCCGTTGCACTTCGACACGCTGGAAGACAAAGTCGCCAAACGTATTCCCCGCAATCCATCGAATGCGTCAGCACGCAGTCAGGTTACGAAGCTCCGTCAGGCCATCATGGATGCATGGAAGCCACTCGGCGCCGGTCACTTCCAAGTCGGCCGCGCGTATCCCTTTGCGGCGAGTCTCGATGGGGTGCAGCAGCGAGTTTATAAACAGCTCGCAGCGACCCTAGATCCGCATCAACAAATGAATCCTGGCGTATTAGGTCTATAAATCTGACTACGCTGCGATCTGACTACGCCGCGCCCGCGCAGAGGCGTTCCTTCCCGCTGCACGACCGGAGATCATGGCTTCAGTGAGATAGGAGCCGTTCTGATAGAGATCCGACATCATTGAACCGAGTTCGCCGGCTTCATAGAGACCGCAGATCGGCAGACCTCGATGATCCAGCACTTCGGACTCGATGTTGCGACGCGCACCGCCGCTAGTGCAAACGATGCCCGGTTCGATTCGCACGGCGTAGTACGGCGGATTTTCGATTGCCTGCAGTGAAAAATCGGGTCGTCCAAAATCCGGATCAACGCCATCTCGGCAAGCCGAGTTGTAACGATCCACCGTCGCTCGAATGCCGACAGGATCTCGTCCCATCAGCACGGCGAGTTCCTCGATCGAATCCGCCCGTAACACCCAACCCTTCTCGATCTCGACCGTGTTGTCGTCAGACCATTCGTAGCCCTCGACCACGGTATTCCAGGTCATCGCCTGGGTAATGAGGCAGTTATGGGCACGTGTCGTTTCGTCGAAGATCATGTGCACCGGCAAAGCGCGCGGCAACGGCGTATCCACCCAATGTCCGTGACGCTTTTCTTTGTAATGGGTGTAGTAGAGCGGCGCACCCTCGTTATAGAAACGCTGCCCTTCGGCATCGATATCAATCCAACTGAACGTCTGCCATAGATGTCGGCGCATAAAGACGGTCGGCCACTGCGGCACCTTGATCGCAGGCCAGATACCACCGGACTGACCGAAGTTGCGCAAGTGCCAGAGATCAGCCCCTGCTTTCTGCAAGAGTTTCAGACCGTCACCGGTATTGGCGGGTGAGCCGAAAGGGTAAGCCTCCGGCAGCCCGTAGTAATCACGCTGCATGGTCAGATTATTTTCATAGCCGCCTACTGCGAGCACGACGCCGCCCTTGGCTTTGATCGCGCGACGCACACCGCCCTGCTCGACGATCGCACCCACCACTTCGAGCGTGTCTGGATCCTGCACCAGATCGACGATGGGTGAGTCGAATCGGACGGGAATTCCGCGGCGCTCAACGCAACGCTTCATGGTGATCCACACCCCACTCGGTATCGGCTTGACGAACGAGTTATAGGCCACTGCATTTTCGGCGCCGAATTCGGGAAACTCGTAAACCGCTTCCCCGCCGCTCCAGCCGCTGCCACGAACAAACTCGGTGCCTGCCTCAGCACATCGCTCGAGAATATAGGGCTCAAGCTCGGCCATCTGCCGCGCCCACTCGCGCAGCATCTCATCAGGCACGGGATTCTTGACGCTCATATTCTTTTGATACTGGTAGAGCGCCTCGGCGTCGTGCGAAATCAGCAACGATTGTCCTGACACTCTCCCGTTACCGCCGGCGAGGTGCTCGGGCATTTTCTCCACGATCAAGATCCTCGCGGCTGCATCGGCATCTCTCGCACCGAGTGCTGCGGCGCAGCCGGCAACACCGAATCCCGCGATCAAAACATCCACTTCATCATGCCACTGCGCTACGGATCCGGGACTAGCCATCATTCACCTCGAGTCATTTCCAATGCCGACCGATACGGTCGTAAACCCCAATACAGCACCAATGCAGCGAGCAACCCCATCGAGCTCGTCACCCATGCGATCGATGCCGACAACATCTTCTCATCAACAAAAACATAGTCGGTGACCAACGCCACCACCATCGGCCCAAGCCCGATACCGAGTAAATTGTTGAAAAACAGATACAACGCCGAGACGACCGCGCGCATCCGTACCGGAGCAACCAATTGAATGGCAGCGGCTGCACCGCCAAAGGCCATGCTGGCGAAGAACATAAACGGACAGAGCCAAAGAACGGCCTGCCAGACGGAGTCAGCGCTGGTTGCCAACAATCCGAAAGGAATGAGACCGAGTCCGCTCAGCACGCCCACACGCAGTGCCGCATCCAACCAACCACGCTGTCGCCCTCGATCAGTAAGCCACCCACCCACCAACAGACCCGCCGTTCCGAAGACCAGCACGGCAATACCTAAACCGAGTCCCGCCGTCGGCGCATCAGCCTGGAACTGCCGCTGCAAAAACGCCGGACCCCAACCGGATACCGCATTAAAGGCGGCACTCAACAAAGCAAAGCCGAGAAAGTGACAGAAAAACAAACGCGGATGCTCAGCGAGATATCCGAAGACTTTCGCCACGGGTGGCGCCGGCGTTTTGTCAGCGTCGCGTCGTATGGGCTCGGCGATCGTGAGCACTAACAACGCCAGTAGCAAACCCGGCAGCCCCACGATGATAAACGCCGCCTGCCATGCCTCTACCTGACCCACGAGCGGCAATTCGATGCCATCGGAGCCCTTGATCAGGCCGATCACCGCACCGCCGATGATGAACGCAAGCCCGGCGCCGAGAAAAACACCGGTCGAATAAACGCTCAACGCACGGCCGATCTTCTGCGGAGGAAATGAGTCGGCCAACAAAGAAAAGGCTGCTGGCGAGAGCGCTGCCTCACCGACGCCCACGCCGACTCGCGCGATGAAAAGATGCGAAAAGCGATTAGCGAGCCCACAACATGCGGTGGCGATACTCCAAAAAGCGATGCCACCGGCGATGATCGTCCGACGGCTGTAACGATCGGCGAGCATCGCAATCGGGATGCCCATCAGGGTGTAAAACAATGCGAAAGCGAGGCCGTGCAGCATCCCGATTTCGGTATCAGAGAGGCCAAGGTCCGCTTTGATGGGCTCGACGAGCAGAGACAGAATCGTGCGGTCGATGAACGAACAGGTGTAGGCCAGCAACAAGACTGCTACTGCGTACCACGCCACCCGAGGCTTCGGCCAATCCGTCGATTCGGTCATGTTTACCCCCAGACCGAGGGTGTACCAATCGCCCCGCGCGGGTCAAATTTCGGGTATCCGTTAGTTTGGGTACTCGTTAAATGTGATTACGCAGTACAAGCAACGCCAATAACGTCACGCACATGGCTAGAAACAACAGCACAAAGAACCCAGCGCCACCGAACGCCGTCAGCAGTGCGGCTCCGAAAAAAGCACTGGAGACTCCACCCAACCGACCGATGCTGGAAGCCGCTCCGATGCCGGTTGCGCGAATCGATGCCGGATAGAGATGAGCAGCCAACGCATACAACGTGGTCTGTACCCCGTTGATACAACCACCGAGTAACGCCAGCAACACCAGTACCAACTCAGGCGATGCGCCATCAAAGTCGCCGAGCAAAAATATCACGCTCAAGACCGCTGCAAGCCCTGTCATCAGCGCCAAGGGTTTACGTGAACCATAACGAGTCATCAAACCTGCCGCCAACAAGGCGGTGATCACGCCGCCGAGGTTGAAATACATCAAGCCACGACTGGCCTCGGCGATATCGCGCCCTGCCTCGACCAACATGGTGGGAAGCCAACTGAAGCTCGCATAAATTGCCATCAAGCAAAAGCCAAAGGCACACCACAGCGCCAACGTATCGTGTCGTCGATCTCGACTGAGCAGAGCACGAATCTGACGGATCGACTCGCCTGATGCCGTCGCCGACAGAGCATCTCGCGGGAGATCATTAGGCAGGCCGCGCCACAGAACGAGCAGCAAGGCCAACGGCAACACGCCCGCCCACTGCATCATCGCCCGCCAACCCTGAGCCGGCAGAATCTCCGCCGCCAACGCACCACCGACGACACCGCCCAACGGAATGCACACAATCGTGGTGGTGACGGCGACGACACGATAGCGTGGCGGTGTGCATTCCGCCGCGAGGGCAGCGGCATTGGGTAGCGCGCCGCCCATGCCGATACCGGCTGCTAATCGCAACACGAACAAAGATTCGACCGTGCCGACAAAGGACATCGCCAAAGTCGCAGCGCCGAACAGGAAGACGCAGCAAAGCAGCGCCTGCTTTCGCCCGACTCGATCACCCCATAACCCACCAAGAAGCGTGCCGATCATCATCCCAAACTGACCGACGGCAAGAACGGGCGCAAAGGTACCCTTATCCAATTGCCATTCCGCCAGAATCGCGGGCGCGACCAAGCCCAAGACTTGGTTGTCCATTCCATCGAAGAGGATCGCCAGCGACAAAAGCAGCAGCACGACTCGATCACGCCACGACCAGCGAGACGCGACTTCGACGCTACTGCCACTCACGCTCAACTACCGGCCGCAGGCCGTCGAATCATCGATACCACCAAAGTCACGATGGTAATTGGCACCACGAACGACAACATCACCGACGAGAACGCTTGTAATTGATCGTGTTGCTGCGCGGACAGGATGAGATACGCCACGTAGACGAGGTAGTAAAGCAGGAACAGCCCGCCCTCCCATCGTTCGATCTCGCGGCCGCTGACGAAAATAGGCAAACAAGCAAACGCCACGGCCAACATCACCCAGATGTCGAAGCTGACCACGGCAGCACCGATCGATAGACCCGCGGCTCCTGAGGCAATACCTGCAGCGCCGACACAACCCAAAATATTGAAAAGGTTACTACCGATCACATTGCCGACTGCAATGTCTCGCTCGCCCTTCAGAGCGGCCGAAACCGAGGCAGCGACCTCGGGGAGCGATGTACCGGCTGCGACGATCGTCAGACCGATCACCAATTCGCTGATGCCAAGCTCACGCGCAAAACCGGTGGCCGCTGTTACTAACCAACGCGATCCGACAATCAACAGCGCAAGCCCGATCAACACGAGTGCTATTTGCACCGGCAGCTTAGCGTCCCAAGCAGACTGCTCCGCGGGTTTGATCTCAGCGGCATACTCCGACTGAACCACAGCGGATTGACGCCGCGATTGAACGACGAGAAACGTCGTGTAGCCGATCAACAACACGAACAGGAATACACTCTCGAAGAGCGACACCTGCTGATCCAGAACGAACAGCAACAGCAGCGCCGATGCCGCGATCATCATCGGCACTTCTTGTCGGATCACCTGTGCATCCACTCGCAAGGGAACGATCAGCGCAGCGACTCCAAGAATGAACAAGACGTTGAAGATGTTGCTGCCGACGACGTTGCCGACCGCGATATCCGTTTGTCCGGTGAGTACCGCCGAGACCGATACCGTTGTTTCCGGCGCGCTGGTTCCAAAGGCAACAACCGTCAGACCCACCACCAATGGCGAGATACCAAAGGACAGCGCCAGCTTGGAAGCGCCGCGGACCAGTGACTCCGCACCGAGCACGAGCGCGACGATCCCACCCAAAAACAGCAAAATTTCGTTCATGCGTGCGATGCTAACAAAGGACGACAACACGGAGAATCGAAATGCACGGGATTTCGTTGAGCCATATCTGCACGATCGCCTGCCTGGTCGTGAGCACCGTAGGACTAGCGCAGTCGCCCGATCCAAACGCGGCGTCTACCAACCTCATCCGCAATCCGAGCGGCGGCTATACACACCGGACAGTCGAGATCCCGCAGGGATCGAGAATTTTGTACATCAGCGGTCAAACCGCCACGGGCGCCGACGGGAAAACACCCACTGACAGCGATGCACAGGCGGAGATCGTCTACGAGCGAATCGCTAAATCCCTCGCGGATGCGGGGATGACGATGCAGGATCTCGTCAAAACCACTGTCTATCTGACCGATGCCGCCGATCTGCCAGCCGTGATCCGAGCCGGCCGCAAATACAACCCGAACGGAAAGCAGGCGGGCACGCTCGTGTACGTTAAAGCACTCGCGGTACCCGAAGCACGAATCGAAATCGAAGCGGTTGCGGCGCGAGCCACAAAATAACCGCCATAAAAAAACCGGGGTGGCTAGGCCACCCCGGTTTCATCGATCGATCAGATCGAAGTGACGATCAGCGACGGCGAGCGCCGAAGTCGTACTTGAAGGTCACGTTCCAGCTACGCGGAGCCTGGATGTAAGCGAGATCCGACAACACGGACACGACCTGCACTTCGTCGGTGCAGTTGCGGCAGTTCGCCTGGATGCGCCAGCCACCCGACGCATTCTCGAGGGTGATACCCGCATCGAGCGTGTCGTAGGCCTCGACGAGACCCGCGGGCGCGCCATTCGTAGCGACGTTGTTATCGCCAGTGAAGGCCCACAACACATTCGGCGTCAGACGCAGGTTCTCGCCGATGTTGAGGCTGTAGCTTGCACCCAAGGCCAGCGTATCCGGTGCACGAACAGGCTCCGGAATCTCTCCCGAGGGATTGATGATGCCGTTGTTGCAGTCACCTGCACGGCCACCGGTGCCCGCGATAGCAGCCTTACACGAGACCTGTTGCGTCAGGATTGACGGCGACACATCCTGATACTTGGCATCTTGCGAACCCGCAAAGAGGAACAAGTTCAGATTTTCGGTCGGTGCGTAGATGAGCTCCGCTTCGACACCACTGTTCTTCATACCCGCAAAATTGCGGGTGATGAAGGAGATGGCACCGCTCGGAGCCACGAAACCGGCCGGCGTCTGCAGATCTTCGACGTCCAGGACGAATCCCGTCAGGTTCAAGCGCAGCGTGCGATCAAGCCACTCGGATCGCAGACCGAACTCGTAGGACCACACCGTCTCAGGAGCAAACGGCTGATTCGCAACCGGCGCCGTACCGCGAGCGTTCCAACCACCCGACTTGAAGCCGCGAGTTGCCGAAGCGAACACGTTCATGTCGTCGCTCACGTCGTACTTGAAGGCGATACGCGGCGTGAAGAGCGCCGTGTTCAGCTCCAAGGGAATACCGGCAGCGATCAAGTTCGCCGTGTTGACGCGCGTTGCAGCCGTTGGAGCGGCAGCAATACCCGGGGCCGCATTGGCCGTGAAGGCCACCTTCTTGGTCTCGTCGGTGTAACGACCGCCCAAGGTGAGGGTTGCCTTCTCGAACGGCGTGAAGTCCCACTGCGTGTAGATCGCCATGGCATCAGCACGGTTGTTGAGGATGCGATCCTCAAGAACCAACGTCAGCGTCGGCGAAAGGCTGAAGAGATCCGCGAAGTCGGTGACGTTCTTCTCGTCGAAGAAGTACATACCGGCGACGTAGCGAGTGCCCTCGCCGATCTCACCCGTCAGCTTGATTTCCTGGCTGAACTGGCTGTGCTCACCGTCGTTGGCAATGACGAAGCCACCCACCGGGTTGGTCGGCTGCGTGCCACCGGCCGCGGTCTTCACGCCCGTGCCGTTAAAGAAGTCGATCGCGAACTTCTGCGACATGTCGACGTAACCGGTGATGAAGCTGAACTCACCCACCGACGACTGCCACTTGATGTTCGAGGTGATCATCGTGCTCTCAACATCGTTACCGAGGTTGTAGAAGCGCTTGTCACCCGTGATCAGATTCGCGAGCGGCGTGCCCGTCTGACGCAAACCCGTGCAGGTAAAGCGGTCGCTAGTGACGGTGCCAAGGCAACGCGCTTCGACGCTCTGCGCACCTGACGACGTCGCCGGGAGACCCGCTCGCTGCGGCACCAAAGCCACCTGCGGGCCACCCGCCGGAATCGACACGAGACCGTTGGCGACCGCGCCACCACGGTAGGCCGAGCCCGAACCGCGGGCGAAGTTGAGGATGTTGAGCCCCTTGTCTTGCGAGTACTGGGCTGCGAGATCCCACGTCACCGCATCAGAGACAAGCACGCGCATAGAACCGCGCACGCCCATGGTGTCGGTGGCGTTGATATTGTCCTCACCCGTGATCGGATTCGAGACGTAACCATCGTCCTTGATCGAGTAGACCGACAGCTTGGTCAGAACGGTGTCGGACACCGGCAGGTCGATCGTGCCGCGGAAGCTGCGCTGGTTGTATTCACCAAAGCCTGCTTCCACATAGCCGCCCATCTCCTCGCCCGGAGCGCGCAGGATGACGTTCATGGCGCCACCGGTGGTGTTGCGACCGAACAGCGTGCCCTGCGGACCGCGCAACACTTCGATGCGCTCGACATCGAACAGGCCAAGATTGTTGGCATTCTGACGGCTAAGGAATACGTCATCGACGTAAGTTCCTACCGGCGGATCAAAAGTCGCGATCGACTCGGTGTTACCGATGCCGCGCAAGTAGTAACCGTTAGCGGTACCGAGGCCGGTGTTGTTGAAGCCGAGCAAGTTCGGGATCAACTTGACCATATCGAGAGTCTCGGTGACGTTCAGCTTCTCGAGCTGATCGGCAGAGAACGCAGAGATGGCGATCGGCACGTCTTGCACGCGCTCTTCGCGACGTTGCGCCGTGACGACGATCTCATCGAGCAAGCTGCCCGAAGCTTGGGATTCTTGCGGTTCAGGTGCCGCCGTCGCAGTCCCTGCTGCACTCGCGATCGCGAGACCCGCGACCAACGAGGTCATTCCCTTCTTGAAAACGATCATTCCTGTCTCCCCTATTGGCACACCCGACGTGGGCGCGACCCCCGTACGCTAACGGAACCCCGGAACGGTTTCCAGAGTGTTGCGTCGATGTGACACTTGGGGGCGAACTCTCTTGCGCGCTGAAGACTATCTGACGTGATTTTCGCCCGCTCACCGGTCGATTCAGATTTACAGCAGGAGTTAGGAGTTCAGGCTCAGCGATTGCTACATTATGAGTGTGAACCAGCGTACACCGTCACCTCTGGCAGACCTGCAGGTTGCAACGCACCGCGATGATCGCGCTCGAGCCGCTTTCGTACGAGATTTGCGTCGTTGCGTTCTCGATCAAGGCGCCGATTGGATCAAGCGCGACTATCGTGATCACGTCGAACCGAAGCTTGGCAAAAAGCCCTCCTCGCGCGATATCCACGCTGCCATGCGAGGGCGAGATTCGTTCCGGTTTTACTCCGCTCTGCGCACCACCTCGCAAGACATGCTCTACCAAACGGTACAACCTGGCATCGAGAGAGCCGCAACCAAAATCAACGAGCGAGTGCGTCACCTCGCACGCGGTAGAGGACCCGGTAGTCTGAGCTTGGATGCAACACTCGAGATCCCTCGCTCGGTGTCGGCAATCGATATTCACTTGATGCCGGGCAGTTACCACACCGAGTACGAGTCGGACGATGCCACCATGGGCCTCGTCTACGATCAACGATTACGCATCTCGACATTCGGACTCTTCGGACCCGATCTTGGCGATATCGGTAGATCGATCTCGCGGTACGTCGCCGCGACGATGCCCGATCTGCACGTAAAACGGGTACTCGATCTCGGCTGTACCGTGGGGCACAACACGCTGCCGTGGAAAGAGACTTATCCGAATGCGGAAGTCTTCGGTATCGATGTGGCGGCGCCGTGCCTGCGTTTCGCACACGCGAGGGCCCGCTCGATCGGCGCTGCGGTGGATTTTCAGCAGATGAATGCGGGGCAGCTGCGTTTTCCCGACGGGTCTTTCGATATCGTCTTCTCGTCGATGTTCCTGCACGAGATTCCGAAGAAGGAGACTCCGCAGATCTTGCGCGAGGCGTATCGAGTGCTCCGCCCTGGCGGTCTCATGCTACACATGGAGTTACCACCGGATGATCAGCTGTCCGCGTGGGACTCGTTCTATCTGGACTGGGACGGTCACTACAATAACGAACCGTTCTATCAAGCTTTCCGTGCCTCGAAACTGTCGGCACTGGTGTCCGCTGCGGGTTTCGCGCCCGGCGATTACCTGCAGGCGGTAGTGCCATCGTGGAACGCTTTGGGCGAGACGCGCTGGCGTGAGGCCCTCTCGCAAACGCACGCGGTCAACTCTGACAAGACGGGTCGCTTGACGACCGGTATTCGCTGGTTTTTCTTTGGTGCTCGAAAGTGAGCGCCAACTTGAATCGCCTGACCGGTTTCACGATCACGGCAGCCGACCCCGTGGCCACGGCCGCGAGCTACGCGGCGCACTTGGGTTATATCGTTTGCGATGAGGGCATCATCACAGCCGTGACAGCAGGGCAATGGCGTACACCCAATATGACCGGTCGTCGCTATGTCGAGATGCAAGTGCCTGCCTCAACCGGGCCCGGTTGTTTCGTACGATTCATCGAGCAAATGCACCACCCCGGACTACCGCTACTTGGGCACGGCTGGAACGCAATGGAAGTGCTTTGCCAAAACCCGTATGAACTCGCCAAAGATTTCGCAGGCAGCGCGTTCAGAGTTGTCATTCCACCGAGGCCGCTGCCCTTCGATCCGGATCTACATGCCATGCAGGTAATCGGTCCGGCGGGCGAGCTGATCTACTTCACGTCACTGCCGACCCACAAGGCTTTGCTCGATCTGCGTCCGGCAGAACGGCGAGTCGACGAGCCTTTCATTGCCATCCTGGGTGGCCCTGACATCGAAGCCATGCTCGGCTTCTATCGAAATCAGCTTGCGACGCCGACGCTGCCGCCGGCGCCGGTCAACGTGCGCATCATCAATGATGAATTTGCGCTCGGTGATGATGCCCGCGTGCCGCTCGGTATCGTCAAGCTACCGAGATTTCACTTGATCGAGGTGGACGAACATCCGAGCGCATCGCAGCCCCGTCCGCGGCGCGATGGCGAGCTGCCGCCGGGCATCGCCATGGTCAGCTTCGACGTCGGGGGGATTCAATCCCCGGATCGAGTTCAGGTCGTGATCGGCGCTGCCGGTGAATGGCTCGAGTTGCCAGCACCGAATTGACCGAAGCCCACGGAACACGGCACGTCAGCCACTAGCCGCGAGTCGAGAAACTCCCACCAGTCGCCCTGACTCACGCGGGTGCGCTCCCAGTCGTCATTTTTCTTCAGCGTCGCGAGGCCTGATCGATACCGACCGTAGTCGGCCTCGGACTCGAAAGCAGCCCAACACTCGAGCGTGTAGATCTCACCAATCACGGTGACGAACCAGCGGACGCCCCGCACCATCGGCAGGTCCCGGTAGAACCAGCTCTCGCGCTGTTCCAGCCACTTCCAGAAACCGGGCATGTCTTGTTGAGCTTGAGGGCTGAGGCGCATCCGGTAGACGAGATAAATCATCGCTGCTCCGTGTGTGGTGGTTGATCACGATCACCCAAGTAGGCACGAGTCTAACAGCGCGTTACAGTGACGCTCATTGGCATTGGGGGGATCAGCCATGACCGAGCACCGTTTTGATGGTTGGCGCGTCGTGTTGGCAGCGACCGTAGGCCTCGCCTGCGGCATCGCCACGCTTGGCGCTTCCACGTTCAGCATCTTTGTCGGTCCGATCCGACTCGAAACGGGTTGGTCACAGAGCGCCGCCTTTGCGGCACTCATCGCGGTCACGTTCACCGCTGCATTGATGTCGCCCCTGATGGGTGCCATCGTCGATCGCTTCGGTGCCAAGCGCGTCATTCTCGTGGGCTTTGTGTGTGAAATCGCCATCTTCGCCTCGTTTGCATTGCAAGGCCCCGACATCTGGAGTTTTTACCTTCGCTACTTCCTGCTGTCGGCATTCGCGCTCGGTACCACTCACGTGGCCTTCGCGCGGGTGATCACACTCTGGTTCGATCGTCGCCGCGGCCTTGCGCTTGGCATTGCCCTATCTGGAGTGGGTATCGGCGGTTTCATTTGGCCACTTTTCGTGCAGGCGATGATCGAAGCCTATGGCTGGCGAATGGCCTATGTGCTGCTCGCAATCGCCATCGGCGTCATCGCTTTACCCACCATCGCCTGGCTACTGCGCGACGATCCAGCGAATCTCGGTCAAAGACCCGACGGTGATATCGACGACTCACGCCACTCGGCGATCGCTCAGCCCGCCACTGGAATCACGCTCGGTGCGGCCGTTCGATCCCGAACTTTTTGGATCATTCTACTGACGTTTTTCGTCATCGGCTTCGCCATTCAAAGCGCACTGATGCACCTCGTGCCGCTGCTTACGAGTCGCGGCATCTCACCGATGGCCGCTGCGATGGCGCAGTCGATGATGTTCCTCGCCGTCACGACCGGACGACTCGTCACCGGTTGGTTGATGGATCGATTTTTCGCACCCCATGTCGCGCTGGCATTTTTACTGGCACCCATCGCTGGGCTAGCGATGCTCGCGATGGATATTCCCGATGGGCTCGCCGTCGTCGCGGCGCTCATGATCGGCCTCGCTGTCGGTGCTGAAGTCGATGTTTTGGCCTATCTCAACAGCCGCTACTTCGGCATGCTGCATTTCTCGAGAATCTACGGCAGCTTCTACGGGATTTATTCTTTGAGCGGCGGTGTTGGGCCACTCGCCACAGCCATGATCGTCGAGCGCGGCGGTTACTCGGCCGCGATGTTCACCTTGTGCGGCCTATTGGTGCTAGGTTGCCTCGCTCTGTTGAGCTTTCCGCCCTTCCCATCGACATCAACGACGACGAAAGCGTAAGCCCAAGTCAGTGAGATGCGCGATTAGCGACAAAGCCAACCAGGTCGCAATCTCAACACTCGGCGCATCGACCACAGCGGCACGCGCGGCAAGCATCAGACAAGCGCCTGACACGAAACTGCCAATGAGGTGATGCCAAGGAAGGCCGACGGCGTGGCGCCGCCAAAGCCAGTGGAGAAAGAGCCCCTCGAGTATCACGAGGATCACGACCCACTCGAACAAGCGGCCGCTTGCGATCGCAGCGACCAGAAAATCGGGCAACATGAATGTCAGCCGGGCGCGAGGCCGAGCAATTGCGCCACATCCTTGAAAAAGACTCGTAAGTGCGCCATCGGGCTACGACGCACCAATTCCTTACGCATGTACGCTTCCCAGGTGAGCCGTTGCACATCGGGGTCGCGGCACATCTTCACGAACTGCTCGCGGCGCCGATCGTTGGTGTACCAAAACCGCTGCAGCAGACCGAGCACCCAGAATACCCGCCCGTGCGCCGCCAAAAACTCCTTGCGTGCTTTGCGCAGCGCATGGGCATTACGCGTCGACAAGAACTGATCGATAGCCTTCGCGCACATACGACCACAAGCCATCGCGTAATAAATGCCCTCGCCCGATGCGGGTGCAACAACACCGGCAGCATCGCCGGTAACGAGCACATCTCGACCATTATCCCAACGACGCATCGGCTTCAAAGGAATGGGCGCACCCTCGCGGCGCACGATCTCAGCATCACCGAGACCCGCGACACGACGTAAGTCACCGACCGCGTGCCTGATCGAAAAACCCTTGATAGCAGTGCCTGCACCGGCGCTGATCGTAGAGCCATGCGGGAATACCCAAGCATAGAAATCAGGCGATAACTTGCCGTCGTAATAGACATCACAACGAGTGGGATCGATCGAGGTCTTGGGGGTACGCAGAATTTCATGATACGCATAGACGAACGGAACTTCGTCCGCGCCGCTGATCGATTGCCTGGCAACCTCGGACCGCGCGCCATCGGCGCCAAGGATCACCCGCGCACGCACTGACAAGTCGGCGCCGCCGGCTTTGGGCTCAATGATGACGATGGCATCGCCATCTTCATCGCGCTCGATACGACGAAACGTTCCCGCCAAACGCGTAGCTCCGTGACGAGCCGCGCGCTCACGCAACCATTCATCGAAGGGCTCGCGATCGACCATCCCGACATAGCCACCATCGATCGGCATGTCGACGCACTGCGCCGAAGGCGAAATCATGCGCGCCGAATGGATCCGAGCGACTAGTAATTCGTTGGGGATATCGAATTCTTCGACCAACTTCGGCGGAATCGCTCCGCCACAGGGCTTGATGCGACCTGCACGATCGACCAGCAACACCCGCCATCCGGCACGCGCCAAATCGTCGGCTGCAGTTGCACCAGAGGGCCCACCACCGATCACGACGGCATCGAATTCATCCATGGGTCACCCCCGACCGGCTTCGGTCACATAGACGGCCGAGCGTTCTTGCAGATCGACCTCGACGAGTCCGGCTGTATCCTCGCGACTCAAGCGCACGGCGAAGACCGTTGCCCACACGAACAAAGCCGCTTCGCCGACGAAGACCACGGCATACGCGAGCGGCACCGACTCGAACGCCCATCGCGCAAGATCAACGAGACCCGTGGCGGCCAATCCGCCGACGGCAAACGCCATCGCCTGAGCTGCGCCCCATAAGCCCATCCGGGTGCCTTCACGGCTCTCGCGGCCGCGACCCACCAAACCCATCATGGTGCCGATCGCCGCGACAGCATAAGCACCGTTGGCAAGACCCAGCAGGAAGACCGTCGGATGCAATGGCCACGCAGGCCCCACAAACCCCGCTACCGCCAAAGTCAGCAACATGCTTGCCGAGGCGACGCAGCCCCCGATCGTCCACAGGCGCAGACGACCGACCTTAGCCTTCGCACCAACCGTACAGATGAGCGCCACGAGTATCATTCCGATCAGCGTGCCCGAACTCATTAACCCCGACAGACGCGTCGACTCAGCGGGTGTCAAACCAAAGACAGCACCGGCGAAAGGTTCGAGGATCAAATCCTGAGCGCTGTAGGCCAACATGGATATGAAAACGAAACTCGTCAGTCGACGCGAGTGAGACTCACGCCAAACGGCACGCAAGGCCTCACGAAAGCCAGTGTCATCACGACGCAGCGGTGCCATGCCGGGTATCGGTCGTGCGACGGATGACTCGATACCACGGGTGGCGATGACGGTGACAAGAAATGCGGCTGCAGCGACTACCGCCGTCATTTCGACCAAGCGAGCCAAAGAAAACGGCTCCAACATTTTAGCTGCCAAGATCGTGGTGACGATGAAACCGACGATCATCATGACCCAGGTGACCGTCGCGGCCGCCGCAAGGCGCGTCTGCGCGACACTCTTGGAGAGCAAGACCAACAGCGCCGTGCCGCAAGCACCGACGCCACCGCCAATCACGAGGAACGCCACCACCGCGAGTGCAAGACCTGCCCAAAACTGAGTTGCCATCATCGCCGTCGCGAGCGAGGCCATGACGGCACCGAGACCGAGCACGCCCATACCGCCGATGATCCAAGGTGTGCGACGTCCGCCTATATCCGAGCTGTAGCCGAGGCGCGGCCTAAGAATCTGCACAAAATAATGCAGCGCCACGAGCGCCCCGGGGATCATCGCAGGTAGCGCCAACTCGACGACAAGCACACGATTCAGTGTCGAGGTCGTGATGACGACGATAGCGCCGATGGCAGCCTGCACGAGGCCTAACCTGAAGATACCGAACCAACCGAGCGGCTGAGGATTCATGGCAAGTCACCCAAAGCGAAAGCGCTGACCATCATCCCGGCGACATAAAGCGGCACACCGAGCGCGTTGTACCAAACGTCGAGTTCAGCGGGTCGTTGCAACAAGCGTCGCATCATCAACATCTGGCCGATGAGCAAGCCAGCGATCAAGGCCGCTTGCAGTGGACGCGCCCAAAGATATAGCAAGGCGATGACGGCGATCTGAGCCGCAATCATCACGACACAGGCAACTCGGGCGGCGACATTGACCCCAAGACGAACCGGCAGCGAACCGACGCCCATGCGTCGATCACCCTGTACCGACTTGAAATCATTGAGCGTCATGATGCCGTGCGCACCCACGCTGTAGAGCAGCGCGATCACCACGATCTCGATCCGCGGCAAAGTGCCGGTCATGACCACGACGGCCGTCAACCACGGCACGCCTTCGTAACACAGCGCGACCGCCGAATTACCCCACCAACCATTCTTCTTCAAACGAAACGGCGGCGCGCTATAGGCCCACGCGAGCGCCATGCCAAGCAAGGACGCGGCGAACACCCAGGGACCCAATTGGTATGCCACGAACAAGGACACACCAGTCCAAAAGATCGCGATGTAGAGGCCCCAGAAACCCGGCAGACGACCGGAAGGGATGGGACGGCGCGGCTCGTTGATGGCATCGACATGCCGATCGAACCAGTCGTTGACGGCTTGACTCGTGCCGCAGATGAGCGGGCCGGCGAGAAACACGCCGGCGGCGATCAGGCCCCAGCGATCCTCAGCTGAAACGCCCGAAGCAACAATGCCGCAAAGGAAAGCCCACATCGGTGGGAACCAGGTAACCGGCTTAAGCAGTTCCAGCATGGCGGAGCTCGCGGGAATCCGCAGAGTCCAAACGCTGCTTGCCGGACGTGCCATGGCTGCAACATAGCCATGACACTATAGAGTGTCAATCTGTATTTACACCGGCCTCGTCAAGGTCACCAAGCCCGTAGCGACGCAATTTCACATATAGGCTTTGCCTCGAGAGACCGAGCATCTCCGCCGCGGATGCGCGGTTGTCGGCGGTCAGCTCCAAGGCGGCCTCAATACAGAGCCGTTCGATGACATCGGTCGTCTCGCGAACCAGCTCTTTCAGCGATACGCGACCCACAAGCTCCGTCAGCTGCTCGACCGAACGCGGCAGCTCTCTGCCTGGTCGAGTGTCGGCACCACGCCGCCGATCGACGTTACGAATGGCGAATCCGTATACCGGTTCGGCGGACGTTCCCACCGCCACCGCCGAGATCTCGACCTCGGCAGAAGAACCCAGTTCGCCACGCACACTCGTCGCGAACAAGCGGACAGTGCCATGCTGCTTCAGATTGGCGAGCAAGACTCCGAGATCGACTCCCGGCCTGCCGAGCCAACGCTCGAGCGATTCGTTACGCGCCTGTTCCTCGGTGGCGAGTTGCGCCAAATCGAGGAAAGCGCGATTACACCCGTAGACGCGACCATCACCGTCGGTGACGACGAGGGCGTCGGGCAAGGCGCGTACGATATCCGTCAAGCGCATCGGGCTTTCGCCCTGCCCCGCCACGGGCGCCGAGACCGACGTGATTCGCAGCAGCACGTGCGACACGTTTTCCTGTCGGAACAAGGCACCGGCGATACGCTGCTCGCTGTTATCCAAAGCGAAACGCACTCGTAAAACCTCGGCCCTACCCGTCGTGCGCAGACTGGTCATCCACTCGAGAAAAGCCCGCGACGAAGCGGGCTTTAGACCTTCGCCAAACGCTTGACCGACGAGTCGCTGCGCCGTGGCACCCAATAATTTGGCTGCCCCCGAATTGAGGTCGACGATCTTTTGAGTGGCCGCATCGACGATCAAGATCGGGTCAGTACTCGATTGCAGCAAGAGTCGATAGCGTGTCTCGGCAAGTCGTAAACGCGAGTAATCGCGCTCGAGCGACTGCTCGGCTTCGATCAGCCGCTGCTGCAACTCTGCCAAAGCGCGCAGGTCACGCCCAACGGCCAGCCGAAGCCCATCGTTGCCAAGCGCCCGCAGGCTGTAACTGATGGGGATGGTCGCACCACCGCGCACGGGATGGTTCACTTGCCGCGCCGCCAGATCGGCGTTCTCGCCCTCGGCGAGCAACATGCGAACCTTGGGCTCGCTCTCGCTGGTGACCACCTCGGCGAAGGGTCGCCCGATCCAATCGGGCTCCAGATCGGCAGACAGCCCCGCCTGGCCTATCGCGAGATCTTTGATGACACCCCGACGATCGATGATCAGCGAAATATCCGCTGCAGCCATGACGACGGTAGCCACCGTGTCGGCATCGAGATCACTCAGGGCCTTCCTTGGCGCCTTGAACTTTTTCACATGTTTTTGACCGCGTCAGTTCCCTTGACTCATCAACTCCAATAATCGTTCTGCCTTCAGGACGGCGTCTCGTCCGTCCGTTGCCGTTGCATCCGCACCAACTAGCGCAACCCAGTCGGGATTTTCCGCGAACGAGTGGCCGCCAACCATGATGCGTACCGCCCGGTTAAGCGACTGACGACGAATCTGTCGAATGATGAGGGCGAGAGGCTCCAGTTGTTCTGGTGCGCTGATGGAAATCCCGACCACGGCGAACCATTCGTTTTTAGAGAGGCCGATTATATCCGTCTCAGTGGCACCAGGCTCATCCCAGATATCCCAGCCAGCACGGCGCAACATGTCACCGACGATCTGAGTACCAAAAACATGTTGCTCGCCAGGTAGCGTGACGATCAGGGCGCGATATCCCGACCTGGTGGTCGCCATCTCGCCAACATCTGCGTTTTCGCTGATTTGATGCGCTAACTGCTGCAATCGTCGCAGCCCCAACGTGACCGCAACGAAATCGACCTGATCGCGCTCCCACATCACACCCAACTTTCTGGCAACGGGCGCGAGCAGATCAAGGTAAACCGCTTCCGGCGGCATGCCGAGGTAGAAAAGACCCTGAAGATAGGATGTTGCTTCGGTCATCTGACCCGACATGACGAGCTCAGTCAGGTGTAGGACCTCGCTAACACCGGGCCGTATTGCAACGGAGTTGTCGCAGGCTTCATCGGAGACGCGCCCTAGGTGAGCGAGCACTAAGCGTGGAATCACTTCGCCCTCGATGGTGCGAAGCAGCGTGAGACGACCGTCGTAGGCCGTCGCTGAATTCGTGAAGTCAGTCATGCCGTCATCCTCAAGCCACGGCCGAGTCTATGCTCGATGCCTGCTGGCCCCCGTCCGCGCGACGACTTCCATGTACCGTTGGAGGGGGTTGTTTCCGTCAGTCCCCCCTCTTTCGTCGCAGCCTGACACATATATACTCCCGACCCCTAATTTGTCAATTTTACTAGACGTAAACCTAAATTGACATTCGCGGTTCTCTTTAATACATTCGGGCTGAATCCGTGGTGCGAGACCACCCATGCCCGATACCGCATCGCCCCCCGTGGGCCGACCGTTGTACACCGCCGAGGAACGCGCCCGTCGCGACCGTTCGGTCTGGACGGTCGTGCAAGGCGTACTTGCACCGCTGCAACTGCTCGCCTTTCTCGTCAGCGTCTGGCTTGTGCTGTCGTTTCTGCAAAGCGGACAAGGCGAAACCGCCGCGACCGTCTCCATCGTCGTCAAGACTCTGTTCCTGTACGCGATCATGGTGACCGGTGCCATTTGGGAAAAAGAGATCTTCGGGGTCTGGTTGTTCGCACCGAGTTTCTTCTGGGAAGACGTGGTCAGCATGGCAGTGATCGCGCTGCACACAGCCTACCTCTACGCCATGCTCACGACGGCACTGCCGGTCCGTGAACAGATGCTCCTCGCGCTGGTTGCGTACGCAACCTACGTGATCAATGCGCTGCAGTTTTTCTACAAGCTTTATCTGGCACGCAAGGGCGGCGCCCTCGCACCTAGCGAACAGACCGTGCTCAACAATCCTGCGGCCCAACCAGCGCAGATGGTCGACGCATGATGGCGCGACCTCGCTTTACCATCGACTCTCGATTCCTGCCGTTCGCCGATGCGGCGAGTGTGGACTTGCCGCTGCCTCGCCTATTGCGTTTATCACTTTTTCAGGTGTCGGTCGGCATGGCGCTTGCGCTGCTGAACGGCACGCTCAATCGAGTGATGATCGTGGAGTTGAACGTCCCGGTCTGGATCGTCTCGATGATGATCGCGCTACCGCTGCTATTCGCGCCATTTCGCGCGCTCATGGGCTACCACTCCGACCAACACCGCTCGGTGCTTGGTTGGCGCCGCGTACCCTATATCTGGTTCGGCACGCTCCTCCAGTACGGTGGGCTCGGGATCATGCCGTTCGCCTTGCTCGTGTTGAGCGGTGAGGGGCGCGGGTCCGTAGTCGTCGGTGAAATCGGCGCGGCGCTCGCCTTTTTATTGCTCGGCGCTGGTCTGCACTCGACACAAACCGCCGGCCTCGCGCTGGCGACGGATATCGCGCCGACCGAAACTCGCCCCCGTGTCGTTGCCTTGATGTACGTCATGCTCCTGCTCGGCATGGTCGGCGGCTCGGCTGCGTTCGGCTGGCTGTTGAGCGGCGAGTTTTCGCCGTTACGACTCATTCAAACCATCCAAGGTGCCGCAGTCGTGACACTGGCACTCAATGTCATCGCGCTGTGGAAACAGGAAACGCGCAACACGGCGAGGCTACGGGAACCCCCTTCGAGCCAGCGGTTCTCCCACGCATGGCGCGACTTCACCGGTCCGCCCCAGACTCGACGCCTGCTCGCCACGGTGGGTTTCGGCACCGCCGCCTTCAGCATGCAGGATGTGCTGCTTGAACCGTATGGCGGACAAATTCTGCACATGTCGGTCGGCGCGACCAGTTTGCTGACGGCACTCTCTGCTGGCGGCTCACTGCTCGCGTTCTGGTTGTCCGCCCGCGGACTGCAACGCGGCGCCGATCCGCTGCGGGTAGCCGCTGCAGGCGCACTGATCGGCGTGTTTGCGTTCGCTGCCGTGGTCTTTGCAGAACCCGTGAACTCGCCCGGCCTGTTCCGTTTCGGCGCGGCGCTGATCGGCTTCGGAGGCGGACTCTTCGCAGTCGGCACTCTGTTGGCGGCGATGGCATTGAGCAAAAACGACAACGGTCTCGCTCTAGGTGCTTGGGGCGCCGTGCAAGCAACCGCAGCAGGATTGGCTATCGCGGCTGGCGGCGCCACCGCAAACATCATCGGCGATCTCGCCGTCAGCGGCGCCATGGGGCCGGCACTGACCTCACCGGCGACCGGCTATCTGTTCGTCTATCACCTGGAAATAGCCTTGTTGTTCGCTGCGCTGATCGCCGTCGGTCCGCTCGCTCGTTTGCGCTCGCGAAGGACGGCACGCGCGGAAGATTTGCGATTAGGGCTTGCCGAATTGCCGAGCTGATGAAACCGTTTTTGATCTCGATTATTTTGAACGATTCACTTTTGAGTTGATGTTGGCTTCAAGGAGGACGAGGACATGAATTTTCTCGAGTACACGGATACGGCGCAGATTGCGCTTTATGGTTTTTGGATATTCTTTGCCGGCCTGATTTGGTATCTGCACCGTGAGGACAAGCGCGAGGGCTATCCGCTCGACACGCATCGCGTCGATCGTCGGGGCAACCCGGAAACGGTCGAGGGATTGCCCGGAGTACCGTGCCCCAAGACGTTTTTGCTCGCCGATGGAAGCAGCATCTCCGTACCCGATCCGGCCCGAGCCGATCGCCGCCCGATCGCCGCGCGTCAACTCGGCTCAGATGACCGTTACGGACCGGATGTCGGTGCGCCACTGGAACCGACCGGCGATCCGATGATCGACAGCGTGGGTCCGGCGGCCTATGCAGAACGTGCTGAGGTGCCCGAGCGTATGCTCGACGGCTCGGCGATGATCGTCCCGATGCGTTTGGCAGCCGGTTGGAGCGTGGAATCACGCGATCCGGATCCTCGCGGCATGACGGTATGCGGGCTCGATGGCGTCGCTGCAGGCAGCGTGGTCGAACTGTGGGTGGACCGGGCCGAACCGCAAATCCGTTACCTTGAAGTCGAGCTCGCCGCAGGCGGCAGGCACGTCATGCTGCCGACTGGTTTCGTTCGATATGACGTCGCAGATCGCCGCGTCAAAGTCGTCTCGATTACCGCCGCCCAATTTTCAGGCGTACCGGCTATTGCAAGCAGCGAGCAGATCACCAAGCGTGAGGAAGACCATATCTGCGCGTACTACGCCAGTGGTCATCTGTACGCCGTTCCCTGCCGCAGCGAATCGCTGATCTAACCCCATGGTCACGCGCGCCACGTTCAGCGAACACGACAGCGAACCTGTCCACGGTCTCCCGGCGGCACTGCCGCCGGGAGAAAAAGTGCTTTGGCAGGGATCACCCGCATGGCTATCACTTGCACTTGATGCTTATCGGGTCAGGTTGTTGGCGATCTACTTCGGTAGCATCGTCCTTGCACGCGGCGGTTGGTTGCTCTGGAACGGCAGCACGCTACCCGAGGCGCTACGCGGCTGTATCGGTCCCGCGCTGATGTCTGCGGTGTGCTTGATGATCGTCGTTGGTATCGCGACGTTAGCGGCACGCGCAACCGTGTACACGATCACTAACCGGCGCATCGTGATCCGCCAAGGTGTCGCGCTCGAAAGCACGGTTAACCTTCCGTTCAAGGCGATCGAATCGGCGAATTTGTTGATGCGCTCAGACGAAACGGGCGACATCGCCCTACAGACGATGCGTGATCAACGCGTGTCTTACCTTTGGCTCTGGCCACACGTTCGACCGTGGCGAATCACTCGTCCGCAACCCACGCTACGCAACATCGCCGAGCCACGACAAGTTGCCGAAATCCTCGCACGTGCTGTAACGGATGCACAGCCAGATGCGAGCATGACGGTTGAAGCCTCATTCGAAGGCAGTCATACCCTGACGCGACCTGATGGTCGACCCCTCGAGGCGTCCGCTTGAGCGAGGCGCGACACCGCTCGGACCTGCCGCGGCCTTTATTGCTGTCGGCCGGTTTGTTGCTTCTCGTCGCGATCACGCTCGTGGCTATTGGCGAAGATTTGCCGCCCGTCGGTATCGACGATACGGCTTCTGTCGTTTCCAGCCACGACGTTCGACTGCGCAAACTCGGTGACGGCGCGGTGGTACCCATCCTCAACGATGGCACTGAACTGCCCACTATCAGTGCGGATAAAGCCGGTTTCGTCACCGGCGTGATTCGCGGCTTGTCGCGCGGCCGGAAGCTCACGGGAACCGATCCAGATGCTCCCTATCGCCTATCCCGCCTGCGTGACGGGCGTTTGTTGATCACCGACACGAACACGGACACTTCGATCAATCTCGATGTTTTCGGCAGCGATAACGCGAGAACGTTCGCCAACATCTGGGAACAGGGCGAAGCCCATGCGTTATCCCACTCGCGCTGAGAGCCGTGGTCCGACATCGCAGCACGTCGCATGATGTGGCAAACCCATATCGTCCCGATGCTGCTGACCGTCGCGTTATGGTGGGGCTCCACCGCCGTGATCGCACGTCTGATCGTGGGTGACCCCCAGCGCTACCCGTTCCTGCTTCGGCTGTTCGCCACGATCGGCGCCGCCGGCTTTGCCATGATCCTGGCGCTTCGGGAGGTCAACAGCACGGCCTCGGCCGTGGCGGCGCTACTGGCCGCCCTTGCGGTTTGGAGCTGGATCGAAGTCACCTTTCTCACCGGCAAGATCACCGGTCTGGCTGCAGGCGGCAAGTTATACGCCGCGACGAGCACGGGCGGATTCGCGCGACACGCCGCATCGGCTCTGGCCGCCATTCTTTGGCACGAGCTGCTGATCATCGCAACGGTCGTCATCGTCGCCATCGGCTCATACGGCAGTTCCAACGATCTGGCGTTACTGGTGCTGCTACTGCTCTGGTTGATGCGAAGCAGCGCCAAGCTCAATCTTTTTCTGGGCGTACGCAATCTCGGTGAGGGATTTTTCCCGCCGCACTTGCAACACCTGCTCGGCTTCATGCGACAACGTCGCATGAACCCCTTGATGCCAGTGTCGCTACTACTAGCCGGTGCGATCGGCTGGCATTTTGGCAACGTCGCGTTGACGGTAAGCTCCACGCACGAAGCCGCGGCGGCAACCATCATCGCCACCCTCGCCGTGTTGGCCTTGTTCGAGCACCTGCTCATGATACTTCCGGTGCCCGCCGAAACCCTGTGGCGCTGGAGTCTCGCCAACCGCCGTTCGTCACCCTGACTTCATGCACGCGCTCCGGGAGCATTCATGAGATCGCCGATCACTCACTCCCTCCTCGAAGGAATCGATGAGCCGGCGCAGTTACGCGCCCTACCGGCTACCGCGCTCGGCACCGTAGCCGACGAATTGCGGACCTTCTTACTCGAGTCGGTCGCTCGCTCAGGCGGCCATCTGGCGTCGGGCCTCGGTACCGTGGAACTGTCGATCGCACTCCACTATTGCCTCGACACACCGCACGACGAAGTGGTCTGGGATGTGGGCCATCAATGTTATCCGCACAAGATTCTCACTGGCCGACGTACGGCCTTGAGCAATATTCGCAAGCGTCAGGGCATCTCGGGATTCCTGAAACGCGACGAGAGCCGCTTTGACGCCTTCGGCGCAGGTCACTCGAGCACTTCCATCAGTGCCGCACTCGGCATGGCCTGCGCAGCCAAACAATTAGGTACCCGGAAGCGCGCTGTGGCCGTCATCGGCGATGGCGCCCTGACTGCAGGTTTAGCGTTCGAGGCACTCGATCATGCCGGTGGGGTCGGCGCGGATCTGCTCGTGATTCTCAACGACAATGGCATGTCGATCTCTGAAAACGTCGGCGCTTTGTCGCAACGACTGACTAACTCCGAGCGTCAACCGGCCGCAGATGCCCGCGGTTTCTTTGGCGCTCTCGGATTCGACTATCACGGCCCAATCGACGGCCATGATCTCCCCAAGCTGTTGCAGTGTCTGCACGATCTGCGTGATCAGACAGGGCCACGCTTGCTGCATGTGCTCACCTGCAAGGGCAAAGGTTACGAGCCTGCCGAAGCCGATCCCATCAAATATCACGGCGTCACACCCTTTGACACCGAAACCGGAATCATCGGCGGTAAGCCAGCACCGATGACCTACACGCAGATCTTCGGCGACAGCATTTGCGATCTGGCGGCCGAAGATTCGCGCATCGCAGTCGTGACGCCGGCCATGCGCGAGGGGTCAGGATTGGTCGCTTTCGCTCGTCAATTCCCAGATCGTTACCACGATGTCGGCATCGCCGAACAGCATGCGGTCACGTTCGCAGCGGGTCTTGCGACGCAGGGACTGCGCCCCATCGTGGCCATTTACTCGACCTTTCTACAGCGCGCATTCGATCAGGTGGTGCATGATGTCTGCCTGCAGGGGCTGCCGGTCACCTTTGCGATCGATCGCGCCGGTCTCGTCGGTCCTGACGGCGCGACTCACAATGGCAGCTTGGATCTATCCTTTCTGCGTTGTGTACCGAATCTCACGATCATGGCCCCCGCCAGTGGCGCGGAACTGCGCGCGATGTTGCGCACGGCCGTAGAACTCGGCAGCCCGTGTGCGCTGCGCTACCCTCGCACTGCCGCTGTCGGTCTCGCAGCAGCAGATCAACCACTGCCGCGTGCCTTGCCACTCGGTCGTGGCGAGCTACTGCGACGCGGCTCGGGTATCGCCATGCTTGCATTCGGACCGATAGCCGATGCTGCTCATGAGGTCGCCGACATCATCGATGCGAGCGTCGCCAACATGCGCTACATCAAGCCACTGGATGAAGCGTTGATCCTCGAATTGATCTCGCAGCACGACGTATTGGTCACGCTCGAGGAAAATGCGATCGCCGGTGGCGCCGGCTCGGCAGTCGCTGAATTTCTGGCCTCGCAAGGCATTCAAACATCGGTTCTGCGTCTAGGCTTGCCGGACCAATCGATCGAGCACGGCACGCGCGAACAGTGCATGCACGATGCGGGACTTGATGTCGCCGGAATCTTTGACGCGATCGCCCGCCATTGCGCGCTGCTTGAGTCACAGCAGGTTCGACTCAAGCGCCCCTTGAGGTTGCGTGACAACGCCATGTTCAACGGAGTGCTGCGTCTCTTGACGCGAAGTCAACTTGGCTAGCCAGCCTGGCTCAGAGAGTCCGGTAATCGAAAACGAACCGTCTCGGCAAGTCCGGGCAACTCACGCACCGACGCTGCACCCAACTCGGTCAACTTCTCAGAGACCCGACGGACGAGATATTCGGGTGTCGATGCGCCAGCGGTGAGGCCGACGCTACCGACACCTTCCAGCCAAATCGGCTGAACTTCGCGCTCATCCTCGACCAACCACGCGGGCACACCACTATCGGCTGCCACTTCTTGCAGCCGATTGGAGTTCGAACTGTTATGGGCTCCGACGACAATGATCAGATCGACGCGCCGCGCCAACTGCTGTACGGCGCGCTGCCGATTCATCGTCGCGTAGCAAATGTCCTCAAGCCCTGGTCCGACGATATCCGGATAGCGCTCTTCCAGCGCAGCGATCAATTCTCGGGTGTCGTTCATCGACAACGTCGTCTGCGTCACATACGCGACCGGCGCGTCACGACTCATCGGTAGAGCTGCGATCTCTTCGAGTGTCCCAACAACCTGAACCGGTCCGTTGACCGATCCGCGAGTTCCCTCAACTTCCTCGTGCTCAGCGTGCCCCACCACCACGATGGTATAGCCGCGCTGCGAGTAACGTTGTGCCTGTAGATGAACCTTGGTGACAAGCGGACAGGTCGCGTCTATGACTTTCAGACCACGTGCACGTGCCGACTCCACTACAGCTGTCGAGACACCATGGGCGCTGAACACCGTGACAGCGCCTTCCGGAATATCCGCGATGTCTTCGACGAACACGGCACCGCGTGCCGCCAGGTCACCGACCACATGACCGTTATGGACGATCTCATGGAAGACGTAAACCGGCGCTCCGTACATTTCGAGTGCGCGCTCGGCGATTTCGATCGCCCGCGCCACCCCCGCGCAGAAGCCGCGGGGCTGGGCGAGCAATACATTCACCGGCGCGGCTCCTGAAGGGAACAACAGCTGACGGCGCCTCAGCGACCGCCACCCGACGACGAGGGTCGTGTACCCGCAACGGCGACCGTTGCGGAACCGACATTCGGCGTTACCACCGGCGCGACGACGGACTTGGCCGATGCTGGTGCTGCAGTACCCTGTGACTCGACGGGTGCTGCCGCTTCGGCCGCCACTGGCTTGCTGCCCTGCAATTCAGGGTAGGCCTTGGCCATACTCTCGCCGAAGTACGGTTTGTAGGCACCTTGGTGACAGGTTTCACAGTTGATCTTGGCTACGTCGCCAAGTGGCCCCTTGCGGTGCGCCGGAAAGACATCGGTCAATGGCACCAAGTAGCTATTGTTCAAACTGCGCGCCATTTGGATGCCATGCCACGCAACCGCCCGTTGCGGTCGGCTCTGCTCCCAACTCGACCAGGCGCGAGTGTTGTGACAATAGGTGCAGTTCACGCCGAGCGAGTTGGACATGTGTACCATCAAAGAATAGGTCCACTCGGCCTGCTTGATCGACGCCCGATTACCGCTTGGCAAGGCCGTCGGACCTTCCACGCGAATAGGCGAATCGCCGAGCAGGTACGCAGAGTAAGGATCGTAGGGCAGGCTCGAATGACCAATGGTCGTGATGCCGAGCCCGGTGATCGCCGAGTTCTGACCTGCACGAGTTCCCACGAATGCATTCTCGCGTCCCGCGCCTGGATCGGTGAACCAGACCGCGGACGGTACTGGGCCGCCACGATGACAGGTGTGGCAGGTCACGCCTGTATCTTTGACGTGGTCCTTCCAGTTGCTGTTGATATCACGGGTCATCTTCAGCATGCTTCGCGCCACCTGATAGGTATATTTACCCTCATCGGCGTAGTTCTCGGCGTTGTGGCAATACGTGCAGTTCTTCTCTTCTGCCGGTGCAACCCACTCGGTCATCGAGAGCATCACGCGAGTGAATTCTCCGATCGACAGATCGGAGAGTACCTGCACGTTTTGGTAGATATCCTTGGCCAACGGACCGCTCGTGTCCGCTGGCGGTTGGATGCTCCCCACCTGATTTGCCGCAACCACCTTTTGCAGCAGTCGCGGATTGCGATTCTGCTCCATACCGGTACCGCGGTAACCGAGTTGTTCGGTCTGGATGGGCGGACGCTCACCGCAACCGGCGAGTACACCGAGCGCGAACAGGACCGCTATCAATCTAATGTGCATTTTCATTTGGCAACTCCCGAAGTGAGCGCCGGGTCAGGCATTGGCTCAAACGTGGTCGGATAACTCGGCGCAACGCCGTGTTTCACCGCCCACAAGTACCAGTCGTCGACGACCGTGCCGGTGAGCAGGATGCCGATGCCGCCCGTCAGCGTACACAGCACAGCAAACCACCAAGCCCAGCGATGCACCGATTCCATCGTCGCGTTGAACCCCATGGTCCAACGCCAGAACAGTGCCGCGCGCTCGGACGCAGTACCGCGATCGAGCACTTGCTCGACCTCGCGCTCGCCGCCGAAACGACTAACAGCCATGATGGTTCCGGCGTGCATCGCGAAAAGTAACACCGATCCATATAGGAACACGATCGACAGGGCGTGGAACGGGTTGTAGAGCAGATTGCCGTAGCGCAACGAAAAAGCTGCCGTCCAATCGAGGTGCGCAAAGATGCCGAAGGGCACAGCCTCGGACCAGCTGCCCATCATGACCGGACGGATGAATCCGAGCACGAGGAACAGGAAGATGGCTGATGCAAACGCCCATGCCGTGTGCGTGCCCATCTTGAGCTTGCGCGCCAGGTTGTACGTGCGAACCCACCAGAGCAAGACCGACATCGTCAGGAAGAAGCCGGCCATCAGATGCCATCCACCGTCGCTGAGTGGCGGCAACCGCAGACCATATTGGGGAGCAGGTGGTTCCAGTGCCAGCCAGAACAGCTGTCGAATGAACTGCAGGGGATTCCAGTTCACCGAGGCCAACATGTTCAGGCCGACGATCTCGAAAGCGATGATGAAACAGAGGATGGAGGCTACACCGGTGCTACCGAGGTAGAACGGCCCGATCTGCGCATCGCCGATCTTGCCAAGCCAGTAACTGGCGCTCGCCTTGACACCGCGCACCCATACACCGCGCGGATTATGTGGAACACCAGGATAGTGCGGCGCAGAAACCTGCACACGCGTAAAGATGTTTTGATATTCAGCCATGTGTGCGCACCTCAATTCCAAATCGGGAGGTTGAGCCACCAGGCCCACCAGTCGGTCCAACTACGCGTCCAGAACGGACCACTGATCACGATGCATATCGCACTCCAGACACCGGCGTTGATCGAAATCAACAAGCCGAAGCGGTGGATACCCAAGGTTCCGATCGAGTAGCCGATGTTGTCGCGGAAGAAGGTGTTTTCGTGCTCGGCTCCCTTCACTACCTCACCCTTCTGCGGATTGAGCGCTGACAACACGAGTGAACCGTGCAGCGCGAGCGCCAACACGGTGGTGAAGAAGAACGTGACCGCCACCATGTGTGCGGGGTTGTAGTGGAAGTGCAGATACTGGTAAGCGACGTTCGACACCCAGTCGAGGTGACTGTAGATGCCGTACGGAAAGGCATGACCCCAAGCTCCGAGCAGTACGGGACGCACGACCTGCAATGTCACATATGCGAGAATCGCGCTACCGAACGCGATGGGTACGTGAAAACCCATGCCGAGCTTTCTGCAGATCTCGACCTCTCGCAAGGCCCACGAAACGAAAGCGCCGATCGCACAAATGGTGACGATCTGCCAGATACCACCTTCGTGCAACGGCGCGAGTCCCAGACCATAACTGAGATCTGGTGGAGCGATGCTGATCTGCCACAAGTTCCAGGTCGGCCCGATGGCCGCCCCATAAACCAGCAGAGCCGTGCCGAGCAGTGCGAAAAATGCTGCGGTAACACCAAAGAATCCGACGTAGAAGGCGCCAATCCAGAAATCGAATAAATCGCCACCGACCAGAGTTCCGCCCCTGATCCGATATTTCTTCTCAAAATTTAGCATTGCCATGACTGTTCCCCGTCAATCGCTGCGGAAAGGCCGCTTTGAATGCTTTTACCCGCTCGTGTCGGGCGACGAATCCGGCGTCTCTCGACACCCGATTCGCCGCCGTTCACTTTTCCAATCAGTTCGGCAGCGGAGCGTTGTGCTGCGCGTTGCTGGCCGTGGCCGGAGCCGCCGCCAAGCAAGAACCGCTACCGTGACCGTCGAGCCAGCACGAATACTTGGTGCTCAATTGCACGAAGTGATTCGTCGCTACGATCGAAGCGACAGCGATACCGCCGACGATGATCACCTTGCGGGGATCCATAACCATCCAAATTCGCCACATAAAATTTCTCCTGAAAATTAGCTATGGGTGATCAGAACCAGGGGACCCAGTTCCAGATCAAGTAGTGCGCGGCCACGGAGACCCCGAACCACATCCCAGTGCTCAACCAAAAGAACCGGTTGATGGCGCGCGCCTCATCCGGTGTGGCTCCCGAAATGCTCTTTCCTTCAGCCATTTTTTATTTCCTCCTTCACAACGTTGCTATCCGCGCCTTCCCGCGCGGCAGGGATTGTCGGCTGCAACCCGGGTCGCAACCTGCGACCACCACCAAAGCAGTGGCCGCCCGACAATAAGTTCCCCCTTTGAACGACTCGACGTCGTTGGCATGACTGTCCATTTCATGCTGCACGCCCCGCAGCGAGCTCCGCCCGCGCGCGTGCAACGCGGGCCGCCGTGACACGCTCCTCTCCCGCTGCACGCGCAGCGATCTCGGCGAGATCGCGCAGACGTTTAGCGGCAGAGATGCGCACCAGATAGGGTTCATTGGCCACGTACTCATCGAGCAGGCGCAATGCCTCCTCGTCCCACACACTGGCTTCGCGCGCCTGGCGCGCCGGTGTCGGGTCGACTTTGTCCATGTCCGTGGCAAGTGGCAGGATGTGAAACAACGCGTCGAATAACGCATTGCAAACTTCCTGCACCAAATAAGTTGCCCCGGCATAGCCCATGAAAGGGGTTCCCGTATGGCGACGAATGATCGCGCCAGGGAAAGATGCCGGGATGTACATTGCGCGAGGTCCGAGCTCGGCCAGGTACATACGCTCGTTATAACTACCGAATAACACGAGGGGGGTTTTCTCGCGTACCGCTTGACGTACGGCCGCGTTGTCGGGCTTGACTCCGGGCCGTCGCGCATAAGAGAACATGCACGGCAGACCGAGCTCGGATTCGAGGAAGTGGCGTACGCCACGTGCGTAGGTCTCGCCGGCTACGATGGCGAAACTCGCGGTGCCGAAGAAATCCTGGGTGACGGAGCGCCACAGGTCCCACAGCGGTTTGATCGTAGTCAGTTTCTCGCGCTCGATGAACGGCTCCGGGTCGAGACCCGTGAGCTCGCCGAGCGCACGCAAAAATTTGGTGGTGCTATGCAAACCGATAGGCGCTTGCAGCCACGGTCGCTCCATGCCTTCGCAGAGCATCTTGCCGTACTCGCGGTACATGCAGATGTTCACATCGGCGTCGGCCAACTGGGCGATCTCGGCCAGATGACTGCCGAGCGGAAATACTAGGTTGATCTCGGCACCCATGCCCTCGACTAGCCGACGTATCTCGGCCAAATCGGAGTTCATGTTGAACATGCCGTAAGCGGGACCAATGATGTTGACCCGCGGCTTGTAGCCGGGCGCCTTGCCGAGCTCGCGCTCACGCGGTGCCGGCGGCACTTTCTTCGGACCGAATTCGGTCCACAGCCACCACAGCGCGCGATTGGCACACTGCCATTGATCCTCGTCGATGGTTCGCGGCAGGAAGCGCTTGATATTCGTGCCTTCCGGCGTCACGCCTCCGCCGATCATCTCGGCGATCGAGCCTGTCACCACGACCGCCGGCAAATGCGGATCGAGCACTTTATGGGCGCGCTTCATCGCACCTTCAGTGCCGTGCTGACCGAGCTCTTCTTCGGCGATGCCCGTGACGACCACTGGCAGCTCGTGCGGCGGCAATCCATCGGTGTAATGCAGAACGGAGGTGACCGGCAAATTCTCACAACCGACCGGACCGTCGATGATGACCTGCAAGCCTTTGATGGCAGTGAAGACGTACACCGCTCCCCAATAGCCACCTGCGCGGTCGTGATCTAGCACGAGCATCAGATCATCTCCTCCGCTTTGCGTGCCTTGGTCTGCTTCTCGAGCTTGCGTCGATAGCTATCGCGGAATTCCGGATGCGGTCGAGGCGTGTCGTGCCATACACCGGCCGAGTCGGCCGTGCCGGTTTCGCCGAAGAAAGCCTTCATTTCGTCGAATCGCGTTTTACCCGCAATGGCCGTATTGATGAGCTGCGCGAGCGAACCTGCGCCGGCGATGCCCATGAGCGGCCTGGACGAAATGAGGTTGGTGAAATACAGAGCCGGGATGGCCATTTCTTTGGCCTTCTG
>JBDLSG010000010.1:0-56925 GCA_039799645.1 Pseudomonadota bacterium | reverse complement strand
GCGCGCTGGGCATCTCTGGATTTTCAGCAACGAGATCGATACCAGCCAAACTCCGCTGACGAGCTTCGAACTGGGACAACTGGTGACCGTGCAAGATCAGCGTGGTCAAACACTCGGCACTGCCTATATCAATCCATCCACGCTGATCGCAGCGCGTCTGCTCTCGCGTCAAGATGAGACCATCGATGTTGATTGGTTTGCCGCCAAGTTACGCCGGGCCTTGACCTGGCGCGAACGCCTCTACCGCTCACCGCATTACCGCTGGGTGTACGGCGAATCCGATGGTTTGCCCGGACTCGTGCTCGATCGTTTCGGCGACGTCGTCGTCGGTCAGCTGACGACAGCTGGCATGAACCTACAACAGCGGGTCATCGAAGAGGCCATCCGCCGCGTCTTGAATCCCCGCGTGCTGCTCTGGAAGAACGACGGCGGCGCGCGAGCACTCGAAGGTTTGCCCGAGGACGTGTGTGCCGCTTGGGGTGAACCGCCCGGGCGAGTCGAGGTGATCGAATCGGCTGCCGATGGCGGTCAGGTCGTTTTCGAGACTGAACTTGGCGACGGTCAGAAAACCGGTTGGTTTTACGACCAAGCTTTCAATCGCAGTCAGCTGGCTCGTTTCATGAAGACGGATGCGCGGGTCCTTGACGTGTGTTGCTATGCCGGTGGCTGGGCTGCGACCGCCGCTTCGCTCGGGGCGCGTCGCGTCGACTGTGTGGATGCGTCGGCTCCGGCGATCGAGCGAGCGCAAGCGAATGTGGCGAGGCAAGCGCGCGCGGGCGCGACTGCCGAATTCTTCGCCCATCGAGGTGATGCCTTCGATGTACTCGCGCAACTTGCCGAGACGGGCGAGCGCTATGACGTGGTGGTGGTCGATCCGCCCGCTTTCATCAAACGGCGCAAGGATATCCCGCAAGGCGAGGCGGCCTACCGCAAGTTGAATCAACTCGCGCTGCGGGTGCTCGCTGACGAGGGTCTGCTGATCAGCTGCTCGTGCTCCTACCATCTGGCTATCGATTCGCTACAAACGGCGATTCAGTCTGCGGCACGGCATGTCGATCGCTCGGTGCAGATCGTCTACCAAGGTATGCAGTCGCCCGACCATCCGGTGCATCCGGCGATTCCGGAGACACGCTACCTCAAGGCTTTCTTCTGCCGTGTGACGCGCGGCTGAGGGTAGAATCGCAGCATGCTCGTCTATCCTGGCTTTGATCCTGTTGCGCTCGAGCTCGGTCCGCTCAAGGTCCGATGGTATGGGCTGACCTACCTAGTCGCCTTTGCGGTGGCGTGGTGGTTGGCGCGTCGGCGCGCCGCGCAGCCTGGCTCGACGTGGAAAGTCACTGATGTCGACGATTTCCTCTTCTTCGCGATGCTCGGCGTCATTTTGGGTGGTCGGATCGGCTACACGCTGTTCTACGGAATGGAGTTCTGGCTGCAAGATCCGCTGTATCTGTTGCGGGTCTGGGAAGGCGGCATGTCTTTCCATGGCGGACTCATCGGCGTGCTCGTCGCGCTCGCTTTGTTTGCAAAACGTCGTGGTCGGCGCGTCGCCGACGTATTCGATTTCGCCGCCGCGCTGCCCGGTATCGGCATCCTTGCCGTGCGCGTCGGCAACTTCATCAACGGCGAACTGTGGGGTCGGCCCGGCGACGTGCCTTGGGCCATGCTGGTCGATGGGGTTGCACGCCATCCGACTCAGCTCTACGAGGCGCTGCTTGAGGGGGCTCTGCTCGCCGCAGTGCTGTGGTGGTTCACGTCGAAGCCGCGTCCGCAGTGGGCACCCGCGGGGCTCTTTTTGATCATGTACTCTTCGGGGCGTTTGATCGTCGAGTTCTGGCGTCTGCCGGATGCGCACATCGGTTATCTCGCCGGTGGCTGGTTGACGATGGGTCACGTGCTCACCTTGCCGATGTTGCTTGCCGGTGTGGCTCTGCTGCTGATGGCTTACCGGCGCAATGTGCCTTCGGGCAATAGGACCACCGCGTAAGCCCATGCAGGCATATTTGGATTTCATGCGTCACGTGCGCGAGCACGGCACCCGCAAGACCGACCGAACGGGCACCGGCACCTTGTCCGTGTTCGGTTACCAAATGCGCTTTGATCTGCGTGCCGGTTTTCCGCTGGTCACTACCAAAAAAATCCATCTGAAGTCTGTCGTGCACGAGCTGCTGTGGTTCCTCAAAGGGGAGACCAACACGCGTTATCTGCGTGAAAACGGCGTGACGATCTGGGACGAGTGGGCTGACGAGCAGGGTGAACTCGGACCCGTCTACGGTAAACAGTGGCGCTCGTGGCCGACGCCGAGCGGCGGATCAATCGATCAGATGGGTGAGGTGCTGCGCCAGTTGCGTGAGCAGCCCGATTCGCGTCGCATCATCGTGAGTGCCTGGAACGTGGGTGAATTGGCGGATATGGCCTTGATGCCGTGCCATGCGTTCTTCCAGTTCTATGTAGCCGACGGTCGCTTGTCGTGCCAGCTCTATCAGCGCAGCGCCGATATTTTTCTCGGTGTGCCGTTCAATATCGCCTCATACGCCTTGCTGACGCATATGGTGGCTCAGCAAGTCGATCTGCAGGTTGGTGACTTCGTTTGGACCGGTGGCGACTGTCATCTTTACTCGAATCATCTCGAGCAAGCAGATCTGCAATTGTCGCGCGCCCCGTTGCCGTTGCCCGAGCTCGTCATCGGTCGCCGACCGCCGACTTTGTTCGATTACGTGTTCGACGATTTCGAGTTTCGAAATTACCAATTCCACCCGGCGATCAAGGCGCCGGTGGCTGTCTGATAACTACATCATTGTTCCGGGAGATACTGCGTGGCGATACCCCTGATGCGAACCAGTCCGTGGATTGAGGTCCGCAATTCCAAGATTCATGGCAAGGGCGTCTTCGCCGCCAAGCGGATTCCGAAGGGAACCCGCATCATCGAATACATCGGTGAACGCATCTCTCACAAGGAAGCCGATGATCGCTATGCCGATCACGATCCTAACGATAACCACACCTTTCTGTTCATCGTTGATCGCAAGACGGTAATCGATGGCGGTCGCAAGGCCAATGCGGCGCGCTATATCAACCATTCCTGCAATGGCAATTGTGAGTCGGCGATCGCCGAGCGTCGCGTGTTCATCGATGCCGTGCGTGATATCGCCAAGGGCGAAGAGCTGGGCTACGACTACGAAATCGGTCGCGACAAGAACGATCCGCCGAATGTCGATGAGATCTATGCCTGTCGCTGTGGCTCGCCCAAGTGTCGCGGTACGATGCTGTGGCCTGCCAAACGACCGGTCAAAAAGAAAAAGGCCAAGAAGAAAGTCGCTGCAAAGAAAACCAAGGTTGCAAAGAAAACCAAGGTTGCGAAGAAAGCCAAGCGCGTCGCACGTCGACGCTGAGCCGAGGCGCTGATCCGATGGCGATGCCGCGCGTGACCTTGATCGTCGCGATGACCGATGACGGTGTCATCGGTATCGACGGTCAGTTGCCGTGGCGTTTGCCTGAAGATCTGCGCCGCTTCAAGGCGGCGACACTGGGCAAACCCGTGGTCATGGGCCGCAAGACCTTCGAATCTATCGGACGCCCTTTGCCGCAGCGGCACAACATCGTGCTGACTCGGCAAGTTGGGTTTTCGGCGAGAGATCCGGCCGTGACGGTGGTCACCACCCTCGAGGCAGCATTGCAAGCGGCGGGGGACGTGCCTGAGGTGATGATCATCGGTGGCGCGGAGATCTACCAGCTCGCGCTGCCTTTGGCACAGCGGATCATCCTCACGCGGGTGCACGCGAACGTGCAGGGCGACACCCACTTCTCGCCGCTCGATCCCAAAGCTTGGCGCGTTGCATCATCCGAGACCTATGCGGCAGATGAGAAGCACGCGTACTCGATGACTTTCGAGGATCTCGAGAGGGTGCTCTGATGTCGCTCGTGAAAGACTGGTCGCGACGACGGGCGCTGGCACTCCTCGGCGCTGCGACGGGCGCTGGCTGGTTCGAGCTGCTGCGCGCACAAACATATCCGCGCATTCTGCAAGGACCGATGGTCGGTGACACCTCATCGGATAGCACGATACTGTGGATGCGCGCTTCCGATGCGCATCGGATCGAGATCGAGTACTCCGCCGATCTCACGCTAAAGAGTGCGGCTCGCAGCATCGCCGTCGACGCCCGGCCCGATCAGGATTACATCGTCCGCTTGCCCTTGCAGGGTCTCTCGCCCGCTACTGCCTACGCCTATCGAGTTTTGCTCGACGGTAAGCCAGATCGTTATGCACGCACGCCTCGCGTGTTTCGCACGCTACCGAGCGGCAACGCACCGCTACGGTTGGCATTTGGTTCCTGCGCGCGTCGGATCCTCGATGGGCGTCAGCCGATTTTCGAGGCGATCGCCGCAGCCCAACCGGATGGATTTTTTTGGGTCGGCGATCACGTCTACATCGACAGTCTCGCTCCTATGGCTTTCGAGTACGAATACCAGCTGCAGCGCAGCGTACCGAGTGCACAGGCAATGCTGAATAGCGTGCCGCAATGGGCCATCTGGGACGATCACGACTACGGGCTCAATAATGGGGATCGTACCTCGCCCGTGCGTGAGCTTGGGCTTGCCACTTTCAAGAAATATTGGGCTAACCCATCCTATGGTTTGCCTGAGGCGCCAGCGGTGTTCTTCCGTAAGCGTATCGCTCAGGTGGAATGCTTTTTCCTCGATGGTCGCAGTTATCGTGATCCGAGCGATCAGGTTGATGGGCCTTCAAAGACACAGCTAGGTACGGTTCAGAAAGCTTGGCTAAAACAAGCGCTACGCGAGAGTGATGCGACTTTCAAATTGTTGATCGCCGGAGGCGGTTGGGCGACCAGTGGTGGCGATAAATTCGACGAGAGCTGGGGTGCTTATCGACACGAGCGCGATGAGCTCTTCGATTTCATCCGTGACGAGCGCATCGGTGGCGTGGTACTGCTGTCGGGTGATGTGCATCGTGGCGAGCTCAATTTTGTACCGCGTCGAGCGAAGGGTGGCTACGATCTGACCGAGCTCGTGAGTTCACCGCTGGCACAGCCGACCCGATCCGCAAACGACAATCTGCAGGCCGAAGCGCGGCTGAGATCGCCATACGATGGTGGTAGCAATTTTGGTTGGCTAGAGTTCGATGCGAGCAGTGGTCTGACTTTGAACCTGCGCGACGTCCAAGGGCGCGCGGTGTGGGAACCTGTGAAGCTAGACGCCCGAGATCTTCAGATTCACCGTCATCGATCTGTAACAAAGGCGTTCTAGTCCTTCGTTAAAATCTCGCGCATGCGTGTGCGATCCCCTCTTTTGTCTTTGGTGATGATGCTCGTCGCCATTCCTGCATTCACGGCCGAGCGCGTGGTTCAACCACGTATCGTCACCGAGCCGGTTCGACACGACACCGATGACCCGGCTATCTGGATTCACCCTGACGATCCGGCGCAGAGTCTGATTCTAGGCACCGATAAGGATGCCGACGGCGCACTCTACGTGTTTGGTCTCGACGGCCGGATTCGATCGACGCTTGTCGTGCGCGGTCTTGCACGCCCGAATAACGTCGATATTGCACGCGGGGTATCGCTTGCCGGCCGACGCGTCGATGTAGCGCTGGTCACCGAGCGGTTCGCGCACCGTCTGCGGGCGTATCGCTTGCCTGATTTCGCGCCGGTCGATTCTGGCGGCATTCCGGTATTTGTCGGCGAGCGGGCACGTGATGTCATGGGCGTCGCGGCGTATACGCGAGCGAGCGATGGCGCCGCTTTTGCCATCGTCAGTCGTTCCGATCGATTTGCGCCTCGCGATGGCTACCTGCATCAATACCGCTTGGTCGACGACGGTACGGGCACGCTACGTGGAGTTTTCTCCCGCGCGTTTGGTCAATGGAGCGGCCGCAAGGAAATCGAGGCCTTGTCCGTCGATGCGGTCGCCGGGCATGTTTTTGCGAGCGATGAGACCTTTGGTATTCGTCAGTATTTGGCCGATCCGAGTGCAGAAGACGCGGATGATGAGGTGGCGCAGTTCGGTCTCACGGGCTTTGCTCGCGATCATGAAGGCAGCGCCGTCATGCGTCGCCCGGGAAAGCCCTCGTTGCTGTTCGTGTCTGATCAGCAAGCCGGTGCGCTACGGGTGTTTTCTTTGGAGACTACGTCGCGACTGATTGGGCGTATCCGTTACGCAGCACTCGAAACCGACGGCATCGATCTCACTGCACAACCTCTGCCAGGGTTTCCGGGCGGGCTGTTGGTCGCCATGTCCACGGATCGTACGTTCCACTACTACGACCTGGGCGAGCTATTGGCTGCGATGGTGCCCGCCGAATAGCCCAACGCGGGACTTCAGTGAAGCTTCACGCGCGGTTCCGTTTGTGCGGCAATCATGCGTCCGAGCGTGCTGAGTGAGGTTTTCCAGAATCCGTGCAAAGCAAGCTCGTGCATTTTATAGAGCGACAGATACATCCAGCGAGCGAAGAGACCCTCGAGCCAGATGTTGCCGCCGACGAAGTTGCCCATGAGGTTGCCGACCGTCGTGTACTCGCCGAGCGATACCAGCGAGCCGAAATCTCGATAGCGCCATGGACGCGGCTCGCGCCCGGCGAGTATGCGTGGGATCCATTTGAGGAGATACGAAGCCTGCTGGTGAGCAGCCTGCGCCCTCGGTGGCACATTGCGACCGGGGTGGGCGGCCCATTCGACAGCCGCGCAATCGCCGATCGCGAACACGGAGGGGTCATCGCGTGAGCGCAGCGAGGCATCGACGACGATTTGATTCAGTGCATTGACCGTCACGCCGAGATTGCGCAAGAACGGCGCGGCTTTCACGCCGGCTGCCCACACCACCATTTCAGCGGCGATGATGTTGCCGTCGGCGAGGCGTACGGCCTTGGGCAACACTTCGGCAACGCGCGCATTGGTGTGCACCTCGACCTCTAACTTCTCGAGCATGCGATGCGCCGCTGCAGAGATACGCTCGGGCAGCGCTGGCAAGATGCGCGGCGAGGCTTCGATCAAATGCAGTCGAATGTGCTTGTCCGGATCGATGTTATCGAGGCTGAAAGAGACCAGTTCACGGGTGGCATTGTGTAGTTCGGCTGCCAGTTCCACGCCAGTCGCGCCAGCGCCGACGATGGCGACATTCAATTGCTCAGGGCGTAGCGGTGCGGTTTGTGAGTGGGCACGCAGAAACGCATTCACGAGCCTGCGATGGAATCGATCGGCTTGCTGCGTGCTCTCGAGTGCGATGGCATGTTCGACCACGCCGGGCGTACCGAAGTCATTGATGCTGCTGCCGACAGCCAGTACCAGTACGTCGTAATCGATACGTCGGGCCGGCACGATTTCATCGCCGTTCTCATCGTTTACGGGGCCGACCAGCACTTGCTTGGTTTCGCGATCGAGCCCGACCATTTCGCCATAGCGGTAGCGGAACCCGTGCCAGTGGGATTGTGCGAGGTAGTCGAGCTCATGCACGTCCAGATCGACCGTGCCCGCGGCCAACTCATGCAGGTGTGGCTTCCAGAAGTGGGTGCGGCCGCGTTCGATGAGCGTGATGTCGGCACGACCTCGACGACCGAGTTTGTCGCCGAGCCGAGTGACGAGTTCGAGTCCGCCGGCGCCACCGCCGACGACGACGATGCGAGGAATCTTCTTGTTCTGGGTCATCCTGACCTATCCAAATAGCCGCGCCTCGTGCGCGAAAGCCGCTGCATGTTACCGGAGCGGCAATGACGTCGTGATGTCTTTCGAGAGGATTGTTTTGAACTGGCTAGCCAGTGCGCGCACGCCGGGACCTGCGAGTTGCGAGTCAGCGAGAACGAGGTAGAGCGTGACTTGCCGCTCTGCGCCCTCGCTAAGCGGTAGTGGCTTCAGCAATCCTTGTGCAAGCGCGTCTTGGATGCGCGCTTGCGGGTACCAGGCGAAGCCATGACCTTGGATGGCCGCTCGGATGCTGGTATCGAACTGGCTGAAGGTCCAGCGTCGGTCGACTTCCACCGAGATGGCTCTGCTGTCGCGATGAATACCGCTGTCGCGCACCAGCAGATGGCGATGCTCGGCAAGGTCGGCTGCCGTGAGAGGGCGGTTCAAGCGGTGTAAGGCGTGGTCAGGGTGCGCCACGGCGATCAATCGCAAGCTGGTGAGGACATCACCCAGAAAGCCCACGGGAATCTGCGGCGTGATGGCAAGATCAACCCGTTTTTGCAGCAGCGCTTCGAGGGTTCCACCGAGCACCGTCTCTTCGACATCGACGCGGGTCGCGGGGCTGGCTTCGGCAAAACCTGCGAGGGCGGCGAGCATCGGCTCTGGTGGCAGAAGGATTTCCACGGCGATGCGGATCACCGGTTCCCAGCCTGCCGATACCGTACGTGCGCGCTGTTCGAGGCGATGGGCTTGATCGAGCAATACTCGCGCTTGTCGATGCAGCATCTCGCCGACCGGCGTTAGCACGGCGCGTCGGCCGCGCGTTTCGAAGGCGCTCACACCGAGTCGGCGCTCGAGTTGCTGGATGAGATAGGTCACGGCCGACTGACTTTTGTTGAGCGCGACGGCTGCCGCCGCGTAGCTCCCGGTTTCGACAACGGCGACGAGTGCCTGCCACTGATCCAAACTCACATAGGATCGTTGATTCATATAAAAATTCGATAAGTAAAGTCGATATTTTCGCCTTTTTTATCAGAAATTAATGATATTCAATAGCCGATATGAAAACGCTCCTTCACGTCCGTAGCAGTTTGTTCGGTGATCACGGTCAATCTGCCGTTCTCGCCGCCGACTTCATTTCCACCTGGCAGACCCGTCACCCTGGTGCAAGGGTGATCGTGCGCGATCTGATCGCCACGCCGCTGCCGCACCTCGATGCGGAGCGCTTCGCTGCACTGACCAGCAAGCCCGAGGCCCGCACTGGCGCGCAGCAACGTATCGTGGCCGAGTCGGATGCGCTCATTGCCGAGTTGCATGACGCGGACGAAATTGTTCTGGCTGCACCGATGTACAACTTTGCGATTCCGAGTCAGCTGAAGAGCTGGTTCGATCACATCGCTCGCGCGGGCATCACGTTCCGTTACACCGCGAGTGGCGCGGAAGGACTCTTGGGCGGCAAGCCGGTCACCGTGATCGCCACGCGCGGTGGCTTCTATGCGGGCACGCCGGCTGACAGTCAGACACCGTGGTTGCAGACCATGCTCGGCTTTCTCGGTTTGAACGACGTCAAGTTCGTCTATGCCGAAGGAATCGCGGTCAGTGCCGATCACAAGGCTGAGGCGCTGCGCAAGGCGCGCGAACAGATCGCAAGCGCTGGTAACGAGGCTGCCTGATGTCGGGATCGATCAAACCGTTGCAGCGGGTAATCGAGGCACTGCGCACCTCCGACGGTGCCGGTGTCTCGCTCTACCGCAGTCTCGGGCAGTCGCACTTTGCACGGCTCGATCCGTTTTTGATGCTCGATGAGTTCGGCAGCGATCGACCAAACGAATACATCGCGGGTTTTCCGGCGCATCCACATCGTGGCTTTCAAACCGTGACGTATATGCTCGCCGGTCACATGTTGCACGAAGATCACCTCGGCAACCGTGGGCATTTGAAAGCCGGTGGTGTGCAGTGGATGACCGCTGGGCGCGGCATCATTCATTCGGAGATGCCGCAGCAGGAGAGTGGTTTGATGCGCGGCTTCCAGCTGTGGCTCAATCTACCAGCCAAAGAAAAGATGCGCCCCGCTGAGTATCGCGATCTCGAGGCGAGTGAAATTCCCGTCCACGAGACGCCAGACGGGTTTCGGATCAAAGTGATCGCCGGTCGGTGGCAGCATGGGAACGTGATCCTCGATGGTCCCATCACCGGCATGAGTACGGCGCCGGAGTTTTGGGACGTCACTTTGCCCGCCGGGGCGGTTTTCGACGAGGCGTTACCGCTCGGGCATCACACCTATCTCTACGTTTTCGAAGGCGCGCTGGAGGTCGGTGCGAGTGCAACAGCACTGCGCGCGCGTCAGGGCGGTATTCTGGGCGAGGGTGAGCGACTGCAGGTCAAGGCAGGTCGAGACGGTGGTCGTTTTCTATTGCTCTCGGCCAAGCCACTTGGTGAGCCTGTCGTGCAGCATGGTCCCTTCGTGATGAACACCCGCGAGGAAATCGAGCAGGCCGTTCGCGACTACCAAACGGGACGATTGGTCGCAGCGCGCTGAGTCGGCATCGGGCCGTGTGCGGCCGCTGTTTCATCCAAGTCAGGTCAGGAACAGCGCGCCGAGTCCGAGCAGGGTTGCAAAGCCGATGCAGTCGGTGAAAGTCGTGAGGATGACGCCCGCTGAGAGTGCCGGGTCGATATCCAGTCGACGCAGTGCCAGTGGCACGAGTACACCGACTGCGGCTGCTGCGAGCAGGTTGATAAGCATCGCAGCGGCGATGATGGCGGCAATTTGCCAGGTGCCGAACCACACCACGGTGACGGCACCGACGACCACCGCCCAGATGAGGCCATTCAAGCCACCGACTGCAATTTCTTTGAAGAGTAGCCAGCGGGCGTTCGACCACTGCACTTGGCCGAGTGCAAGGCCGCGGATCAGCAGTGTCACCGTCTGAGTGCCGGCGATGCCGCCCATCGAAGCGACGATCGGCAACAAGGCCGCGAGCGCCGCTACTTTCTCGATGGTAGCTTCGAAATTCTTGACCACGGCCGCTGCCAGGAAGGCCGTGAGCAGGTTGATTCCAAGCCAGAGCAACCGACGGCGGGTCGAGGGCACGATGCCGGCGAAGAGATCTTCTTCGTCTTTGAGGCCTGCCATCGACATGACTTCGTGTGCAGCCTCTTCGCGGATGACGTCGACGACATCGTCGATGGTGATACGACCGAGCAGGCTGCCGCTGGAGTCGACGACGGCAGCCGAGACGAGGTCGCGCTCCTGGAAGAGTCGCGCTACATCGTGTGCGGGCATATCGGGTTCGATGCGTGGCGCATCGGTATCGAGGCTATCGCCGACCGTGTTTTCTGGGTCTCCCGTGATGATACGGGTGAGCAAGATCGTGCCGAGGTAACGATCGTCACGATCGACGACAAAGAGACTATCGGTGCGTGAAGGTAGCTCGCCGCGCATTCGCAGATAACGCAACACCACCTCGAGAGTGACGTCGGGGCGCACACTCACCGTGTCGGTGTTCATCAGGCCGCCGGCGCTGTCTTCGGGCCATGAGAGCACGTTGCGCAGTCGCTCGCGATCGCGTTGATCCATCGAGCGCAGCACCTGCATGGTGACCGTCTCGGGTAGTTCCCGCACGAGATCGGCGAGATCGTCGAGTTCCATGCCCTCGGCGGCCGCGACGAGCTCTTCGGTCTCCATCTCTTCGATGAGTTCTTGACGAACGCCCTCGCTGAGCTCGAGCAGTACGTCGCCCTCGAGCTCTGGATCGACCATGTTCCACACCAGCTCGCGCTGGCGGGGCGGTACCGATTCGAGCAGTAGCGCGATCTCCGCCGGGTGCAGGCCGGTGAGCATCCGCTGCGCCGGGCGCAGAGTGCCACCATCGAGTGCCGATCGCAGCGCTTCGAGCTGCAATTCCTTGCGCGACAGCTCGCTCATATCCGTTTCGCCTGCGACAGAGACGCGTGACGGACGGCGAGTTGTGGTAGCCGTGGAGCGAGTCTCTCTCGCAGCCGCTCGAGTAGATAAACCGAGCGATGCTGTCCCCCGGTACAACCGATACCAATGGTCAAATATCGGCGATGTGCCGCCTGATGCTCGTCGATGCGGGCAGTGACGTAGCGCTCGAGATCATCGAGGAAGGCCGTCACGGCAGGTTGCGCGTCGAGAAAGCGGATGATCTCCGGATCGAGTCCCGTGAACGGTCGTAATTTGATGTTCCAGTACGGATTCGGCAGCGTGCGCGCATCGAAGACAAAGTCGCAGTCACCCGGCACGCCGTGCTTGAAGCCGAACGACACGAGTGTGACCGACAGCTGCGAAGCGCGACGTCGATCGATCCGTTGACCGACGACTTCGCGCAGGTCGTGCACACCCATGTGGGTCGTATCGATGACGAGATCCGCTGCTTGGATCAACGGATCGAGCAGCTCGCGTTCGGCCGCGATCGCATCCTGCAGACTGCGACGCTCCCGTGCCAGCGGATGACGGCGTTTAGTCTCGCCGTAGCGGCGCAGCAATTCCGCATCGGTCGCGAGCACGGCGAGCAACTCGCAGCGCAAACCACTGCGACGCAACTGCCCGATCGTGTCGCCGATGTTACTGACGCCGATATCCGAATCACGCGCATCAATACCGATGGCTAGGTGCTGATAGGCCTCGTTGTCACCGGCACGCAGCGCGTGCCCGACGAAGGGCTCGAGCATCGAGGCGGGCAGGTTGTCGACGCAGTAGTAGCCGAGATCTTCGAGGGCATGCAGCACCACGCTCTTGCCGGCCCCCGAGAGGCCGCTCACGAGGATGATGCGTGTCGCCTGAGGCATGGTTCACTGCCGCGCGCGGCGGCCTTCCTCGGCGTGATGATCGGTGATCTTTTCTTTGCGCTTTTTGACCAGTCGGTCGAGCTTATCGGCAAGCGCATCGATGGCGGCGTACATGTTGACGTCTTCGGCATCGGCGTGGATGTCGCCACCGCGAACCTTCAGCGTGGCCTCTGCCTTGTGACGCAACTTCTCGACGGAAATAACGTAGTGCACATCCATCAATTGATCGAAGTGCCGAACGATACGATCCATTTTCTTGTGGATGTACTCGCGCAGGGCGTCGGTGACTTCCACGTGATGACCAGTGACAGAAATTTGCATGATCGTCTCCTCGTTTAGGTCCGAGATTAGCGTGTCCCACCCCGTTTGCGATCGGCAGACGAAGCGATACCGAGGCTCTCACGGTACTTCGCCACGGTTCTTCGCGCTACCGGTATTCCCTCATTCGAGAGCAATTCGGCCAGACGATTATCGGAGAGCGGTTGCGCCGGGTCCTCGTCACGGATCAGTTTGCGTATTTTCGCCCGTATGGCGGTGGACGACGTTCCCTGGCCGTCGTCGCCCTCGACTTGGCTCGAGAAGAAATACCGCAATTCGAATACACCACGCGAGGTGTGCATGTATTTGCCCGAAGTGACGCGCGAAATCGTCGATTCGTGCATTTCGATCGCCGAGGCGATGTCCTTAAGGATCATCGGCCGCATGTGCTCCTCGCCCTGAGCGAGAAATTCCGTTTGCCGCTCGACGATCGCGCGCGCAACCTTGAGCAGCGTGTCGTTGCGAATCTCAAGGCTCTTGAGCAGCCAGCGCGCCTCCTGCAGTTGCGTGCGCAGCGTCGTGTGTGCGCCACCGCGCCCTAGCATGCCTGCGTAGCTCTGGTTCACTCGGATACGAGGCAGCGTGCCGGGAGCAAGTTCAACCGTCCAGCCGCGACTCGTGCGACGTACGAAGACGTCGGGCACGACGTACTCCGGGCGTGTCGAGCTGACGGTCGCGCCCGGTCGCGGGTGACAACTACGCACGAGAGCGATCGCCGCCTCAAGCATTTCTTCGTCGCCTCCGAGTACGCTCTCGACTGCCCGACGCAAGGGCCCCTGATCGCGCAAGGCGAGCAGATCGAGATGTTGCTCGGCGATGCGTTTGGCGAGTGCTAGCCCTGGCGTGTCGGGAGCCAACTGACTCAACTGTAAAGCGAGGCACTCGGCGAGATTGCGCGCCGCCACACCGATCGGATCGAGTGTTTGCACGAGCATCAGCACGCGCTCGATTTCTTCTTCGTCCCATTCGAGATCCGGGCGCAGCGTCGCGGCGATCTCGGTCAATGTTTCGGTGAGGTAACCATCCTCGTTGAGCGTGTCGACGATCGTCGTCGCGACGGTCAGATCGTCGTCGGAGAGCCCTGCGAGCTCGAGTTGTCCAAGCAGGTGATCACGCAGGGTTTGCTCGCGTTCGTCGGCGAATTCACGGGCGCGATCCTCATCGTCCTCGGCGCGAGCCCCATCACTGCCGGTGCCCGCCTGATCGGCCCAGGGTTGATCGACAACCTCGACCTCAACAGGCTCGGTCGTCTCGATGGATTCGGTCGGTTCAGCAGCGGTGAAGTGCGAGGTGAGCTCGACCTCATCCTCGGGCTCCTCCTGCTCGAGCATGACGTTGGTCTCGAGCATTTCATTGATGTGCGCCTGCAGCTCGAGCGTCGGCATTTGCAGCAAGCGGATCGCCTGCTGCAATTGCGGCGTCATGGTCAGAGACTGACCCAGCTTGAGTTGCAGGGACTGTTTGAGCATCGCCGTTGCGCCCCTTACCGAGAATTAGAGGCGGAAGGTGTCGCCCAAGTACACCTCACGCACTCGGGGATTGGCAAGGATTTCTGCCGCCGGTCCGGCAGCGATGACGGTGCCGTCGGCGATGATGCAGGAGCGGTCGCAGACGCCGAGTGTTTCGCGGACGTTGTGGTCGGTGATCAGGATGCCGATGCCGCGCGCCGCGAGCTCGCGGATGATGCGCTGAATATCGAGCACCGAGATCGGATCGACGCCCGCGAACGGTTCATCGAGCAGCAAAAATCGCGGCTCGGCTGCCAGTGCCCGGGCAATCTCGACTCGACGACGTTCGCCACCCGAGAGCGCCATGCCTAGGGTGTCGCGCACGTGAGTGATGCGCAGATCCTCGAGTATCTGCTCGAGTCGCTCGGCGCGCACGCGCCCATCGAGATCGACGCGCGTTTCGAGAATTGCGCGGACATTGTCGGCTACGCTCAGCTTGCGAAACACCGACGCCTCCTGCGGTAGGTAGCCGATGCCGGCTTGGGCGCGCCGGTGCATGGGTTCATGCGTCAGATCGCGATCGTCTATTCGTATACAACCCGCATCGGCCGTTACGAGACCCACGATCATGTAGAACGCGGTCGTCTTGCCAGCGCCGTTCGGTCCGAGCAGACCGACGATCTCGCCAGCGCTGACCTCGAGCGATAGATCTCGCACGATGGGTCTCGCGCCATAAGCTTTGGCGAGATGTTCCGCGTGCAGGCGACTCATCGCGGTGGTCTCACCGAGGTGTTGGTATCAGCAGGCGGTCTAATGGTGATGCGCACCCGATCACCGGCTGCGGTATTCCCCGCGCTGACACGCTCGGCGGCAAGGTCGTATACGAGTTTGTCGCCACGGATGTCGTTACGACCGTCACTGAGCAAGGCGTCGCCCTGCAGGATGACGGTTGCTGATGCTGAATCGTAGAGAATTTCGCGAGCCTTGCCCGAGGCGCGCTTGCCATTGCGCAGTTGCTGTTCGAACGCGGTGTTTTCGCCACGAATGGTGGCCGAGAGAATCCGATTGTCGCGAAAGATCACGGTGGCCTCGGACGAGCTCAGAACGCCACCGTCGAGTTCGAGTCGCACACCGCCACTCAATGTCCAGCTCGAGGCCGCGAAGTCGAGTCCTGTTGAGCGCGCTCGCTCGGCTTTGACGCGAGTCGAACCTTGCGTGATGAGTAAGTCCTGAAACAGCAGCGTGTTGGTTCGATAGTCCATTTCCGAGGAGGCGGCATCGAGCACGATCTCGGCGGAGGGGGTCGCAGGGCTTTGCGCCCAAGCGAACGGCGCTACGCAGGCCAGATAACCGCTGAGCAGCAGGACGTTAGGGCGCAAAGCGGCCATGCACGCTGTTCCCCAAAGAGAGGCGCTGTCGCTCGAGATCGACGTCGATCCGATTGGCCGTCAGTTCTCCGGCCGCGAAACTGATGCGGGCAGAGCCTGGACTGTGGGCGCGGCGGGTCAGAAAGTCGTAATCCAATGCGTCGGTCCGAAGGCGCAACGCAGGCTGCCCCGACGATTCCAGCAGTACTCGATCGCGAAAGGCGAGCTTGCGCGCATCGGCCGACAGCGTGGCGCTGCGGGCAGTGGCTTGCCAAGCGTTATCGCGAGTCTTCATCTGCAGGTCTACGGACGCAAGACGCATTTCTCGTGAGCGCGGATCTTGCGAGAGCTCGATGGCTGTCAATCGATAGCGAGTGCGACCTTCGGCATCCGTTTGGATCAGTTCGATGCCCGAGGCCGAGTAGCCGATGTCCGTAGATTCGAAGGTCGCGCTTTCGTTCACATCGCGACGCATGCAGCCGGTGAGCGTTGCCAGTGCGAGCCAGCTCATCGTCAAAGAATGCATTACCAGTTTTGTCGAGCGCCTCACACGACCCCGCTGCGCCAAAGATCGTGAATATTGAGCGCGCCGACCAAGCTGCCGTTGGCGTCCACCACCGGCAAGCCAGTGATTCGATGTTTCTCCATCACTAGCAAGGCTTCGGCGGCGAGTTCTCGCGGGCCGATCGTTTTGCAAGGATGAGTCATGACTTCGCGCATCGTCGAACTGTGCAGATCGAGCCGTCGATCGAGTGTTCGACGCAGATCGCCGTCGGTGTAGACGCCAATGGCGCGCTGCGCGTCATCGACGACCACGGCCATACCCATGCCGATACGGGACATCTCGAGGAGACCCTGCGCGAGCGTGAGGTTGGCGGCGACTTTCGGAATACCGTCACCGGTGCGCATCACATCTTCGACACGGGTGAGCAGCCGACGACCGAGTGAGCCACCCGGATGCGAGCGCGCGAAATCTTCGGCAGTGAAGCCGCGCGCTTCGAGCAGCGCGACGGCGAGCGCATCGCCCATGGCGAGCGTCGCGGTGGTGCTCGCAGTCGGCGCGAGATTGAGCGGGCAGGCTTCAGCCGGGACGCTGACATCCAGATGCACCGTCGCACTGCGGGCGAGCGTGGACTGAAGGTTGCCGGTGAGCGCGATCAACGGCACACCGAGCCGTGCGATCGAGGGAATGAGCGTGATGACTTCAGGGGTTTCACCCGAGTTCGACAGTGCGATCAACACGTCGTGACGCGTGATCATGCCCATGTCGCCGTGGCTCGCCTCAGCCGGGTGCAGAAAGAAGGCCGGGCTGCCGGTGCTCGCGAGCGTCGCGGCAATCTTGCTCGCGATATGGCCGGATTTGCCCATGCCGGTGACCACCAGTCGTCCCTGGCAATCGAGACACACGCGACAGGCGGCGGCGAAACTGGCATCGATGCGGTGGTCGAGTTCCTGCAGCCCCCGAATCTCGGTGGCGAGGGCGCGCTTACCAGCGGCAACCAGTTCAGCGTCGTTGCGATGCGCAGAGTGACTCATGGGATGGCATCATACCGCTCATGCACCCTGAAAAAGTCGCCGAATTGTTACGCGCGGGCTTGCCCGGCGCCCTCGTGGTCGTTGAGTCCGACGATCAGACCCACTTCGCCGCTCGCATCGTTTCGAGCGACTTTGCTGGCAAGCGCAGCATCGCCAGGCATCAACTGGTTTATCGCTGCCTTGGCGAATTGGTTGGGCGCGAGATCCACGCGCTGTCCATCGAGGCCCTGACGCCCGAGGAAGCGGCAGCGCGCTGATCGCGCCGTTGCCCGGAATCATCATGGACAAATTGCACATCGAAGGCGGGCGTCCGCTCGAGGGTGAGGTTCGGATCTCCGGCGCGAAGAACGCAGCGCTGCCGATACTGGCGGGCACATTGCTCGCATCCGAACCGGTCGCTGTGGGTAACGTGCCGCACCTGCAGGATGTCACCACCATGATCGAGTTGCTCGGTCGGATGGGTGTCACGGTGACCGTCGACGAACGCATGCAGGTCGAGGTGGATGCGCGCTCGCTCACCAACGCGGTAGCGCCGTACGAACTCGTCAAAACGATGCGTGCTTCGATCCTGGTGCTCGGGCCCTTGCTCGCGCGCTTTGGCCAGGCGGACGTATCGCTGCCGGGCGGCTGCGCCATTGGCGCGCGGCCGGTGAACATTCACGTCGCCGGTCTGCAGGCGATGGGTGCCGAGATCGTGATCGAGAATGGCTATATCCGCGCGCGGGCGAACCGGCTGCGCGGGGCGCGGCTCGTGCTCGATACGGTCACCGTGACCGGCACCGAGAATTTGATGATGGCCGCCACGCTCGCCGAGGGTCAGACCGTCCTCGAGAACGCCGCACGCGAGCCCGAGGTGGTCGATCTCGCCGAGTTTCTCATTTCGATGGGCGCCAAGATTCGCGGCGCGGGCACCGACAAGATCATCATCGACGGTGTACCGCGCTTGCATGGCGCGCAATATCGAGTGCAGCCGGATCGTATCGAGACGGGTACCTATCTCGTCGCCGGTGCGATCACCGGTGGCCGGGTGCGCACGCTCAATACGCGACCAGATCATCTCGATGCGGTGCTCGCCAAGTTGCAGGAGGCCGGTGCCGATATCCTCACAGGTGTCGACTGGATCGATATCGATATGCGCGGCCGCAGACCGAAGGCGACGGACTTGCGTACGGCGCCGTACCCCGCATTCCCGACCGATATGCAGGCGCAGTTCGCGGCGCTCAATACGATTGCCGACGGCGTCAGTACCATCATCGAAACCATCTTCGAGAACCGCTTCATGCACATGCTCGAGATGCGGCGTTTGGGCGCCGAGATTCGTCTCGAGGGCAACACGGCGATCATCAAGGGGGTGCCGCAACTGCAGGCGGCGCCGGTGATGGCGACCGATCTGCGCGCTTCGGCCTCGCTCGTGCTGGCGGGGCTCGTCGCCAAGGGCCGCACGGAGATCGAGCGGATCTATCACATCGATCGCGGCTACGAGGCGATCGAAGAAAAACTCGTCGGGCTCGGCGCTTCGATTCGTCGCATCGTCGGCTGAGCGCACCGCTCGCGATCAGTTGCGGCCGCGCACTTGCTGCGGCGCCTCGTCGACGATGACCTGCGCGTCGCCTTTCTCGGCGCCACGTTGCCATTCGATTTTCAGCGGTTCGCCCGGCGTCGTGTCAGCGATGCGCAGTAGTACCTCACGCGCATCCTTCGGCGCCTTGCCGTCGATCGACAGGATGAGATCGCCCGGTCGCAGCCCCGCACGCTGGGCGGGGCTGTTGCTCGTCATTCGGACGATCACGACGCCCGCGGCCGGCAGCCCAAGTGATTTCGCCCGTGCTTCATCGACGGTGTCGGTAGCGATGCCGATCCAGCCGCGCACCACGCGTCCGCGGGTGTTGATTTCATTGATCACGCCGCGCACGAGATTGACGGGGATCGCAAAGCCGATCCCTTCGACACCGAGCGTCTTGGCAATCACCGCCGTGTTGATGCCGACGAGTTCGCCGCGATTATTGATGAGCGCGCCACCGGAGTTGCCGACATTGATTGGCGCATCGGTTTGAATGAAATTCTCGTAAGTGGCAAGGCCGAGTTGCGCACGACCCGTCGCACTCACGATGCCTTGCGTTACCGTCTGCGAGAGACCAATCGGGTTGCCGATGGCAAGAACGATATCGCCGACCGCCAACGCATCGGATCTACCTAAGCGGATGCTCGGCAGATCGGGCAAGTCGATGCGCAGCAGAGCGAGGTCCGTGTCCGGGTCGCGCCCGACGACTTTGGCTTCGGCTACTCGACCGTCGGCGAGTTGCACCTGGATCTGATCGGCATCGGCAACGACGTGATGGTTGGTGACGATCTGGCCGGATGGATCGACGATCACACCCGAGCCCAGCGACTGTTCGACCCGGCGCCGATAGCGCGGCCAAAATTCGCCAAAGGGATCTTGCAGGAAGTTGTAGGGGACCCGCTCAGCGACCACCCGAGCCACGTAGATGTTCACCACGGCCGGCGCGGCCAACCTCACTGCGGCCGAATAACTTCCCGAACTCTCCATCGGCGATTCCGGGGCAACAGTGGTGCTGTCGTTCTCGGTTACACCAGTGTCATCTAGACCATCGATCGGAGCCGTTACCGTCGGGACCGACGCATCGGCAGCGGCGCGCAGGCCGAGCAAGGCGAGCGCATCGTGGCGCGTGGCGATTGCAACGAAGCCGAGGGCGAGCGCGCCGACGACGGCACCAGCCAGGAAGATGACAGCGCGGGATGCCTTGCCCATGACACTCCAGGGGGTTCGAGATGACAGGTCGAGATGGAACGGGACGATTCTGCATCTGTATAATGCCGTGCTTCCACGTCAACGGAATAGCAGCGCACCCGTTTTGTCGGGTAGACGCAGAGAGGCTGTGCGATGAGCGATGAACCGATGAAAGCCGGCGAAGGGGTCGACCTGAGTCGACGTAATTTCCTCACCGCCGCAACCGTAGCCACGGGTGCCGTGGGCGCCGCGTTTACGTTGGTGCCCTTCATCGCTTCGTGGAAACCGTCCGAACGCGCCCGTGCGCTCGGTGCGCCGCTCGAGATCGACCTCTCGAAACTCGAGCCCGGTCAGATGGTCACGCAGAGCTGGCGTAAGCAGCCGATCTACGTCGTGCGCCGCACGCCGGAAGCGGTCGCGAAGCTCGAAGGTCTCGATGCCAGCCTGAAAGACCCGAAGTCCGAAGCATCGACGCAGCCCGACTACACCAAGAACGTGCAGCGCTCGCTCAAGCCCGAAGTGCTAGTCGTCTACGCGGCGTGCACCCACCTCGGGTGCTTGCCCAAGCAATATTTCACACAGGCTGATCCTGAAATGGGCACCGATTGGCCGGGTGGTTTCTTCTGCCCCTGTCACGGTTCGCGTTTCGATCTGGCCGGTCGCGTCTTTAACGGCTCGCCCGCCTCAGCCAATCTCGGTATTCCGCCGCATAGCTTCAAGTCTGATTCGATGCTCGTGATCGGTATCGACGCCACCCAAGGAGCCGCCTGATGGCCGCCTCATCTGATAACGCCACCGAGAAGGGTGGTTTCCGCGTCTGGTTGAACAAGCGATTGCCGGTCGACGAATTCGTCGCCTCGCAGCTGACGGGTTATTTCGCGCCGAAAAACTTCAATATTTGGTACTTCTTCGGATCGCTGGCGCTGATGGTGTTCGTCATCCAGATCCTCTCGGGGATTTTCCTGACGATGCACTACAAGCCGAGCGAGCTGATGGCCTTCGACTCGGTCGAATACATCATGCGAGAAGTGGAGTGGGGCTGGCTCATCCGGTACATGCACTCCACCGGTGCATCCTTCTTCTTCATCATGGTGTACCTGCACATGTTTCGCGCCATGATCTACGGCTCGTATCGCGCACCGCGCGAGTTGCTGTGGATCCTCGGCATGCTGCTGTATCTCGCGCTCATGGCCGAGGCCTTCATGGGTTACGTGCTGCCGTGGGGCAACATGTCCTACTGGGGCGCGCAGGTGATCGTGAATCTGTTCGGCACCATCCCGGTGATCGGTCCCGGTATCGTCGAGTGGATCCGTGGCGACTACGGTATTGCCGATTCCACCCTCAATCGCTTCTTCGCGCTGCACGTGATTGCCTTGCCGTTCGCAATCGCTTTCCTGATTCTCATGCACCTCGTGGCGCTGCGTCAGACGGGCTCGAATAATCCGGACGGTATCGAGATCAAGGCCAAGCTCGGCGCGGACGGCAAGCCGATCGATGGCATCCCGTTCCACCCGTACTACACGATCAAAGATTTGGTCGGCGTCGGTGTGTTCCTGATCTTCTTCTGCGGCGTGATCTTCTTCGTGCCGACCTTCGGCGGTCTCTTCCTCGAGAAGCCGAACTTTGAGCCGGCCAACGCGCTGTCAACGCCTGAGCATATCGCGCCTGTGTGGTACTTCACGGCGTTCTACGCGATGTTGCGCGCCGTGCCTGATCAGCAGATGGGTGCCCTGCTCATGCTGCTGGCCATCGTCGTGCTGTTCTTCCTGCCGTGGCTGGATCGCTCGCCGGTCAAGTCGATTCGCTATAAGGGCATCTTGTCGAAGATTGCGTTGACCTTGTTCGTGATCGCGTTCATCGCGCTGAGCTATCTCGGTCTCGCACCCGCGAATGATCTCTACGTCATCTTGGCGCGTATCTTCACGGCCATTTATTTCGCCTTCTTCATCCTGATGCCTTGGTACACCCGGATCGAAAAGACGAAGCCTGCTCCTGAGAGGGTCACGTACCATGGTTAAGGCGATGCGTCATTCCATCTTCACGGCGGCTCTTGCCCTCACGCTGGCCTTTGGCTCGTCGGCAGAAGCAGCGAGTGGCCCCGGCGGTGCCTGGACCCAATGGACGGCCGGTAACGACGTGAGCAACATCGCGTCGCTGCAACGTGGCGCCGCGAATTTCATGGGCTATTGCGCAGGCTGCCACTCGATCAAGTACCTGCGCTATTCGCGCATGTCCGCTGATCTCAAGATCCCCGACGAGCAACTCGAGTCGAAGTTGCTGTTGCCGGGTTCCAAGCGCAACGACTACATCACCACCGCTCTCTCGCCGGCCGACGGCGAGGCGTGGTTCGGCAAGGCACCGCCCGATCTGTCGCTAATCACGCGCGCCAAGGGCTCCGACTACGTCTATCAGTTTCTGAAGACGTTCTACTCCGACCCTAAATCAACGAACGGCACCAACAATCTCGCGCTGCCGGGCACAGCGATGCCACACGTGCTGTCGTCGCTGCAGGGTGTGCAGACGGCCAAGTTCAGCGAAGGCGAACCCATCCAATGGGAGAGCTTCGAGCTGGTCGAGCCCGGTCAGTTATCGCCCGAGGCGTACGACGACTTCGTGCGTGACACGGTCAACTTCCTCGAATACGTGGGTGAGCCTGTCAAGGCCAAGCGTGAGTCGCTCGGCGTGTGGGTGATCCTCTTTCTGTTGGTGTTCACGGGCTTCGCGTATCTCCTCAAGCAGGAATACTGGAAGGACGTGAAATAACGCCGTGACCGGCGTGCGGGTTTCACGTCGGCCTTATCTGCTGCGTGCCATGCACCAGTGGATGACCGACAGTGGCCTCACGCCGCACGTGCTGGTCGACGCCGGGATCACCGGCGTCGATGTCCCCAAAGAATTCGTTCGCGAAGGTCGCATCGTGCTGAACGTGGGTTACGACGCGACTCGCAATCTCGACATTTCCAACGATTGGATCAGTTTCCAGGCTCGATTCGGTGGTGTACCGCGCTCGCTACGGATTCCGGTCATCGCCGTGCACTCGATTTATGCGCGTGAGAGCGGCGAGGGTTTAGTGTTCCCGCCCGAGAGTGATGGGCCGCCGACGCTCGGCGATTCCGCGACGATCGGATCGGGCTCGGTGGATGAACCGACTCAGGACCCGCCGACACCTCCGACGCCTCGCCGGCCGTCCTTGAAAGTCGTCAAGTAAACGCCCGCGCGTTTGATCGCGCTCAACGCTCGGAAGCATCGAAGGCGTGGCGTATCCAGCGCAAATCGCTCCCGGTCTCGCCGTCACACACAATTACATCGAAGCGCAGGGGTCGCCTATTGAGTTCGGGGTGGCACTGCAGCAGACGACGGGTCGTTCGTAAGATGCGCTGTCGCTTGCGGGCATCGACGCTGGCAGCAGCTCCGCCCCACTCGTGCCTTTGTCTGTGGCGTACTTCCACCACCAGCACAGCACCCGCATGCAGTGCGACCAGATCCAGTTCGCCGCAACGGGCGCGGAAGTTTCGCAGTAGGATCGTCGCGCCCTGTGATTCGAGCAGCGCGGCGGCACGCTCCTCGACGTGACGGCCGATTGCCGCGCGATCAGGGGGTAACGGCTGCGGCCACACCGGCGTTGATGCGTGCGAGAGTTAGGTCGCGGCGGATGATGCCATCAGTGCCGACCGACAAGATGCCCGTGACACCGTCGATGCGCAGTGGCGAATCGGTTGCTCCTGTCGCCATGCGCTGTTGCATGGCAGCCTGCAGCAGCCAGGCGTCATAACCGAAGGCGAACAGTCGCCCGTGACGACGCGGCTCGTCGCCGGCGCTTTCTAGTTGCATCGCGAGTCGCGAGGCTTCGCCGGTTGTGGGTGACATCATCCAAGGCATGTCGGCGAACAGCAGTCCTTCGAGCTCACCGGATTTATTCCCATCCCAAGCTTCGGCTGTTGCATAGGTCGGGATGTCGGCGGCGCCGTTGAACTTCAGTTGCGGTCGCAGCTGGCGCAGTTGCTGCGCGGTGCCCGGCGAAAAGAGCAGATCCACATCGCCGCGTCGACGCGGCTGGAACACCAGCGTTTCGTCGAGGATGGACTGCAGACGACGGTGACGGGCGCGGCTTTGATCGAGCCGCAAGGCTTTTGCGATGGCCGCCGCGCTATCGTCGGCGAGGGATTCCTGCGCGAGCACGCGTCCGCCACCTGCTTCAAAAGTCGAACGGAAGGCGGTGCCGACGCGCGCCGCCCAATCGCCAGACGGAAGCAGGATGATCGCGCGGCGCTGATTGGCGGCGAGTGCGCGCTCTGCGGCGAGCTTGGCTTCCTCCTCGGGCAACAAGGCGTACTGCCAGATCGATGCCGCATTGGGTGTCGTGCTCTCCGGTGTGTTGAGCAAGAGTTGCGGCAAAGAATTCGGCAGGTTCGCTGCCAAGGTCACTTCGTCGCGGCCGAGCGGGCCGAGCAGGAATCGTGCACCCGCTGCGCTGGCCCGCGTGATGAGCGCTTGCATCGTTGCCGCATCGGTTGCCGTTGCGGTGTCGTAGAAGCGCAGGGCAGGGGCATCGACGCCATGCGCGAAGTGCGCGGCGATCAAACCGTCGCGTACATCGCGTCCGGCGGCGGCGAGGCGACCCGATAGCGGCAACAACACGGCGATATGCGCCGAGTCGACTCGCGATGTGCGGGTGCTGCGCGCGGCGCTGGGCGTTGCAGCGACACTGCGGGAGGCGTCATCGCGTGGTGAGGCCGTCGGCGCTGCCGCGGTTGCCGTTGCCTGCGGCGCATCGAGGTGCGTTGCGACGAGCGCCGTGCGCGCCGGGTGATTTGGATAGCGGCGTTGCCAAGCTGCCGTGATGGCCGCATTGCCACTAGCCGGCACTCGAGCCGCGCGTGCAGCGAGACTCGCAGCTTCGAGCCAGCCACGTACCAACGCATCGCGACCCGCGAGTCTCGGATCGATGCGCAAGCCCGCATCGACCGCCGTACGAAGTTCCGCCAGCAAGGAAGTACGTAGAGCGGTTGCGGCGCTCGGGTCTACGGAGAGTTTCTCGCGCTCGAGCGCGCTGCGTACGACCTCGACGGGCAACGCATTGGCCAGCGCGAGAGCTTGGCGCAGTTCGAAAAAACGCTCGCGTGCGGCACGCTGGGTTGCCGTATCCGGAGCGGTAAGCGCCGTCATGTTTTGCCACGCGCTCGTTGCGCCGTCGCGACCCCAGAGCAATAGCACGTTCAGTCGATCGCGCTCGAAAGTCTGGCTGACATCAAGCGGGGCCGCGAGCAGCGCAAGAGCGTTCGCCGCCGGTTCGAGACGATCGGCGAGCAGCCATTGTTCAATCGCGGCCAAACGCCAGGTATTGACGGCGCTACCGAGGGCGCCCGCTGCCAGCGACTCGTACTCGCTCGCGGCCGCTGCATGATCGCCGCGCTCTGCTAAGGCCGCAGCCCGTTCCGCGCTCGCGATGGGTGCGCGTTCGACGGGGCCGCAGGCAGCGAGGCTGATCGCAGCGAGCAGGCACAGTAGCAAGGCGGGCAGGCTAATCGGGGCGCGAGAGCAAATCATGCATTGAATACCGTGCAGGGCAGGGGCAGGATGCGGACGGCGCCTGGATGGTCGGCGCGGATGACGCAAGTTCGGGGTGATTATAGTGGGCGATCCAAGCAGTGCGACGAAAGGACCGAACGCCGCGGCGGCTTCGATCGGTCGACTCGAGGTCGTTGCTACGCCGATCGGCAATCTTGCGGATCTGTCGCCGCGCGCGCGTGACAGTCTCGCGGGCGCCGATCTGCTCGCGGTCGAGGACACGCGACGTACCGGAGCCCTGCTCTCGGCGCTCGGGCTTCAGAAGCCGATGGTCTCGCTGCACACTCACAATGAACGTGCTCGTGGCGACGAGTTGATCCGGCGTTTGCAGGAGGGTGCGGTGATCGCGATCGTCAGCGATGCGGGTACGCCATTGCTGTCGGATCCTGGCTTCGATCTCGTGCGTCGTGCCGCTGCTGCTGGGATCACGGTGCGCGGTATTCCGGGCCCCACGGCCATCGCAGCGGCTTTGTCGGTGGCTGCGATTCCCGCCGAGCGTTTTTGCTTCGAGGGTTTCTTGCCTGCACGCGCCGGGGAGCGACGCACGCGCTTGTCGACTCTGGTGCACGAAGCGCGGGCGATGGTGTTCTTCGAGGCGCCGCATCGAATCAGCGAGACGCTCGCCGATATGGCGCTCATCTTCGGGCCCGAACGCGAGGCCGCCGTCACACGGGAACTGACTAAAATTTACGAGAGCGTCTATCGCGGCACACTCGCCAACTTGGCCGAGCGATCGGCACGCGAGCCGGACTGGCAGCGCGGCGAAATCACGTTGGTCGTCGCGGGTGCAGTTGAAGCGCCGGCGAGCGAGACGGTCGATGCCGCAGAGATCGATCGGGTCGTGGCGGCGGCGCTCGCGCATTTGCCGGCCTCCAAGGCCGCAGCGCTGGCAGCGAACTTGACCGGATGCTCTCGAGATGCCGCTTACGAGACGGCGGTGCGACTCGCGGCCGCACGTCGCTGACCAAGAGCTGCGCATTGGGGGCGAGGGTAGATTCATCGCGATCAGTCAGTCGTTCGTGGTGATGATGGGCGTTGTGGTGATGGGTTCAGACGCGTATCGTGCCCACCGGAGTCGGCCAGGTGATCGCTGCATTTCGCAAGAAATGGGGAGGAAAGTCCGGGCTCCTTCGGACACGGTGCCAGGTAACGCCTGGGGGGCGCGAGCCCACGGAAAGTGCAACAGAAAGATACCGCCGACGTGCCACCCGCAAGGGCGGCGCAGGTAAGGGTGAAATGGTGCGGTAAGAGCGCACCGCGCACGTGGCAACACGGACGGCACGGCAAACCCCACCGGGAGCAAGGCCAAATAGGGAAGTCGCAGGGAAACCTGCAGCGCGGTGTCCGAGCGTGACTTCCGGGTAGGCTGCTTGAGGCATTCGGTGACGAATGTCCCAGAGGAATGATCACCCTAGACAGAACCCGGCTTACCGGCCGACTCCTTCTCTTCTAGAGCGTTAGCTGAGGCTTATTCAGCAACTCTCTGAAACCCCAAAGATTTTGTCTTTTTCGAGCCCTTGCGGAGGGTGCGCAACGCCCGTAAGTTATTGGCAGTACATAAAATTTTCTTCGATTCGCCGTTGACACTCCACATCGGCAGTTTCTATAGTGGCGCCAAGTGGTAAAAAGTGGGGCGAAATGGGCGATCGTGCGCCCGTTCCAAAGTCATGTTTCGTGGTGCCAGCAGAGTCACGCTCGATGACAAAGGTCGGATGGTGTTACCCACCCGGCAGCGTCAGCGCGCGCTCGAGCGCAGCGAGGGCAACCTCGTGGTTACCGTGGATCGTGATCCCTGCCTTCTGATTTATCCGCTGCCTGACTGGGAGCAGATCGAACGTAAGTTGATGAGCCTGCCGGCTTTGCATGAGCGGTCCCGCCGCCTGCAACGCTTGATGGTGGGTCATGCGACCGAGATCGATCTGGACGGTCAGGGACGGCTGTTGCTGCCGCCCGAACTGCGTGAATACGCCGGTTTGACGCGGCACGCGATGCTGATCGGCCAAGGTAATCGACTCGAACTGTGGGATGAAGCGCGCTGGAACGAGCGTCGCGATTTCTGGGTCAAGAGCGAGGAAACCGCCACCGATCTGTCGACGGAGCTCGAGTCTCTGTCGCTGTGAGCGTCGCGCGACGGTCGTCGCGAACAAGGGCGATGCAGTCACGCCGGGCGCGGCGCGAAGGCATCGAGTGCAGGCGATTATTGCGGGGGGCGGCTAGATGGCCGTTCTGGCAGGGGCGAACTCCGGTGGATGAGCACATACCGGTGCTTGTCGACGAGGTGCTGGAGGTTCTGGCCCCGTCCGCGGGCGGTTTTTATGTCGATGGCACTTTCGGTCGGGGTGGTCACACAGCGCGTTTACTGCAGGCGATCGGTGCCTCGGGTAGCGTGCTCGCGCTCGATCGCGATCCGCAAGCGATCGCAGCAGGCCATCAAAGATTTCCCGATGAGCCGCGTCTCGAACTCGTACACGCGGACTTTGCGCAGTTGTCGCGTGTGGTCGCCGAGCATGGTCGCGACCGGCCTGTTCGTGGCGTGCTACTCGATCTTGGTGTCTCCTCGCCGCAGCTCGACGATCCGTCCCGAGGCTTCAGTTTTTCCAAAGACGGTCCGCTCGATATGCGCATGGATCCCACACGCGGCGAGTCGGCAGCCGACTTCGTCGCTCGCGCCGATGAGCGAGAGTTGTTTCAAGTGATCGCTGAACTTGGCGAAGAGCGGCATGCGCGGCGCATCGCGCGGGCCATCGTATCGACCCGTGTCGAAGCACCGCTGCGACGCACGGGCGAGCTGGCCGAGCTCGTACAGCGAGTCGTGCGTACTCACGATGGTAAGCACCCCGCTACGCGTACCTTTCAGGCGCTGCGTATGCATGTCAATGACGAGCTCGGACAATTACAGCGCGGTCTCGAGGCGGCATTCGCAGTGCTCGCGCCGGGCGGTCGTCTGGCAGTGATCAGTTTTCATTCCCTCGAAGATCGTCGTGTCAAACATTTCATTCGTGAGCGTTCGATGATCGATCCGGTCTACGCGGGTTTGCCGAATATCCCCGAGTCCGCTCAGCCGCGTATGCGCGAAGTGGGTCGCAAGCATCGCGCCTCGGATGCGGAGATTGCGCGTAACCCGCGCTCACGTAGTGCCGTGCTTCGGTGCGGGGAGCGTCTACGATGAAAATGCCGTCGCGTCGCGCCATGTATTTTCTGGTCCCGGTCTTGTGGCTCACCGTGCTCGCCTCGGCTGCAGGTGCTGTTTACGTGAAGCACCGGTCACGCGAATTGTTCGTCGAACTCGAACGCGTCAATCGCGAGCGTGATCGTCTCGAGATGGAATGGGGCCGCCTGCAACTCGAGCAGAGCGCTTTTTCGACCCACGCTTTCGTTGAGAACGTCGCGGCGACCAATCTCGGCATGCGCACGCCGCCGCCGAAGCAGATCGAAGTGGTCGCGCCATGACGAGGTTCGCATGATCCGCTGGCCGTTCGGCAAGAAATCGGCGACGACTGCAGGTCGCAGTGCCGCCGGGCGCAGTTCTCGCAGTGGCTTGACTCGCAAACAAGATGCACCGACGCCTTCGTTCGTGTTTCGCGGCTATCTGCTCGCGGGCCTGATGGCCATGGGTGCCGTCGCTCTGACGTGGAAAGCGGTGACGCTGCAATTGGTCGAGGATGATTTCCTGCGTGGCCAGGGCGATGAGCGATTCACGCGGGTCGCTCCGATCGTGGCGCATCGTGGCAGCATCACCGATCGTATGGGCGAGCCGCTCGCGGTCAGCACGCCGGTCGACTCGGTTTGGGTTAACCCCAAAGAATTGACTCTCGGCACTGATCAAATAGCCAATCTCGCCCGTGCCCTTAATCGTGACCCCGAGGAGTTCAAGGAACGCATCACAGCGAATCTGCAGCGCCAGTTCCTGTACGTCGCGCGGCACATGCAACCCGCCGATGCGGCCAAGATCCGCGCGCTCGACATCCCGGGCGTACACCTGACGCGTGAGTATCGTCGCTACTATCCGGCAGGCGAAGTGACCGGTCACGTCATCGGATTCACCAGCGTTGATGATCAGGGACAAGAAGGTCTCGAGCTCGTCTACGACCACTGGCTCGCCGGTGACAACGGTGCCAAGCGTGTCATTCAGGATAATCTCGGTCGCACCGTGCAGACGGTCGAGAGCATCAAGCCGATGCGTCCCGGTCGCAATATGGCGCTCTCTCTCGATATGCGTTTGCAGTATCTCGCATACCGAGAATTGAAGGCGGCCATGCAGCAGCATCGGGCGAAGGCGGGTTCGGTCGTCGTGATCGATGTCACGACCGGCGAAGTGCTCGCGATGGTAAACCAGCCGACCTTCAACCCGAACGATCGCGCTCAATATAAGCCGAGTGGTTACAAGAATCGCGCGGTCACCGATCTCGTTGAGCCGGGCTCCACGATCAAGCCATTCGTGGTGGCCGCCGCCTTGGCATCGGGCAAGTTCAATAACGAGAGCATCATCGACACCTCGCCGGGCATGGTGAAGGTCGGTATCAAGGTCATCGAGGATAAGAACAATCTCGGCGCGATCGATCTTGCGACGGCATTGGCGCGCAGCTCGAACGTGGCGATGACGCGGATTGCGCTCACGCTCGGACCCGAGACGCTGCATGGCACGCTGTCGAAGCTCGGCTTTGGTCGCGTGACGACGAGTGGCTATCCGGGTGAGTCGGCGGGTTTGTTGACGCAGTACAACCACTGGCGTCCGATCACGACGGCGACCGTATCGTACGGCTACGGTCTGTCGGCGACGCCACTGCAGATCGCGCAGGCCTACGCCACGCTGGGTGGTGAGGGTATGCGCCGACCGATTTCGTTCCTGAAAGTGGAACAGCCCGTTGGTGGTGAGCGAGTGCTGCCCTCGCAAGTCAGTCGCGATGTGGTCGACATGCTACGCGCCGTTGTCTCTGCTGATATCGGCACGGGTAAGCGTGCTGCGATCCCAGGTTACACGGTGGCGGGTAAGACGGGCACGGCGTGGAAAGCCAGTGCCGGTGGTTATTCAACCAATCGATATCTTTCAGTTTTCGCCGGTCTTGCGCCGGCCTCGAATCCGCGTCTGGCGACGGTCGTCGTAATCGACGAGCCGGGCGCAGGTCTTTACTACGGCGGTGACGTCGCCGCACCGGTGTTCTCCAAGGTGGTCGGTGGTGCGCTGCGTCTGCTTGCAGTGGCGCCCGATGCGCCGGTCGATGGCTTGACCGACCAGTTGCCCGAGACTCTGCCCGAATCGCTCGAGGCACCCGGAAATTCTCTCATCACCAACATTGCGCAGCGTGGTTCGACAGCGAACGGCGAGGTACGTCGATGACGGCGACTCGCAGCCTCACGGATCTGTGTCGCGGTTACGCTGACGCACCGTCGCTGCCCATCCGTCACGTTTCCCTCGACAGTCGTCGCGTCGAGACGGAGGGACTGTTTCTCGCCTGCGCAGGTCGCCGTACCCACGGCTTGCGTGGTCTTGCTGAGGCTTGTTCGCGCGGCGCGCGAGCGATTCTTTGGGAGCCGGCCGATGGTATCGAGCCGCCAGCTCCGCGTGCCGATGTCTACATGGCGCCGGTTGCCGAACTCTCGCGTCATGCTAGTGCGATCGCAGCGCGTTTCCATGGCGATCCTTCGGCTACGCTCGCGGTGGCAGGCGTCACGGGCACGAATGGCAAGACCACGACGAGTTGGCTGATCGCCATGGCGATGGGACAACTGCACCGTCGTGCGGGCTATATCGGCACCCTGGGTTGCGGTGTTCCGGGTGAGGCGCTGGTCGGTGGCGAGTACACCACCGAAGATGCGGTGTCGGTGCAGCAACGCTTAGCGGATTTGCTGGTCTCGAAGGCCGAGTGCGTGGCGATGGAAGTGTCCTCCCATGCGCTCGATCAGTTTCGTGTCGAGGCGGTCCGTTATCGCGTGGCGGCCTTCACTAATCTCACCCGAGATCACCTCGACTATCACGGCACGATGGAAAACTACGCCGCTGCGAAAGCGCGCTTGTTCGATTTGTCCCACGCGGGAGCTCGCGTGATCAATGTCGATGATACGCAGGGCGCACAGTGGGCTCTGCAGCAGGCGGCTCTCGGTCAGGCGCCGCTCGTGACGACGGCACGTACGAATGAAGGTCGCGAGATTGCAGAGCAGTGCGCAGCACGCCATGCAGCGACAGTGCGTATAGAGGCTCACGGCATCGAGCGACATGCGCATGGTTTGCGCTTCCGTTTGACCGACTCGAGCGCCGATATGCGCTCGACTGCGGGTGTCTCGATGGAGATCCCGCTGATTGGTGAATTCAACGTCGACAATGTGCTCATCGCTTACGGGGTCTTGCGCGCACTCGGTATCACGGCCGACGCGGCGCGCCGCGCTCTGGCCAACAGCAAGGCGCCCCCGGGACGCATGGAAGCGATGGTCATCGATAGCGGCGCGCTGGCTATCGTCGATTACGCTCATACGCCCGATGCGCTCGCCAAGGCGCTCGCTGCTGCTCGCGCCCATTGTGCGGGGCGTCTGTATCTCGTGTTTGGTTGTGGCGGCGATCGTGACGTCGGCAAGCGCCCGATGATGGGTGAGGTTGCCGCGCGTCTTGCCGATCGGCTCATCGTGACTGATGACAACCCGCGCACGGAGGATCCAGCGAAGATCGTCGCCGATATCCAGCGCGGTATTGCTGCAAATCACGATGTGTTGACCGAGCACGATCGAGCAGTTGCGATACGCAAGGCTTTGCGGTCTGCGCGTGATGGTGATGTGGTCCTGATCGCCGGCAAAGGTCATGAGGATTACCAGATCGTGGGCAGCGAGAAGCGAGCCTTCAGCGACCAGGCAATCGTCAAAGAATTTATCCAGCGGGTGGCTGCCTAATGGCAACGCTAGCTCAATTCGCTGCAGACTGCGGCGGTGCGCTGCATGGCGAAGACCGCGATTACTCGAGCATCTGCATCGATACTCGCAAGCTGACGGTCGGTGAATTATTCGTTGCGCTGCGCGGCCCCAATTTCGATGCCAACGCCTTCGTCGCCGAGGCGCAGAAACGCGGTGCAGCTGGTGCCGTTGCCGAAGCCGTATCTGCCGATGGTTTTCCAGTCATTCAGGTCGAAGATGGTCTCGTTGCGCTGCAACGGGCAGCCTGCGCTCATCGTGGTCGCTACGCGGGCATCTTGATCGGCGTCGCCGGCAGTAACGGCAAGACCACTACTAAGGAAATGCTCGCGAGCATCCTCTCGCGTCGTGCCCCGACGCTCGCCACCGCGGGCAATCTCAACAACCATATCGGTGTGCCTCTCACTTTGCTGCGTCTTGAGCCGCAGCATCGTCATGCCGTCATCGAAATGGGTGCCAATCATGCTGGTGATGTCACCGAGTTGGCCGGTTTTGCACAGCCCACCATCGGGCTTGTCACCAACGCCGGTGCCGAGCACTTGGAGGGCTTCGGCAGTCTCGAGGCCGCAGCGCGAGCCGAGGGCGAGTTGTTCGCGGCACTGCCGACTGACGGTGTGGCCGTGATCAATGCCGATGATCCATTTGCCGGAATGTGGCGCGAGATGACCGTGGCGCGCATCGTCACTTTCGGACTCGGTTCGAAAGTGGATTTTTCCGCACGCGACATCCATACCGCGACTGATCGACAGGGTTTCGTTACCCGTTTCGTGATGCATACGCCGCAAGGCATGGTGGATATCGAGCTCGCACTCGCTGGCAAGCACAACGTCATCAATGCGCTCGGTGCGGCAGCCGCAGCTGTCACGGCAGGCGCAACACTCGAACAGGTGGCTGCAGGCCTGGCCGCGATGCGACCGGTCGCAGGACGTCTTCAGTGGCGCGGCACGACGATTGGAGCTTCACTGATCGACGACTCTTACAACGCGAATCCGAGTTCGATGCAGGCTGCTATCGATGTGCTCGCAAATCAGCCTGCGCGCCGTTGGCTCGTCATCGGCGATATGGGTGAGCTCGGTGATTTCGCGCTCGAAGCGCATCGAGAGGCCGGACGTTATGCGCGCGCTCACGGCGTCGAGCGCTTGTTCGCCTTCGGATCGCTCGCGGCGCTCGCTGCCGAGAGCTTCGGCGCAGGCTCGACGCGGCATACCGATATTCAGGATTTGATCGCGTCGGTTCGAGCTGAACTCACGGCGGATATTTGCCTGCTCGTGAAGGGCTCTCGCTCCAATCGTCTCGAGCGCTTGGTGCAAGCCTTGAGCGGCGCTGCTGCCACGGGGACACACTGACATGTTGCTTTGGTTGACACAGGAATTCGCCGATACGCTGAGATTTCTCAACGTTTTCTCGTATCTCACGATGCGCGCGATTCTCGCCGCGCTCTCGGCGCTCGCCATCTCGCTATTAATCGGCCCCTGGATGATCGAGCGTCTCTCACGCTACCAGATTGGTCAGGTGATCCGAGAAGAGGGTCCGCAGACCCACTTTAAGAAAGCGGGCACGCCAACGATGGGCGGCTTGTTGATCTTAGTGGCGATCCTCGCCAGCACTTTGCTTTGGGCGGATCTTCGAAATCGCTTTGTCTGGGTGGTACTCGGTGTCACGGCCTTGTTTGGTCTCGTCGGCTTTTGGGACGACTATCTGAAGCTGATCAAAAAGAACAGCAGAGGCTTGATTGCGAGATACAAATATTTCTGGCAGTCGGTTGGTGGTCTCGCCGCCGCTCTTGTGCTCTGGTACACCGCGAAGTCGCCGGCCGACACCACGCTCTATCTGCCATTCCTGAAGAATTTCGCACTGCCTCTGGGTTTTGTCGGTTTCGTCGTGCTGACCTATCTCATGATCGTCGGTATGAGCAACGCCGTGAATCTCACCGACGGGCTCGATGGTTTGGCCATCATGCCGGCCGTGATGGTAGCTGCTGCGCTCGGTGTATTCGCGTACGCAAGTGGTAACGCGGTCTTCGCAAGCTACCTTGCCATCCCGGCGGTGCCGCAAGCAGGTGAGCTGTTGATCGTCTGCGCTGCATTGGTCGGAGCAGGGCTCGGATTTCTTTGGTTCAATACCTATCCTGCTCAGGTCTTCATGGGCGATATTGGCGCACTCGCGCTCGGTGCTGCACTCGGCACGATCGCCGTGATCGTGCGACAGGAAGTCGTTGTCCTTGTCATGGGGGGCATTTTCGTCCTCGAGACGGCATCGGTCATTCTGCAAGTCGCGTCGTTCAAGCTGACCGGCAAGCGTATTTTCCGCATGGCGCCGATTCATCATCACTTTGAGCTCAAGGGTTGGGCTGAGCCGAAAGTGATTGTGCGCTTCTGGATCATCACCTTCTTCTTGGTCCTTGCGGGTCTTGCGACCCTGAAGCTGCGGTGATCATGAGCCAGAGCACCGGCAACGCATTGATCGTGGGCCTCGGCAAGACCGGTGTGTCGGTCGCACGGCATCTGACTGCACGTGGCTGGCAGCTCTCGGTCACCGATACGCGAGTCGATCCGCCGGGTGTCGGTGAGCTGAAACAAATCGCGCCGAAGGCGCGTTGTGGATTCGGTGCTTTCGATGCTGCACTGCTATCGAACGTCGATCTTGTCGTCGCATCGCCCGGTGTATCTGCGGCTGAACCGCTGTTGCAGTCGGCGCGCAGTCGCGGCATCGAGATTATCGGCGATATCGAATTGTTCGCGCGCGAGGTACAAGCGCCGGTGATCGGCATCACCGGAACGAATGGTAAGAGCACGGTGACCACGCTCGTCGGCCGGATGGCGGCGCGCGCCGGTGTTGCCGTCGCGGTGGGCGGCAATCTCGGAGCGCCTGCGCTCGATCTGCTCGCGTCCGGCACTCCGGAGCTATTTGTGTTGGAGCTGTCGAGCTTCCAGTTGGATACAACGTTCTCTTTGCGCCTGCGCGCAGCGACGGTGCTGAATGTCACGGAAGATCATCTAGATCGCTACGGCACGATGCAGGCCTATGCCGCTTCCAAAGCGCGGATTTTCGAACGTTGCGAGCATGCCGTGTTGAACCTCGATGATCCCTTGGTCGCCCGGATGTTGCCGTCAGGGTCTGCCGTGAGTGGTTTTTCAATCGCATCCGTCTCGGGTGCGCGGTATCACCTGGCAACCGTGCAGGGTGCGAAGTGGTTGGCGATCGACGCCGAGCCCGTCATGGCGCTGCATGAAATGCGACTCGGTGGCTTGCACAATGCCGCCAATGCGCTTGCCGCCTTGGCACTTGGTGATGCCGCGGGTTTGCCGCGCGAGGCGATGCTCGCGGAGCTGCGCGAGTTTTCGGGCTTGCCGCATCGCTCGCAGTGGATCGGCGAACACGCTGGTGTTCGATACGTCAACGATTCGAAAGGCACTAACGTGGGCGCTACGCTCGCGGCGGTCTGCGGCCACGAGGGTGGGTTGATCGTGATCGCCGGCGGCGATGGCAAAGGTCAGGATTTCTCGCCGCTGGCCAGTGCTTTCGCCGGCCGTGTGCGACACACGTTTTTGATTGGTCGAGACGCCAGTCGCATTGCAGAAGCGCTACATGGCATCTGTCCAGCCGACATTGTCGCGAGTCTTGATGAGGCAGTGCAACGTGCTGCGCAAGTCGCGGTACCCGGCGATACCGTTTTGATGTCACCGGCTTGCGCGAGCCTCGACATGTTTCGTGATTACGCCCAACGCGGCGACTTGTTCGCTGCAGCGGTGGGGAGACTGACCTGATGAGCACCATCGTATTACCGGGTCGTTCCGCCAGTCGCGGTACGGCAATCCACCTCGACACGGTCACCTTGATGCTCGTGTTCTCCATCGTGCTGCTCGGACTCGTGATGGTCAGTTCAGCGTCGATTTCGATTGCCAGTAAGGATGGCGGCGACGCGTTCTCCTATGTTGCTGCGCAGTTCACGACCATGCTGGTCGGTTGCGTGGCCGCAGCGTTGGTGTTCACCGTACGCACCGAACTGCTCGATAAGTTTGCGGTGCCCTTGCTCGGGCTTGCCGCACTGGCACTGGTGCTGGTGTTGATTCCCGGCATCGGTCATTCCGTCAATGGTGCTCGACGTTGGATCCGCATCGCGGGTATCAGCATCCAGGTTTCCGAAGTGGCGCGCGTCATCGTGCTCACGTTCATCGCAAGCTATGCCGTACGGCGTGAGGCGGAGTTGCGCACCAGTCTGATCGGGTTGATCAAGCCGCTCGCTGTCGTGGGCCTCTTCTTCATCCTGCTACTTGGCGAGCCGGACTTCGGTGCCGCCACGGTATTGGCGGCCACAGCATTCGGCGTGCTGTTCATTGCAGGTGCCCGTTGGCGCGATGTGTTGGGTCTTGCGGTAGTGGGCGGCGCCCTGATTGCGCTGGTCGCGGTGTCGTCCGAATACCGCCTGCGTCGTCTGACCTCATTCCGCAACCCGTGGGAAGATCCGTTCGACAGCGGCTTCCAGCTGACGCAAAGCCTCATCGCGATCGGTCGCGGTGGTTGGACGGGTGTCGGGCTTGGCGAGAGCGTACAGAAGTTGTTCTATCTGCCCGAAGCGCACACCGACTTCCTCTTTGCCGTACTGGCAGAAGAACTCGGCCTGATCGGCATCATCGTCACATTGCTGCTGTTCCTCGCATTGGCGTGGCGAGCACTCTTCATCGCCAAGCTCGCCAGTGACGCGGGTTTGAAGTTTCCGGCGTATCTCGCTGTGGGATTCGGCATCTGGTTAGCCATCCAGGCCTTCATCAACATGGGCGTGAACATGGGTGCGTTGCCGACCAAGGGTTTGACGTTGCCCTTCATGAGTTACGGTCGTTCGAGTCTGATCGCAACGCTGGCCTGGGTCGGTATCCTGCTTCGCGTCTATCACGAGGCGGTGCAGGCGACGCGCGGACGCGCAGCGATTTCTTTGCGTGAGGGCGCCGAGCGTACCGCACCACGTCGCGTGACAGGCGAGGTGCAAGAAGCATGACGGCACCTTGCGTCATGATCATGGCGGGCGGAACGGGCGGTCACGTCTTTCCAGCGCTGTCGCTTGCCGAATGGTTGCGACAACGTGGCTTTCGCATCGTCTGGCTTGGTACGCACCGCGGTATCGAATCACGTCTCGTGCCGGCGGCGGGCATTGATATCGAATGGATCGACATCGGTGGCTTGCGCGGCAAGAATCTCGGCACGTTGCTCGCTGCACCATGGCGTTTGGCGCGCGCACTGTGGCAGTCGTTGCGCGCTATTTGGCGCCATCGACCGGTCGTCGTGGTGGGGCTCGGCGGTTATGTCACAGGTCCTGGTGGTGTGGCCGCGCGTCTAGCCGGCAAGCCGCTCGTCATCCACGAGCAGAACGCCGTCGCTGGTTTCACCAATCGATTGCTCGCTAAATTGGCTACGCGTGTACTCGAAGGCTTCGAAGGTGGCTTTGCTGCTTCGGTCGGCGCCATCGCCGTCGGTAATCCGGTGCGGGAGGCATTTTTCTCACTACCTGTTCCTGCTGCGCGATTTGCAGGTCGCAGCGCCGCCATTCGCGTCCTCGTGATCGGCGGCAGTCAAGGGGCGCAACGCTTGAATTCTTTGGTTCCGAATGCACTTGCTCAATTGAAAGGTGAGTTTGACATCGAGGTCCGTCACCAGAGCGGTGAGCGAGGCCTCGACTCAACCGTAGCGGCTTACCGTGACTCTGCAGTGTCTGCCGAGGTCACAGCATTCATCGATGACGTCGCCGCGGCCTATGCCTGGGCTGATGTCGTGATCTGCCGAGCGGGCGCGCTGACGGTAGCCGAAGTGGCAGCCGCGGGACTTGCCGCGATTTTCATTCCACTGCCGTCGGCGGTCGATGATCACCAAACCCGTAATGCTGAATTTCTCGTGACGCGCGGTGCAGCCATTCGTCTTGCCGAGCGTGGCCTCGATGCGACTCAGTTAGCCCACGCGCTGCGCGAGCTCGTGCGTGATCGGGCCGTGCTGCTGGGTATGGCGGAGAAGGCGCGAGGCCTCGCGCGTCCGGCAGCAACGCGCGAGCTCGGCGAATACTGCCTCGCGGCAGCGGGAGTCACGGCATGAATTCGATGGAGCGCATGCGGCGCATCAACACCATCCACTTCGTCGGCATCGGCGGAAGTGGTATGGGTGGTATTGCCGAGGTGTTGTTGAACCTGGGTTATCGGGTGCAGGGTAGTGACCTCAAGAAGAGCGCGGTGACACAGCGCCTCGAGGAACTCGGTGCGCACATCACTCAGGGTCATGCCGCTGAGAATGTCGCCGGCGCCGATGTGGTTGTCGTATCGACTGCCGTCTCGCAGGAGAATCCTGAGGTCGCTCGTGCCTTGCAGTTGCGCCTGCCGGTTGTGCCGCGCGCGGAGATGCTCGGCGAGTTGATGCGCTTCCGCTCGGCGATCGCCGTTGCCGGTACGCATGGTAAGACGACCACCACGAGCCTGATCGCCTCGGTACTCGCTGAGGGCGGCGAGGATCCGACATTCGTCATTGGGGGTCGTCTCAAAAGCGCCGGCACGAACGCGCGGCTCGGTGCGGGTCGCTACCTCGTCGCGGAAGCTGATGAGAGCGATGCCTCGTTCCTGCATCTGCAGCCGCTGATCTCGGTCGTTACGAACATCGATAACGACCACCTCGGCACGCACGACGGTGACTTCAATCGTTTGCGCCAGAGCTTCGTCGACTTTCTGCACAACTTGCCGTTCTATGGTCTGGCTGTGCTGTGTGTCGATGACGCCGAAGTGCGTGGCATCCTGCCGAAGGTCGGTCGTCCGATCACGACGTATGGCTTCGAGGCCAACGCCGATATCCGCGCCATCAACGTGCAGCGCCAAGGCTTGCAGACTTCGTATGAGGTCCTCCGTCCGGGCAAGACCAAGCCGCTCGCGATCACGGTGAATCTGCCGGGTCGACACAATGTACTGAATTCTTTGGCAGCAGTCGCCGTGGCGAGTGAACTCGGTATCGACGATGCCGCGATCCAGCGTGCGCTCGCCAAGTTCCAGGGCGTCGATCGCCGCTTGCAGTTCATTGGAACGGTACCCGCGGGGCAAGGCGAGGCGGTGGTCATCGACGATTATGGTCATCACCCGACCGAAATCCGTGCAACGCTCGATGCCGTCCGACAGGCCTATCCGGGTCGGCGCGTGGTGCTCGCTTTCCAGCCGCATCGCTACACGCGTACGCGTGATCTGCTCGACGACTTCGCCGGTGTGCTCTCAAGTGCCGACGTGTTGCTCGTCAGCGAGGTCTACGCTGCGGGTGAAGCGCCGATTCCGGGTGCCGATGGCCGTGCGATTTGTCGTGCAGTGCGCAGTCGCGGTCACATCGAACCGGTGTTCTTGCCGCGTATCGAAGAATTGGGCGATGTCCTTGCCGAGTTACTGCGCGCGGGCGATGTCGTTCTCGCGATGGGTGCCGGAACCGTCAGTGGCGTGGCCCATGATTTGCCACTGCGTCTGGGTGGACGCGCAGCTGGCCGGGAGGAGGGCAAGTGAGCGATCTCGAAGCCCGCTTCGCTGGTCGTCTGCATCGCCATGAGCCGATGTCGCGACACACCTCATGGCATGTCGGTGGCCCTGCGGATTGGTTTTTCGAGCCGCGCGATCGTGAGGATCTGGCGAATTTTCTGCGAGCCATTCCCGCTGATTTGCCGTTGTGGTGGGTCGGCCTGGGCAGCAATTTACTCGTGCGCGACGGCGGGCTGCGTGGTGCGGTGATCCTCACCCACGGTGCGTTCTCCAAACTCGAGCCACGTGCTGATGGGCTCATTTGGTGTGAGGCGGGCGTGCCATGCGCACGCATTGCTCGTCACTGCGTACGCTTGGGCTTGGGTCCGGCCGAATTCTTTGCTGGCATCCCGGGCACACTCGGTGGTGCGTTGGCGATGAACGCGGGTGCCTTCGGTGGCGAGACCTGGTCTCATGTGCGAGAAGTCGAAGTCATCGATCGTTCTGGAAATATCCGTTGGCGGGCTGCGGGCGAATATCGCGTCGCTTATCGTCACGTGACCGCGCCGGTGGCGGGTGAGGCTTTCCTCGGCGCGACGCTCGCTTTCGAATCGCGCCCCGCTAGCAACAACGATACGCTGCGTGATCTGTTGGTCGAGCGCAAAGCCAAACAGCCGATCGGCGAGTGGAGCTGCGGCTCGGTTTTCACGAATCCGATTGGCGATCATGCCGCGCGTTTGATCGAAAGTGCCGGACTCAAAGGTCGTCGTATCGGCGGCGCTTGCGTCTCGCCCAAGCACGCGAACTTCATCATCAACGAAGGTGAGGCCTCCGCGGCTGATCTCGAGCAACTGATCTGCGAAGTGCGCGACGTGGTCGAGGCTCGCTTCGGTGTGCGTTTGCAGACCGAGGTTCGGATCGTGGGGGAGGCAGCCTGATGCGCTCCATCACTGACGCGCGTGAATTCGGCAAGGTCGCCGTGTTGCTCGGCGGCTCCTCCAGCGAGCGCGAGGTCTCGTTGCGTTCCGGTACGGCGGTGCTCGCCGCTTTGCAGCGTCGCGGCGTCGATGCCGTGGCTTTCGATCCGAAAGAGCAACCGCTGATCTCGTTGCTAGACGATGGTATCGATCGGTCGTGGATCGCTTTGCACGGTCCGGGTGGTGAGGATGGCACGGTGCAAGGAGCGCTCGAATATCTCGGTGTGCCCTACACCGGCAGTGGCGTGCTCGGCTCGGCGATCTGCATGGATAAGTTACGCACGAAGCGTCTCGTCGCGGCCGTTGGTATCGCGACGGCCGACAGTGTCGAGCTGCGCGGACCAGAGGATTTCGAACTTGCTGTGCAGCGCCTCGGTTTGCCGATGATCGTGAAGCCGGCGACACAGGGATCGTCCGTCGGTATGAGCAAGGTCGATAGCGCTGCGCAATTGCCTGCCGCTTTCGCAGCCGCTATCGCCACCGATGGACAAGTTTTCGCAGAGCCTTGGCTTGTAGGTCCCGAGTACACGGTCGGAATTCTGCAAGGTGAGGCGCTGCCTGCGATCCGCATCGAGACACCCAACACCTTCTACGACTACGAGGCGAAGTATCTGCGTAACGACACGCAGTACCACTGCCCGGCGGGCCTCTCGCTCGAGGCGGAACGTCACATGGCCGCACTCGCGCGCGGGGCCTTCGCCGCCGCAGCCGGTGAGGGTTGGGGTCGCGTCGATTTCATGATGGACGTCACCGGGCGTCCGCTGCTACTCGAGATCAATACGGTCCCGGGTATGACCGATCACAGTCTCGTACCGATGGCCGCGGCGGCTGCCGGTATCGATTTCGACACTTTGGTTTGGCGCGTGCTCGAGACGAGCTTCACGCGTCGACGTGGCACTTGAGGAGGCGCTGAACATGTTCGGAGCCGGTAAACCCCGTAATCGTCGTCGCCAGGAAGAGGGTCGATGGCAGTGGCCGGTCATCGATTGGCGTCGTTGGATCTACAGCTTGGCTGGTGTCGCGGTGATCGCGGCCTTTGGCGGCATGATCGTGATTGCGCTCGATCAGCCAATCGATCGTGTCACAGTGCAGGGCCGCTTCCAGCGCGTGTCGCCGATGGATGTCGAGCAGGCTGTGCGCGATCGTTTACACGAGGCCGGTCTCGTATCGGTGAATCTCGCCACGCTACAGCGCGCGATCGAGGAACTGCCGTGGGTCGATACGGCCAGCGTCGCAAGGCAGTGGCCACGCGGCTTGACGGTGCAGATCACCGAGCAAGTCGCGGCAGCGCGTTGGGGCGCCAACGGTTTGCTCAATGCGCGCGGCGAGTTGTTCTTGAGCGAGGCGCGCTTCATTCCACCCGAATTGCCGCGACTGACGGGGCCAAACGGTGCCGAGGGTCTCGTCGCGCAGCGCTACTTCGCGATTCAGGGGCGCCTGATCGAAGGCGGTGTGCGCATCGTCGCGCTTCGTCTCGATGCGCGTGGCGCCTGGGAAATCGATCTCGACAATGGTGTGAAGGTTCGTCTCGGTCGTCGACAGGTCGATGAGCGATTCGATCGTTTCGTCGCCGCTGCCTTGCGCCTCGTCGTGCAGCGTGGCGCCGAGATGGCCTACGTTGACATGCGTTACACGAATGGCTTCGCGGTGGGTTGGCGCGGTGGCACCAAGGTCGCGGCGGTCGACGAATTCGACGAAACCTCTGAAGGCTGATTACACGGAACGGCAGCGAATATGGCGAAGAAAACGGACAGACAGCTCATCGTCGGATTGGACATCGGCACCTCCAAGGTGGTGGCGTTGGTGGGCGAGATCGCCGCCGATAACAGCATCGAAATCATCGGCATCGGTTCGCAGCCCTCGCGTGGCTTGAAGCGTGGGGTGGTTGTGAATATCGAGTCGACCGTGCAGTCGATCCAGCGTGCCGTCGAAGAGGCGGAGTTGATGGCCGGTTGCGAAATCCACTCCGTCTTTGCCGGTATTGCGGGCAGCCATGTTCGCAGTCTTAACTCGCATGGTGTCGTGGCTATCCGCGACAAAGAAGTGCAGCAGGTCGACGTCGAACATGTGATCGATGCGGCCAAGGCGGTCGCGATCCCGGCCGATCAAAAAATCCTGCACGTGTTGCCGCAGGAATTCATCATCGACGGACAAGAAGGTATCCGCGATCCGGTGGGCATGTCCGGCGTGCGTCTCGAGGCGAAGGTGCACATCGTCACGGGCGCCGATAGTGCCGCCCAAAATATCGAGAAGTGCATTCAGCGCTGTGGTCTCGCCGTCGATGACATCGTGCTCGAGCAGTTGGCATCGAGCTACGCCGTGCTGACGGAAGATGAGAAAGATCTCGGTGTTTGCATCGTCGATATCGGTGGTGGCACGACCGACATTGCCGTGTTCTCGCATGGTGCGATCAGGCACACCGCTGTCATTCCAATCGCGGGCGATCAAGTCACCAACGACATCGCTGTGTCCATGCGTACGCCGACGCCGAGTGCAGAGGAAATCAAGCTTCGCTACGCCTGTGCGCTCTCGCAACTCGCCAACTCGGACGAGACGATCGAAGTGCCAAGCGTGGGCGATCGTCCGGCGCGACGTCTGGCTCGTCAGACTCTGGCTGAGGTGGTCGAGCCGCGATACGAAGAGTTATTCGCGCTCATCCAGGAGGAACTGCGTCGCAGTGGCTTCGAGGAAGTCATCGCGGCGGGCATCGTGCTGACCGGTGGTAGCGCCAAGATGGAAGGCGCCATTGAGCTCGCCGAAGAGGTTTTCCACTTACCGGTGCGCTTGGGTGTGCCAGCCGGTGTACGTGGCATCGCCGATGTCACTAGCAATCCGATACACGCGACGGGCGTCGGCCTGTTGCTCTATGGCCGCGATCACACCGTGCCAGGTCAGCGTAGCCGCGCCATTGCCGGCGGCGCGCGCAGCATGGTTGACCGTATGAAGAATTGGTTCCAGGGAAATTTTTGATCTTTCGATATTCACGACACAGGAGCGACTCAACATGTTCGAACTGATGGATGCTTACAGCCAAAGCGCGGTAATCAAGGTTCTCGGCGTTGGCGGCGGCGGCGGTAACGCGGTCTCCCACATGGTGCAATCGGGAATCGAAGGCGTGGACTTCATGTGCATCAACACCGATTCACAGGCGTTGAAAAACTCCAACGTCAAGACCGCGCTGCAGATCGGCTCGAACATCACCAAGGGTCTCGGCGCCGGTGCGAACCCGGATGTCGGTCGCCAAGCTGCGATGGAAGATCGTGATCGCATCATCGAGTTGATCGAAGGTTGCGACATGCTGTTCATCACCGCAGGTATGGGTGGTGGTACCGGTACGGGCGCTGCGCCGGTCGTTGCGCAGATCGCCAAGGAACTGGGCATTCTCACGGTCGCGGTCGTGACGCGTCCGTTTAACATGGAAGGCAACAAGCGTTCCGTCGTTGCCGATATGGGCATGAGCGAGCTTGCCAAGCATGTCGATTCGCTCATCACTATTCCGAACCAGAAGCTCCTCACGGTGCTCGGACCGAAGACGACGCTGCTCGATGCTTTCAAGAGCGCCAATGGCGTGTTGCAGGGTGCCGTGCAGGGCATCGCCGAGCTCATCACCCGCCCGGGTCTCATCAACGTGGACTTCGCCGACGTGCGCACGGTGATGAGCGAGACCGGCATGGCGATGATGGGTTCAGGTCACGCGAGCGGTGAAGATCGCGCGCGCGTCGCCGCTGAAATGGCCGTCTCGTCGCCGCTGCTCGAAGATGTCAATCTGTCGGGCGCTCGCGGCATTCTCGTCAACGTCACTGCGGGCATGGACCTCGGCATCGGCGAGTTCGAGGAGGTCGGTAATATCGTCAAGGAATTCGCTTCCGAAGATGCGACCGTTGTCGTCGGTACCGTCATCGATCCGAACCTCAGCAACGAGCTACGCGTCACGGTTGTCGCGACCGGCCTCGGTCGTCCGCAGATCCAGGTGGCACCGGTGCCGGCACCCACGGCTACCCGCAGCACTGGCATTCGCGGTGAAGGTGTCGCCCGTCCGGTGCGCCGTCCGTTCGCCGTGGGTTCGGATTACGCCAAGCTGGAAGTGCCGGCGATCGAGCGTCTGAAGGCCGCGGCTGGCGATGGACTCGTTCACAGCGCCGAGCCGGTCGAAGACATCCTCGATATTCCGGCGTTCTTGCGTCGGCAGGCCGACTGACCGCCTTTGAGATAAGATTCGCCCCCGTCGTGATCGGGCGGCGTACCGAGCCTCGGTGCGCCGCCTGATTCGGAAGAAATCATGGTTGGTCAAAGAACTCTCAAGAACATCATGCGGGCAAGCGGTGTGGGCTTGCACACCGGTAAGCGCATCCTGATGACGGTGCGACCGGCTGCCCCCGATACCGGCATCGTGTTCCGTCGGACCGATTTGCCTGAGCCGGTCGATATCCCGGCTCGCGCCGAGAATGTCGGTGAGACGATGCTCGGAACGGTGCTCAGTAAAGGCGATGTGAAAGTGTCGACCGTCGAGCATTTGTTGTCGGCTTTTGCGGGTCTCGGTATCGACAACGCGCTCGTCGAAGTGTCCGGACCCGAAGTACCGATCATGGATGGCAGCGCAGGACCGTTCGTGTTTCTGCTGCAGTCAGCGGGTATCGAAGAGCAGCGTGCGCCGAAGCGTTTTATCCGCATCAAAAAGAGCGTGCAGGTCGAAGACGGCGACAAATGGGCGCGTTTCGACCCATTCGATGGCTTCAAGGTGAACTTCGAGATCGAGTTCAATCATCCGATTTTCAAACGTCGCGCCCAGCGTGCGACCATGGATTTTTCGACCACATCGTTCCTCAAAGAAATCAGTCGCGCGCGCACTTTCGGCTTCATGCGTGATCTCGAGTTCATGCGCTCGCGCAACCTCGCACTCGGGGGCAACCTCGATAACGCCATCGTGCTCGATGATTCGAAAGTATTGAACGAGGGTGGCCTGCGTTACGAGGACGAGTTCGTCAAACACAAGATCCTCGATGCGATTGGCGATTTGTATTTGCTCGGCTTCTCACTGATCGGCGAATTCACGGCCTTCAAGTCGGGTCACGGTCTGAACAACCGTCTGCTGCGTACCGTGCTCGCCGATCCGGCCGCTTGGGAGGCCGTGGTATTCGAGCGTCCCGAGGACGCGCCGATTTCTTACGTGCGACCGCCCGCACTGGCGGCAGCCGGCTGAATCCGCACCAGCGATTTTTTCAACGAGGCGTCTCGCGCCACGATGGCGCCCCAGTGTTCAGCCAGCGCGTAGCGTAAGCGGGCCGACCAGGCCGCATTGGCGGCGTGCAGTGTCAGACAACCTTCTCGCACACTCACTTGAGTCACGGCGCCGGCGAGTTCCTCGCCCCACAGCGACGCTAGAAAGCCCTTCCAGTCCTCAACGTGGTGCGCTGACGCCGCGAGCCGCTGTTGACTGAGGCCGGCCTTAGCCAGCAAGTCCTTGATCTCCAAGGGCTTTCCTCGCGGGCGTGCCGAGCCTGTCGCCGTTTTGGCCGATTTTGGGTTGTTTCGCACAGTCGATTTGGGCATAGTCCCCGGCCTGTTCGGGCCGTCGACCCGTCTAGCGACGCGAGTATCGCATCGCAAGGGTCTGTCGGCGATCTTCTCTCCCGCCGCAATCGGGGGCCTGCGTATGAGATTGATCGTATTTGCGCGCCGCGCGGCTGGCGCATCCCGCATCGACTTGTCTGGTCGTTTGGTGATCGCCACGGCCGTTGTCGTGCTGGTTTCCGTCATGGCGGGCGCTTTTTACGCCGGTGTTCAACTTGGCTCCGGCGCAATTCTGGATTCGACCACCCCGGGCGGCATCGCTCGCTCGGCGCTGCAGCAGAAGCGGGAACTAGAGGATTTGCGCGCGCGTGTGCAGGAGCGCATCGATGTGCTCTCGGCGCGCGTCGGCCAGGCCAACGCGCAACTCGTGCGGCTCGACGAGCTCGGCAAGCGGCTGGTTGAGATGGCCAACATCGATTCACGCGAATTCGACTTCGGCTCGCCGGTCGCGATGGGTGGTCCGGAACTGCCGGGGGAGCCCGCCGCTGCACCCGATCTGACCTCGATGATCGATGCACTCGAGTCGCAACTGGCTTCGCGCGATGTGCAGTTGGGTGTGCTCGAGAGCCTAATTTTACAGCGAGATTTACGCCGTCAGACGCTGCCCGATGGGCGTCCTGTGCGCCAGGGTTATCTGTCTTCGGGTTTCGGTACTCGGCAAGATCCTTTCACCGGGCACGGCACTTGGCACCTCGGGGTGGATTTCGCTGGCAATGAAGGCGATCCGGTGATTTCGGTCGGTGCCGGTGTGGTGACGTACGCAGGCGATCGTAGCGGCTACGGTCTCGTGGTCGATGTCTCCCACGGGGACGGCTTCGTGACTCGCTACGCGCACAATCGTGATCTGAAGGTTCGGGTCGGCGATGCCGTCACCCGTGGGCAACAGATTGCTGCCATGGGCTCGACGGGCCGTTCCACCGGTCCGCACGTGCATTTCGAGGTTCTTCGTAACGGGCGTCACGTCAACCCGCTTGCCTATATCGACCGTTGACGCCGGTTGTTGAACCATTCGACCTGCCGACCGTCAAACCGTAAAATGGCGGTTTTACCCGCAAGGTCCACTACTCCGTGCTGAATTTCCTCACCCGTATTTTCGGCAGCCGCAACGAGCGGCTGCTGAAGGCCATGTCCCGTGAAGTGCGTGCAGCCACCGCCTTCGAGCCCGCGCTGCAAGCGCTGAGCGACGACGCCCTGAAGGCCAAGACCGAGGAGTTCCGTTCCCGTCTCGCTGCCGGCGCCACACTAGATCAGCTGCTGCCAGAGGCATTTGCCGTCGTCCGCGAGGCGTCCCGACGCGTGCTCGGCATGCGGCACTTCGACGTGCAGTTGATCGGTGGTATGGCGTTGCATCGCGGGCGTATCGCCGAGATGCGTACCGGTGAAGGCAAAACTTTGATGGCGACCCTGCCGGCCTACCTGAATGCGTTGCCCGCTGAGGGCGTACACGTCGTCACCGTCAATGAATACCTCGCGCAGCGTGATGCCGATTGGATGGGGCCCGTCTATCGCTTCCTCGGTTTGTCGGTCGGCGTCATTCGTAATTCGCAGAGCGCCGAAGAAAAGCGCGCTGCCTACCGTTGTGACATCACTTACGGCACCAACAACGAATTCGGTTTCGACTACTTGCGCGATAACCTGGCCTTTCGTCTTGAGGATCGCGTGCAGCGTCAACTCGCGTTCGCGATCGTCGACGAAGTCGACTCGATCCTCATCGATGAGGCCCGTACGCCGCTCATTATCTCGGGGCCTGCCGAAGAGGGCACCGACACCTACGTCGCCATTAACAACCTCGTTCCCCGTCTCGAGCGTGGCGAGACGATCGAGAAAACGGCGACCTCCGCGTTTTCTGCTGCCGAGACCGACTCAACGGGCGATTACACGGTCGATGAAAAGCAGCGTCAGGTGCATTTGACCGAAGTCGGTCACGAGAAAGTCGAAGCGCTGATGATCGAGGCGGGTTTGCTGCGTGATGGCGAGAGTCTTTACGATCCGGCGAACATTCGTTTGATGCATCACCTGAATGCGGCACTGCGTGCGCACGCGATCTACAAGCGTGATGTGGAATACATCGTCCGCGGCGGCGAGGTGATCATCGTCGATGAGTTCACCGGTCGTACCATGCCCGGCCGCCGCTGGTCCGATGGCCTGCATCAGGCCGTCGAAGCCAAAGAGGGTGTCCGCGTTCGCGAAGAAAATCAGACCATCGCGTCGATCACTTTCCAGAACTATTTCCGACTCTATAAGAAGCTCTCGGGTATGACCGGCACGGCCGACACCGAGGCTCCCGAGTTCATGCAGATCTATGGCCTCGAGGTGAACGTCATCCCGACGCACCGTCCGATGGTTCGTAAGGATCACGCAGATCTCGTGCACTTGACCCAGGCCGATAAATTCAAGGCGATCGTCGAGGATATTCGCGATTGTGCGAGTCGGTCGCAGCCGGTGTTGGTCGGTACCACCTCCATCGAAACTTCGGAATTGCTCTCGGGTGTTTTGAAGCAAGAGAACATCGCGCACGAAGTGCTCAATGCGAAGCAACACGAGCGCGAAGCGCAGATCGTCGCGCAAGCTGGGCGCCCGGGCGCGGTCACCATCGCCACCAACATGGCCGGCCGTGGCACCGATATCGTGCTTGGCGGCAGCCTCGAAGCTGAGTTGCATGCCTTGCCGGATACGGCGACCCCAGCCGATCGCGAACGCGTGAAGAGTGAGTGGCAGGCGCGACATGATCAGGCGCTTGCCGCGGGTGGCTTGCACATCATCGGTACCGAACGACACGAGTCGCGTCGCATCGATAACCAATTGCGTGGTCGCTCCGGTCGTCAAGGTGACCCGGGCTCCTCGCGCTTCTATCTTTCGATGGAAGATAACTTGATGCGTATCTTTGGTGATCCGAACTTCACCAAGCGGCTGTTATCTGCCGCTGGCATGAGGGAAGGGGAGGTCATCGAGAGTCGCATGCTGAGTCGTCGCATCGAGATGGCGCAGCGCAAAGTCGAGTCGCACAACTTCGACATTCGCAAGCAGTTGCTGCTGTTTGACGATGTGGCGAATGATCAGCGCAAAGTGATCTATCAGCAGCGCACCGAAATCATGGGTGCTGCGGATACGGCGACCGCCGTACGAGGTATTCAGGAAGATGTGCTTGCGCGTGTGCTCGACGAGGCACTGCCGCGCAACGTGCCGCACGAAGATTGGGATCTCGACGGTTTGCGCGACAGTATCCGCAAGGATTTCGCGACCGATGTCGATCCGAAGGGTTGGCTCGCGGCTGAGCCCGATCTCGACGAGCCAAGCTTACGCAAGCGTCTGCAAGACGCAGTCGCCGCCAACTACAACGCGAAAGCGGAGCGTTATGGCGCCGAGCTCATGCATCAGCTTGAGAAAGACATCATGCTGCGCACGCTCGATCAGCATTGGCGCGAACATCTGGCCGCAATGGACTATCTGCGCCAGGGCATTCACCTGCGCAGTTACGCGCAGAAAGACTACCGCTACGAGTATAAGCGTGAGGCCTACGAGCTCTTCAGCAGCATGCTCGATCGCGTGAAGTTCGATACGGCATCTGTGTTGATGCGTATCGAAATTCGCAGCGAAGCGGACCTACAGCGCGAAGAGGAAGAGCGCCAGCGTCGCTTGCTCGCTGCTTTGCAGGCGCAGCATGCGGAGGCGCAGTCCGCCCTCGCGGCGCCGGACGCCGGCGCAGCCGAGCAGGGGCCGCCGCCCTCGGCTATTCCGCAGGTTCGTGCCGAGCGCAAAGTGGGTAGAAACGAACCCTGTCCCTGCGGGTCGGGTAAGAAATACAAGAGCTGTCACGGCGTCTTACAGGCCTGACGGCGCATTGAGCTGATTCGATGCGCGTGGTTGCCGGAGCCCTGTTGGATCCGACCGGGCTCGTTTTGATCGCACAGCGTCCGCCGGGCAAGGTTCTCGCGGGTCGATGGGAATTTCCCGGTGGCAAGCTTGCCCCCGATGAAACGCCAGCCGAGGCGCTGCAACGTGAATTGCGCGAAGAGCTTGGCATCGAAGTGTCTAGCTTCGAGTGGGTGCTCGACATCACCCCGGCGCCCGATCAAAAACCGCTCACGCTGCACTGTTTCGTCGTCACCGATTATCACGGTAAACCACAGCCTCTCGATGGACAGGGTCTGAAGTGGGTATCGATCGACGAGTTGCACGCGCAAGACATCCTCGAAGCGGACCAACCTTTCATCGAGGCTTTGCAGCGTCGTTTTGGGCGCGCAAGATAGAAGTCGGGTTTTGATGAATGATGGTGATTCTAAGTGGCTACCGGTGAACTGATCGAAGTGCGCAATCCGCGCAGCGGCGAGATCGATTATCGCTTCCAGGCGCCGAGCGACCTCGAGCTCGCGACAACGCTCGATCGATTGCGTAGCGCGCAACGCATCTGGGCGGCACGACCCTTGGCTGAGCGCATCGAGATCTTGCGCCGCTGGCGCAGCGAATGGGTGGCGCGACAAGCCGAGATCGCCCGCGCCCTCTCAATCGATACGGGGCGCTATCTCATCGCCACCAGCGAAGTGCAGTCCGTCACCGGCATGATCGACCGTTGGACCAATCTGGTTCCGACCCTGGCGGCGGAAGAAGAGTTGCGTTCGGCGACGTTGCCGACGATCAGCTATCGATCGCAGTACGTGCCCTACGGTCTCGTCGGCATCATCAGTCCCTGGAACTTTCCCGTGTCGCTGTGCTTCATCGACGCGGTACCGGCTTTACTCGCCGGCTGCGCGGTGTTCGTCAAGCCGAGTGAAGTGACGCCGCGTTTCGTGGCGCCTGCGATGCAGTCGATTGCAGCCGTCCCAGAGCTCGCCGCCGTGTTCCACATCCAGCCCGGTGGTCGGCCCACAGGTGAGCAGTTGGTCGAGCGGTCCGATGTCGTGTGCTTCACAGGCAGTGTCGCTACGGGACGGCAAGTGGCTGCGAATGCGGCACGGCATTTCATTCCGGCGTTTCTCGAGTTGGGCGGTAACGATCCGCTGATCATCACCGCCTCGGCCGATCTCGAACGGGCGACCGATGTTGCGTTACGCGCAACCTCTCTCGCCACCGGTCAGGCGTGTCAAAGTCTCGAACGTGTCTACGTGGATCGTCGAATCTTTGATGTCTTCGTGAAGCGCCTCGTCGAAAAGGCGAGCGCGATTGCGCCCAATTGGCCGGATATCCACTCAGGCACCATCGGGCCGTTCATTTTTGGTAAGCAAGCCGATACGGTGGCCGCGCAGTTGGCCGATGCCGTGGCCAAGGGCGCCAAGGTACTCTGTGGCGGTCAGATCGAAGATCACGGTGGCAAATGGTTGCGACCGACGGTGCTCGTCGACGTCAATCACGGCATGCAGATCATGAGTGAAGAGACCTTTGGTCCTGTGATTCCGGTGATGCCGTTCGATCGTATCGAAGAGGCCATCGAGCTCGCTAACGAGGGTGTCTATGGTCTTTCCGCCGGCGTGATCGCGGGCAGCCTAGAGGAGGCCGAGGCCATCGGCCGCCAGATTGATGCCGGCGGCATTAGCCTCAACGACGGTTCGCTGACAGCGATGTGCCACGAGATGGAAAAACACTCCTTCAAACTCTCTGGTATGGGCGGATCGCGCATGGGGCCAGCCGGGTACCTGCGCTTCTTTCGTCGCAAAGTGCTCATCCGTCAGCACGGACAACCGGCTACCATGGCGAACATTGCCGAAGACAACATTAAGGAAACGCGATCATGAGCATGCAAGAACCTGGTCTGCCGGAAATCAAACTCGAAACCGACAGCCTCTACCGCGAGGATGTTTTTACCGATCGTCGTGCCGGCACGGTCCGTCGCATGACACCGGTGTTGCCTGATGGTTCGGCGGACGCCTCGCGCCCCGTGATCTACATGGGGCAGACTCAGTTGATGACACCGGGCGGTGTGTTGCCGCTCGGATTCGAGATCGAAGCTCCCGATCTTGCGACCGCCATCGAGCGCTTCCCGGAAGCGGTGCGTCGTGCTCTCGAAGAGGCGATCGAAGAGGCGCAGCAAATGCGTCGGGAGGCGGCCTCACGCATCGTCGTTCCCGAGGGTGGTGCGGCGCTCGGTCAGAGCCTCGGCAGCAAGATCAAGATGCCCTGAAGATCGAGTCGTCGCCATCGGCGACGCGTTGATAGACGACGTCGAACTCGTCGGCATTGCGTAGCGTGACCTTCAGGTCACGCAACAAGCCATCGTGCAGATCGTAGATCCAGCCATGGACCTGCAGGGGTTTGCCTGCATCCCAAGCATTTTGGGCGATCGTCGTTTGGCCGACGTTCAGAACTTGCTCGATCACGTTGAGTTCGCACAACGCTCGTAGGCGCTGCTCTTCGGTCGGTAGCTTATCGAGCCTCGTACGATGCTTCTTCATGACGTCTTGCACGTGGCGTAGCCAGTTGTCGATCAGCCCCAAGCGCGTGTTCTGCCACGCCGCCTGCACGCCACCGCAGCCATAGTGACCACAGACGATCACGTGCTCGACTTGTAGGGCATCGACGGCATACTGCAACACCGACAAACAATTGAGGTCGGTGTGTACCACGACATTCGCGACGTTGCGATGCACGAAGAGCTCGCCGGGTAACAGGCCTACGATTTCATTGGCGGGTACGCGACTGTCCGCGCACCCGATCCAAAGAAAGTCCGGTGATTGTTGGCCGACGAGCTTTTCGAAGAACTGCGGATCTTCCGTCGTCATGCGCTCGGCCCAGCGACGATTGCTTTTCAGCAGTGGACTCAGCGGCGGCATGGGGTGTTCTCCTGCAACGTGCGCGCGAAGAACCGGGCAACGGTGTCATACCCGTGGGGTCCGGTGTTCGGGAAACGCATCAAGGCGTGCTTGCTGCCGGGATAGGGCATGACCTCGAAGGGTTTGCGAAGATCTTGAAGGGTCTTGAAAAGCGCCGTGCTATGCGTGAAGAGCACGTTGTCGTCCGCCATACCGTGCATCACCAGTAAGCAGCCGCGCAGCTGCTGTGCATGCGTCATCACCATGCCATCACGATAACCCTCAGGATTATCCGCAGGCGTACTCATGAATCGCTCGGTGTAGTGCGTATCGTAAAGGCGCCAATCGGTGACGGGTGCCCCGGCGACACCCGCAGTGAAATAGTCCGGTGCGCGCACCATCGCCATCAAGGCCATGTAGCCGCCGTAGCTCCAACCGAACACGCCAACACGGCGTGCATCGACGTACGGAAGGCTGCGCAGGAACTCGACACCACGCACCTGATCTTCGATTTCGATACTGCCCATGCGGCGGTGAAGTGCGCCTTCAAAGGTCGTGCCGCGGAAGCCGGTGCCACGGTTATCGAGTGTGAACACCAGATAGCCCTGCTGCGCGAGGTATTGGCGGAAGAAGCCTTCGTTGCCGCGTGGGAAACCACCCCACGCGTTGCGCACGCGTTGATTGCCCGGGCCGCCGTAGACATCGACGATGACGGGGTAGCGCTGGGTTGGATCGAAATTGATCGGCTTGATCAGTTGGTAATAAAGCGTCTGGCCATCCTCCGCCTGCAGCGTGCCGAACTCCGTGCGCTGATGGGCCGCACGAAACGGTGCATAGGGGTGCGATGCGTCGAAAGTGTTCGGCACTAGCACGTCGATCACACGTCCGTCGGTGCGCCGCAATGTGAGCGAGGTCGGTGTATCCGGGTTCGAGTACGTATCGAGCCAAAGTTGCCCGTTGCTCGAGAGCACACTCGAATGCCAACCGGCTGTCGTGCTCACGCGCTGAATGCTCTTCTCCACCTCGAGGGGTTCGCTGCTGCCGTCGAGAGGTGCGCTGTAGAGATGCCGCTCGAGTGGCGTGTCGCGATTAGCGGTGAAATAGACGAGACCGCGTTTCTCGTCCACGGCTTCGAGCGCGCGCTCACCGGCATCTCCGACGACCATCCAGTTTCCCGCGGTCAACGGACGGATCAACCGACCCTCTAAATCGTACAGATACAGATGCTTGTATCCGGATCGTGCGGACGCCCAGATGAAGGCAGGTCGCGACTTGAGGAAGGTTAATTCCTCGTAGAGATCGATCCAGGTCTCGCTTCGCTCTTCGAGCAAGCGCTTGGTTGTGCCGGTCGCGACATCGATCCGCAGCAATTCGAGAAACTGCTGATCGCGTGCTTGGCGCTGCACTGCGAGCGATTGCGAGTCCGGCAGCCAGTTGACGCGTGCGAGGTAACCGTCGCCCGCCGACGCTGCGGATAGTTCACGCGCTTCGATACCCCGATTCGTCAAGGTCGCGACGAAAAGGTCTACCTTGGCATTGGCTCTACCAGCGGCTGGATATCTTTGACGAATGACCTTGACCGTCTCGGCATAGATTTCAAAGCGTTCGACTTCATCGACCGGTGACTCATCGACGCGGGTGTAGGCGAGCTTCGTTTCGTCGGGTGACCACCAGTAGCCCGTGCTTCGATCCATCTCCTCCTGCGCGATGAACTCGGCCATGCCGAAAGAGAGGACGCCGGCGCCACCCTGCGTGATCGCGCGTTCCTCGCCGGAGGTGAGATCGATGACGTAGAGGTTTTGCTCGCGCACGAAACTCACGTAACGCCCGCGCGGTGAGAAACGCGCGTCGGTCTCGGCGGCAGCCGTTTCTGTCAAACGACGCACTGCGCGATCGGCAGCGACCGTCAGATCGTAGAGATACAGATCGCCATTGAGTGGAATGAGCAGACGACGCGAGTCGGCAGAGAAATCGTATTCGACGATGCCCGACAGTGAGGAGGTGCGTGCTCGCTCGCGGCGGGCTTCTTCTTCGGGCGAGAGCGCGGCTTCCTGGGGTACCAGCGCAGCGGAATCGACTAACAAACGACTCTGGCGGCGCGTCGTGTCGTAGGCCCAGATATCGAGACGATCCTTGTTGCTGGCTTTGCCTTGCAGATAGGTGACGAGCTTGCCATCGGGCGAGAAGCGCGCGCCACGCAGCGAGGCCCCCGAGAGGTCTGGTGCGGCAAAAATACGCTCGATCGTCAGTGATTCTGCAGCGAAGGAGGTCAACGGCAGCAATGCTGCCAGCAGCGCCCAAAGCGAGCGCCCAGCGCGAGTGGTGGGCATGAACAACCAGCCTCCAGTAACATCAGCAACCCCGGCTCGCAGTTTAAGAGAGGAACATGCTGCATCGCCACTTCATCGGCCTCGCGGCCACTTTCGGGATCTTCTTCATGTCTGGCAATGTCACTTTGGCCAAGGATCTTGCATACCCCGCCGTCGAACGCGGTGATGTCATCGACACGTACCACGGTGTACGCATCGCCGATCCGTATCGTTGGTTGGAGAACCCGGAGACCCCTGCGACACGTGAGTTCGTGCAACGGCAGAATGCTTTCGCTGAGCCGCTACTTGAGGCCTTGCCGCAGCGGCCCTGGATTCGCTCGCGTCTCGAGGCACTTTGGAATTACGAGCGTGTGGGCGTGCCGCGCAAGAAGGGCAGTCACTATTTCTTCCTGCGTAACGATGGCCGCCAAAACCAGAGCGTGCTGTACGTTGCCGATTCACTCGAGGCAACACCGCGAGTGTTGTTCGATCCGAATGCAACTCGCGATGATGCGACGGTGGCACTGGCGCGTTTCGAGCCCTCGCCCGATGGCAAACTGCTCGCCTACTCGCTCTCCGATGGCGGCACCGATTGGGAGATCTGGAAGTTTCGTCGCGTCGCCGATGGCGTTGATCTGCCGGATGAATTACGTCAGACGAAATTTTGGGAATTGAGCTGGGCCGCTGACGGCTCAGGTGTGTACTACAGCCGTTACCCTGCTCGAGCTGATGATCCGGCGCGCGGTGACGACCAAGGCCAACCGACGGTGTATTTCCATCAGCTCGGCACCGCTCAAGCTGACGATAAGTTGGTCTACCGCGTCACCGACCATCCGACGCGTGCGCCGTCGGCGTCGTTGGCCGAGGATGGAAATTGGCTGTTCATTTCGCTATTCGATGGCTATCGCGCCAACGGTATCGAAGCGATCGACAAGCGCGTCGCCGGTGCAAAGCCGAAAACTATTTTTGGCGCATGGGACGCTCGCTACACGATCCTCGGCAACGAGGGCGATACGCTCTTTGTGCAAACGACCAACGCCGCCCCGCGCGGTCGCATTATTGCGGTCGACATCAATAACCCGCAGCCGTCCGCCTGGCGTGAGCTCGTACCGCAGTCGGATCTGGCTATGGACGAGGCGAGTTATGTCGGTGGTCATTTGATCGTTCGCTACGTGCGCGATGCGCACGGCGTGGCGAAGCTCTTTGATCGTGATGGCAAAGCCAAGGGTGAAGTCGACGTGCCCGGTATGGGCACGATCGCGGGCTTCGGGGGTGGCGCGAAGGATAACGAAACCTTCTTTGCTTACGCCGACTACTTGAGTGCAGGGCAGGTGATGCGCCTCGATCTGCAGACCCTCAAAACCTCGGTGTTCCGAGAGCCCAAGATAGCCGCGGATACCACGCCTTATGAAACTCGGCAGGTGTTCTACCGCAGCAAGGACGGCACCCGGGTCCCGATGTTCATCACGCAGCGCAAGGGTGCTCCGCGCGATGGCAAGGCGCCGACCTTGCTGTATGGGTACGGTGGTTTCAACG
>JBDLSG010000009.1:0-60612 GCA_039799645.1 Pseudomonadota bacterium | reverse complement strand
CCAGGATTGCTCCCGCGCTGCCGCTCGACTTGCATGTGTTAAGCACGCCGCCAGCGTTCAATCTGAGCCAGGATCAAACTCTTCACTTGAAGATTTTGAACTTCAACTAAAAAGAGTATCCAAAAAAAGCCCATTGCTGGACAAAAATTTAGTTACTCGGTCTTTGGCATCCAAAGGACGCATCGACGCGAGTCCCCACACAAATTACCTGCCGAATTTTTAAAAAGCGCTCGCACCGCTGGGGCGTCGAGGGGGCGGGCAGTATAGCCATGTGGCTCTGCCCGTCAACCTATTTTTCAACCTTCGTTTCGTACCCGCTGAAGGCGGGCCGCTTCGTCGTTGAGGGCGCGCATTATAGGCGGCCAGTTGAGGCTGTCAACGGAATGTAACCAAATTTTTTCAAGCCCCCTAAAGGCCTGATTTAACTGGGTTTTTCTACCTTGACGCGGGCGAAACGACGGGGTCCGAGCTGCAAAATATGCTCTGCGCCGACCGGCAGCCGGTGCTGTCGGTCCGAAACCTTCTCACCGTCGATCCGAACGGCACCTTCGGTGAGCTTACGCACCCCCTCGGAGTTGCTCGAAACGAGCCCCGCGGCCTTCAGAGCCGCCACCAAAGGCTCGCCCGAGGGATCGCTCGCAACCAAAACCTGCAGCGGTAGATCGGTTGGCAACGTTTTCTGCGCGAAGCGAGCAATGAAATCCGCCTGGGCCTGCTCGGCTGCGCCGGCGCCGTGGAAGCGCGCCACGATTTCTTTGGCGAGCTCGAACTTCACATCGCGCGGATTACGCCCGCCTGCGATTGCCGTGCGCAAACCCGCCACTTCCGTGAGCGGGCGGAACGACAACAGTTCAAAGTAACGCCACATGAGCTCATCGCTAATCGACATGATCTTGCCGAACTGGGAATCTGCGGGCTCGTCGATACCGACGTAGTTGCCGAGGGATTTCGACATCTTATTGACGCCATCGAGTCCTTCTAGCAACGGCATCATGAGCACACACTGCGGCTCTTGCCCGTAAGCCTCTTGCAGAGCGCGACCCACCAGAAGATTGAACTTTTGATCGGTACCGCCGAGTTCGACGTCTGACTTCAAAGCAACCGAGTCGTACCCCTGCACGAGCGGATAGAGAAACTCGTGGATCGCGATCGGCTGCCCGGACTTGTAGCGCTTGGCGAAATCGTCGCGCTCCAACATACGCGCCACCGTATGTTTTGCGGCAATTTCGATGAGCCCGGCTGCGCCCATGGGATTGAACCAACGTGAGTTGAAATCCACCGCAGTGAGCTTCGGGTCGAGAATCTTGAAGATCTGCGCTTCGTAGGTGCGCGCATTCGCCTGCACTTGCTCGGGTGTCAACCGCGGACGAGTGGCATTGCGGCCCGTCGGGTCACCGATGAGACTCGTGAAGTCACCGATTAAGAAAATGACCTGATGCCCGAACTGCTGAAACTGGCGCATCTTATTGATGAGCACCGTGTGCCCAAGATGCAGATCAGGCGCGGTGGGATCAAACCCCGCCTTGATGCGCAGCGGCTTGCCGCGCTCGAGCTTCTTGATCAATTCCGCTTCGATGAGCAGCTCGGCGGAGCCGCGTCGGATCTCGTTCAGTTGTTCTGCTGTGCTCGTCATTCGTCAGCCCGGGTTGACCCTGCCCTTCGGCGCGAGTAGTTTGCGCCGATTCCGTGCGGGGAAGTGTAGTCGATGACGCTGGAAATCGGCTCGAAAAACAGGGTGTTGGCGGCGCTGAAGGGCCGAGGCGTGCAGATCGTCGTGATCGGCGTGCTCGCTGTGACTTGGTGGCGCGGCGAAGAGTGGCTCACGGACCTCACCCGCGCCGACGAAGGCACGGTCGCTGCACAGAAACTCGTGAGCGCAGAAGCCGCGCGAGCAGCGCTCGGCTTGGCGACTGTCGAAGTGATGGTCGGCGCTGGCGATACGCTCGAGCGTATCTTCCGCAAGCTTGAACTCTCGCTGACGGATCTGGCTCAACTGCGCTCGCTACCGGATCTGCGCGCCAAGCTCGATCGCCTCAAACCAGGCGAAATGCTGCGCTTCGGCGTGAAAGACGATGAGCTCGTCACTCTCGAACGCCAGCTGAGTCCTAGCGAAACCTTGAGCGTGCAACGCGACGACTCTGGGTTCGCCACCGAAGTCATCGTGAATCCGCTCGAGCGCGAACTGCGCAGCACTGAGGGAACGATCCGCAGCTCTTTGTTTCAGGCAGCAGCCGACGCCGGCTTGAGTGACAACACGGCGCTGCGAATCGCCAATATCTTTCAGTGGGATATCGACTTCGTGCTCGACATCCAGCCCGGCGATCACTTCCGCGTCACCTACGAAAAGATCAGTCAAGATGGCGAACCGTTGGGTGAAGGCGACATCCTCGCGGTGGAGTTCGTGAACCAGGGTAAGCCGTATCGGGCGATACGCTTTCAACCCGAGGGAGAAGAGCCCACCTACTTCACGCCCGATGGCAAAAGTCTGCGCAAGGCCTTCCTGCGCGCACCGCTTGAATTCACTCGCGTCAGTTCACGCTTCAATCTTTATCGACGTCACCCCGTCCTAAATCGGATCCGGGCCCATCGCGGCGTTGACTACGCCGCTCCGATCGGCACCCCTGTACGGGCAGCCGGTAGTGGTCGCGTGCGCTTCGTCGGCAATAAGGGCGGCTACGGCAAGGTCGTGGAACTCGAGCACATCAATCAGGTCAGAACGGTGTACGGACACCTGTCGCGTTTCGCCCGCGGCTTGGGCGCCGGCGACCGTATCTCGCAGGGCGATATCATCGGTTACGTCGGTATGACCGGCCTCGCGACCGGCCCGCACCTGCATTACGAGTATTTGAGTCGTGGCGTGCACATGGATCCACAAAAAGTCGCTTTGCCGACCGATATGCCCGTACCGCCGGCGCAGATGGCTCGTTTCCGTGAAGCCGCTGCACCGCTGCTGGCGAGCCTCGCAACTGGGGATGTTTCGGCACTCGTCGCTGCGCGCGCACCGGCCGTAAAGCCAGACCCTGCCACGGCGGCGACGCCCGGCGCGCTGTAATACCAGTTCACTATCGGCCGTGGTGTACTAGCGGCCATGACAGCCTCGGCCTCTCCCACTCTGATCAATCGCGAGCTCTCGCTGCTCGAGTTCAACCAGCGTGTGCTGGCACAAGCGCAGGACCCTTCGGTGCCGCTGCTCGAACGGCTGCGTTTTCTTTGTATCTCCTCGAGTAATCTCGATGAGTTTTTCGAAATCCGAGTGGCCGGCATCAAGCAATTGCAGGAAAGCTCGCCGGGCTCGCTGAGCCCAGATGGCCTTACGCCCCGCGAGCAACTCGCCGCCATTCACGAGCGCGCGCAACAACTGGTCGCCGAGCAGTACGAGTGCCTCTCCAAGCATCTGCTCCCCGCTTTGCGAACCGCCGGTATTCGCTTGATGCCGCGCAGCAGCTGGGATGAGGCCACTCGCGAGTGGCTCGCGCGCTATTTCGAAAATGAGGTTGAGCCCGTTCTGACGCCACTCGCCCTCGACCCATCGAGACCTTTTCCGCGGATTCAGAACAAAAGCCTGAACTTCGTAGTGAGCCTCGAGGGTGAAGATGCCTACGGGCGCGAAGCGACGCGCGCCATCGTGCAGGCACCGCGATCGTTGCCGCGCATCGTGTCACTGCCTGTAGGTCAGGATGGCGAGCAAAGATTGGTTTTGCTCTCGGGCATCATCGAAGCATTCATGCCGCGCCTGTTCGAGGGCATGCGCATCATGGACGTTCACCAGTTCCGCGTGACACGCAACAGCGATCTTTTCGTCGATGAAGAAGAAGCGGACGATCTACGTCGCGCGCTCGAGGGCGAGTTGCAGCAGCGTCGCTACGGTTCTGCAGTGCGCCTTGAAACCACGACCGATTGTCCGTCGGACGTGGTGAGCTTTCTCGCCAGACAGTTCGGCATCGGCGATGTGGACGTCTACACGGTTCCACCGCCTGTCAACCTGTATCGACTCTCGGCAATCTACGATTTGATCGAGCGCGCAGATCTCAAATATCCGGCCTTCGTGCCGAGCCTACCCCGTCGCCTCAATGACGAGCAGGGTATGTTTTCGGCCATTCGGCAGAGCGATCTGCTACTGCATCATCCGTTTCAGTCGTTTGCGCCGGTGGTCGATTTTCTGCGTGAGGCTGCAGCGGATCCGAAAGTGCTCGCGATCAAACAAACGCTGTATCGCACCGGCGCCGCATCGGCGATCGTCGATGCGCTCGTGACGGCCGCTCACGCAGGCAAAGACGTGACGGCGGTGATCGAATTACGGGCTCGCTTCGACGAACAGGCCAACATCGAACTGTCGGACAAGTTGCAGGAAGCCGGTGCACACGTGATGTACGGCGTAGTGGGGTACAAGACCCACGCGAAACTGGCGATGGTCGTACGCCGTGAGAAAGAAGGCATTCGCCGCTATTGCCACCTCGGCACTGGCAACTACCACGCGCGCACCGCTCGCGCTTACACCGACTACGGGCTCTTCACCTGCGATGAAGATATCGCGCAAGACGTGCATGAGGTGTTCCTCCAGCTGACCGGCTTGTCACGCACGCCTCGACTCAACGCCCTGCTGCAGTCGCCCTTTGAACTGCACAAGGCAATGCTCGCCAAACTCGAACGCGAGGCTGAGCTCGCCAAAGCGGGCAAACCAGCGCGGGTCATCTTGAAGATGAACGCACTCGTCGAACCTGAGTCGATCAATGCGCTGTATCAAGCATCACAGGCGGGGGTGCAGATCGATCTCATCGTACGCGGCGTGTGCGCCTTGCGCCCGGGCGTACCGGGGATTTCAGACAATATTCGAGTGCGATCAATCGTCGGACGCTTCCTTGAACACTCGCGAGTGTTCTACTTCCAGAACGATGGGCAGGCCGAAATCTACTGCAGTAGCGCCGACTGGATGGATCGAAACTTCTTCCGTCGTGTCGAAATCGCATTCCCGATTCGGCGTCAAAAATATCGCGATAACATCCTGCGTGATCTGGAAACTTATCTTCGCGACGACACGCAGGCTTGGCTGCTCGATAGCAGTGGCACGTATCACCGACGCCAAACCGACTTAGGCTGCATCGCCCAAGCCGAATTGATGCAGTCTTACACTGCGGGCAGACCCCTTGAGGAATAAACGCGCAGGCGAAAATCGACCGCACGTAGCAGGTCGATTTCCTGGCTGAGATCAGCAACGGTCAGTGGATGCTCGCGCAGCCAGCGCATCGGAAAGCGAATTTCGAGGGTGCGCCCCTTCGCAACCAACGTGACATCGGGCAACGGCGCCCGACCGCGGCCGCGATGCAGCAACACGGCCAAACGCAGCAACACGATTAGATTCAATACACGCCGATCCCAAGGGGGCAACAACTTGTCGAGCCCCTCGAGTGAGAGCTTGCGACGATGTCCGCCCACGAGACGTGAGAGCAATCGCTGCTCTTCTCGTGGGAAGCCCGGCATGTCGGCATGTTCGAGTAGATACGCGCCGTGCTGGTGATAACGCGAATGCGAAACATCGAGTCCGATCTCGTGCAGACGCGCCGCCCACGACAACAGCTGCTCGGCAAGCGGATCGTCCAACTGCCACTCGTCAGCCACCTGATCGAGCAGATGCCGCGCCGTGCGCTCTACGCGTTCGGCTTGTACGGTATCGACGTGATAGCGCCCTTGCATCGCGCGTACCGTGCGGTCGCGAGCGTCCTCATCGGTCAAACGACCGACGAGATCGTAGAGCAGGCCATCGCGCATCGCGCCATCGGACACATCCATTCGCTCGATCCCGAGGACATCGAATATCTCGGCGAGGATCGCGAGCCCGCCCGCGAACACCGATCGTCGCTCATCCGTGAGCGAGGCAAGCGCGATGTCGCGCACGTGACTCGCAGCGAGCATGATCTCGATCACCGCCTCCAAACCTTCGGGCGTGATGGCGCTGGCACGCGGATCGAGTTCGCGAATCGCGTCACCCACCGATTTGACGGAGCCAGAACTCCCCACGGCCTGTAGCCACCCGACTCGTCGATAAGCGTCTTCGATCGGTTCGAGCTCGCCCCGCGCCGCCACTCGGGCGCGCAAAAATCGTTTCGGCGACAGCTTACCGCCCGCGAAGAAGCGCTCACTCATCGATACGCAACCGAGCTGCGTACTCTCGAGTTTGATCGGCGTCAGATCCTCGCCGATGATCAGTTCAGTACTGCCGCCACCGATATCCACTACGAGCCGCTTACCCTCGCCGCGCGGCATCATATGCGCGACGCCCGAGTAGATCAGACGCGCCTCCTCCATGCCGGAGACGATTTCGATAGGCGCGCCTAACGCGGCTCGAGCCTTCTCGAGAAACGCTTGTTTACGATGCGCTCGGCGCAACGCGTTGGTACCGACGACGCGGATACGATCGGCATGCATATCCCGCAGGCGCTGCCCGAAACGCTCTAGGCACGCGAGCGCCCGTGCCGCGACCTCGCGGTCAAGCCGACCATCTGCCCCGAGACCCGACCCGAGACGCACGTTCTCGCGCAAACGGTCGATGACAACGAGTTGTCCGTGACTGTAGCGAGCCACGACGAGATGAAAACTATTGGAACCTAAATCGACGGCCGCCAGCAGTTCCGGGGTGCTTCGACCGTTCGAGCGTGCCACGCAAAAAAGGAATAACCGTTGCGGCCGATCAGGCTGCGAACGATGATCCGCACCCGCAAGTCGTCGTAGCGTTAGGGTTGCGGATGACGAATTGGGCGCCTTCGAGCCCTTCGCGATAGTCGATCTCAGCGCCGCTCAAATATTGCAAGCTCATAGGATCGACCAACAATTTGACGCCGAGATTCTCGACCAGGGTGTCGCCGTCCTGAACTTGCTCGTCGAACTCGAAGCCGTATTGCATGCCCGAGCAACCGCCACCCTGCACGAATACGCGCAACATGAGATTGGTGTTGCCCTCGTTCTCGATGAGCGAACTCACCTTGCGTGCTGCCTCGTCGGTAAAGACGAGCGCCGGCGGCATGTCGAGGGGCATATCGTCGATGACGGTATTCATAATGCTAATTTTAGGTTCCGCTGCTACGAGCGTCAAAAGGCTGCAAAGAAAAATCGGCGGCGCCCGCGGCCGTGCCCGCGGGGCGACTGCTCGCCTCTGCGACACTCGTGACCAACGGGTACAGCTTGCCATCGACCCTGGCACCCAAGGTCATCTCGATCGCACCGTAGTGCAGGTCGCCGGTGACCCGGGCTTTTTCCCCTAGCACCACCCGATCGCGACAGCGCACTTCGCCGACGATCTCACCGTTGATCACGACGTTAGCCACTTCTACGTTGCCAACGACGCGCGCATCCGCACCGATCCACAGCGTCGTCGGCGCGCCATCGACGCCACCGCGCACGTCGCCGTCGATCTGACCATCGAGGTGCAGACCACCGACGAATTCCACCGTGCCGCGCAAGCGAGTGCCGCGCCCGATCAGCGTGTCGATGCGCCCAGGGACGGGCGGATTCTTGCGTCGACCAAACATGTTCAACCTCAGGAGGGATCCGGCTTGACGGGCCAGAGCCGTGATTGAACCACGGGCGCCGTGTTGCGGCCACCACTGCGAATCTCCACGCTGACCCGCTCGGGCACAAAACCGCCCGGAAGTGCGATCACCAACTCGAGATTTTCGAAGTAACGGAAGGAAAAAGTGCGCGGCGACAAGGAGATACGCTCGATGCGAGATCCGCGACGCCCCTCGATCGAAGCTTGCACGGTCCCCGACACGATCGACTGGGGATTGCCCGGTTGCACGAGCGCGAGTCGCAAAACCGGTGCCGCGCCCTCGAGCGACTGGACGATCCGGAAACTGCGAATCGCCACGGGAGCCCGAGGATTATCGCTCGCCACGACGCCCCGATAGAACTCGACCTGTTGCTGCAAACGCGCCACCTCGGCCTGCAATTCGCCGATGGTGCGAGCGAGCTCCCGTCGCTCCTCTTCCTGAGCCGTCTTCGAGGTGTCGTAGTCGGCTAGCTGCCGACGTAGCTCGGAAATCGTAGCGTCGCGATCACGCAGCTCGTCCCGCAAGCCGCCGAGACTGGCGAGGACGCCAGGCACACCGGGCCCGATGCCAGCCCGACCGAGCCCGTAGACCACGAGACCCGCGCCCAGAATCACCGCCAAAATCCACAACCAACCGAGCGGTGAGCGGAACCAGCGACGTCCACGCACGATTACAGGTTCGGGAAACGGTTTGCGCATCACCGCGTCGGTCTCGTCCACCAATTCGGATACGGAGGCAGGCCTTCTGGGAAAGCCAGTCGACCGAGCTCATGCAAGGCACGCTCGTAAACACGGCGCTTGAAATGAATCACTTCCTGGATCGGATCCCAGTAGTCCGCCCAACGCCACTCGGAAAACTCCGGTACAGCCGTGGTGTCGAAGCGAAACGGGGGTTCGAGATCGCGCGCGCGCAGCAGATACCAGCGCTGTTTTTGACCGATACACAGCGGCAGTTGCTCGCGCCGCTGAAATCGCGGCGGCAAGCGATAGCGCAACCACCGCCGAGTCACACCCACGATCTCGACGTGCGAGGCCTCCAGACCGATCTCTTCGGCGAGCTCTCGATACATACCTTCTTCGGCAGATTCTCCCTGGTGCAAACCACCTTGCGGGAACTGCCAACCTTTGCCACCCGCCCGACGACCCAGAAAAACGCGGCCATCACCGTGCATCAACACGATGCCGACATTGGCGCGAAATCCTTGAGCATCGATTTGGTCTGTCATGATCGTGAGCGCTCAGGCCCTCTTGGCAGTCAGACTGCGACGGTCTTCGAGATATTCGCGGCCGCGCTCCATCAGTTGACTGAAGGTGTCAGGATCCTGCGCCAACACCGCACGACGAATCGACTCGACTGCTTTAGCAAGTGCCTCGAGCGACTCGGCACCGTAATCATTGAGCGCCTGAATTTCGTAATAGAGTTGCGGGCTCTCTTGCGCCACGCGTGTGGCAACATCGAGCTGCGCGTCGAACGTCGTACTCGACAACTTCGCGAGTCGCGGCGCCGCTTCACCGCTATCGGCGAGAGCCGTGAAGAACGCGATGTTGAGTGCGTGCGACAGTCCGAGCACGTACGCGATGAGTCGATCATGCTCGTCGAGCGTCATGGTGACTTGCTCGACCATGGTGGGCGCGAACAGCTCGCGTGCCCGCTCGAGCGCCTCGGCATGCCCCAGATCGACAAAAATGACGTGCCGACCCGAGAGTAATTCCGTATCCGGCCCAAACATCGGATGCACCGAGGTCACGCGACAACCGTGCGACTTGAGCGCCATCAATCCGGCGCGCAGCGGCGACTTGAGCGAACCGACATCGAAGATCACACCGGCAGGACGCCGCATGGCGAGTTCTCTCAACACGGCATCGGTAACGCCGAGCGGTGTGGCCACGACGATGAAATCCTGAGTTAACTCGTTCTCGCGCCAATCGCCGATATCGAGCGTGCCCGAGCGCGCTCCTGCCGGGTCACTGACCTCGACCAAAAAACCCTGCGAGACGAGAAAGTCCGCGAACCATCCGCCGAGCTTGCCCGCACCGCCGATCACGAGCGCACGACGACCCGAGCCGGAACCACCTGCCACGACGCTCGCCTGCTCCTGCGTCGTGAGCGAACTGCGGATCAACATCCGCATCAAATCTTCGGCGATCTTGGGAGAGACGCCCTTGGCCTCCGCCTCGGCACGAGCACCGAGTATGACTTCGCGCTCACGACCGTAATCGCGAGTCGCGTGGCCAGTCGCCCGCTTCACGCGCGCGATTTCTCGGCTAGTGCGTTGCCGATCGGCAATCAGCTCGATGAGCTGCCGATCGATGTCGTCGAGGTGTTTGCGCAAGTCATCCAAAGTCGCCATGTCTCGTCTCCTAACCTCCTACTATAGTCGGTGCGTGCCCGCGGGCTTGGCGTTACCATGCAGTCATGCCCGTTCCAGTGCAATTTTTACCCAATCCGCTGCCCACCAACCCCTTGACCACCGCCAACGAGTGGCTGGAATTGGCCCGCAGCCGTCGTGACCAACCGAATCCCAACGCGATGGTGGTAGCGAGTGTCAGCCCGAGCGGACAGCCCTCCGCCCGCGTCGTGCTCTGCAAAGAGATCATGGTCGAGCCGGGCTACATCTGCTTCTACACCAACTACGACTCGCGCAAGGGCCAGGAGATCGAGGCGGACTCGCGCGTCGCAATCGTGATGCACTGGGATCATCTCTACCGTCAGGTTCGAGTCGAAGGTCGCGTGGTGCGTGCGCCGTCTGCAGAGAGCGATGCCTATTTTCGCTCGCGGCCGTGGCAGCGACGCGTCGGCGCCTGGGCAAGCGCCCAGAGTCAGCCGGTTGCGTCTCGTGCCGAGCTCGAATCCGCCGTGGAAGAAACGGCCAAGCGCTTCGGCGTGCCGGTGCCCGGTCCCGAAGACACACCCGCACCGGCCGGTCTCGGTGACAACATCCCAAGACCCCCTCACTGGGGTGGTTATCACGTCTACGCAGAGGCCGTGGAACTTTGGATCGAAGGCGAATCGCGCATCCACGATCGCGCTCGCTGGACTCGCTCGCTCACACCGAGCGTCGATCGACATGCGCCGCCGACGGCGCTTGGCCCGTGGTCTGTAACTCGACTACAGCCGTAAGTTTCGCGCGTTAGCGCAACGCAGCCAGTATTGGCTCGTGTAGCACGCCGTTAGTTGCCAGCACGGTCGTCGTTGTCAAAGAAATCGGCTGGCCATCGAGATCGGTGAACCGGCCACCCGCCTCCTCGACGAGCACGGTCAGCGCGGCGATGTCGAGGATATTGACATCCGATTCGATCACCGCATCGAGTGCACCGCGCGCGAGCAGGTGATAGTGCACGAAGTCGCCATAGCCGCGAATGCGATTCACATCGGCAACGAGATCGCCGTAGCGCCGCCATCTGCGCGCATCGCGCGCCAGTGTTTTTAGGTTGCCACTTGAGACGATGGCGCTATCGATGCTGTCCACCCGACTCACCTGCATGCGCTTGCTGCCAAGCCAAGCACCCTCGCCACGCTCAGCCCAGGCGAGCTCGCAATACGCAGGCGCGGAAGACACTCCGAGCACCATACGGCCTTCGTGCATCAATGCGATCTGTGTCGAGAAAAACGGGCACTCCCGCACGAACGATTTCGTGCCATCGATCGGATCGACGAGCCATACCCGATCGGCGCCCATGGCGTGCTGGCCGGTTTCTTCACCGAAGAATCCGTAGCTCGGAAATCGCGACGAGAGAACAGCGCGGATCGCCTCTTCGGCGCGTACGTCTGCCTCGGTCACCGGTGATTTGTCGGCTTTGGTCACGACCGTGAGATTGCGTTGGTACAACTCTCGGATGACGACAGCCGCCGCTTCGGCAGCTTCGAGCGCAGCTTTCAACTCGGCGGATGGCATGAAAACGTCCTCGGCAACGACGATGCAGATGGTATCTTAAACGGCATGGGAAACCGCTTGAGCAAGATCTATACGAAGACCGGCGATGACGGCACGACCGGCCTCGGTGACGGCACTCGCGTCGCTAAGGACCATGCCCGCGTCGAGGCTTACGGCACGGTTGACGAGGCCAACAGCACCATCGGAATGGTACTCGCGGTGCCCGACTTGCCGGCAGATATCCGTGAATGTCTCACCGGCGTGCAACACGATCTGTTCGACCTCGGCGGCGAGCTGTGCATTCCGGGCATGCGTCTAATCGAAGCGCAACACACCGAGCGTCTCGAGGAAAAACTCGATGCGTTCAACGAGCCGTTGCCGCCGCTCAAAGATTTCATCCTGCCGGGCGGTGGCCCCGCCGCAGCGGCCTGCCACCTCGCTCGTACGATCGTGCGTCGCGCTGAAAGGCGAGTTTGGAGCTTGGCGGCGCTCAGCCCCGAGCTCAGCCCAGAACCGGCGCGCTACCTGAACCGGCTATCGGATCTGCTGTTTGTGATCGCCCGAGTGCTCGCACGCCACGAGAACGGCGCCGAAGTCATCTGGAAACGCAATCGCGGCGCAGGTTGAGTTCGGCACACCGCCCTTAGGTCAACTGGGTGCCGCGAGCGAGCGCTCGTCAACTTCGCTCTTGATCTGCGTGCCGACCACGAGTGAGACGAACAGGCAGCAAGCCAACATGATGAAGGCGATCTGGTAGCTGCCGTAGATATCGAACAACACGCCGGTCACCCAACTGCCAAGACCCACGCCGACTGACTCCATCAAACTAATCGCTCCGTTGATGCGACCAATCTCGCGCAAACCGAAATTGTTGACAGCGAGCATGTTGTAGAGCGTGAACAACCCGCCCCAGCCGAGACCAATCACGACTGCCGAGATCACGACCCATTCACGTTTCATGGTGGCAAGCCCGATAAGGCCCGCCAGCATGATGACGAGGCAGCCCATGAAGACTTTGTGCCGGTCGATATAGTCGGCGAGCCAGCCATTGGCGAGCTTGGCCACCATCGCGACGACGCTGAAGAGACCGAGCAACGGCCCTGCTTCCTTCAGCGGCATGCCAAAGCCCTTATTCAGGTGCAGCACGAAGTGCTGCACGAAACTGAAGATCGCGTAGTAGGCCAGAAATCCGGAGATGCCGATCGCCCAGAAGGTACGCGTACGGATCGCCTCTTTGAAGGTGAGCCCATGCTGCTTGAGATCGCCCACCGCCTCGCTCTGTCCCACGGCGGAATACCCCGCTTGAGCCGGCGTACCCTTGAGGAATAGCAACACGATGACGAACAACACCACCGGCATCAAAGAATTGTAGAGAAAAGCCTGCCGCCAGCCGTAAGACTCGATCAGATAAGGATTCAGACTCGGCAGAATGGCACTGCCCATGCTCGTTCCCACGAGCGCGATACCGATCGCAAGCCCGCGATGTTTCACGAACCAGCTCGATACCAGATAAATCACCGACATCGAGCCTGCAGCGGATAGCGCGAGCGAGAACATCAGGTGGATCACGTAAATCTGCTTGAGCGCATCGCCCGACCACGATGTGTAGAACGCATACAAGCCAAGCGCGCCGAGCACCACCGCGATGGCGATGCTGATGTTGCGTCCAAGGCCCGGCGCGAGCGCACCGAGTGCCACCACCAAAATGCCGCCGAGGCCGATTGCGGTGACGATGGCGATCACTTGGATGATCAGCGGCGGCGCACCGTTGATCAGCATGCTGTAGCCAACGTAACCGAGCGTGAGGTAGACGCAACCTGTCATCAACAAATAACGCGGATTCAGCTTGTCGATCAGGATGCCGACGAAGGGCGCCATAAGCGCCGTCATCGTGAACTTGATGGTATCGGTGAACTTGAGGTCCCCGCGACTCCAACCGAACTCATCGAGCAGGGGCGGATCAAAAATCGTGATGCCCGTGGCGGTCATGCCGTTCGATAAGAAGAGCGCCAGCATGCCCATCACGGCCACCAGCCAAGGGTAGTAGCGCGGCGCTTCGCGCCGAGTCGTTATTTCACTCATGTATTAACCCCCGAAACGGCTGCGAGTTCAGTCCGCAAGCGCGTCCAATCGAATGATAGGCCGGGATCCGTCTTGCGCCCGGGCGCAACATCCGAATGACCCACGAGGCGGTCGGCTGACAGCGAGGGATAGGCGCGCAGCAGCGCGACGATCAGCGTCGCTAAGGCGCGATACTGCGACGACTCGTACGGTTCGGTATCGGCCCCTTCGAGCTCGATACCGATCGAAAAGTCGTTGCAGGCCGATCGGCCCTGCCACTCGGATACCCCGGCATGCCAGGCTCTGCAGTGAAACGGGACGTATTGGCTGATGCTGCCGTCACGCCGTACCAAGACATGCGCCGAGACGCGCAACCCTGCGATGCTGGCGAAGAAAGGGTGGGCGGCTGCCGACAAGTTGCCGCAAAAGAGACGATCAATCCAAGGACCGCCGTATTCACCCGGCGGCAAACTGATCCCGTGGATGATGATCAGCTCAGGCGCTTGACCAGCAGGCCTTGCATCGAAGTGCGGACTGAGCACCTGACGAGTGCCGAGCAGGAGGCCGGTGACGGGATCGACTGCGGTCATCGAGCGCGATCATGCCAGAATAAAGGCATGTTGCCGCTCTCCTCTGCCGAATTGCGAGAACTCGACCTCGCCCACGTGTGGCACCCCTGCACCCAGATGAAGGACCACGAGTCGCAATTACCGCTGGTACCGCTACGCAGCGGGCGCGGCGCTTGGTTGGAAGATACCGATGGCAAGCGCTACCTCGATGCAATCAGCTCGTGGTGGGTGAATCTTTGGGGGCATGCGCATCCCCACATCAACGAGGCCGTGAACCGTCAATTGGCGACGCTGCCACACGCCATGTTCGCCGGCTTCACGCACGAGCCGGCGGCGAAGCTTGCGGCGGAACTCACCCGTCGCGCACCGCAGGGTCTCAATCGTTGCTTCTTTGCCGACAGTGGCTCGGCTTCGATCGAAATCGCGGTGAAGATGAGTTTTCACTATTGGCAAAATATCGGCCGGCCGCGCAAGACTCGCTTCGTCACGCTGAGCAACAGCTATCACGGCGAAACACTCGGCGCGTTGGCGGTCGGTAACGTGGAGCTCTATAAAGCGATCTATCGCCCGCTGCTCATGGATGTGATCACGGTTAACTCGCCCGACGCCTACCAGCGCGCACCCGGCGAGACTGCTGCCGATGTCGCACGACGACGCATCGCCGAGATCGCAACGCTCTTCGCCGATCGCCACGATGAAATCGCCGCGATCATCGTCGAGCCGCTCGTACAATGCGCCGGCAGCATGCGCATGTACGATGCCGAGTTCCTCGTGTTGCTGCGCGAACTCTGCGACCGTCACGACATCCACCTCATCGCCGACGAAATCGCGGTGGGGTTCGGGCGCACCGGCAAACTGTTCGCTTGCGAGCACGCCGGCATTACTCCGGATTTTCTTTGTCTCTCTAAAGGACTAACCGCAGGCTACATGCCAATGTCGGTCGTGCTCACGACCGACGCCGTGTACCAAGCCTTTTACGACGAATACACCAAACTCAATGCGTTCCTGCATTCGCACAGCTACGCGGGTAACCCGCTCGCCTGCGCAGCTGCACTCGCCTCGCTTGAACTCTTCGACAGCACCGATGCGCTCAAGGCGAACGTGTCGCTCGCAGCACATTTGAGCAATGCGGCACGCACTGCTTTTGAGCAACATCCGAATGTGGCCGAAATCAGGCAATGCGGGCTGATACTGGCTGTCGAATTCGTGCGCGATCGCGATCGGCGCGAGGCTTTTCCTTGGCGCGAACGACGACACTTGCAGATCCATCGACACGCGCTCGAGCGCGGCGTGCTGCTGCGCCCCTTGGGTAATGTGATCTACTTCATGCCGCCCTATATCGTGACGCCATCAGAAATCGAACTGATGGTCACCGTGGCTCGCGAGGGGCTCGACCTCGCGGTCGCATGAGGCATCGATCGTGAGAGACATCCGCATCTTCGTACCCGACTTGCAGGCCCACACCGACGACCGCACCGTCGCTCTACCCGAGCAAGCATCGGCGCACGTGAGTCGCGTCTTGCGCATGCGAGCAGGTGACGCATTGACGGTGTTCGACGGTAGCGGCGGTGAATACTCGGCTGAGATCGCGAATATCGCCAAAAAAGAAGTCACGCTTCGACTCGGCGCGCACTCGTCGACCGAGCGAGAGTCGCCCTTGGCTGTAACCTTGATTCAAGGCCTCGCTCGCGGCGACAAGATGGACTACATCGTCCAGAAAGCGACCGAGCTCGGTGTCGCTCGAATTATTCCGGTCGCCACCATGCGCGGTATCGTCCAACTCGACGAAGATCGGGGTGACCGAAAGTGGCAGCACTGGCGCGCCGTCGCGGCTGCCGCCTGCGAACAGTGTGGTCGGAATCGTCTGCCGCAGATCGAACCGCCTTGCAGTCTCGAGCAACTTTGGCAAACCAATACCTTGCCAAGCTTGCGACTGTTGCTATCGCCTCACGCACAAACCGGTATTGCGAGCGCTCTCATCCCGCGGCCTACCGAGTTGGCTATTTTGATCGGACCGGAGGGCGGTCTCGACCCGGAAGAAGAATCGCGCGCCGTTGCAGCCGGTTTCCGCCAAGTCACCTTGGGGCCGCGCGTCCTGCGGACGGAAACGGCAGGCCTTGCCGTGCTCGCAGCCGTACAATCCTTGGCAGGAGATCTGCAATGAATTCACGACCGACACTCGCCGTGGTGATGGACCCCATCACCGACATCAAATTCAGCAAGGATTCCACACTGGCGATGCTGCTCGCAGCGCAAGCTGATGGTTTCGAGCTGCGCTACCTCGAAATGGGTGATTTGATGCTGCGCGATGGCGTTGCACTCGGACGCACTCGGCCGTTGAAGGTGTTCAAGGATCCGGCCCGCTGGTTCGAACTCGGCGATCCGGGGCTGCAACGCTTAGGCGATCTCGATGCGATCTTGATGCGCAAGGATCCACCCTTCGATACCGAATATATCTATTCGACGTACATCCTCGAGCGCGCGCAGGACCAAGGGGCTCTCGTCGTCAATGATCCGCGCGGACTGCGCGACATGAACGAGAAGGTCTACACCGCTTGGTTCCCGCAATGCTGCGCTCCGACGCTCATCACGCGTGATATGTCGGATATGCACGCGTTTCTCACCGAGCACGACAAGATCGTCTGCAAGCCCTTGCACGGCATGGGCGGGCGATCGATCTTCGTGCTCGAGCGCGGCGATAAGAACACCAACGTCGTTTTCGAAACTTTGACCGATTACGGCGCAAATTACGCCATCGTGCAGCGCTACCTGCCAGAAATCGTCACCGGTGGCGATTCGCGTGTGTTGCTCGTCGATGGCGCGCCGATTCCCTTCGCATTGGCGCGTATCCCATCATCTGAAGACAACCGCGGAAACCTGGCTGCAGGTGCGACCGGTGTTGGTCGACCGCTGCGAGAGCGAGACCTGTTTCTCGCAAGCCAGATCGGGTCGAGCCTTGCCGAACGCGGCATGCTGTTCGTCGGTCTCGATGTGATCGGCGACTATGTCACTGAGATTAATGTCACGAGTCCGACCGGCATCCGCGAACTCGACCAACAGTTCGGCATCGATATCGCAGCGCTGCTGATTGCGGCGATCCGTCGTCGCCTGGAGCGTCGTTGAAGCCTGATCTCGTGCTGCATCAACATCGGCAACTCGGGCTTGCGCTCGTTACGGCGGTGCTGCTGCACGTGGGCGTATTGAGCCTTGGCCAGTCGCAGCTTGATCAATCGATATCGCCGCGAACGGAACTGCAAGCGCGTTGGTGGCCCTCGATCGACAAGGGCGGCAATGGCTCGAGTCAGAGCGTCGTCCCCGAGCAGCAGTACATCGAACGTTGGCGGACCAGCATGGAGCGCTTTGCCACCCGCCACTTTCCCGCTCGCGTGACAGGCGCGTTGGCGCGCGAGGCGCCTGTGCTCGAAGTGGTCGTCAGTCGCGATGGCAGCCTCGGCGAGCTGCGGATCCGCCGCAGCAGCGGCGACCGTCGGCTGGATCGCGCCGCGCTCGATCTGGTTCGAGAGGCAGCGCCCTTCGAAACTTTTCCGCCACCACTTGCCGCACGACAGCAGAGCCTGCGATTCGCGTACGAATGGCGTTTCGAGACTGGCGAGCCGAAGCGCTGACCCGCATACTTGGCGCATGTCCGACGATCGAAGTCTGGCCAATCATCTGCTCGTGGCGATGCCATCGCTCGCCGACCCCGAGTTCGCTCAATCGGTCACCCTCGTGTGCGAGCACAGCGCCGAACGGGGCGCTCTCGGCATTGTCATCAACAAGCCCTTGCCGATGACACTGGCTGAAGTCTTCGAACAAATGGATCTCGAAACCTCGGATATCCGTCTCGGCGCACGGCCGGTCCTGCGCGGCGGGCCGGTCAATCGTGATCGCGGTTTCGTGGTGCATCGGCCCGAAGGCGAATGGGATTCGTCCCACCAGATCGCCGAGGGCATCCAGATCACCACGTCCAAAGATGTGCTTGCGGCGATGGCACGCGGCGAAGGCCCGCGAGACGCTTTCGTCGCGCTGGGCTATGCCGGCTGGAGTCCCGGCCAGCTGGAACAGGAGATGAAGGACAACGCCTGGATCACCCTGCCGGTCGATGAGCGCATCCTGTTCGAGATGCCACTCGAGGACCGCTGGCATGCCGTGTGGCGACAACTCGGCGTCGATCCGGTCCGCATGAGCCATGTCGCTGGCCACGCCTGAGATCGTCATCGGTCTCGACTTCGGTCTGCGACGAATTGGCCTCGCCATCGGCGATTCGCTGACTCGAACCGCCCGTCCTCTGACAGCCCTGACGCTGACCGGGCGCGATGGCCCAGATCCAACAGATTGGCAGCGCGTGAGCGCGCTACTCAAACAACACGCTCCAAACCGACTGGTCGTCGGCTGCCCGTATAATGTCGACGGTACCGAGCAAGCCCTGACGGGCAAGGCTCGGCGGTTTGCGCAAGAACTGAGCGAGCGCTACACACTGCCTGTCGAACTCGTGGACGAACGCTACTCCTCGCTGGAAGCCGAGGCAGCGCTGCGCGAACGTCGCGGTGCGGGGCAACGCGGTCGCATCGATCGCGGCTCGATCGACAGTGCTGCGGCAGCCATCATCCTCGAGCGCTGGTTCAGTTGAGATTCGCTGCATGTCCGAAATGAATGTCACCCGGTCGAACCCTTGGCGCAGCGACGGCTCCTTGCGTCACTTGCTGACGCTAGAGGGCTTGTCAAAACCTTTGCTCGAAACTTTACTGAAGCGCTCGGCGCACTACTCAGCGCCGCTATCAGAACCGGCTGCGCGCTCGAATGCCCTCAGCGGCAAAACCGTCGCGTTGATGTTCGCAGAGCCCTCCACCCGTACGCGGGTCTCCTTCGAGCTCGCCGCTCGCAGACTGGGCGCCGATGTCATCAACATCGAGGTGCAACTCTCGTCCCGGCTCAAAGGCGAAAGTGTTCTCGATACCGTCGCAACGCTCGAATCCATGCATGTTGATGCCTTCGTTCTGCGCGATTCAGATGCATCGATACCGGAGATGGTGGCCACGCACGTCGCGCCGCGTGTCAGCGTAATCTCTGGTGGAGCGGGGAGCCTCTCGCATCCAACGCAAGGACTACTCGATGCACTCACGGTGCAACAGCACCTAGGTCGTATCGAAGGCCTCACCATAGCGATCGTAGGCGATGTGAAGCATTCACGCGTCGCGCGCTCGGCAGCGCAGATTTTCACTGCGCTCGGCGCCGGCGAGGTGCGCCTCGTTGCACCGGCGGGCTTGATGCCGGAAGCTGCGGAGTTCGCGAACTGCACTCGCTTCGAAAGCCTAGATCGCGGCATCCAAGACTGCGATGTCGTGATGATGCTGCGCATCCAAAAGGAGCGTATGACCGCCGCAGCCATTCCAGACGAGGCGCGTTATTTTCAGGAATGGGGTTTGACTCGCGAGCGCCTGCAACGAGCGAAGCCGGGCGCACTCGTCATGCATCCTCAACCGATGAACCGCGGCGTCGAAATCGCCTCCGACGTCGCGGACGGTCCGCAGTCGGTCATTCGTGATCAGGTACGCAACGGCGTCGCCGTGCGTATGGCCGTACTTGAAACTCTGTTGGCAGGTCGATGATGAGCACCCACCCCGCACACCGCGGCACGATCGCCCTCGAAGAGGGCGTCGTCCTCTCTCAACAAGCTTTTCCTGGCGAGCAGTTCGTGATCCGCCTCGAAGCCAAAAAATGCGCCGCTCGCGCCGAGCCCGGCAGCTTCGCGCACCTGCAGGTCGATGATGACATCCCGATGCGAAGGCCGCTGTCGATCATGCGCGTCGATCGCGAGGCGGGCTGGATCGAAATTCTCTACAAAATCGTAGGGCCCGGCTTGGCTGCATTGTCACGTCGACGCGCGGGAGATCGCTTGTCGGTGCTGGGTCCCATCGGCAAGCCCTTCGAGCTGCATCCGGCACGAAAAAAGCCTTTGCTCATCGGCGGCGGCGTCGGCATCCCGCCGATGGTGTTTCTGGCCGAATGCATGCCTCAGGATTGGCAGCCACTCGTACTCATGGGCTCGGAGATTCCGTTCCCTTTTGCGACGCGCCCATCGACCATCCTGGTGCCAGGAATCCCCGAGGGCGTCATCGCGACGATGCCGTCGCTCGATGAGAGAGGCATCGCCGCTCGGCTCGCTTCGCGCAGCGGCTTCCCGGGATGCTTCGATGGCTTCGTCACCGAACTTGCGAGCGCCTGGCTCTCGACGTTGACGCCTGCAGCCTTGGCCGAAGTCGAAATCTTCGCTTGCGGCCCCACACCGATGCTCGAGGCTACGACTCGCGTTGCCAAGCGCTTCGACTTGCCCTGTCAGGTCTCGCTCGAGGAGTTCATGGCTTGCGCCGTCGGTGGCTGTGCGGGCTGCACGGTCAAGGTCAATACGCCTGCAGGGCCAGCCATGAAGCGGGTCTGCGTCGATGGCCCGGTATTCGATGGCTACAGTGTCTTCGACGTCTGATCCCGCGCGCCGCTTGGCTGCGATTCGTAGCCAGATTGCAGCCGCTGCCATCCAGGCGGAGCGTCCGAGCGACTCGATCACCCTGGTCGCCGTCAGTAAAACGCAACCGGCTGCCGCCATCGCGGCGCTGGCGGATCTTGGGCAACGCGACTTCGGCGAAAACTATCTGCAGGAAGCGATCGGCAAGATCCAGAGCCTGGCCGATCGCTCACCGAGGCTGGTGTGGCATTTCATCGGACAACTGCAATCGAACAAGACGCGCCCGGTAGCAGAGCATTTCGATTGGGTGCATACCGTTGATCGCTTCAAGATTGCCGAGCGCCTCTCACAACAACGATCTCCGCATGCCCCTCCGCTACAGGTGTGCCTGCAGGTGAAACTGGGTGACGAGGCAACCAAAGCCGGCGTCACACCGGCGGAGTTACCCGCACTTCTGCGAGCCGTTGCGGCATTACCGCGACTGCAGATCCGCGGACTCATGGCGCTACCCCCAGCGGAGCGCGATGAAAACGCGCAGCGACACTGGTTCGCTGAGTTGCGTCAACTTTTGGTGACATGTCGGCAGGAGTTCCCCGGACTCGACACGCTGTCGATGGGCATGAGCGCCGATCTTACCGCTGCAATCCTCGAGGGTTCGACTTTGATCCGAGTGGGCACCGCCCTCTTCGGCGAGCGTCTACAATCGCCGTCATGAAAACGGGATTCGTCGGTGGTGGGCATATGGGTCGCGCCTTGATCGCAGCCTTGCGACGCAGCGGCGTCGATGCGCAAACCTTGTTCGTCGCCGAACCGAATGACGATTTGCGTGCTGCATTGGCGGCCGATTTTGGTATTCATACAACGAGCGATGCCAAAGAATTCGCTGGCGAGATCGACTGCTTGGTACTAGCGGTCAAACCCCAGGATATGGCGGCCGTTATCGCACCTCTGCGTCCTCAACTGGAGCGATCGCAACCCATCGTAATCTCCGTTGCAGCGGGGCTCTCGACGTCGCAATTGCAGCGCTGGTGCGGGCCTCAGGCGCGTATCGTTCGGGCGATGCCGAACCGGCCCGCCTCGCTCGGCGCGGGCGCCACTGGGCTCTATGCGGATAAATCGGTGAGTAGCACGGATCGCGAGCGAGCCGAACGCGTCCTGTCGGCTGCCGGCATGACCGTATGGGTAAACGACGAAGGACTGATGGACGTCGTGACGGCCTTATCCGGCAGTGGTCCTGCTTATTTTTTTCGACTGGCCGAGGCACTGACCGATGCCGCCGTCCGGCACGGACTCGATCGGGATGCGGCATCGAAGCTCGCAGCGGCGACACTGCACGGCGCTGGCTTGATGGCGGGAACCGACCAATCGATGGCGCGCCTGCGTGAATCGGTAACCTCAAAAGGCGGGACGACGGCTGCCGCCCTCGATAGCTTCACTGAAGCCAACCTCGATCACATCGTCGAGAGCGCAGTCGCAGCGGCGATCGAACGCGGTCGGACGCTCTCTCAGCAACAAGACAACACCGGAGGCTGACCGATGCAGCAGGCCATTCTGTTCGTAGCTGACACCCTCTTGTCGTTATTGCTGTATCTGTTCCTGATCCGCCTGCTGCTGCAGTGGGTTCGAGCCGACTTTCGTAATCCCATTGCCCAGTCGATCCTCAGAATCACCAATTGGCTGGTTTTACCGCTGCGGCGCGCTTTGCCGGCCATCGGTCGGGTCGACACCGCTTCGATCGTAGCGGTCTACGCCGCTGCGCTCGTTCAAACTGCCGCAGTCACGCTCATCCTCGTTGGCGCGCTTCCGAGCGCCTTGGATTGGCTGCAGGCCGCTTTGCTGGTGTCGGTACGCGATGCTTTGTGGCTCTACTTTTGGGCGATCTTCATATACGCACTTGCCTCCATGATCTCCCCCGGCGTGCGCTCGCCACTGCAATCACTGCTGGAGTCACTCTGCGAGCCCGTTTTGGGACGTATTCGTCGTGCGGTGCCGGCGATCGGCGGTCTTGATCTATCGCCGATGTGGGCAGGAATCATCATCCAGGTGCTGCTGATCCTGCTGCGTGGTTGATAAAAACCCCCATTTTTTACGGGGAGAAACGCCGAAAAGTGTTTGCGCGGAAAGATCCATGTGCTATGTTTCCGCCCGAATCGAAACGCGCGCGAATGCGCGCCACACTATAAATTCAGGAGAATTCCACGATGGCGAAAAAGGGTGGTCCGCCGACCAAGTCCGAAATCCTCAATCAAATTGCGAAGGACACCGAGTTGTCGCGCAAGAACGTCTCTGCCGTTTTCGATTCGCTGAACGGCATCATCAAGAAGAGCCTGCGCGCCAACGGCCTGTTCACCCTGCCGGGTCTGGCCAAGCTCAAGGTCGTCAAGAAGCCGGCCACGAAGGCTCGCGAAGGCGTCAACCCGTTCACGGGTGAGAAGATGATGTTCAAGGCAAAGCCGGCCTCGAAGAAGGTTCGCGCTATGCCGTTGAAGAACCTCAAGAACATGGTCAACTGATCAGTTCATCAAGTTCAAGAAAAAAGCCCGGGGTTTTGCCCCGGGCTTTTTTTTGCCTGCATGACGCAGAAGCCTCTGCACTTAGTCGCGCTTGCGCTCGATCCAGATCGCGGGACGCTCACCGCCCTCGACCCGACGCTCGATCCTGACCTCTCGTGCTTTACCCATTCGCTCGCGCATCATCTGCTGGCGCTCAAGCATCTTCTTTTGCTGCTCGGGAGTCAGAACGCTCCACACCTTGCTACGCAGTTCGGCTGATTGGGTCACCATCTTGGCCGACAGCTCGCCCACGCGCTTGGCCGTTTCGGCGACCTTGCTCGAATATTTGGCATCGCCGGGATTGGTATCGCGTAGTGCACGCCGCGCCTGCTGCAACTCTTGTCGCAGCTTGCGCATCTCAGGCTGATAGGTCGCTCTGTGCTCGGTGATCTTGCCGCGCTGCTGCGGGGTGAGATCAAGCTCGTCCATCATGCGATCCCAATTTTGCATTGCCTTTCGCGCGCCGCCCTCGTTATGCATTCCGCGGTGCATACGTAACGCCTGCACCGGATCTTGATCGACGCCGCGAATGACGATGCGACGAATTTCGTTGGGTGGCGGTAATCCGTCGACCGACACCGGCGCACCTGGCGGAGGCGGTGGCGGCGGAGCAGCCTCATCAGCCATGAGCGAAGCACTCGCGGTCAAGGCGGCCATCAGCAATAAAACTTTTCGGGGCTGCATCGTGAACTCCTGTGATCTTTCGGCTTGAGGGATATCCTCGCCGATTTCGACCATCGCCGTCTGCTATCGTCCGCCAAGAGACAGCAAAGGTGGTGCAAAGATCTGTGAAGTTGCGACCCTCAGGCTGACAATGACCGATCTTCATCGCACCATGAACCCCATGACGACGCGCGTATTGGTCATCGACGACGATCAGGAGCTCACGTCGATGCTGCAAGAATTTCTCGCCAGCGAGGGCTTCGAAGTCGACTGTGCCGCCGATGCTGCAAGTGGTCTTGCGGCCATCCGCGAACGGCCGGCCGATCTGCTCGTGCTCGATGTCATGCTGCCCGGCTCAAGCGGCTTTGACTTACTTCGCTCATTGCGACAAAGCCATCCGCGATTGCCGGTACTCATGCTGACCGCGCGCGGTGAGGCTGTCGATCGCATACTCGGTCTCGAATTAGGTGCCGACGATTATCTGGCTAAGCCCTTCGACCCGCGCGAGCTGGCGGCGAGATTGCGGGCTATCCACCGTCGTGCTCAGAGCACGACCAACGACACCGCTCAGACGATCATCGAGCTCGGCAAACTCAAGATTGACGATCGACGTCGACGCGCGACGTGGGCAGATGCTGCGCTAGATCTGACAGCGGCAGAACTGCGCATCATCACGCTGCTTGCCAAAGCGGCTGGGCAGCCGATCGATAGAGCCGAACTCACCGAGCACGCGCTCGGGCGAAAACTCACGCTCTACGATCGCAGTATCGATACACACATCAGCAACCTCAGACGCAAACTCGTCCAAGCTGACGCAAAGAGTGTCGAGATCCGCTCGGTTCGCGGTACGGGCTATGAACTTTTGTTGGTAGAGCCCTCGTGAGTCGTCTCGCGTGGCGAATCTTCGTGACGATCTTCCTGACACTGCTCGCTACGGGGCTTGGCGCTATCGCCATCACCTCCTGGTATATCGAGCAACGCGCGACTCGCTCGGCGATGGAGTTGACCGTTGGAGCCGAAACCGCTGCCGAGGCACTCGCTGCGGGCGGCCGCCTCGGCCTTACCGATTGGGCTCGGCAACAGGCAGCAGATCAAAACAGCCTGCTGATTTTTTTGGTCGTCGACGAATGGGGTGAAGAGCTACTAGATCGCCCAATTCCACGCCGCGCCTCCAGTTCAGAGTCGAATACGTCCGGAACCAGTTCGGGTAGCGCGAATGGAGAACCACTTCTCGGTGGGTCGGTCGTAACGCTCGATCTACCAAGTAGTATGCCGATACTCTCGGGCGCAGACGGTCAACGTTACCTGCTAATGACCATCGCTCGCGACGGACGTCGCGGTGTCTTCGGCTTGCCGGCGACTCGTCTCTCGTTGCTCGCGCTCGCCTTGTTACTGACAGCCGTAGCAAGCTACTGGCTCGCCGGCTCGATTACGCGACCGATCATCGATCTGAAACGAACGGCAGAAGCATTGTCTTCTGGCAAACTGGAAGCGAGAGTCGCCCGCGCATCGCTACAACGTCGGGACGAACTTGGAGAACTGGCTTACACCTTCGACCGAATGGCGGGTCGACTTAGCGCAGCGCTGCAGGCGAAGGAACAACTACTGCGCGACATCTCGCATGAACTGCGCTCGCCCCTCACCCGCATGCGCTTGGCAGTGGCCCTGTTACGCAAGCGCGCGGAACCACCGCCGGAGCTAGATCGGCTCGAAGTTGATATCGCACGCCTGGATGAGCTGATCGAAGACATCCTTTCGATCTCGCGTCTGCAGTCGGAGCCTTCCAGTCTGCATAAAGAGCCTACCGATTTACGTCACTTGCTCGAGCGCATCACCACGGATGCAAGCTTCGAGGCCAAAGAAAAGCGCTGTCGAATCGAATGGATGATGGGTGATACACCCTGCATTCTATCGCTTGATCCCCAGTGGGCCTCTGCAGCGATCGAGAATATAGTTCGAAATGCCATTCGTTATACGCGCGAGGAGAGCGCCGTCTCGATCACGCTCGAGCAAAATGCCCACGAAGCATGTGTCACCGTTTGCGATGCTGGCCCCGGAGTGCCAGAAAACCAACTCGCGCAAATCTTCGAGCCGTTCTATCGAGTCGAACGTGATCGGGGCCGCCTCAGCGGGGGCACAGGCTTGGGGCTCGCCATTGCTGCAAGAGTGCTAGGCGCTCACGGCGGGCGCATCGAAGCGCGGAATCTCTCGGCACCGGCAGCAGGCCTGATGATTCGGATGTGGTGGCCAAAGCATCACGCGTGACCGAAGCGCAATCTGACTCGCAGCCCAGGATCAGCGCTTTCGAGTACCAACTTGCCGCGATGCAGGCGAGCCACAGCCGCAGCGATCGCAAGACCTAAGCCGCTACCGAATTCGCCTGACGTACCCTCCAGTCTGACAAAGGGTCGTACCGCCTGCTCGCGCGCATTGACGGGAATTCCAGGGCCACGATCTTGCACCACGATCTCAGGTGTACCGTCATCCATCGTCTCGACCGACACGCTGAGTACCGCACCCGCAGGCGAATACTTGATGGCATTCTCCAGCAGATTGCCCACGGCCTGCGACAGAATTTGTCGATGTCCAGTGACCATGACTGGCCGAATCCGACGCTCGAGTTTTTGCCCTCGCTCCTCAGCCAGCGGCTCAAACAATTCAGCCAGGTCGGTTGCCAGAGTGCCAAGATCCAGCACCTCCATCGACTCGTAGGCGAGCCCCGCCTCAGCGCGAGCCAGATCGACGAGTGCATTGAATACCTGCAGACTGCGCGTGATACCCGCCTCAGCTTCGCTCAGGTGGGCTTGGCGCTCTGTTTCACTCGAGGCAGAGCGAGCCGAATCGATAGATCGACGAATACGCATCATCGGCGTACGCAAATCGTGCGCCAGGCTCTCAGTAATCGTACGTAGACCCGTAACGAGTGCTTCGTTTTGGTCCAACATTTCATTGAGCGTTCGAGCTAACGCGCCCATCGCATCCACCCGCTGTGACACGGGCGCTCGAGCAGCCATCTGTCCACGCTGGATACGCCGGGCCGTCAGCGCGATGTGACGAATCTGCGTCAATGCGTAATGGTTTAAGATCAATCCAGTCGCGATACCGATAGCGACGATCAACAGGATCCCAAGCACCGCTGTCCGCCCGAGTGTCCGAGCCATATCCCGCCGAATGGGGTCACGATAACTCATCAACAGTTTTGCACCATCATCGAGCGTTAGTCCGACCACGAAGATGTCTGGGCCTGCTTCGTCACTAACCCGAAACCAGCCTTGTTTACTGATCCGCTGCAAACTTTCTTCCGGCAGCATCGCCGGGTTGCCGACTACGGGTCTCCCGTTCGAATCGATCAACACCAGGTATCGGGTTGCGTCGACGATCGAGCTACGCCAGGCGAGCCCCTCAATCAATTTCGCTCGCCCGGACGTCCGATCGAATTGCCGTCGCAGCTCAAGCTCGCCGAGCAGTGTGCTGTGCAGTTCCTCGTCGTGAAGATGCATCACACGGTGTTGTACCCACATGAATGCCCCGATGAAGGTCAGCACCATGACCACAAGGGCGATCAAGCCCGCGACGAAGGCTCGGCGGTCAATAACGGGGAAGGATTTCATTTGCCAAGGATGCCACGACCGGGGCTTTTTCCCCTACACTCGGTTGCCGTGAGGAAACGATGAAAGTGCTGCTGATCGAGGATGATGCCCAAGTGGCCGAAGAGGTCGTGCAGGCACTCAGCTCACGCAGCCATCTCGTCAACCACATCCTCGATGGTGATCGTGGCCTCGAGGCGGCCCTCTCCAGCCCGATCGATGTGTTGATCACTGATCGCATGTTGCCCGGCCAAGATGGGCTCGAGATCGTTCAAGCCCTGCGAAAGGCCGGCAAGACGGTCCCGGTATTGGTGCTCTCCGCTCTCGACTCGGTCGATGAACGGGTCCGCGGTCTGCGCGCCGGTGGCGACGATTACCTAGGCAAGCCCTTCGCCATCGAAGAACTGATCGCCCGGGTTGAGTCACTGGGCCGCCGTAGTCCGCCCGCATCGGAAACCGCCTTGAAGGTTGAGGACCTTGAACTAGACCTGCTGGCACGACGCGCTCGACGTGCCGGTCGAAGCATCGATCTGACGGCTCGGGAGTTTCGTCTACTGGAATGCCTCGCTCGACATGCGGGGCAAGTCGTCACCCGCGCCATGTTGCTCAAGAACGTTTGGGACATCCACTACGACCCCCAAACTAACGTGGTCGATGTGCATGTGAGTCGTTTACGTCAAGCTGTCGACAAAGAATTCGAGAAGCCGCTCATCCACACCGTTCGAGGTGTGGGCTACTCGCTACACGGCTGACTTCATCTTTTAATTCATGCAACCGACCATGGAAAAAATGGTCGGCGCCCTCGATCTCGACGTAGTCAACCGAGGGGTCTAGCGTCTGCGCATAACGTCGTACCGCCTGCGCGTCGACCAGCTCATCTTTCGAGCCCTGCACTACGAGCCATGGGCAATGAGGTTTTTGAACGTCGTCGAAATTCCAGCGACCAACCGGCGGTGCCACCGTCACCAAGAGCTGCGGTGCCAACACCGCATGTGCTCGCAAAACCATCCAGGCGCCGAACGAGAAACCGCCAAGCCACAACGGCAAGAACGGCCAGCGAGCACGCGCCCACTCGACGACACGGATCAGATCATCCAACTCGCCGCGACCCGCATCGTGCACTCCGGCCGATGCGCCAACGCCACGAAAGTTGAATCGCAGCGCAATGGCACCACTTGCGACGAAACTACGCGCGACCGTGTGAATCACTTTATTAGTCATCGCACCGCCGAAAAGCGGATGCGGATGACAACAAACGGCGATAGCTCGCGGTTGCGAGTGCAGGTCGGAATCTGGAAGCTCAATGAGCGTTTCGATGTCGCCGGCTACACCGGCTAACAACGTTCGCTCAGGGGCTGCGATGGACAACGCCGTCCTTCATGACGAAATGAACGCGCTGCATGGCGCCAATGTCCTTGATCGGATCACCTGGCACAGCAACCAGATCAGCGACTTTCCCAACCTCGACACTGCCGAGCCGATCATCGATCTCGAGATATTTGGCGCTGACCGACGTCGCCGACTTGATCGCTTCCATCGCCGGCATGCCCGCCTCGACCATCAACACGAACTCACGCGCATTTTGGCCGTGCGCAGAGACACCCGTATCGGTGCCGAAAAGAATCTTCACGCCGGCCTTATAGGCCTTGGCGAATGTTCCCTGAATCTGCGGTCCGATCATGGCCGCTTTCGGACGAACCAATGCCGGAAAAAATCCCTCTTCCTTGGAGCGATCGAAAACCCATGCACCGGCCGTGATGGTCGGCACGTAATAGGTGCCGCGCTCCTTCATCAATTTGATGGTCTCGTCATCCATGAAGGTGCCATGCTCGATGGTGTCGACGCCGGCGCGAACTGCACGCTTCATGCCCTCAGCGCCATGCGCATGCGCGGCTACCTTGAAACCATAATCACGAGCCGTCAGCACGACGCTGCGAATCTCTTCCTCGGTGAACTGAGGGTTCAACCCATTCTTGGCAACGGATAACACACCGCCTGTTGCCGTAATCTTGATCAGGTCGGAACCTTCTTTGTAGCGCTGACGCACCGCTTGCGCCGCCTGCTCCTCACCGTTGACGACGCCATCGAGTGGCCCTACGTTGGCGCCACCCAAGTGATCCGCCCAACCGTTGGTTGGATCAGCATGACCGCCCGTAGTGGCGATCGATTTACCGGCGGCGAAAATGCGCGGACCGGCGAGCTTGCCCGCATTGATCGCATTGCGCAGTGCGATGCTCGCGCGGAAACCGTCGCCGAGATCTCGAACAGTGGTGAAGCCCGCCTGCAACGTGCGCTCCGCGAACATCGCGCCATCAAGGGCGACATCGGGGCCATCCTTCTTGAAACGATCGAGTTCGGCCGTGCGACTGTATTCGCTCGTGATGTGCACGTGCATATCCATCAAGCCCGGCATCAGCGTCGAATTTTTCAGATCAATGACGCGATCATCAACAGACGGCGCCCGGTAGCCGCTCTCGATAGCGACGATACGCTCGCCATCGACGACGATGGTTCGCTCTGACATCGGCTGATTGGCAACGCCATCGATGACACGCCCTGCGTAGATCAACGTAGCCGCATCTGCTGCACTGCTCATTGCGATTGCTAGGGCGACCGCACCGACCACTCGATTTCGCATTAGCGGATCTCCACCAGCTCGACATCGAACACGAGTGTGGCGCCGCCCGGAATGACGCCGCCCGCACCACGCGCGCCGTAGCCCAGCTCAGCAGGGATCACGAGACGGCGCTTGCCACCAACCCTCATACCCTCCACACCGACATCCCAGCCACGGATCACCTGGCCGCCACCCACTTTGAACGCGAAAGTGTCGCCGTGATCATGCGAGCTGTCGAACTTGCGTCCTTTGCCCTCGGTTTGGGCAGGGTCATGCAACCAGCCGGTGTAGTGAACGACAGCGATCTGTCCGGCATTGATGGGCGAGCCATCACCGGCTTCGATATCTTCTTTGACGAGCTCTGACATGGCGGACTCCATTGACGATTGATCGCTGCTGCTCGAAGCCAGTAGCGTCGGAAGAAAGGCGGAGATCAAAAATATGCCGGTGACTGCCAGGATGAGCGACCAAACGACCGATCTCATCGTGACTCGCCTGCCGAATCTGCTGATCGAAAATCGAGAGACACCGAATTGATGCAGTAGCGAAGACCGGTTGGCTGAGGACCATCCTCGAAAACGTGCCCGAGGTGGGCGTCGCATTGCGCGCACACCACTTCGGTGCGGATCATCCCGTGACTGATGTCGCGATGTTCGCGCACCCGCTCGGCCGCAAGCGGCGTCCAAAAGCTCGGCCAGCCGGAGCCCGAGTCATACTTGGTCTCGGAGGAGAACAGTTCAGCTCCACAACAGACACAGGCGTAAACGCCCTTATCTTTGTTGTAGGTATAGGTGCCCGTGAACGCACGCTCCGTGCCCTTCTTTCGAGTGACCTCATAGGCCAGCGGCGACAGCCGTGAGCGCAGCTCTTCTTCAGTCGGCATGGGGTTTTCCATACGTACCGATTATGGCACGAACAACTAGGCCATCAGCTGCCCGAGCAGACGATTCAAGCGACGAACGAATTCGCCCGGATTGGCGACCGAGCCAGACTCAGCCAGCTTGGCCTGATCGTGAATCAGTAATGCCAACTCGGCGAAATCATCCTCGGCCATGGTCGTATCGAGCCGCTTCAGCAACGGATGACTCACATTGACCTCAAGCGCAGGTTTGGACTCAGGTGCCGATTGACCGGTCGCAGCGAGGATCTTACGCATCTGAGCACCTAGATCGTGCTCAGCGAGCACGAGGCACGCCGGTGTATCGGTCAAACGAGTCGACACTTTGACCTCGGACACGCGATCACCAAGTGCATCCTGGATGCGCTTCAGCAGCTTCTCGCTCTCTTTGGCAACCTCAGCGGCAGCGGCCTTGTCCGCTTCGCCTTCGAGGCTGCCGAGCTCCAGATCGCCACGCGAAACGTCCTTGAAGCGCTTACCCTCAAACTCGCGAACATGACCCATCATCCACTCGTCGACTCGATCGGCGAGCAGCAGTACCTCGATACCCTTGGATCGCAATTGCTCGAGATAGGGGCTACCGCGTGCCGCGGTGATGCTATCGGCGATGATGTAATAGATGCGCTCTTGCCCTTCCTTCATACGGCCGACATAGTCAGCGAGCGTCACCTTGGGCTCATCGGAGTCTTCGTAGGTGCTCGCAAGACGCAGCAGAGGCAGGATCTTGTCGCGATTGCTCGGATCTTCACCGAGCCCTTCTTTGAGGACCGGACCGAATTCCTTCCAGAAGCCGGCGTATTTCTCGGGCTCTTCCTTGGCAAGGCGCGACAACAAGTCGAGCGCTCGCTTGGTCAGCGCAGAGCGCATAGCCTCGACTTCACTATCCTGTTGCAGCAACTCTCGCGAGACGTTGAGTGGCAAGTCGTTCGAGTCGAGTACGCCGCGAATGAAGCGCAGGTACATCGGTAGAAATTGCTCGGCGTCATCCATGATGAACACACGCCGCACATAGAGTTTTAGACCGCGCGTTGCGTCACGTTGGTAGAGATCGAACGGAGCGCGGGCCGGCACATATAGCAGTGAAGTGTATTCGCGCTTGCCTTCGACCTTGTTGTGACTCCACGCGAGCGGCTCGGCGAAGTCATGGGCGATATGCTGATAGAACTCGCGATATTCCTCGTCTTTGATATCGCTACGGGCGCGCGTCCACAAAGCTTGCGCTTGATTGGCGGGCTCCCAGTCAAGCGTAGCTTCGCCTTCCTTGCGCATCAGCACCGGAAATGCGATGTGATCGGAATAACGACGCACGAGCGAGCGCAGGCGCCAGCCATCGGCGAATTCCTTGGCTTCATCCTTCAAGTGCAACACGATGCTCGTGCCGCGATCAGCCCGCTCGACCGTCTCGACGGTGAACTCGCCGTCGGCCTTGGATGCCCAGCGTACGCCGCTCGAAACGGGCTCACCCGCCTTGCGCGTATGCACTTCCACCTCATCCGCCACGATGAAGGCAGAATAGAAGCCCACACCAAATTGACCGATCAGCTGAGAATCCTTCTGCTGATCGCCGGTGAGCTTCTTGAAAAAGTCGGCAGTGCCGGATTTGGCGATCGTGCCTAGGTGGGCGATCGCCTCTTCGCGAGTCATGCCAATCCCGTTATCACGAATAGTGAGCGTCTTCTTGGCGGCGTCGTAATCGACCCAAATCCTCAAGTCGGGCTCGCCGGCGAGCAGCTCAGGCTGCGCCAGCGCCGAGAAGCGCAGCTTGTCATTGGCGTCGGAAGCGTTCGAGATCAACTCGCGCAGGAAAATCTCGCGGTGACTGTACAGCGAATGAATCATGAGCCGCAGCAGCTCACGCACCTCGGCCTGGAAACCGTGGGTTTGGACATTCTCGGTCATGGGTCTCTCCAGAAAACGGAACCCGGCTTTTTTGGGGCCGGACGACATCTTTTCAAGGGCGGACAGTCAGTCCTTCACGAGTCGATAGCAGGGAACATAAGCAGACCCCGGCAGCTTCATGCGCTGCTGAGCCACGAAGCCCGAGAGCAGATCATCGAGCATATCCATCACACTGCGATCACCGACGAGCTCGAACGGCCCGTGCCGCTCGATAGCTCGGATGCCCGGCTCCTTGACGTTGCCCGTAACGATGCCAGAGAACGCGCGACGCAGATCTGCGGCTAACTCGTGCGCCGGCTGATCGCGATGCAACCGCAGCGTGCGCATCGAGGCATGGGTCACCTCGAAGGGGCGCTGGAACTCCGGATCAACTCGCAGTAACCAATTGAAGTTGAACGAATCGGAGTGGCGCCGACGATACTCGCGCACGTCATCGATACCGCGATCCATGATTCGCGCCACCTCCGCTGGATCGTCGATGACGATCTGCAAGCGTGACATCGCAACCTCGCCCACCGTGTTCACGAGAAAGCGACGAATCTGCTCGAAGTAAGCCGCGCTGCTACGCGGCCCGGTCAACACGACCGGAAATGGCTGATCGGCATTAGCCGGATCGAGCAAAATGCCGAGCAGATAGAAAATTTCCTCTGCCGTGCCGACACCGCCTGGAAAGACGACAAGGCCATGTCCGAGTCGAACGAAGGCTTCGAGACGCTTTTCGATATCGGGCATGATCACGAGGTGATTGACGATCGGGTTGGGCGGTTCGGCGGCGATGATGCCGGGCTCAGTCAAACCCACGTAGCGACCCGGCGCGATACGCTGCTTCGAATGCCCGATGGTCGCACCCTTCATAGGACCCTTCATCGCGCCCGGGCCGCAGCCCGTGCAAACATCCAGCGCACGTAAACCGAGCTCGTACCCGACCTTCTTGGTGTACTCGTACTCTTCGCGACTGATCGAATGGCCGCCCCAGCAAACCACGAGATTGGGTCGCGACTTGTGATCGAGTAAACGCGCATTGCGCAGGATGTGGAAGACCGCGTTGGTGATCGACTGCGGCCGGGCGAGATCAAATCGACCACTCTCGACGATCTCGTTGGCCGTGTAGACCACATCGCGCAGCACCGCGAACAATAATTCTTTGGTGCCGCGAATCATGTGTCCATCGACGAAGGCCATCGCTGGCGCATTTTTGATTTCGAGCTTTACACCCCACGCGTGCCGAACAATCTGGATGTCGAAATCCCGAAACTTGTCGAAGATCTCACGGGCGTCATCGGTGTGGCTGCCGGCATTGAGGACCGCGAGCGCACACTGTCGAAACAAGGGGTAGAGGCCGCCCTGGCCAGAGGAGAGCAGTTTTTCGATTTCTTCCTGCGAGAGACTCTCGAGCGCGCCTCGCGGTGCGACGCGAGCATCGACGAACTCGGGAATGACGATACTGGTTTCCATGGCAAGTCTTCCAAAAAATCCGAGGCGAAAAATCTTAGGGCCGGATGTCGATGGGCGTGCCGGTGGGGACGAGCATCCACACCTCCATCATGTCCGCATTACTCAAGGCGATGCAGCCGTCTGTCCAATCGTTCTTGGCGTAATGATCAGGCGACCATTTCGGCTGGTTAGGCAGTCCGTGGATCATGATCGCACCGCCGGGCGCGACTCCCGCCTCGCGTGCACGCGCAACATCCGCTTTGTCGGGATAAGAGACGGCAAGCGAGAGAAAAAAATCGCTGCGGGGATTGCGGGCGTTCAGTCGATAGCGCCCCTCTGGAGTGCGAAAGTCGCCCTCTTGTTGTTTGTGTCCGTTGGGGTTGAGCCCGAGGGAGATACGGTAGGAGCGCAGCAACTCACGGCCCCGCCACAACTCTAGACGGCGCTCACCTTTACGGACAACCACCTGATTGGCCACGGGCAGCGGATTAGCTGCAAAGCGATTCCCGGGCAAAGAACCTACGGCCGTATCGGCACGAGCCACCGTGACTGCTGCCGCGATGAACCCCAGACCTGCAGGCCATGCCAACAGCATCAACAACCACGGCGCGCGTCGATTCGACCTCAAAGCGCATGAACTCATGCGGCGAATCGTATCAGTCTGCGGCAGACCTGGACGACGGATTCGAAGCCCCATCGGGGATCAGCAATCGCTGCCCCTGTCGCAGATGCGAATTGATGCGCAGGCCATTCAATTCCGCCAGTGTGCGCAACCGCACACCATAGCGCTGAGCCAAACCGGAGAGTGTCTCGCCCTTGCCAACTCGATGTGTATTTGGTCGAACCTGGCTCGCATGTAACGCAGAGCCACCCAATCGGTCTGCAAATTCGGCGGCGGTCAAACGCAGATCGGCAGGCAGCCGTAATTGGTAGCCGCGCGGTACCCGCCGCGAGCCAGCCCACACCGCAGGGCGCAGCGCTGGATTCAAGTCTTTCAGAATCCGCCGATCGAGGCCGAGCCCGCTCTCGATCGCCTCGACCGACGCGTAGGCTGGCATCGCGATTTCTTGGTAAGCGAGCTCCGGGGCGCGCTCGAGCTTGCCGAAATAACGCTCGGGATTTTGATCGATCGTCAGTGCCGCCAGGAACGAAGGATAGAAATTACGCGACGCAAAACCGAAGGTTTTGCTCTTGTAACGACGCGCGATCACGCCGAAATCGTCGGTACCGAGGGTATCTCGCGCACGGCGCATGCCGCCGGCGCCATGGTTATAGGCCGTGATGGCAAGCGGCCAGCTGCCGAGCACCCGGTAGTTGTAGAGCAGCAGTTTTGCAGCAGCCTCGGTGGCACGGAAAGGATCCATGCGCTCATCGAGCACGTCATCCACTCGCATGTAGAGCCGCGCCGTACCAGGCATGAACTGCCATAACCCAGCCGCGCCAACTTTCGAATAGGCCGTTGGCGTAAAAGACGATTCGACGTGAGGCAGTGCCGCCAATTCGGGCGGCAAGCCAAGACGATCAAAGGTGCGTGCGATGTGGGTTTCCCAAGTTCCCGAGCGCACCAGCCCTTCGCGAAACCGATCAGCCTGGCCCAGCTGAAAACGCACGGTCTCCGTCGCCGCTCGCAGAAGACCCGGCGTGGCTTTATTGCCCCACAACTCGAGCACGCGCTGTGCATCCGTCGAATTCGTCGGTACACCGCTCTCCATCGCCTCGGCCGCCGTTCTCAACGCGCTGCGCCAACGCTCGCGCTCGAACGAGACGGCGTTGCGGCGCGAAGGAGAACCCGCCGGCGCCGACGGCAAGTTCAAGGTGCCGTAGACAATGGATAGGTCGGCTTCATCGTGAAGGAAGCCCTGTTGGGTCGTGATCTCGCTATAGACACGAATCCAGAAATCGACGTCACGCTGCAATTCGACAGGGCGCGGGATTTCTCGCGAGGGGGCTCCCATGACGGGAACCACCCCTGCAGGAATCGGCTGAGTGCGGCCGACGATCGCGGCCGTAGCGAGTGCAGCGACGAGAAGAAACGTCGTCAGCCGCAACGGGTCACCCGCACTTGGAATCGCCGCAATTGAGGCAGGTCATGCAACCGTCCATCATCACGACGGCTGCGGTGCTGCACTTCGAACACAACTGCGCACCTTCAGGAAAGTGCGAGTTCGCGAAGGCATCGGTCTGCTTCGCACGGGCCTCGAACTCTGCTCGTTTCTCGTCGACCAGTTTCTTCTGGTGCTGATCGAGCTCAAGCGGACGCAGCAAGCCGATCGTCTGCAGATGTTTCTCGATGACGTAACCGAGCTCGGCGATGATCGAAGGCATGAACTTGCCGCCCGGCTGCCAGTAGCCACCGCGAGGATCGAAGACCGCTTTCAATTCCTCGACGAGGAACGTCACGTCACCACCCTTGCGGAAAACCGCCGAGATGATGCGGGTCAGCGCCACGATCCATTGGTAGTGATCGAGGTTCTTCGAATTGATGAACACCTCGAAGGGGCGACGCTGCTCGTGCTCGGTTCCCTCGTTGAGGATGATGTCGTTGATGGTGACGTACATCGCGTGATCCGATACCGGAGTTTTGATCTTGTACGTGGACCCAATCAACACCTCGGGGCGTTGCACCTCTTCGGTCAATCGCACGACCTTGCCACCATGCGTGGTCGGCAACTCGGCGGGAGACGGCGCAGCCGCAACGGGAGCCGGCGTCTCGGTGCTCGGCTTCAGAACTCGATACTTTGCGATCTTACGATCAATCTTGATGGCAGCCATGATCTAAAAAATCCTCAGAACTTGCCGTAGTAGCCTTCTTTCAAGGCGTCATACAGATTGGCGGCGGTGTGTAGTTCACCGTCGTATTCGATTTCCTCATCGCCGCGCAGCGACACTTCGCTGCCATCTTCCAGCGTAAACACATAGGTGGTGTTCTTGAGGTCTTCCTCTTTGACGAGCACGCCTTGGAACGCCTCCGGGTTGAATCGGAAGGTAGTGCAACCCTTGAGGTCTTTTTCGTGCGCGTATAGGTAGATGCTCTTGAAGTCGTCGTACTTGAAATCGGTCGGCACGTTGGCCGTCTTCGAGATCGACGAATCGACCCACTTCTGCGCCGCCGCCTGGATATCGACGTGCTCGGTCGGCGTGATGTCGTCAGCCGTAGTGAAGTAATCCGGCAGTTTCTCGGCGGCGCTCGTCGAATTCGGCATCGCCTTCTGGTTCACGAGTTCGCGATAGGCGAGCAACTCGAACGAGAATACGTCCACCTTCTCCTTCGACTTTTTGCCTTCGCGAATCACGTTGCGGAAGTAGTGATGTGCAAATGACGGCTCGATACCGTTGCTCGCGTTGTTGGCGAGCGAGAGCGAAATCGTGCCGGTCGGTGCAATCGAAGTGTGGTGCGTGAAGCGCGCACCGACGAGCGCCAACTGCTCCACCAGCGCCGGCGACACTTCGGCGATGCGCTGCATGTAGCGGCTGTAGCGAGCGTGCAGCACACGGCCCGGAATCTTGCTGCCGACTTTCCAGCCATCGCGCGCCATCTCCGGACGCTTGCGCAGCATCTCGCCCGTGACCACGAACTCTTCGTTCATGATCGGTGCCGGACCTTTCTCGCGTGATAGATCGAGTGCGGCTTCCCAACCCGCCACGGCCATTTCACGCGAAACATCCTCGGTGAACTTGACCGACTCACCCGATCCATACTTCATGCCAAGCAGCGTCATCGTGCTGCCGAGCCCGAGGAAACCCATGCCGTGACGACGCTTGCGCAGGATCTCGTTGCGCTGTCCCTCAAGCGGCAAGCCGTTGACCTCGACGACGTTGTCGAGCATGCGGGTGAATACTTTGACCACCTCACGATACTCGGCCCAATCGAACTCGGCTTCGGCGGTAAACGGGCGACGAACGAAGCGAGTCAGATTCACCGAGCCCAAGAGGCAGGACCCATAGGGCGGCAGCGGCTGCTCGCCGCAAGGGTTGGTCGCGCGAATGTTTTCGCAGAACCAGTTGTTGTTCATCTCGTTGACGCGATCGATGAGGATGAACCCGGGTTCCGCGAAATCGTAAGTGGAGGTCATGATGACGTCCCACATACGGCGAGCCGGTAGCGTCTTGTAGATCCTGCAAGCAACGAGACCCGTCTCGTTGACGACGAAATTTTCGTTGTACGGCCAGTCGCGCCAGACGAACTTGGCTTCGTCCTTCAGATCCGGCTTTTCGGACTCGTATTCCTTGCGCAGGATCGGGAAGGCGAGCTGCCATTCGAGGTCGTTGCGCACGGCATGCATGAACTCGTCCGTAATCAACAAAGACAAATTGAACTGGCGCAAACGACCGTTCTCGCGCTTGGCGCGAATGAACTCCATGGCATCGGGGTGTCCGACGTCGAAGGTACCCATCTGCGCACCACGACGACCGCCCGCAGATGACACCGTGAAGCACATCTTGTCGTAGATATCCATGAACGACAGCGGACCAGACGTGTACGCACCAGCGCCCGACACATAAGCGCCACGCGGACGCAGCGTCGAGAACTCATAACCGATACCGCAACCCGCCTTCAGTGTGAGACCCGCCTCATGCACCTTGTCGAGGATGTCGTCCATCGAGTCGCGGATCGTGCCCGACACCGTGCAATTGATGGTCGAGGTCGCCGGCTTGTGCTCCTGCGCACCCGCGTTCGAGGTGATGCGACCCGCCGGAATAGCGCCGCGGCGCAACGCCCAAAGAAAACGCTCGTACCAATGCTCACGCTGCTCCGGAGTTTCGACATCGGCAAGCGCACGAGCGACACGGCGATAGGTGTCGTCCATCGACTTGTCGATCGGGTCGCCGCTCTTGGACACCAACCGATATTTTTTATCCCAAATATCGAGGGAGGTCTCCTGAAACGGAATCGAATCGATATCGCTCGTCGCCAACTTAATCACGCTATTCATTTGGGTTCGGATCCCCTGAAAATCTTTGATGTGTCAGTGCAAATTCGGTTCGGAAGAGAACAAAACCCGCCCGTGTCGGCTTGTTTTCACAAGTACCGAACCACCGACGGAGGAAACAACGCCTTCGAAGACGATTTTCTTGCTCTCCCCTCTTTCGACCCTGAAACTTCTTGTCACCGGAACCCCTCCGGCTGCACTCGAGAGTGCACACAAGATGTTGTGTCGAGGGTGGGAGATTAGGCAGGGGGTCGATGTGCGTCAAGACATGAATTCCAATTCGGATGCAACACTTTTTACCATTTAATTCATACAGTTATATGAAATCATGCGGCAAAAGAACGTCTGGAAAATTGCCTGCCAACGCGAATCACAACTAGGGCCAGCCCTACTAGATGTTGTGTCCGTGTGTGATCCACATAACTTTCACAACTTATCCCCTTGAAACGCCTCCCCCAATCCGTATATCCCCTCTTCCTTCGACAGAGGAATCCCCATGCGCATGCCCATTCTCGCCCCGACTCGGATTTTGTTGCTGCTCGGCGCCTTATTTGCCCCTTGGAACAGCGGTAACGCCGCGTCGGCACAACCGAGCGAGACTCCGGCCGATAGTCGAGCCGACAGCCGGGAGCGGTCGGTAGCTCCCATGCCATCCCTCGCACCGATGATCCGCCGTGTCTCACCCTCGGTCGTTAGCATCGGCATTCAGGGCACCGTCCGCGAACAAGGGCAGCGCAACCCCCTGTTAGATGACCCGTTTTTCCGGCGTTTTTTCAATGTGCCGCCGGATGCCGGCGCGCGCGAGCGCCCGTTCCAATCGGCTGGCTCCGGCGTCGTGGTCGACGCTAAGCAGGGCTACATCATCACCAACGCCCACGTCGTCGAGAATGCCCGTGACATCACGGTCACGCTCTCCGATCAACGGGAATTCCCAGCCAAACTGATCGGCAGCGACCCGCAGACCGATATCGCCGTCATTCAGATCAAGGCCGAAGGTTTGAGCCAAATCGGCTTGGGCGACTCGGATGCGTTAGAGCCCGGCGATTACGTCGCTGCCATCGGCAATCCGTTTGGCCTGCAACAATCGGTGTCGTACGGCATCGTCAGCGCGCTGGGGCGCTCAGGGATGAACCCCGATGGCTTTGAAAGCCTCATCCAGACGGACGCCTCGATCAATCCGGGCAACTCTGGCGGTGCGCTCGTCAACTTGCGCGGCGAACTGATCGGCATCAACAACATGATCCTCTCGCGCTCCGGCGGCAACATCGGTATCGGCTTTGCGATCCCGGTGAACATGGCGCGCAGCGTCACGGATCAGCTGATCAAATACGGCTCGGTCAAGCGCGGGCAACTGGGCGTCACCATCGCACCGGTGACACCCGATATTGCCCAAGCGCTCGGCATCGCAAGCAACGGCGGCGCCCTGATCACGCAGGTGGCCAAAGAATCGGCCGCCGCGCGCGCAGGTCTGCAGGCGGGTGACGTCGTCACGGCGCTCAATAACCGCAAAATGAAATCGGCGGCGGAACTTCGTAACGCTATCGGCTTGCTGCGCGTGGGCGACAAAGTGCAGATCGCTCTGCTGCGCGAGGGCAAGGCTCGCACCGTGACCGCAGAGATCGCCGATCCGGCGGCCGCCACGACAGCCACTACCAGCGGCGAGTCGGGCGCGCTACCTGAGGGCACGCAGCATCGCAGTCTCGAAGGCGCTCAGCTCGAAGACGCGCCAGACAATGGCGGCGGCGTTCTCGTTCGTAACGTTGCGCCGAACAGCCGCGCTGCGAGCGCCGGGCTACGTCAGAGCGATGTCATCGTCGCCGCTAACGGCGCGCGAGTCACAAGCACCGCCGCCTTGAGCGCCGCTTGGCGCGCTGCTGCCGCACGTGGCGGCAGCACACTGGTGTTACAGGTCCGTCGCAGCGGCGATATCACGATCCTCGTGCTGCGCTGATGGCGGGTCGCAATATGCTCATCACGATACTTGGCGGTAGTGGCTTCGTCGGTAGCGAACTCATCGCGAGACTGATTCGCAGCGGACATCGTGTTCGCTTGTTGACGCGGGGGTCGCGGACGCCCGCGCATCTGGCCGTGCTCCCGAATCTTGAGTCCCGTCGCGTCAACGTACACGACGAGACCGCGCTGCGGCGGGAATTCTTAGGTAGCGATGTCGTCATCAACCTCGTCGGCATCCTCAATGAAACCGGCTTCAGTGGGCGCGGCTTTCAGCTCGCGCATGCCGAGCTTGCGCGCAAAGTCGTCGCCGCCTGCATCGCCTCGCAGGTGCCGAGGCTACTGCATATGAGCTCCTTCGGCGCTGATCTCAACGCACCGAGTTTCTATCTGCAATCGAAGGGCCTCGCCGAGCAGCACGTCCGCGCTGCGCCCGCGGCCTTGGCCTGGACCATCTTGCGCCCCTCCGTGATCTTTGGCGCTCACGACTCGTTGCTCAACCGCTTTGCGCAGCTGCTGCCGTTGTCGAATGGCTGGATCCCGCTGGCGCGAGCCGAAACGCGTTTCGCGCCCGTCTGGGTGAGCGATGTCGCCGATGCATTCGAGCGCGCCTTGATCGACCCCGCCACCATCGGAGGCAGCTTCGATCTGGGTGGCCCCGAGACTCTAACGCTCAGAGAACTCGTCGAACTCGCCGGCAAGCTCTCGGGAACACCCGCCAAAGTCATCCCCCTTCCAGACTTCATCGGTCGACTGCAGGCAGCAGTGCTCGACTTCGTGCCGGGCAAGCCCTTTTCGTCCGATAACTTCCGCTCGCTGCAACTCGATAATGCTCCGACGACAGCCGGCTTGCAGGCTTTGGGAATCACACCGGTCTCGCTCTCGACCATCGCGCCGACCTATCTCGGCGCAGCGCGCCAAGATCAAAATCGCTACGCCGCGTTCCGACGACAAGCCGGACGCTACGGTACGATGCGCGGGTGAAGGTCTATCTCGTCGGCGGTGCAGTTCGCGACTCCCTACTCGATCGTCCCGTGCACGAACGAGACTGGGTGGTCGTGGGCGCCAGTCCCGAGGAGATGACGGCACGCGGTTTCCGCCCGGTGGGTCGGGATTTCCCTGTATTTCTGCATCCTGAAACCCACGAGGAATACGCGCTCGCTCGTCTTGAGCGCAAAACGGGTCCCGGCTATCGCGGCTTCGTCACGGAGTTCTCACCCGAGGTCACTCTCGAGCAGGATCTGCTGCGGCGTGACCTGACCATCAACGCGATGGCGCAATCCGAGGATGGCACTCTGGTCGATCCTTATGGCGGACGAGACGACTTGCACAACCGACTGCTGCGACACGTCTCACCTGCCTTTGCGGAAGATCCGGTTCGCATCTTGCGCGTAGCGCGTTTTCTCGCGCGATACGCACCGCTTGGCTTCAGGGTTGCGCCCGAGACGGTTGATGTAATGCGCGCGATGGTCGCAGCGGGCGAAGTCGATGCGCTCGTGCCCGAGCGCATCTGGCGCGAACTCGATCGCGCCTTGAGCGAGCCCCAACCACGCGCGGCCATCGAACTTTTGCGAGACTGCGGTGCATTGCGAGTGATCATGCCCGAGCTCGATGCGCTTTTCGGAGTCCCGCAACGACCCGAGTGGCATCCGGAAGTCGACACGGGCGAGCACACCTTACTGACGCTGCAGGTCGCCGCTGCACGCGGCGCGAATACGCCGATTCGATTTGCTCTGCTGATGCACGATCTCGGCAAGGCGCTGACGCCCAAGGATCAATGGCCGCGCCATCATGGTCACGAGCAGCTCGGTGTCGGCGCAATCGAAAATCTTTGTGCTCGACTACGTGTGCCATTGGAATACCGCGAGCTCGCCGTCCTCGCGAGCCGCTATCACACGCATGTACATCGTGGGCTCGAGCTTCGTGCCACCACGATTCTCGAACTGCTTGAACACAGCGATGCATTTCGTCGCCCAGAGCGATTCGCCGAGTTTCTGGAAGTGTGCGAATGCGATGCGCGCGGGCGCCTCGGTTTGCAGGATCAGCCATACCCTCAAAGAGCACGCATCGAATCCGCGTGGTCGGCGGCGCGTGCCGTGGTATTTGGTGATCGGGAACGAGCTGGCCTCGAAGGACCAAAGATCGGCGAGCGGCTGCGCGCCCTACGCCTTGTTGCGATCAAACAAACCGTCGAATGACGCTACAGCGTGTGACGCAAATCGCGTAAAGCGAACGCCGACAGATCGATCTCATCGCCGCGACCCAACATCAGAAACTTAACCGACTCACCCATTTCGCCGGGCATCAGCAAACGCCGCAGACCGCTGGCGAGCTGAGCTTGCTCGGTCGTGGCCATGGCTGACGAAGCCGGCTTCGCCGTCTCAAGTGCGCGCGACATCGCTTGCTCGATACCGCCACCAGCGAGAAACGCCATCTGCGTGGTGAAACCCTGCACTTGCAGCCCCGCGCGCTCGGCCGCCTCAGCTACGCGAGTAAAATCGACCCACGCCGTGATGTCAGTAAGTCCGGGCCAAAAAAATGGATCATCATGCGCATGATGGCGGTAGTAACAACGCAAACTGCCACGCGTACGCTCCGGATGGTAAAGCTGCACTCGAGGCAATCCGTAATCAGCGAGCAACATGACACCTTCTTTCAGAGAGGTTGCCATCGACTCAAACCAACCATCGAGACCCACCTGCCACTCGCCGCAGTAATCGTTCGGAAGCGCTACGCCCTGTACGCGCAAGCTTTGTTGCAGATGCGCCGCCTCTTGCCGAAACTCGTCATCGCCCGGCGCCGAGCCGTCGGCAGGACGAACTCGCCACTCGAAGAGCGGCACACTCGAGCTTGATTCGGGTGCGAGCCCGACACCCAAGCGCCAGTACTGGCCGTCGTGAGTCACGAACCGTTCGCAAGGCAGAGCATCCAGAATTTCGTTACCGAAAACCACGCCGGCGAAAGCCTCCGGCAATCGTTCGCACCACTCGCGTAGCGGACGCACCTGATCAGCGCGCGCGAGGCGCTCGGCCTGTCGCTCGCGCAGATCCGCTGAAACTTCCAGCATGCGGTAACGCTCAATCGGCGTACCGCATCGATTGAACACATCGATGGCGCTTGCTGCAAAGGCCCCCGTTCCAGGACCGAGCTCAAGCAGATCGCCTTGCCCGAGCTCCCTCAGCACCGCGTCAATTTGCCCCGCGACGACCTCGGCGAAGAGCGGTGAAATCTCTGGCGCCGTCACGAAATCGCCGGTGCTGCCAAATTTACTCGCGCCGGCACTGTAATAGCCGAGACCCGGCTCGTACAGCGCGAGGCGCATGTATTCGGCAAACGACAACCAGCCGCGGGCCAGAACCAATCGCTCGGCGATCCGCTCCGATACGCGGATCGAATGGGCGAGCGCCTCAGGTTGCGGCTGCGGCAAATGGTTCATAATGATTCACCATGACAACAGACACTCCACGCCAGCCTCTCACCGGCAAAGTCGCTTTGATCACCGGTGGAGCACGCCGAGTGGGCGCTGCCATCGCTCGCGAACTGCACGCAGCGGGCGCCAACGTGGTCATACATCACCATCGTTCGGTCGATGCCGCTCAAAAATTGTGCGCCGAACTTGAGCGATCGCGACCAAACAGCACACTCAGACTGTCTGCCGATCTTCTCGATATCGCCTCGCTCGGTGCGCTCGTAGAAGACACGCGCCGTCACTTTGGCCAGCTCGACATCCTGATCAACAACGCATCGACCTTCTACCCGACACCGGTCGGCGAGATCACCCTCGAAAACTGGGACGATCTGATCGGGTCGAACCTCAAAGCGCCTTTGTTTCTCTCGCAGGCTGCTGCAACCGCGCTGCGTTTGTCGAACGGCCTGATTCTGAACATCGTCGACATCCATGGCATGCGACCATTGCGGCGTTATCCGACCTACTCGGTTGCCAAAGCCGGTCTCATCATGCTGACGAAATCTTTGGCCCGAGAGCTTGGTCCACATGTCCGTGTCAACGCAATCGCCCCCGGCCCCGTGATGTGGCCCGCCGATGGCGTGGCCGATGCGGATCTTCAGAAAAAAATTATCGGCCGAACAGCACTGAAACGCTCGGGTTCTGCGGCAGATATCGCTCGCACCGCCTTGTTCTTTGCTGCGGATGCGCCATTCATCACCGGTCAGATCATGGCCGTTGATGGCGGCCGCAGTATCGGTTGGTGAGGATCTCACGTCTCTCACTCGATCGCTGAATCAAGCCCTATCTCTACCCGCACCATCGGATGCGCGGCTCGATCGAAGTTCTCCCATAATTGCGCCATCGTCGAGAGACGCGTGGGATGGACAAAATTAGGAGCGAGCTCGGTCATCGGCCCGAGCATATACGGGCGCTTCAATAAATCAGGACGCGGCAACACGAGGCCCGGCAGATCACAAACACGATCGCCGAATACGAGAATATCGAGATCCATGCTTCTTGGCGCCCACTTCGGCGCATCGCGGGTTCGGCCGCAAAGCCCTTCAATGCGCTGCAGCTCGGCAATGACGGCCTCGACCGGCATATCCGTCGAAAATCCGACGACGAAGTTGATAAAGTCCTCGCCTTCGAAACCGACGGCGGCATTTTTATACGCGGCAGAAAAGCGCGCCCCGGGAAACTTAAGAGCGATTTCTTTGGCTGCCAGACGCAGATAGCGCTCTGGCTCGACGTTGCTTCCCGCAGCAACGTAAACCTCGCTCACCGAGTTCAACCGAGATCGGCGCGCGTTCTCTCGATCGCGACACCGACGTCACGCGAGCCACGAATCGCGCCAGGTTTGTTGACCGAAATTCGGATCCATTCGATACCAAATTCTTCGAGAATCATGATACCCATCTTGTGTGCCATCGTTTCGACCAGCATGAACTGCGAACCCTCGACGAAAGCAATCACCCGCTTGGCAACCTGCTTGTAGTCGAGCGTATCGACGACATCGTCGTTACGCGCAGCACGCGCACAATCGACCGGCATCTCGAGATCGATCTCGACTTTCTGCTTGATGCGGCGCTCCCAGTCGATGAAACCGATGATGCACTCGACCTCGAGGCCACGGAGGAAAATCTTGTCGGGTTGACGAGCATTCATGATGTTGTCGATGTGTCCTGTGTTTGCAAAGAATTCTTTGGAGGCCGTAAGGTGTCCAGCGACCACTGCGCTCGCGCAGTAATTCGCAAACCATCCCGCTCGCCGGCCTCGAGTCGCGCCAAACCCGCCACGGCAATCATGGCAGCGTTATCGGTGCAGAACTCGAGGCGCGGATAGTACACGCGGGCGCCGCGGCGAGCCGCAGCCTGATCGAGGCGCTCGCGCAAACGCAAATTGGCGCTTACGCCACCAGACACCACTAGCGCATCGAGCCCCGTTTGTTCGAGTGCCCGCACGCATTTGCCGACGAGCGTATCCACGACCGCCTCCTGCAGCGCGCGGGCAATATCGGCTTTGTCGACGTCAGTCGGCAGACCGATCGCACGCACCGCGTTCAGCACGGCAGTTTTCAGTCCCGAGAAACTGAATTCGAGCCCCGGCCGATCCAGCATGGGCCTAGGGAATTCAAAGCGCCCTGCCCGTCCCTGTTCAGCCAGCCGAGCGAGCTCAGGGCCACCGGGATACGGAAGCCCCAGCAATTTCGCACTCTTGTCGAACGCTTCGCCCGCGGCATCGTCGCGAGTCTGCCCAAGCAGCGTGTAATCACCGACACCACGCGCCTCGATCAACATTGTGTGTCCGCCCGAGACGAGTAGCGCCAGATGCGGAAAGGCGGGCGGATTTGGCTCGAGTAGCGGGGCGAGCAGATGCCCCTCCAGGTGATGCACTCCGACCGTCGGCAGCTTCCAGGCGTAGGCGAGCGAACGGGCTAGCGCCGCACCGCTCAACAAAGCGCCAATCAAACCAGGGCCTGCCGTGTAGGCGATACCATCAAGCTGCGCGGGCTCGGTTTTCGCCTCGGCAAGTGCTGCCTTCACGAGTGGCAGTAGACGCTGCACATGATCGCGCGACGCCAACTCCGGCACGACACCGCCGTAAATACGATGTAACTCAACCTGCGAGAACAACTCGTGCGCCAACAAACCCTCTCGGCTGTCGAGCACGGCAGCGGCAGATTCGTCACAGGAAGATTCGATGGCCAGGATGCGCATATACCGGGAATTTTGCCTTTTGCAGCGAGGATCATTAGAATCCCCGCCCCTGCTTCTGCAGGACGTTCTGGGAATTCCTTACTAATCAAGGGGTTGAGGTTTTAGATGCCGAGCGTTCGTGTTCGAGAAAACGAGTATTTCGACGCTGCACTGCGCCGTTTCAAGCGCGCCTGCGAAAAGGCGGGGGTGCTGACGGAGCTGCGTCGTCGGGAATTCTACGAAAAGCCGACCCAAGAGCGTAAGCGCAAAAAGGCTGCGGCCGTTAAGCGCCACATCAAGCGCTCTTCCCCCCGTATCGCACGCCCCCGCTAACGATGTCGCTCAAAGAGCGCATCACGCAGGAGATGAAGGATGCGATGCGCTCCGGCGAAAAGGAGCGCCTCGGTTATATCCGCATGCTTCAGGCTGCCATCAAGCAGCGTGAAGTGGACGAGCGGATCACCCTTGACGATACGCAAGTACTGTCGGTCATCGAAAAGATGATCAAGCAGCGCCGTGAGGCCATTGCGCAGTTCGAAGCGGGTGGCCGCGCTGATCTGGCCGCCAAGGAATTGGCTGAAGTCGCGCTACTGCAGACTTATATGCCAGAGCCGCTCTCGCAAGCCGAGGTCGAAGCGCTGGTCGCTGAAGCGATCACCGAAACCGCAGCGGCGACGGTCAAGGACATGGGCAAGGTCATGGCGCTGGTGAAGACCCGAGCAGCGGGCCGAGCCGACATGAGCGCGGTCAGCGCGATCATCAAGAGCAAACTCGGCGCCGCGGGCTGACGCTCGAGGCCGTATCCTAATCGCCCATGAGCGGGCGAATTCCTCAAAGCTTTATCGACGAGTTGGTCGCACGGACCGACATCGTCGAACTCATTGGCGCGCGCGTTCCGCTCAAGAAGGCCGGCCGCGAATTCAAGGCCTGCTGCCCGTTTCACGACGAGAAGAGTGCGTCGTTTTGGGTAAGCCCGGACAAGCAGTTTTATCACTGCTTCGGTTGCGGAGCGCACGGAACCGCGCTCGGCTTTCTGATCAACTACGACCGATTGAGTTTCCCCGAAGCCGTCGAGGAACTTGCCTCGCGAGCTGGTCTCGAAGTGCCCCGTGAAGCCCGGGCCGACGATGGCAAGCAACAGGAAGGCGCGGACCTCGCGAGCCTGATGGGTCGCGTCGCGCAGCATTGGGCGATGAGCTTGCAGGGTGACTCGAGGGCGTCGGATTATCTCGATCGACGCGGCCTGGAACCCGCGACCCGCGAGCGGTTTCAGGTCGGATATGCCGCCAATTCGTGGAACGATGTGCTCAATCGTTTCGCTAAAGATACAAAAACGCGCGCCGATCTGCTCGCGTGCGGGCTGATCATCGAACGCGAAGGCGCCGGCGATCGCTACTACGACCGCTTTCGTGACCGCATCATGTTCCCCATTCGTGATGCACGCGGCCGCGTCATTGCCTTCGGCGGTCGCATCATCGACCAAGGTGAGCCGAAGTACTTGAACTCACCCGAAACCTCGCTGTTTCACAAAGGCCGAGAGCTGTATGGCCTCTACGAAGTTCGACAAAGTCGTGCGCCGCTCAAGCGACTGATGATCGTCGAGGGCTACATGGATGTGGTCCGTCTCCATCAGGCCGGCGTGCATTACGCCGTTGCCACTCTGGGCACCGCGACCACACCGGAGCATTTGAAGCGAGCCTTCAGACTCGTCTCTGAGGTGGTGTTTGCCTTCGATGGCGACCGAGCAGGTCGCGCCGCGGCTTGGCGAGCACTCAACAATGCGCTGCCTGAATTGCGTGAAGGGCGGCAACTTCGATTTCTCTTTTTGCCCGAGGGACATGACCCCGACACGCTCGTCGGCGAAGAAGGTCGTGAGGCCTTCGAGCGCCGCCTCGAACAATCTTTGCCCTTGTCGGAGTACCTCGTGCAGGAACTCGGCTCGCAAGTCGACCTGGGGAACGCCGACGGCAAAGCACGTTTTGCGGAACTGGCGCGACCGCTCATCGCGCGCGTACCGGAAGGTGTTTATCGAGAATTACTGATCGAACGGCTCGCCGAAGCCATTCGTTTGCCGGCGGATCGCCTGCGCGCGCTCTGGCAAGGCGAAGCGGCCCGCTCAACAGCCAAAAACATGGCCCGTTCGAGCGCCGATCTGCCAAGCAATATGACCGGCCGAAGTGCCGGACGTGGCGGCCTGATGCGCCAATCGGTGCTGATGCTCGTGCATCACCCGGCGATCGCTGCAGAGCTCAGTCCCAAGGATCTCGCCACACTGGCCACGATCGAAGAACCGGGCGCCGACATCCTGCGTCGACTGATCGAGGATTTACGCCTCGATCCTTGCAAGAGCACCGCACAACTACTCGAGCGCTGGCGAGACCAACCGGAACAGGCCCGCCTTGCCCGCCTGGCGGCCACTGAGGCCCTCATCACCGCCGCCGAAGGTGCCCGGCGAGAACTCCAAAATGCGATCAGCCGCATGGGCGAGGAAGCTCGCCGACGCCGTCTCGATACGCTGCTCGCGAAGGAGCAAGAAAGTGGCTTGTCGGCCGAGGAAAAACGCGATTTACAAGCGCTGATGTCTGGAAAAATCTAGGCTTTCCCCGTATTCTTGCGGGTTCGATTCCCCGGCCCGGGCAGCCCCCGACAGGCATCCAAACATGAGCAAGAAATCGAAGGCTACGGCCAGCAAGAAACCCGCGCGCCCGGCGGCCGCGAAAGCGTCCGCCAAGAAGGCTGCGCCGAAGAAAGCGGCAGTCAAACCCGCGCTAGCCAAGCCCGCGCCGAAAAAGTCGCCGGTCAAGGTTGTCTCGAAAGCGCCGGTGAAGCCCGCGGCCAAGCCGACCGCCAAACCTGTTGCCAAGCCTATTGCCAAGCCTGTCGCCAAGGTTGCTGCAAAACCGGCGGCCAAAGCGCCCATCGCCAAAGCAGCTCCGGCACCGGCGCCGAAAAGCGCTCCCGCTGCGAAGCAAGCGTCGGCGGCCAAAAAGCCCGCCAAGGCGGAGCCTGTACAAACAGTCGCTCCCGTCGTCGCGACGCCGCCCGTCACGCCTGCAGAGAAGCCGACAGCGAAGCAATCGAAGGCCGCCAAAGCCGCGGCGAACGAGGGCAACAAACCTTTGAACCTGCCTGATCGTCGCCCGCTCGCGATGCCAGAGGAGCGTCAGTCGCAGCTGAAACAGCTGATCGCGCTCGGCAAGGAACAGAGCTACCTCACCTACTCGCAAGTCAACGACTATCTCCCCTCGGAAATCGTCGATCCCGAGCAGATCGAAGAAATCGTCAACACGATCAACGATATGGGCATCCCGGTGTACGAAAAGGCACCGGAAGAGTCACTGCTCGCACCCGAGACCACTGCGCCATCCGACGAAGAAGCGATCGAAGAAGCCGCGGCAGCGCTCGCTGCGCTCGATGCGGAACTCGGTCGCACCACGGATCCCGTGCGCATGTACATGCGTGAAATGGGTACCGTCGAGTTGCTCACGCGCGAGGGTGAAATCAGCATCGCCAAGCGCATCGAAGAAGGTCTCGATGCCGTGCGCACTCAGATTTCCCTGTATCCGCCGACCTACGACTTCATTTTGAGGGCCTACGAGCCGGTGAAAAATGGCGGCGGGCGCCTTGCCGACATCATCGTCGGTTTCATCGACCCCAATGCGCCCGATGTCATCGCGCAGCCGCAGAATCCGACCAAGGTCGATCCGGCTGCCGCCGCCGCGGAAGAGTCCGAGGATGTCGAAGGCGGAGACGACGAAGAGGAAGCCGCTGATACCGGTCCGGATCCGGTCGAAGCCGCCAATCGATTCGCTTCGATCCAGAAACTTCACGCGCAGTGCCTGGGCTTGCTCAGCAAGTCCGGCATGGAAGACCCGAAGTCGCAGAAAACTCGCAGCAAACTCTCGGGCGAATTCATGGAGCTCAAACTCGCGCCCAAGATGTTCGAGGCCTTGATTGGCAATCTGCGCGAGCATATCAACGAAATCCGTCAACTCGAAAAAGAGATCATGGTCATCGCGGTGCGCGATGCGGGTATGCCGCGCAAGGAGTTCATCACTTCTTTCCCTCGTAACGAGACGGACGAGCGCTGGGTCAGCAAGCACGTCAAGGCCGCCAAGAAGTGGTCTGCGGGCTTGGCAAAGCTCAGCGACGAAATCCTGCGTCGCCAGGTTCAGCTGCAGGCGATCGAGAAGCGTCACTTCCTCTCGATCAGCCAGATCAAAGATATCAACCGCGAGGTCTCAATCGGCGAAGCCAAAGCCCGTCGCGCCAAGAAGGAAATGGTCGAGGCGAACCTCCGCCTCGTTATCTCGATCGCCAAGAAGTACACCAATCGCGGTCTGCAGTTCCTCGACCTGATCCAGGAAGGCAACATCGGCTTGATGAAGGCGGTCGACAAGTTTGAATACCGTCGCGGCTACAAGTTCTCGACCTACGCCACTTGGTGGATTCGCCAGGCCATCACGCGCTCGATCGCTGACCAGGCCCGCACGATTCGCATCCCGGTACACATGATCGAAACGATCAACAAGCTCAATCGCATCTCGCGACAGATGCTGCAGGAAATGGGGCGTGAGCCGACACCCGATGAGCTTGCCGTGCGCATGGAAATGCCCGAGGACAAGGTTCGCAAGGTTCTCAAAATCGCCAAGGAGCCCATCTCAATGGAGACTCCGATCGGTGATGATGAAGATTCACACCTTGGCGATTTCATCGAAGACACCTCAGTGGCTTCACCAATCGATCAGGCCACCGCCGAGTCGCTCCGCGAAACCACTCACGCGGTGCTCGCGCAGCTCACCCCGCGGGAAGCGAAGGTTCTGCGTATGCGCTTCGGAATCGACCTGAATACCGACCACACGCTTGAAGAGGTCGGCAAACAGTTCGACGTCACGCGTGAACGCATCCGTCAGATCGAAGCGAAGGCGCTGCGTAAGCTGCGCCATCCGAGCCGCTCGGAACAGTTACGAAGCTTCCTCATCGAGGATTGATCGCCATGAAGCGTCGCGCGTTTATCCAGAGAGCTATCGGATCCGCTGGAGCGATCGCGCTTGCCGATTCGTCGGTCGCCTCGGCGCTTGCAGCCGATACGCCCTACTACGATTTCGTGATCATCGGCGCCGGCACGGCAGGCCTTCCTGCTGCCGTTTTCGCCGCTCGTCGTGGCGCCAAGGTGCTGTTGGTCGACGCAGCGCCTGATATCGGCGGTACGCTACACCTCGCCAACGGACAGGTAGCCGCTGCCGGCACACGTATTCAGGCCGCCAAAGGCATTGTTGATACGCCTGATGCGCACTATGACGACGTAATGAGCCTGTCGCGAGGTCTCGCCGACAAGCACGTCATTCGACGCACTGCCGATGAGGCGCCTGCAACCATCAATTGGTTACTCGATGCGGGTCTCGTACCTTTGCCCGATCATCCGGTCACGGGCGACACTCCGGGTCGCAAGGCGTACAACACGCCACGATATCTTTGGGCAAAGGACGAAGGTCGAGCGATTTTGGCGGTGATCCGTCGTGAGCTCGCGCCGGAGATCGCGAGTGGCCGTGTCACTTTGCAATTGAACACGCGCGCCACCGGCTTACTGTTGAGCGATAAGGGTGAGGTTCAGGGCTTGCGCGGCACCGTCACCGAGTCGAAGGACGGTGCGACTCGCGAGTTCATTGCGCGCGGTCGGCATGTCCTGCTCACGAGCGGCGGCTATGCGATGAACCCGGATCTTTTCGAGCAGCTTTGCGGTGTGCCCGCCTACGCGGCAGGCTCTTATCCCTATTCACAAGGCCAAGGGCTCGCGATCGCCACCTCCATCGGCGGTTGGCTCCGCGGCCAGGATCTGCACAGACCCGGCAGCGGATCCATCCTTACGTCGGAACAATTCCCGGCTAAGGTCTACGCGCGCTTCGATATGTCGCCGCGACGCCTGCCCTGGGAAATCTGGGTGAACAATCAAGGCCAACGATTTGTCGCCGAAGACTCGTCGGACTCCTATCAGCGCGAGCGTTTGCTGCTCCGACAAGAGAAGCTGCGTTACCAGATCTTTTTTGATCAATCGATTCTCGAGAAGGCGCCGCCAGCGTTGCCGAAGTTCTCGCGCGAAGAATTCCTTGCGCATTTCGATAAGCACCCGATGTTTCATCGTGCCGACTCTCTCGAAGCACTCGCCGCCAAAGCTCGCATCGAACTCGACGGCTTGCGCGCTTCGATTCGCGATTACAACGCGGCCACCAAATCTGGCAGTGACGCGTTCGGCCGTAAACACTTCCCGATGCCGATAGGCGAAAGGGGCCCGTATTTCGCTGTGACGCACCTGGGTCACTCTGCCACTTCGTCCGCAGGCGTCGTCGTCGACGAGCAGCTGCGCGTAGTGCGCGGAAACGGCGAGCCCATCCCGAACTTCTATGCCGCAGGCGAAGTGCTCGGCAGCGGCGCAACGCTCGGTAACGCCTTCGCTCCCGGCATGATGCTGACGCCAGCGCTCGCGCTCGGTCGATGGCTCGGGATGACCTTACCCATCAGTTGATGTTGCTAACGAGTCCGGTGCGCGTATGAAACTCGCTCAACTGCGCTACCTGACCGCGATTGTCGAGGCCGGCTTCAATATATCTGCCGCTGCCGACAAGTTGCATCTCTCGCAACCGGGCGTCAGCCGACAGCTTCGCTTGCTGGAAGAAGAACTGGGATTCGAGCTGTTCGTGCGCGAAGGTCGTAATCTGCTTCGACTAACAGCGGCCGGACAGCGCGTAGTCGAACGGGCCCAAAAAGCCCTGCGCGAAACCCAAGCGATCAAAGCCATGTCGCTCGATGTCCGCGATGCCGCACGCGGCTCCCTATCTATCGCGACCACGCACACCCAAGCGCGCTATGTACTGCCCGCTGTCATTTCGCAGTTTCGCCTCAAGTACCCGCAAGTTCGCCTGCATCTGCATCAAGGTACAGCGGAACAGATCGCTGATTTGCTGAATGCCGGTCAGGTGGATATCGCTATCGGAACGGGTTCGCGTGACCACTTCCCTCACTGCGTACTGCTGCCTTGCTACGAATGGCATCGACGCGTCATCGTGCCACTCGATCATCCGCTAGCTAAAGCGAAAACATTGACGCTGGCCAAGCTGGGTCAGTATCCGCTCGTCACCTACGTTTTCAATCTCTCAGGTCCCGCCTCCCTACCACAGGCATTCGAGTCAGCCGGTATCGAGCCCGATATTGCCCTGACCGCTCGGGACGCCGACGTGATCAAAACCTATGTGAGACTCGGTCTCGGCGTCGGCATCGTCGCGGCCATGGCCATCGATCCGACAGAAGATCGCGATCTCGTATCGTTCGATGCGTCACACCTCTTCCCTCGTCACCTGACGTGGGTTGGGTTCCGCCGCGGCGGCTATCTGCGCCGATACACGCTCGATTTCATGCGCTTGTTAGCCCCACATCTGGATCATGCGCGGGTACACAAGGCCGAGCGAACCGCACGCCAGGAAGAAGTCGATGCCTTGTTCGCTGACGTACGCTTGCCGCTGCACGTATGAGCCGACAACGGTTGTTTTGGCTAGAATAAAGCCCACATATTTCGCTTAATTTCTTTTTTGGGGATTCCGTCATGGCACTTATCTCGATGCGTCAATTGCTCGATCACGCCGCCGAACACGGGTACGGCGTGCCAGCGTTCAACGTCAACAACCTTGAGCAAGTGCAAGCCATCATGCAGGCGGCCGACAAGACCGACAGCCCGGTCATCATGCAAGCCTCGGCAGGTGCACGAAAGTATGCGGGTGAGCCGTTTCTGCGCCACCTCATCGAAGCTGCGATCGAGAGCTACCCGCACATTCCGATCGTGATGCACCAAGATCACGGAGCGAGCCCCTCTGTCTGCGTGCAGTCGATCCGCTCCGGTTTCTCGAGCGTCATGATGGACGGATCACTGAAAGAAGATGGCAAAACTCCGGCTTCGTACGAGTACAACGTCGACGTCACGGCCCATGTCGTGAAAATCGCGCATGCAGTTGGCGTCTCGGTCGAAGGCGAACTCGGTTGTCTCGGGTCACTCGAGTCTGGCAAAGCCGGCGAAGAAGATGGGCATGGTGCCGATGGCCATTTGTCGCACGATCAGTTGCTGACAGATCCCGATCAAGCCAAAGATTTCGTCGCCAAAACCGGCGTCGATGCACTCGCCATCGCGATCGGCACATCGCACGGTGCCTATAAATTTACGCGCAAACCGACTGGCGACATCCTGGCCATCGATCGTATTCGCGAAATCAATGCGCGGATCCCGAACACGCATCTCGTCATGCACGGCTCGTCTTCGGTCCCGCAAGAGTGGTTGCAGATCATCCGTGAAAATGGCGGCAATCTTCGCGAAACCTACGGTGTACCCGTCGAAGAAATTCTTGAGGGCATCAAGCATGGCGTTCGCAAAATCAACATCGACACGGATATCCGCCTTGCCATGACGGGCGCGATCCGAAGAGCCATGACGAAAGATCCGGCCGAGTTCGATCCGCGAAAATACATGAAAGAAGCCATGCTCGCTGCGCGCGAGATCTGTGTTGCGCGCTACGAAGCCTTTGGCTGTGCTGGCAAGGCTTCGACCATCAAGCCTCTCTCTCTTGAAGTGATGGCGAAGCGCTACGCCGCGTGACCCTTTAGGGCGTGAATACCGCCCGGTGCTCGTTGATGAATTCAGCGAGCCCGGTCGGAGCACGCCCCGTCACCTTCTCGAAAGTATCGGTGACATCCACCACATAGCCCGCCGCAATTTCGGCAAAGATGTCGCAGACGGCATCAAGATGCCATTGGCTGCTTAAGAACTTGCCTAGGAAGGCTTTATAAGCGGCCGGATCCTGCGGCACATAATCGATCTTGCGACCCAACACCTGACTGAATACCGCTGCCACTTCGTGAAAGCTCAGGCGATCACGGCTGGTGATATCGTAACTCTTGCCTTCGTGGCCGTTGGTTGCCAAGCAATGAGCCACGAAATAACCGGCATCGCGCGAATCTGTCATCACCGCGGCGCCCTTATCACCAAAGGGATAGTAAAACTTGCCCTCGGTCTTGATGGTGTAGGCATTCGATAAGAAATTCTGCAGATAGAAGCTTGGGCGAACCATCGTCCACGCTTTGCCGCTCGCCCGAATGTGCTCCTCGGACGCCCAATGCATCTTGTGAGTTGCGTTATGCGCCGTTGGCAGCGCTTCCATCGACGAGAGTTTGATGAGGTGGCTGACGCCAGCCTCAACGCCGAGATCCACCAGTTTTTTCTCCAGCGACAACTGCTGCTCACCGTTCGGCAGGATGATCGCCATCTTCGTGACACCCACGAGCGCTGCACGTACAGAATCCGCATCACTGGCATCACCAGTCGCAATCTGCACACCCGCTGCGATCAGTCCCTCAGCTTTCGCAGGATTTCGCACCAGAGCCCGTACGGGTATGCCTCGCTTAGCAAGCTCGGTGGCCGCTCTGTTACCCGTTCGCCCCGTTGCACCCGTAATCAGAATCATCCCAACCCCCGATAGATATATAGCTGCGGCATAATGCCGAGGCACTTGGATACCACACTCGACGGACTCCGACCATGACGCGCAGCATCTGTGACCTTTCTGATGACCACCCACAGGTCGTCCAAACTGGCGAACCCCTGTTCCGCGACTTTGGGCAGCTGAAAAGTTTTCACGGACAGATCAGCACGATTCGCTGCTACGAGGACAACCTCCTCCTGCGACAGGTCTTGTCCACTCCGGGGAATGGTCGGGTCATGGTGGTCGATGGCGGCGGCTCACTGCGACGCGCACTCATCGGTGATCGACTCGGCAGCCTGCTAATCGATAACGGTTGGGCCGGCGCGATCGTCTACGGCGCTGCTCGTGATGTCGAAGTGCTACGCACGATGCCGCTCGCCGTTCGCGCACTCAACATATGCCCAACTAAACCCTTACAGACCGGAAGCGGCGAACGCGATGTGATCGTCACTTTTGCGGGCGTCATCTTCCGTCCGAACGAGTGGCTCTACGCAGATGAGAATGGGTTTATCGTCAGCCCCACGCCGCTGAGCTGAAAGCGAATCGACTAAGGCCGGCGCAGCAGCAGTATCGGCAGCCAACCCCGCAGCGCTCCGCTTTGGACGGGGAGATAGTCTCCCGTTAACGCACCGACAACGACCAGCTCAGCCTCGTGACTGAGTTCGGCAAGCGGCGCGGCCTGATCAGACGGCATCGCGCGAAGCACCAAGCCACCAATTTTGGGAATCACCACATCGCCGATCGAGAAGTCCGGCGTAGCGGCAAGCGACGACGAGTGACTGTTGGAGTGACGGGTCGGCACACGATGCCTCACGGTCGACACCAGTGAGTTGAAGTTCGCTATCAACGACGAGGCGATCAACTTGCCTTCGGCTGTTTTCCCGTAACCCTCGAACGACGAGTACCTGCCCCGACCGATCAACCACGCACTCAAAGACAAGTCCGCTTTTCGAGTCGTACTTTCAGCGGCGCCGACCTGCACGCCTGTACGCGCATCAACCAATGTCAGCCCGGTTTGCGCCTCTTTGAATTTGACGCCTGGTGTCAGCGATGCCCATCGTGATCCGACAAAATCACCGAGCCCCGCACGCACACCGCCGGCATCGTCGTTGGAAAAAATCACCGACGGAGTGAGGATGTAGTCTGCGGCTACCAGTTGCCCTTCACCCATCGCCGAGCCACTGCGCAATTGACCTCTGGCTGCGAGCTGCCGCTCTTGGAGAACCGCCTCTACGCCAACGCCACGCTCGACCACGGTGAAGCAACCAGACTGCTGAATGAGCATGCGCAGTAACGGTCCGGGTGAACGCAGACGATAACGCCACAAGACTTCGAGCGCGTATCCATCTAGCTCGACTACCGCGATGTAGCCTAAAGGAGTATCACAGCGCACAACGGCTGCTTCTTTCGCCGAACCGGGCTGCGGAAAAAGAAAAAAACCAAAAGCCGCAATCAATATCGCTCTGAAAAACATAATCGACTCCCGCGCGTGGATGTTGGCGCATTAAGCTAACCAACGACCGAACGGGAGTCGCTCGACAAATTCAGGTTATTTACAGGCTAATGATTAGAGCCACTGAGTCTGTGCCGCAAAGTCTGCCGGTCTGACCGGAGCCTTGGATGTTGGGCGTCCGACATGTACAAAACCAATGACATGATCTTCTGGTCGCAAACCCAGTGCGTTCTTGACCCCGGAATCGTACGCGTGACTACCCGTCTTCCACGCAGCGCCGTAACCCATCGAATGGGCGGCCAGCCAGAGATTCTGGATAGCAGCACCAACGGCAACGAGCTGCTCAACCTCGGGGACTTTCGGATGTGCTTTCGGCTCGGCAACGACAACGATCAACACCGGCGAGCGCCACGCCTTGGATGCCTCTCTATCTAACGTTTCAGCATCGGCTTCGGGCATGCGACTTCGCAGCGCCGCACTCATTGCCGAGCCGAGAATCGCTCGTGATTCACCCTGCAGTACGATGAATCTCCAAGGCGCCAACATACCGTGATCGGGCGCTCGGGATTGTCTCGATCACACTATTGCTCAAACTCGCCGTCTCAGAACGTTCCATCGGACCCCCTGCTCCCCGATATGGGGAGCAGAGGATACCGAAACGCCCGTCCTCACCAAAGCGGCACAGGACGAACGATAATTAGATCGTCAGTCGGCGTCCTCTGCGGCTCTGGAGCCGGCTTCGGCTTAATCAGAATCTTGAATCCCGGGAGATAATAGACCCTGTTCGGCGGTTTCTTGTTATTGGCGCTTGCTTCGGACGCATTGATCACTTGCCCTGACACAAGCCCAATAATTAAAACGCCAAAATAGGCTACAAGGTTTTCTCGAAAACGCATTTTAACCTCCTTTCTAATAGCTTGATTGGAGACGACGCTTTCTCGATGAACCGGACTTTTAAATTGATCTGTTTTGCTATGAAAGAATCAGCAAGCCTTTTAATACCTCGTCACGATCAGCCGCTGAAGAACTGCCAACCCCAACCGAGAGGTCGTCAGTCACAAGGCTTTCAGCCAACGCGATAATTGGATGATCTTGGGGGTATGCCTGCCGAAGCCCCTCGAGGATGAGCGCGCTTGACAGAGAGTCGTTGCCGCTCGGATCTACCGCAAGCGAATTGGCCCTGACGACAAGATTGTAGGCCAACATTGCCTCAAGAAACTTCGGGTGGCGATCTCCGTATTTTTCACTGTATGTTTTCGCACTTTTCATAAAGTGTCCGGCGGATATTTCATCACTTGATTTGGCGAACCAATAAACGCCCAGAATGGCGTTTGATCGGGCTATAACTTCATCTTCCTTGATCCCTTTTTCGATAGCGCTCTCCAGTAACTTTGCCTGTGTATTTGCTTCTCTTTCATTCTTCTCATAAATAGCGATACGCAGACGCCTAATCATGATTTGAATCCGGGTCGCCGTTTTCGCGTCGCCAGCTACTAATTCCACGGACGAAATGATTTTTTTCGCATCGCTTAAGCTTCCGGAATCTATAAGCAGAGAGGAAAACAGTAGCTGTCTTTCGATGGATAGCGCATCGTTATGAGTTAAAGCGCTTTTCATCTCTTCCGGGAAAACCTTGTCGAATTTACGCAATCTAAGAGAAAGCGCTAAATCATATAGAGACGCCATATCTAGAGATTTACCTTCAAATGAGTCGACGCCTTTTAAATCCTTTTCAAGAAATAGTTGGCCTTCTTGATACAAGCCTAGTGATACGTAGGCAGCGAGAAGCTCGATGCCACCGACCAAATCGCCCTGAATATCGGCCCCGGAAAGCGAGAACCACTTCCTAGCCTCTCTTAATGAACGTACCGCTGAGCCCCAATCTCTTTGGGTTTTATGAGCCAGTGACAGGCCATAAAGCGCGCTGATAAGAAGCGTATTTTTTCCGATATCTTTCGATAAGCGCGCTGCCCTACCAAATCTCTCGATAGCCAAATCTGATCTTCCTTGGTAGAAGCTAATCCAGCCGCCTTGCCACAGAAGCGTCGCCTCATCTGACTTGGCTAAATTCACTGCAAAGCGATTCTCCACAAGACGCCGGTGAAATTTTTCAGCCGTCTCCAGATCTCCAATGCTCAAAGACAGACTGACCTTATCTATCAATGAGGCCAGTAGTGCGCTCTGTTCGCCGGCATCTTGCAACGCTTGAATCTTCTTCCCTAACATCACATTTGCGCGACGAAGATCTCCTAAACGTAGCCACACATTCACAAGGGACCCCAGCATTTCTGCTTGCACCAGAGGCTGACTATCTAGCGAGGAGTAAAGAACTCGCTCGGCGGCAGACACCAACTCCCGCACCGTCGCCTCCCGGCCACCATGCAACTCTGGGTTGGCGCTCTCGAACATATCGATCAAGAAGTCACGGGTAGCCGCGGCACGTTGCGACTCT
>JBDLSG010000008.1:0-58963 GCA_039799645.1 Pseudomonadota bacterium | reverse complement strand
ACATGGAACACCTCTACCTCTGTTGATCCATACAGTACCTGTGAATTCATCCAGTCGCAAGCCCCCTGCTGCCGATTTCGATGCGCTCGTCATCGGCGCTGGTCACAACGGCCTCGTCTGCGCCTGCTACCTGGCGCGGGCCGGTCTGCGGGTCGGGGTATTCGAGCGTCGACACGTGGTCGGCGGCGCGGCCGTGACCGAAGAGTTCGCACCAGGCTTTCGCAACTCAACGGCGAGCTATACCGTCAGCCTGCTCGAGGCCGCGGTGATACGCGATCTTCGACTCGCCGAGCATGGTCTTAAGATCGTCGAGCGGCCGATGCAGAACTTTCTGCCTCTGCCGAATGGTGATTCGTTCAGCGCCGGTCCCGAAGCCGCCGCGACGCTCGCCGAAGTACGTCGCTACAGCGCGCGCGATGCGGAGAAACTCCCCGCCTTTCACGCCATGCTCGATCGCGCGGTAGCGTTGCTGCGCGAGCAACTGACGCGTACACCACCCACCGATCTGCGCCGCACGGGAGATCTTTGGGAGCTACTACGCTTTGGTCGGCAGTTCCGCGCGCTGCCGTTATCGCAACAGCGCGAGCTGCACGAAATCTTCACGCGCAGTGCCGGCGAGATTCTTGATCACTGGTTCGAGACACCTGCGCTCAAAGCCTTGTTCGGTTTTGATTCGATCGTCGGCAACTACGCGAGCCCGTACACGCCCGGCAGCGGCTATGTCTTACTGCATCACGCTTTTGGCGAAGTGAACGGCAAGCGTGGTCTCTGGGGTCACGCGATCGGCGGCATGGGCGCCATCACCCAAGCACTCGCCGCTGAAGCGCGTCGTCTGGGTGTGCACATCGAGTGCGATGCACCGGTTGCGAAGATCATCACCACGCGCACGAGCGGTCGCAGCAATACCCCCGCGACGGCCAGCGGTATCAAACTCGTCGATGGTCGCGTCTTCGGCGCACCGCGCATCATCGGCAACCTCGGCCCGAAACCGCTCTTTCTGAATTTGCTGCAAGCCGAAGACTTACCCGACGATTTTCGCTCGCACATCGAACGATGGCGCACGGCCTCGGCGACTTTCCGCATGAACGTGGCACTCAGCGAATTGCCGCGTTTCGAAGTGCGCCGTTCGCGCAGTGATGACACGCACCTCGGTGCCGGCATCATCATCGCGCCCTCGCTCGATTACATGGATCGTGCTTATGCCGATGCGAGACTCACTGGTTGCGCGCGCGAGCCGATCGTCGAAATGCTGATACCTTCGACGCTCGATGACACGCTCGCACCGCGTGGCGCGCATGTCGCGAGTCTCTTCTGCCAGCATTTCGACTACAACCTGCCGGGCACACTCGAGGCGCCACGCAGTTGGGAAGACCCCACCGAAAAACAAGCCGCGATCGATTTGATCATCGATACCGTCAATGCCGTCGCACCGAACTTCCGGCGCAGCATCGTGGGAGTGCTCGCGCTCTCGCCGCTCGACCTCGAACAACGTTTTGCACTCGCGGGCGGCGATATCTTCCACGGCTCGCTCGGACTTGATCAACTCTGGGCCGCACGCCCGGCGCTCGGCTACGGTAATTACCGCACACCCGTACGCGGCCTATATCTCTGCGGCTCTGGCGCGCATCCGGGCGGCGGCGTCACGGGGTTACCCGGTTCGAATGCAGCACGTGAAATTCTTCGAGATCGACGCCGATGAACGGAACACCCATGCGCATCATGCACACCCTGTTCTCGCGCGGCTTCGCCGGCACCGAAAGAGCCACGGCGGAAATGTGCAATGCCTGCGTCGCAGAACACGATGTGACTCTCGTATTGCAGCGACAACACCGAGCATCGAACGGCGTTTCAATCCGTGATCATCTAGATGAACGCGTGCGGGTCGTCGAGGTGAGTCGCTGGTTTCCCGCCTGGGGGCTCGCACGAGCCATCCGCGATCATCGACCCGAAATCATCCACACCCACTTGCGCAAGAGCACTCGACTCGTCGCGCGCTTGAAACCGCCCTGCGCCACCATCGCCACCTTACACATGTGGGTGAATGGGCCGCAGTTTCTCGAGATGGCTGGCCTCATCGTCATCGCCCAATGGCAGAAGAAAGATCTCGAGCGTTATCGCGGTCGTGTTTTCGACATCAATGAATCTTTGATTCCTACGCCGAGGATCGATGCCGAAGAGCGCCGTCGCTTGCGTGCGCTAGCCGGCGCAGACGATAACGATTTTCTGATCGGCGGCGTCGGCAGACTCGCCAAGTCGAAGGGTTTCGACACTCTCATCCGCGCATTCGAGCAGGCCGCCATTCCCGATGCCAAACTTGTGATCATCGGTGATGGCCGTGAACGCAAACGCTTGGAGAAACTCGTCCAGAGCGAGCGAGTCCGCTTTCTCGGCTTTCGCCCCGACGCCAAGGTGTTCTATCAAGCTTTCGATTTGTTCGTGAGTCCCTCACGTAGCGAACCGCTCGGACGTGTCTTGTTCGAAGCGATCGATGCAGGTACGCCAGTGCTGGCAACGACCACTCAGGGACCTTCCGAGATCCTGATGCGTTACCCGGGCACGTTGGTACCCGTCGATGATGTGAATGCGATGAGCATGGCACTTCGATCACTGGCAACGCAGAGACCGGCACGCGTGGATCACGACTTGTCTGCCTACCACCTAGACAACGTGGTGCGCGAAACGCTGCAAGCGTATCGCGAACTCATCGAGGCGCGAGGTAACGCCCCAACCGCTCGATGATGCTCGGCAGGGCATCGTGCAGTGCCAGTGCGTGTCGGTGCGATGCCAGATTGTCCCCGAGTGCCGTATCGGCGAGCACACGCTCGCAGGTTGCAACGACCTCATCCGGCTTGGGCGACAGCAGCACGCCTTGCGCGGCGCAGCGTGCGATGCGCTCGGCTTGATCACCCGCAATCGGGATCGCCACACAAGGTTTGTTCAAGGCGAGCGCCTGCAACAAGGTATCGCCGCCATTGACGAGCACGGCCCTTGAGCGCGCGAGTAACGCGTGCAAAGCACCACCTGGCACGCTACGCACCGTTCTGAAGTGGCTCGTTTGCGGTAAGTCGAGAGTGAACGAGGGACCTGCCACAAACACCACGCGATGACCTCTTGCGGCCAGAGCAGCGCCCCACTCGGCAAATCGCGCCGGGGTCATGCTGACATCGTGAAACTGACTGCCACCGCCAGGGACGATCACGATATCCGGCACACCAAAATCGGCGAGCAGATGGTCTGCAGCAGATTCATCCGCCGGTGCCAGCACGGTGTCGAGATAATGCAATTCGGGACGCGCCAACCAACGTAATTTCCAGCGCTCGAACAGCGTCGGTGCGCCGGCAATCAACTCGGGATACGAAATCCAGTGCTCGTCGATCAAACGCATCCAGCGCAAGCGAAACGCCTTGTAACGCTGCCTCGAACGCGAGCTCACGTAGATCACGGCGGCACCGACCCGCTTCGCAGCACGCAGTTGAGGCGTGCGACCTGCGTTATCGAACACCACGACGGCAGGTCGCAGGCGTTCGATCGTCTCAACGACCTCTCGCGTGCAAAGCGTCGGTGATGCCGACAGCAGCGTCGATGGATGATGGAAGTTGGCCGCGTACGGCGCCGCACGGTGCAGCAGGAAATGGATGCGAATGCCGGGGTTATACGCAACCAAAGCATCGGCGATGCTGCGCGCCCGCGCGAACTCACCCATACCACTCGGGCCGCTGACAGGGACGAACAGAACAGTTGAGGATGACGCACTCACGGCCGACATTATGGACATAATGCTTTTGTGCGGGCTCGCCCTAATCGGAGGATTCGGGCTCGGTCGCAGTCCCCTTTGCGCTCGGGTACCGCTATAATGTTGCCGTTGGGGTCGACCACATGGCGGCCTCTCGCCAACGACCCGAACCAGCAACAATCTCAATTGAGGACATGAACACTATGAAGACCCCGATCGTCGCTAAGATCGTCGCTGTCGCCGCCGTTGCCACCCTCGCCGGTTGCACGGACCTGAAGCCGCTCCAGGCCGAAATCGACAGCCTGAAGACCCAAGTTTCGAGCCTGCAGACGCAAGTCGCTGCCGCCAAGAGCTCGGCTGACGCCGCTAACGGCGCCGCCGCTTCGGCTGCTTCGGCTGCCAACGGTGCTCAGTCGACCGCCAACCAGGCGCTGTCGGCCGCTCAGGCCTCGCAGGCCTGCTGCGATGCGACCAACGAGAAGATCGACCGCATGTTCAAGCGTTCGATCTCGAAGTAATCGCTCGTCGATTCGCTTCGTGCGAGAAAACGCCGCGCCAAAAGCGCGGCGTTTTTTTTTAATAGCGAATAAGCGCCGAGCCCCAGGTGAGACCCCCACCGAAGGCTTCTAGCAGGATCAAATCGCCGCGCTTGACGCGACCATCACGCACACCGGCATCGAGCGCCATGGGCACCGAAGCGGCCGACGTGTTGCCGTGCTGCTCCACCGTCACGATAACCTTGTCCATCGACATCTCGAGCTTCTTGGCGGTCGCCTGAATGATGCGGATGTTGGCCTGATGCGGGATCAGCCAATCGATCGCGGACTTATCGAGCCCATTGGCCGCCAAGGTCTCATCGACGATGGCACCTAAGGACTTCACGGCAATCTTGAAGACTTCGTTACCGGCCATGTGGATGTAGGCCGGGATGCGCCCCTGCTCATCGGGATGAAAGCCCTTCGACGGACCGACTGGGCAATAGAGCAAATCCTTGTAGAACCCGTCGGTATGCAGATGCGTGGAAATGATGCCCGCTTCATCAGCAGGCTTGAGCACCACGGCACCGGCACCGTCCCCGAAGAGGATGGCGGTGCTGCGATCGCTCCAATCGACGATGCGACTAAGCGTTTCGGCACCGATGACGAGCGCGCACTTGGCATCACCCAACTTGATGAATTTATCGGCGACAGAGAGTGCGTAGATGAAGCTGCTACAGGCGGCCTCGACGGAAAACGCAGGGCAGTTACGGATACCGAGCCGATCCTGCAATAGCGCACCGCAGTTCGGGAAAACCTGATCCGGAGTGGTGGTACCGAAGACGATCAGATCGATCTCATCGGGATCAACCCCCGCAGCCTGCATCGCTCGGCGCGCAGCCGGCACCGCCAGATCGACCGTGGTTTCGCCTTTGGCGGCGATGCGGCGCTCACCGATCCCCGTGCGCTCGCGAATCCATTCGTCCGTGGTCTCGACCATCTGCTCGAGATCTTTGTTAGTCAGCACCTTCTCGGGAAGATGACTGCCGGTGCCCACGATGCGCGAATACTTCAGCATGTCGAGTGATCCCCAGAGCCGAGCGCTTGTGAAACATGTTGCACGAGTCGCTTGCGAACCGCGGTGGCGGCGATCGCGATCGCCTGTGCCATCGCATAACGATCTGCGCTGCCGTGACTTTTTACCACGATATGTTTGAGCCCCACCATGATCGCACCATTGAAGCGGCGCGGATCGAGTGAACCGGAGACGCGCTTGAGCACCGGGCGTGCCGCCAAACCGGCAAGTTTGCTCGGCAGGTCGGCTGTGAACTCGCGCTTCAATCGATCACCAATGAGACCGGCAACGCCTTCCATGGTCTTGAGCGCCACGTTACCCGTGAAGCCGTCGGTCACCACGACATCGACGTCACCGGAAAAAATATCCTGGCCCTCGACGAAGCCGACGTACTCGAACGTTGCCTGATCGTCCGCCCCTTGCGAATCCTTGAGTTGAAAATCTTTGAGTAGCGCATGGGCTTCCTGCACGAGATCGTGACCCTTGGTTTCTTCTTCGCCGATGTTGAGCAGTCCCACGCGGGGTCGCTCGCGACCATGCACGTCTCTCGCCACGATCGCACCCATGATCGCGAACTGGCGTAATTGCACAGGTGTCGCACGCAGATTCGCGCCGACGTCGAGCAACTGCGTGAAGGCGTGTCGATTCGGAATCGATGTCATGATGGGCGCGCGTTCGACTTCCGGCAGACACTTGAGGACGAAGTGGGAAATCGCTGTCAAAGCTCCGGTGTTCCCGGCACTGACCATGCCTTCGGCGAGCCCGTCGTGAACGAGATCGGCGGCAATGCGCATCGACGATTGTTTCTTGCGCCGGATCGCCTCGCGCGGCGCATCGGTCATCGTGATGATCTCGCTCGCCTCGATGAGCTCGAGGCGATCACGGACACCGGCCGCAGGTGCTGCCGCATCGAGCAAGGGCGCCATCACACTCGATTGCCCGACGAGTTTCAGACGCAAAGATGAATCGGACGCGAGCGCAAGCAGCGCCGCGGGCACGCATTCCTGCGCGCCGAGGTCGCCGCTCATCACATCGAGCGCGATCAGAGTCATGGGTGTGCCCCGAGAACGGGAGCAGGCGGGCTCGAACGGCCCGCCAATGAAAACTTAGCCCGCCGCTTCGTCGTCAGCCGGCTTCTCGATCACGCGCTTGCCGCGGTAGAAACCATCGGGCGTGATGCGGTGACGGAAGTGCGTCTCACCCGACTGCGGATCAACCGACAGAGCAGGCTTCGACAGACCGTCGTGCGAGCGATGCATGCCGCGCTTGGACGGCGTCTTGCGACTTTTTTGAACAGGCATGATGAACCTCTTAAACTACTGCTTGCGTTTCAGGAGCTCACCGAGCCCTGCGAACGGTCTCTGCACGACTTCTTCTTCCTCAGACTCGGCCGAACCGGTTGTGCAATCCGATTCGTCCTCGTGTCGCGGCACCAGCGGCACTGCGAGCAACAGTTCTTCTTCGACGAGATCACGCAGTGCGATGTGCCCTTCGGGAGCCAAGATCGGCTCGAGCCCCATCTCTTCGCGATCTACCTTCGCCAGATCGGTCACCAACCACACGCGCGATTGTTGATCGACATCGAGCCACATCGGCTGCAAGCATCGTTGACAGCGCAGCGGCAAGCGCGCGCGCACTTCGATGTCGGCGACCGGTTGCTTGCGCTCTCGCGCAAACCCGATGCGTGCGTGAACCGTTCCGTCGGTCATCGCCAGATCCGGCGCGAGGCGCGGCAAGCTGGCGAGCGACAAGTCGTTCTCACGACGCTCCCCTGCGTCGGCCAGACGCTCCACATCAACAGGTCGGGACCAGTCGGCCGGCATGGGGCGCGTATAATAGGGATCACCCCCCTTCGAGTCAAAACCAGTGTCGGGTAAGCCTTTGTTTCTGTTGCGTCGCCCGCTGTGGCTAGCCTCGAGTTCGCGCTACCGCCGCGAGCTCCTCGCCCGCCTGGGGTTGCCCTTCGAGCACCGCTCCCCCGACATCGACGAATCGCGCCTGCCCGGGGAGGCGCCGGACGCCCTCGCCCGTCGCCTCGCGCGCGCCAAGGCCGAAGCCATCGTCAGGGCGGTCCCGGAGGCTTGGGTGATCGGTTCGGACCAGGTTTGCGCCCTAGGCGAGCAGTGCCTGGGCAAACCGGGTACCCCCGAGGGGCAGCGCGCCATGCTGGCCCGGCTCTCGGGCAACACGGTGACCTTCTACACCGCCGTCAGCATCGTGGGCCCGGGCGGCGTTCGCCACGAACACCTCGATCAGACGCGCTGCGTCTTTCGTGCGTTGTCGGCCGAAGACATCGAGGCCTACGTCGCGGCAGAACCGGCCACCGATTGCGCAGGCGGCTTCAAGAGCGAATCGCTCGGCATGACCCTGCTCGAGCGACTTGAGACAGTCGACCCGACCGCCCTTATCGGCCTGCCGATGATCTGGGTCGCCGCGACCTTGCGCGCCCTGGACGCTTAAGCCCCGCGAGCGCGTCGATCACACGCGCAAGCTCCGGTGGCAGCGGCGCATTCACGCTGAATTCGGTGCCACGATCCGGCCAAAGAAATGAAATGCTCGACGCGTGCAGGAACATGCGCTCGAGTCCGTGTTCGCACATTTCTTCGTTGAATTCCGCATCACCGTATTTCGGGTCACCCGCCACGGGGTGACCCGCATAGGCTGCGTGCACGCGAATCTGATGCGTTCGCCCCGTCAGGATCGACACTTCGAGCAATGAGGCCAACTTACCGAAACCCTGCACAGGCCGAAAATCACTGGTGGCGGCCTTGCCGCCGGCTGCCACCTTCACGGTGCGCTCGCCGCCCACGCGCAAATCGGTGCGCAGCGGCGCCTCGATACGTTTCTTGCCAAGCTGCCAGCTGCCTTTGACGAGCGCGAGGTAACGCTTCTCGAAGCCCTCGCCCTCGCGCAAGCCCGCATGCAGCATGCGCAGCACGGAGGGCTTGCGGGCGATGATCAGCACGCCGCTCGTATCGCGATCGAGTCGATGCACAAGTTCGAGCTTCTCGGCTTCGTCGGGTCTGGCCGCTCGCAACGCCTCGATCACCCCGAAACTCACGCCGCTGCCGCCATGCACGGCGATGCCCGCAGGTTTGTTGACCACGATCACCCGTTCGTCCTCGTGAATGACCGAGGCCGTCACGGCCGCCTGCAGACTCGAGGGGACCTTGCGAGTGAGGGCGCGAGCCGTACCGCTGACAGATTCAACCGCGGTCTCCGGCGCAGCCTCCCGCACCGGCGGTAACCGCACATCGTCACCCAACGCCAAACGCGTATCGATCCCGGCGCGCTTACCGTTGACCCGAACTTCGCCCTTGCGGACCAGACGGAACAACCGAGTGCGCGGCACCTCGGGGTACTGCCGTGCAAGGAACTTGTCTAGGCGGGTACCGGCATCCTCGCCGTCCACCGTGAGGTGACGTACCGAGAGTTTCCCGGAGTGTTTCGTAAGATCTTGTTTTTCCATGGGCTTCGACATAGTATCAGGGCTGTCTTGAGAACGCCGCCCAAGGGTGGTGACACCTCGCAGACATCAGCGCGATGCCCGCCGGTCGGTGGGTGACGCATGTTAGTTGGTCCTCGGCAACGAGGCCATCGAATCCGGCCGATAGTCGCCGTGGCCATCCGGTCACGCCGTCGGTTGACAGATACGAGCCTAGGTTTCGGTTCGCGGTGCGCAGAAGACTGTGATTTACATCCTCCTCTCCCTGCTCGCGCCTCTCACTACCTCTCGGGTTCTGCCCGCTCGCCCGTGTGTTCGCACCGGTACGCGAGTGGTGTCCATGTGGACAACCGTCGGAGCACTGTCGGCCCCATCCAGGAGATTTGGGGCCCATGAAAAGAATGTTGGTAAACGCGACCCAGCAGGAAGAACTGCGCGTCGCACTGGTTGACGGTCAGAAACTCTACGACCTCTCGGTCGAACTTCCGTCCCGCGAACAGAAAAAAGCGAACGTCTATAAAGGTCGTATCGCCCGCATCGAGCCCTCGCTCGAAGCCTGCTTCATCGATTACGGCGCCGAGCGCCACGGCTTCCTGCCGCTGAAAGAAATCTCGCGAGAGTATTTCCTCAAGAACCCCTCGAGCGGCCGCATCAACATGCGCGAAGTCCTGCAAGAAGGTCAGGACATCGTGGTGCAGGTCGAGAAAGAAGAGCGTGGCAACAAGGGTGCAGCGCTCACCACCTATATCTCACTCGCCGGCCGATTCTTGGTCTTGATGCCGAACAATCCGCGTGCGGGCGGCGTCAGCCGTCGTATCGAAGGTGAAGAGCGCGACCAGATGAAGAGCATCATGGATGCACTCGTCATTCCGTCGGGTATGGGCGCCATCGTGCGTACCGCCGGCGTCGGCCGGGCTACCGAAGAACTCCAATGGGATCTCGATAACCTCAAGATCCAATGGGACGAGATCGTCAAGGCGGTGCTCGAGCGCCCCGCCCCGTTCCTCGTCTATCGGGAAAGCGACCCGGTCACTCGCGCCCTTCGCGACTATTTCTCTGACGACATCGGCGAAGTGCTGGTCGATGAGCCAGGTGCCCAGACGATCGCCGCCGAGTACATGCAGCGTTTCATGCCGGCCGAAGGTGGTCGTCGCCTGAAGATGTACTCGGACGATATCCCGCTCTTTACCCGCTATCAGATCGAAAGCCAGATCGAATCGGCTTATGCCCACAAGGTGCAGCTGCCTTCGGGTGGATCGATCGTCATCGACTACACCGAGGCGCTGGTCTCGATCGACATCAACTCGGCGCGCGCCACCCGCGGTGGTGACATCGAAACCACTGCCACCAACACGAACCTCGAAGCCGCCGATGAGATCGCGCGGCAGCTGCGTATCCGCGACATCGGCGGTCTGATCGTTATCGACTTCATCGACATGGAGGAGCCGAAGAATCAGCGTGCTGTCGAGGACCGCCTGCGCGATGCCATGAAGATGGACCGCGCGCGCATCCAGATCGGTCGCTTGTCGCGCTTCGGTCTGCTCGAAATGTCGCGTCAACGATTGCGTCCGTCACTCTCGGATTCGAGCCATGAGGTGTGCCCGCGCTGCCAAGGCATCGGCAGCATCCGTACCGTCGAATCAATGGCGCTTGCCATCCTGCGACTCATTGGCGAAGAAGCACGCAAAGATCGCACCTCCAAGGTCATCGCCGAGGTGCCGGTCGAAGTCGCCACCTACCTCATTAACGAAAAGCGCGAATGGCTGCGTACGCTCGAAGACAAGAGCGATGTCGAGCTGATCATCGTGCCGAACCTCAACATCGACACGCCGGAATATTCGATTCGTCGCGTGCGTGATGACGAGGCCGATCTGCCCGAGGTCAAGCGCCTGAGTTATCAAATGCCGACTCCGGCCAGAGTTCCGGACCCAGCTGGCACGCGCGAAAAACAAGCTCATCAAGAACCGGCCGCCGTGCCGACCTTCCTGCCGACAACGCCGGCTCCGATCGTGGTGCAGGCGCCGGCTCCGGCTGCTGCAGCCAGAGCGGTCGATGCCGGTCCGCAGCTCGGCATCTTTGTTCGACTGTGGCGCTGGTTATTCGGTGCACCGACAGCCAAACAAGACGAAAGCGCCTCGCGCAACGGGCGACAACGCCACGAGCGGCGCGATCGTGATCGCAACGAGCGCGGTGGTCGCGGCCGAGATCGTGATCGTAACGAACGCGGTCGCGGCAAAGATCGTGATCGTGACAGCAACGAACGCAAACCGCGTGACGCCACCCGTGACGCCACCAAAGAAACCCGCGATGCCAAACCAACCGCGCAGCAAGCACCTCGCAGCGACGCAGGTCGCGGTGCGGATGGTGCTCGCAGCGAAGGCGGTCGCGGCGAGGGTCAAGGTCAAGGACGTCGTGGCGGTCGGGATGATCAGCGTCGTCGTGAGCCGCGTGGTGACAATCGCGGTGAGCGTCCGGCCCCGTCAGGCACCGCGCCTGCTGCGGCGCCTGTGGCCGCTTCTGCGCCCGCAGCGTCGCCACCGTCGGTGCCGACTGCCACAGCCGCGGTCGTGGGTGCTTCAGACGTAGAGCAGACGATGCAAGACGCACTGGCGCCGAATGCCGAGGGCGCTGCTGGCGGTGAGCGCGAAGGTGGCGCTCGCCGCGGCCGTCGCCGTGGCCGTCGCGGCCGTCGGGGTGGACGTGATCGCGAGGCCGGTGCCGCCGGTGCGATGAGCGCCGGTAGCGACGCGGCCGATGACACGCTGGATGACGCCGCCGATGCAGTGCAAGAGCAGGGATTGGGTGACGGCGCCGAACTGCGCCCCGCAGGCGAACAGATGTCGTTGCAGATGCAGCCCGAGGCTGCCTCTCCGGTGGCTGACGATCTCGCCCCGCCGCCGGTTGCCCCGGCGCCGGTTCAGGTCAGCTGGACTGGATTGGCACCGCCTGTCGAAGCGGCAGTCAGCGCTGTCACTGAACCGACCGTGCCAGAGCCGACATTGCCCGAAGCGGCGATCAGCGAACCAACGTCCACCGCAGAGCCCGCCGCAGAGGTTGAGTCGACGGCACCGCCAGCGGAGAAGAAGGTCGTTTGGTCGTCGAGCCCGTCGAATTCAACGATCAGCTTCGGGCCGGGATACAGCTCACGCCGCGACGATGTTTGATCGTCGCGGCTGATCCGCCGCGTTAATCGCAGACGCTGGGCAGATCCTCTTTGAGGGCTGCTTCGGCGCCTGCGAGATCGGCCAGCGTATTCACATCTGGCCCTGGTCGACGGGCAGCCTCACCGACCAATATCTTCATCCCGTTGAAGAGCGCGCGTAGTTGCTCGAGTTTCTCTGCTTGTTCCATGGGTGCGGGCGGTAGGCTCGATAAGCGACGCAACGACGCCACGCGATAGGCATAGAGACCCAGATGCCGGCGTGCAAGACCGAGATCGCCGCCCTCCTCCGTCACACCGTCCCGAAACCACGGGATGGGCGCACGACTGAAATACAACGCACGTCCCGATCCGTCCGTGACGACCTTGACCGCGTTCGGATCAAAGTATTCCTCGCGATCACGAATCGGTGTTGCGAGAGTCGCAATATCGGCCTCTGGATCCGCCAGTAACAATTGAGCGACCTGCGAAACGAGCTCAGCAGGCATCGAGGGTTCATCGCCCTGCAGATTCACGACGACCTCATCGTCCGCCCAGCCGCGCAACTCGGCGACTTCGGCAATGCGATCCGTGCCGCTGACGTGATCGACCGAGGTCATCACGACCTCGGCGCCAAACTGACGCGCGACCCTCTCGATGCGCTCATCATCCGTGGCGATCAAGACCTCGCGCGCCTCACATGCCAGCGCTCGACCATAGACCCACTGCAACATGGGCTTGCCGGCCATCTCGATGAGCGGCTTGCCCGGCAAACGGGTCGATGCGTAACGCGCGGGAATGACGATTCGGAACATCAGCGGGCGAGCAAAGGATCGTCTGCTGCCAGCGTTCTCGCCTCTTCCTCGAGCATGACCGGAATACCATCCTTGATCGGGAAGGCGAGCCGATCGGCGCGACAGACGAGGACCGCCTCTTCGCGCAAATGCACGAGCGGACCCTTGCACACGGGGCACGCGAGGATGTCGAGAAGTCTTTTGTCCATGGTGTTCATCCGTGAGATTTTTGATGAGATGCAACCAACGCGCAAATCCGATCGATCAGGGCTATCCCGTCGTCGGGCGAGAGTCGTGCGGTCACCGGCAACTCCCACATCCGATCTTGCGCGAATGAGCGACATTTTACGGCATCTTTACTCGTCATCAGGATGGCAGCACCATCCTCGAAGGCGAGATCTGCTGGTGCGAACGCATGATGATCCGCAAAAGCGTGCTCCTCGATCTCGAGCCCCGATTGGCGCAGCAGATTGAAAAATCGTTGCGGGTTACCGATGGCGGCCACCGCGTGTATCCGCTGGTCGCGGAAGCTCTCGAGAGCCCGCCAATGGCGAGGATCATCGACTCGGCGAGTCGCGGCGGGGAAAAGTCGCAACTCGAGCTGACCGTGGCGACCCACCCAGTCGGCGTGGCCACTCGATCCACCGTTGATGATGACGTAGTCCACACTCGCCAGGCGCGCCACCGGCTCACGTAACGGACCCGCCGGCAGCAAACGGCGATTACCGAAACCGCGCGATGCATCGATCACCACGATCTCGAGATCGCGCTCGAGTCCGTAATGCTGCAAGCCATCATCGGCGACGATCACATCGATGCCGAGACCTTCGAGATACCGCGCTCCGGCGGCCCGATCGGGACACACCACAACCCGCGCTCCGGTTGTCAGCGCATGCATCAGCGGCTCATCGCCCACCTCGCTCGCCGTGACGCCCGCGACGACTTCACGCGGCTCGCGCAACTCGACGCCATAGCCGCGCGCCAGAATGCCGACCCGCAGACCCCGGCGCTGCAGGGCATCGACCACCGCGGCAACAACGGGACTTTTGCCGGTACCCCCGACGGATAAATTGCCGACGACCACGACCGGCACCGACGCACGGTAGCGAGGCCGTAGCCCCAATCGATAAGCCAAACGACGCAGGCCACTCACAACACCAAAAAGCGCCGCCAGCGGCGCGAGCAGCGCTGCCCCGCTGCGGCCCTCGTACCAAACCCCTTCGAGCCAGCGACGCAATCGAGAGGCCATCAGACCGCGAACTGCAATCGATGCAATTGGGCGTACATGCCACCCTGATCGATCAGCGCTGCATGATTGCCCGCCTCGACCAGCCGACCCTCGTGCATCACCAAAATGAGATCAGCACGTTCGATCGTCGAAAGACGATGGGCGATCACAAGAGTCGTTCGCCCCTGCAGCAATCGACCGAGAGCCTCTTGCACGCGACGCTCGGACTCATTATCGAGCGCACTCGTCGCCTCATCGAGAACCAAGATCGGCGCATTCTTCAGCAATGCCCGTGCAATCGAAATTCTTTGACGCTGCCCACCCGAGAGCATCGCACCGCGCTCACCGACGGGCGTATCGAGCCCCTGCGGCAGATCCTGAGCGAAATCGAGTACGTGCGCATTACGAGCGGCTTGCTCGACCGCCGGATCATCGGGCGTCGTGAGATTGAACGCGATGTTCGCGCGGATGCTGTCATCAAACAGCACGACTTCCTGACTGACGAAGCCGATCTGGTGGCGAAGATCTGCCAAACGATAGTCGCGCAGATCATGGCCATCGAGCAGCACAGCCCCAGCGGTCGGATCGTAAAAACGCGGCAAAAGACTCGCGAGCGTCGTCTTACCGCTACCCGACTTACCGACGATAGCCACCGTCTGACCGGGTTGAACGCGAAAGCTCACGTTCGAGAGCACTTCACCCTGCACGGCCGAGTAAGCGAAGGCCACATCACGAAATTCGAGCTCGCCGCGCGCGGCAGCGAGTTCACGCGTACCACCAATATCTTCAATCGGCGTGTCGAGCACTTCAAAAACGCTCGCGCCTGCAGCGATGCCTTGCTGCAAGGGACCGAAGACCTGCACTAAGCGACGGAGCGGCGCCGTGACAAGCAGCAAGGCAGTTAGGAACGCCATGAACTCATCGACTCGCATCTCGGCATCGAACACCTGCCGGATGGAAAAATACAGCACTCCTGCGAGCCCTAGGGCTGCGATCAACTGCACGACCGGGTTGGCCATCGCGCGAGCGCCGATCAAACGCATGTTGCTGTGACGGTTACGCTCGTTAGCGAGGTCGAAGAGCCGCTCTTCATGCCCCTCGGCGTTGAAGATCTTGATGACCTTGTGGCCATCGAGCGCCTCCTTGGCCACTCGAGTGACATCACCCATCGACGCCTGAATACGCGCGCTGTAACGACGGAATGATCGGTTGATGTATTGAATCAACCAAGAGATCGGCGGCGCCAACACGAGCACGAACGTCGCGAGCTGCCAGTTGAGCCACAGCAACATGCCGATCAGCGCGATGATGGTGAGCGTATCGCGGATCAAGACGGTGACGGCGTTGGTCGTCGCCTCGGCAACGAGCTCGATATTGTAGGTTAATCGTGAAAGCAAACCGCCCGAGGCAGCCGTGTCGTAGTAACGGGTAGGCAAGCGCAGATAGTGCGCAAACAGCTCCGCGCGCAGTGCCTTGATGATCTGTCGCCCGACCCAACCCGGAAAATAGTTCGAGACGTAGTCGCCGATTCCACGCAGCAAGAACAAGGCGATCGCACCAAGCGGAATAGCCCACAAGATGCGCGGATCCGGGTCGACGAAGGCGCCGCCTAAAAACTTTTGGACGAGATATGCGATCGCCGCATCGGTCGCTGCGAAGAGCACCATGCCGACGACACCAATCGAGAACATACCCATGTGCGGGCGTGCGTAACTCAGCAAACGCCGGTAAACCTGCGGCGCGTCGACCACTTGCACAGGCGCCTGTACGTTCATCGCGCGCCCCCCACGTTACGAGTCGCCATATCCACACTGCCGAACCCGAGTTGCCGAAGCACATCGATACCACGGACGACATCGCGATGTCGCGCCTCGCCATCCGCACGAAACACCACTGGCCGCGTCACATCGCCATTCGATACCTGCACGATCGCATCGCGCAGCGCATCGGCATCAGCACTCACCATCTGACCCGCTACTTGATAGCGACCATCGACCAACACCTCGATCACGAGCACCTCGTCGGCCGATGCCGATCGATCATCCGTCGTCGCCGTCGGCAGAGAAATGCGCAAAGTGCCCTCGGTGACCCAACTCGAGGAGAGTAGAAAGAACACGACGATCATCAGCACCACATCGATGAGCGAGACGAGATTGATCTCGGGATCCTCGACACGTCGGACACGAAAGTTCATCGACGAGCTCCGCGTACCACTAGCAGCGCGAGCGCTTGTTTTTCCATCTCGATCACGAGTGCATCGATATGGCCGCGCAAGCCTCGATGCGCGATGAGCGCCGGTATGGCGACAAGCAAACCCGCTGCGGTGGTCACCAGCGCCTCGCTGATGCCGCCCGAAAGCACATCGGGTTGCGTGACGATGCCAGCCTCGAGCACCGAGAAAGCTCGGATGATGCCGGTGACGGTTCCGAGCAAACCGAGTAGCGGCGCGACACTGGCCACGGTGCCCAAGGTATTGAGGTAACGCTCGAGCGCGTGAGCTTCGTGACGCCCGACCTCTTGGATACGGGCGATGCGCTCATCGCGCGCCAGCTCTCGATCGGTCACCACCGTTGCAAGAACGCGCCCGAGGGGCGATGAAGCCCGCAGCGACTCGAGTGCGCGATCATCGATGGTATCGGCAGACAACAGACGTGCAGCCTGAGGCAGAGCCTCGGCGGGAACGACACGCGACCTTTGCAGGCTCCAGACACGCTCGAGGGTGATCGCCAAGGCGATCACCGAGCAAAGGATGATCGGCCACATCAACGGACCACCGGCCCGCACCATTTCCCACATCAACGCATCATAGCCGAGACCGTCGTTCAAAGCGCTGCGAGGCGACCACGACGGCCGGGATCGAGTTCGAGTCGCATGGCCCCTTGCACGGCCGTCGCCTGCACGGAATCAACTGGAATCTGCCACCGTCTGGCAACACCGGCGAGCCGCGCGGGTGGCAGTTGGGCAGAGGCCACGATAACGGTCGTTGCACCGATGGCCTCGACGAAGTCAGCGGTGACGGCGGCGATCGAGCCCCGTCTTGGCGCAATGACATGCGTGGCTTTCAGCTGCGCCCGAGTGACGGTGTCGGCAGCCAGCGAGGCCGCCTCCTTGGCATCGACTCTCTCGGCGATCAACAAGGCGCCACCCTCTTGCGTGCTCACCCGCAACAGACAACTTCCACCGGCGGCAGCGAATGTCTCGAACTGCACGCCATCGAAGCTCCATCGCCTCGTTCGATGACAACGGTAGTGGCTCGCGGGCGCGCCTGGCCATGCACCCCCGTGGATCACCGTCGGGATGCGGGCAAGATAAGCCAGCCGCGCGGCACCCTCGGCGCGAAACCCATGCGAGGCGCCAAGCACCAGCAGATCGACCGTCGAGCGCGACTGCGCGAGGATCGCCGGCCATACCAGACTCTCGGCGCTGCGGCCTGCGCTGAAGTACGACTCACCGGTGTCGTAGACCACCAAGTGCCGTCGCGTCTCGATCAGTGTGGCATGCGCATCGCCGGCGTCGAGTATGGTGATGCGCGTGGCGCCTTCCGGGATCTCGGTTGATGGCCAAAGACCGAGCATACCGACGACGATGATGATGGCTCGCCACCGCCACGAGAGCGATGACAACACCACCGCCGCCATCACGAGCAATATCAAAAATTGCAGGCGGCTCGGCTGCCAATCCATGGCAGCCCATGGTTGATTGGCGATCCACAGCATCGGCGGCCAGATGATCTCGTGCACTGTCTCCACCACGCGCCATAGCGGCGCTGCGATCGACGCTGACATCGCTTGCAACACGAGCCCGAGTAACACGAGCGGTACGAGTAGCAACGAAAATATCGGGATCGCAACGAGATTCACGGGTACGGAGGCGAACGAAACGCTCGCAAACCACCATGCCGTCAATGGAATCAACGCGATCGTCACCCGCCATTGCACTCGCCATGCTGTCTGTACCAGAGCACGTAGTCCGCTCCAGCTGAGACCACCGACCGCCGTCGCCTCGTCGATGGAGAGCAGGATGGCCATGGCGATAAACGACAACCAGAAGCCAGCCGAATAACTCGCGAAGGGATCGAGCAACAGGACGCACAACAAGGCGGTGGCGAGAATCTCGTAGCCGCGTTGCTCGCGCGCCGTCAGTCGCAACATCCACCAAACCGCGAGCATCACGACCGTGCGTTGCGTCGGAATGCCAAAACCTGCAAGGACGGCATAAGCCAAGGCGGCAGGCACACCGACCGCCGCGGCGAACACCTCTCGATCGATTTGCTGCTGCAGCCGCGCCACGCGCCGCCACAGTGCACGAGCGGCAAAGGCGGCTACCCAAGCGAACAAGGTCACGTGCATTCCAGAAATCGCCACGAGATGCGTAGTTCCCGTGACGCTAAACACCCGCCATTGCTCGCGCGTGATCTCACCTGTGGCACCGACTGCCAAGCCTTGGAACAAGGCCGCCGCGTCACGATCGTCCACCGCTACTGCAATGGATTCCGCCATCCTTTGGCGCCACTCGAGTACGCCGGGGACACGCGACGCCTCGCGACGCGTGGCCGACCACGACACCACACTGCCCGTAGCGTCGATGCGATCACGAAGAGCCGCTCGCTCCGCGTTCGTCGCACCGGGGTTATTGCTCAAGACGATTGGCTCGAGTCGCAACATGACTCGCCATCGTTCACCCGCGCGTGGCATGGGTCGCGGGGGATCGCGCCAAGTGAGCCTGGCGCGTAGCACTCGTCGATAGGTCGCAGGCGTTTCGATCACGATGTCTGCATCGAAACGCAGTACACCACCCTCGCGGGTCGGCAGGGAGTCGATCGTGATCTGACCGATGACACGCTCGCCAGCGGCTTCAGTTGGCCAGCGTTGCTCCTGTCGATCGAGAACGTAGAGTGCCGTCACGCCAGCGGAACAGAACACGACGAGAGCAAGTATCGCCGCCGAGCGACGCCAGCGTGGTCGCCACCAAAGAATCGTGATCAAGACCGTGACGCTTACCGCAGCAACCGATGCCACCAGCCACGATGACACCGGGCCGAAGAGGACGACCACGTTGCCGAGCAGTGCGAAAAAGCCGCTCAAGCGCGGCAAGACCCCAACCATCATGGGTCAGGGATACCGCGTCAGGCGCTTATGACCAAGCGCTGATTAGGGCTGATCGTGCAGTTTCAGGCGACCGTTTTCGAGCAACCAGACCCGATCCATGCGTGAGGCGAGTCGAAGATCGTGGGTCACAATCACAAGGCTAGTGCCGTGCTCTCGATTGAGCTGCAACATCAACTCGAATACCTGCTCGGCATTGCGCCCATCGAGATTGCCGGTCGGCTCATCCGCAAAGACGATCAACGGCAAGGTAACCAAAGCACGCGCCACCGCTGCGCGCTGCCGCTCGCCTCCCGAGAGTTGATGAGGACGGTGTTCGAGGCGTGCACCGAGACCGACCTTCTCGAGGATAGCCTCGGCCTGACGGCGCGCTTCAACGACCGGCACACGCCGAATCAGCAATGGCATGGCCACGTTCTCAAGCGCCGAGAACTCGGGCAGCAAATGATGAAACTGATAGATGAAGCCCATCGTGCGATTGCGCAGCTCGCCACGCGCGGCCTCACCCAGGGCATGGATATCCTTGCCGCCGATGGCCACATTGCCTCGCGTCGGGCGATCGAGCCCCCCAAGAATCTGCAGCAGCGTCGTCTTGCCCGAACCCGACGCGCCGACGATCGCGATGCATTCGCCCTTGGCGATGGCGAGATCTAAGCCATCGAGCACGGTCAGCGTCGAAGCGCCTTCGTTGAAGTCCCGACCCAAGCCGCGCGCCAGCAATACTGCCTGATCAGTCATGTCGCAAAGCCTCTGCAGGTTGAGTCCGTGCGGCCTGCCAGGCGGGATACAACGTGGCGAGTGCGCACAAGACGAAAGCGACACCGGCCACTCGTAACACATCGAGCCACTCGACATGGGCCGGCAGATCACTCATGAAATACACCTTGGCGTCGAGGAACTGGATACCGAAGATGGCCTCGAGGCCGTGTACGATCGATTCGACGTTAAACGCGAGCAAGATGCCTAGGAGAGAACCCGACAAGGTTCCAGCAAGACCGATCAAGACACCCTGCACTGCAAAAGCCTGCAGAATCCCATTCGGGCTTGCGCCGAGCGTGCGTAGCAAAGCGATATCCACCTGTTTTTCTTTGACGATCATCACCAGCGTCGCCACGATATTGAAAGCGGCAACGGCAACCACCATCAGCAAGATCACGAACATCAAACCCTTGGTGAGTTCGATCGATTGGAAGAAATTGGCGTGCACCCGCGTCCAGTCGCTGACGAAGTAGCCACCACCCAAGGCAAGCGCCAGATCTCGAACGACGACTGGTGCCTGCAAGGGATCTGCGAGCGCGAGACGCAGCCCGCTTACACCCTCACCGAGCCGATACAAACGCGCCGCGTCGCGCAGGTTCATCAGAATCAAGCCCTGATCGAACTCGTACATACCGGAGGCAAAGACGCCCGCGATGGTGAGTCGTCGCATGCGTGGCACGACGCCATCGGGTGTCGCGGTCGCCTCGGGTGCGATCAACACCACCTTATCGCCAACCCCGACACCGAGATCGCGAGCAAGGGATTCCCCGAGGATCACGTTCCAGCTGCCGGCTTGAAGTGCATCGATCGAACCGGTCTGCATACGATCGGCAAGACCGGTGGCCTGCTTCTCGAGCGCCGGATCCACACCACGCACCAACGTGCCCTGCACGCGCGGTCCCGCCGCAATCATGCCGCGCGCTTCGATGTACGGCACGGCCTGCAACACACCCGGCCGAGCAACGGCAACCTCGCGTGCCTGCTGCCAATCGTCGAGCGTGCCTTCGAGCCCCATCAGTGTGGCGTGCGACGTCACGGCGAGGATGCGTGAGCGCAATTCGCGCTCGAAACCGTTCATGACCGACAACACCACGATCAACACGGCCACACCGAGCGTCAGTCCCGTGACGGACATCGCTGCGACAAAGCTCACGAAGCCGCGCCGATGTGTCGAGCGCAAGTAGCGCGTACCGACCCACCATTCCCAGCGACTCGAGCTATTCATAACGCAGCGCCTCCGCTGGCGCGATGCGTGCGGCACGACGTGCGGGGTACACCGTTGCGAGCGCTGTGAGCGTCAATGCACCGATGGCGATCGCGATGACGTTCTGCGCCCGCAGCTCCGAAGGAATACGCGTGACGTAATAGACATCCGGATCCATGACATGAAAGCCAAACACCGCCTCGAGCACCGGAACGACGGTCCCCACATTGCTCGCTAACCAGACGCCGAGAGCCACGCCGAACAACACTCCGGCCCACCCGATCACGAGCCCTTGCGTGATGAAGACGCGCTGCACTTCACCGGGCGACATGCCGAGCGTGCGAAGGATAGCGACGTCGGTACGCTTGTCGGTGACGACCATCACGAGCATCGCCACGATGTTGAAGGCGGCTACGGCGACGATCAGCATCAAGATGATGCCCATCATCGTTTTCTCGATGCGGATCGCTCGGAAATAATTGGCGTGCTCCTGCGTCCAATCGCGAACGGTGAGCCCCGCACTTAGGCGGGCCGTCATCTCTCGGCTGACACTGGGAGCGACCATCGGGTCGACGAAGTGCAACTGCAGACCGCGCGCACGCGGGTCACCCGCTGCGAGCGCAGCCACATCGTCGATGTGAGCGAAAGCCAATGAACCATCGTGATCGTGCAGCCCCGCTTCGAAGAGACCCACCACCCGAAACTCGCGTAACCGCGGCGTCGGCGTGCCGGCCTCATCCACGCCCGGCACCAGCAAGGTCACAGAGTCATCAACGGTGACGCTCAGCAAGCGCGCGAGCACACTACCCAAGATCACCCGATCGGAGCCGGCTGCAAGATCGAGGAGCTTGCCTTCGATGACGGCCGCAGCGGCATCGGATACCTCGGGCTCAAAACGCGGGTCGATGCCACGCAGACGCAGGGGCAACATCTCAGGCTGTCGTAGCCCGAGTGCCTGCAGTTCGACGTACGGCGCGAGTCCATCGATCTTGGGCTCTTGGCGCAGGGTCTCAGCCAACCGGTCCCACGCGTCGCCAGAGAGGGGTTTATCGCTCGTATTCATCACCCGAGCGTGGGTCGATAAGGACAGCAGGCGATCCCGCAACTCCCCCTCGAAGCCGTTCATGACCGAGAGGATGACGATCAGCGCAGCCACGCCCACACACACCCCGATGAGCGATACCCAGGTGATGAACGAGACGAAAAATTTTCGCGTTCGTGAGCGCACGTATCGCAGGCCGACGAACAACGACAGGGGCTGGAACATCAGGGTGGGGATTTAACCACATCACAGGGCTTGCCTCCCCGGGACGGGTCTGTAAGCTTGCGCGCCCATGCCAAACGGGCTGCTGAAATCACGGACCCCCGATGCCAGTCGCCCCGAGGTGCACTGGTCCGGCCTGCATGCGAGCGCGACCGCCCTCGCGATCGCCGAGGCCGCCGCTCGCGAGGATCGCCCGTGGATCATCGTTGAGGCGGATAGCCGCAGCGCCGAGCGACGCCGCGCCGAGCTCGGGTTTTTCGCGCCAGCTAGCCTGCCGCTGCTGAGCCTGCCCGACTGGGAAGTGCTGCCTTACGACGTTTTCTCACCGCATCCCGATATCACCTCGGAGCGCCTGCTCGCCCTAGCCGAGTTGCCGCACGCGCGTCGCGGTGTATTGATCGTGAGCGTCGATACCCTGCTGCAGCGCCTGCCACCTAAGCCTTACGTCGCCGGTCGCAGCTTCTCACTCTCCGTCGGCGACACACTCGCTCTCGATGCGTTCAAGTTGCGTTTAACCGAAGCGGGCTATTGCAGCGTGAGCCAAGTGACCGACCCCGGTGACTTCGCCTTGCGCGGATCTCTGCTCGATGTATACCCGATGGGCACAACGAGCCCGCTGCGTATCGATCTTTTTGATGACGAGATCGAAGCGATCCGGCGTTTCGATCCGCAAACGCAGCGTTCAGGGGATTCACTCGCCTCGGTGCGCCTGCTGCCCGCTCGTGAAATTCCCCTCGATGGCGATTCGGTACGCGCCTTCCGGCGTCGTTACCGCACCCGCTTCGAAGGCGACCCGACCCGCAGCGCGATCTATCGAGGTGTGTCGGATGGCATGGCGCCGGCCGGAATCGAGTTTTATCTGCCGCTTTTCTTTGAAGAAACGGCCACTTTATTTGACTACCTGCCCGACGGCGCCGTCATCGTCGATGCGACCTTCAGCCTAGAGACCGTGATCGGTCGCAGCTGGGAGGCCCTGCGAGCACGCTACGATGATCGCTGCGGTGACATCGAGCGCCCGCTGCTCAAGCCCGAAGAGCTCTTCATCGACGAAACCACCGTGATGGCCGCCTGCCACTCGCATCCGCGCGTGACCATCGACACGTTTGCGCGCGATGACGAGAGCAGCCTCGGCACCCATGCGCCGCGCGAACTGCGTATCGATGCACGAGCGGAACGCCCGCTCGCTCCGCTAAAAGATTTTCTCGATGACTATCCCGGCCGCGTCTTGCTAGCGGCTGATTCACCGGGGCGCCGCGAGGTGCTCGGCGAACTACTACGAGGCGCCTCGTTGCGCGCCAAACTCGTCGATGGGTGGCAGGCGTTTCTCGACAGCGACGCGACGCTTGCGATCACGATCGCACCCGAGCTCGCCGGTCTCGCCCTCGACTCGCCGCCGCTGACGATCCTCTCCGAGTCGCAACTCTTTGGTCAGCGCGCACGACAAGAACGTCGTCGACGTAAAGTCACCGCTGACCCCAATGCCATTCTGCGCGATCTGCAATCGCTGTCGGCCGGTGCCCCGGTCGTTCACGAGGAGTACGGCGTGGGTCGCTACGTCGGACTACAGATCATGGAGGTCGGTGGTCAGAGCGGCGAATTTTTGGTGCTCGAGTATCATGGCGGTGACCGACTCTACGTGCCGGTGCATTCGCTGCATCTCGTCAGTCGTTACTCGGGTGCGGCACCGGAGAGCGCTCCGCTGCACCGACTCGGCACGGATCAATGGGGAAAGGCTCGCAAACGCGCTGCCGAAAAAGTGCGCGACGTCGCGGCCGAATTGCTCGACCTCTACGCGCAGCGCAAAGCGCGTCGAGGCATTCGTCTCGCCTCGAAAGATCTGGAGTACCAGGCTTTCGCGAATGCGTTCCCGTTCGAGGAAACCGCCGATCAGGCCGAGGCTATCGGCAAGGTGATCGCCGATCTCGATGCCGAACAACCCATGGACCGTATCGTCTGCGGCGATGTGGGCTTCGGTAAAACGGAAGTGGCGATGCGGGCAGCCTTTGTCGCCGTGCAGGCCGGTAAGCAAGTCGCCGTGCTCGTACCGACCACTCTTTTGGCTCAACAGCACGCAGCCAATTTTGCAGATCGATTTGCCGACTGGCCCGTGCGCATCGAATCGCTGTCACGCTTTCGCTCAACCAAGGAAACGACGGCGGTGCTCGAGGCGGTTGAGAAAGGCACCGTTGATATCGTCATTGCCACGCACCGACTGCTGCACGCGAATGCACGCTTTAAGGATTTAGGTCTCATCATCGTCGATGAAGAACACCGCTTCGGCGTGCGCGATAAGGAAAAACTCAAGGCTCTGCGGGCGGAGGTGCATGTGCTCACGCTCACGGCAACACCGATCCCACGTACCCTGAATATGGCGCTCGGCGGTCTGCGCGAGTTGTCCTTGATCGCAACGCCGCCGGCGGAACGCCTCGCGATCAAGACCTTCGTCACCGAGTGGAGTGACAGCACCATCCGTGAGGCGATCCTGCGCGAGATGCGTCGCGGCGGCCAAGCCTACTTCGTGCACAACGAAGTCAAAGACATCGAGAAAGTCGCAGCTGATCTGGCCAAGCTGGTCCCAGAGGCCAACATTCGCGTGGGTCATGGCCAGATGCGCGAGCGTGAGCTCGAGGCTCTGATGGTCGATTTCTACCACCGCCGCTTCGACATCCTCGTCTGCACCACGATCATCGAGAGCGGCATCGACGTGCCGAGTGCCAATACGATCATCATCGATCGCGCCGATCGCTTTGGCCTCGCACAGCTACACCAAATGCGAGGTCGCGTCGGTCGATCTCATCATCGAGCGTATGCCTATCTCTTGATCCCCTCGCGCAAAGCGCTCACGGGCGATGCGTTGAAGCGTCTCGAGGCGCTGGAATCACTCGAAGATCTCGGTGCCGGCTTCGTACTGGCAACTCACGATCTCGAAATCCGTGGTGCCGGCGAGTTGTTGGGTGAAGAGCAAAGCGGCGAGATGACCGAGGTCGGCTTGACCATGTACCTCGACATGTTGGATCGCGCAGTCAAAGCCATGAAGAGCGGCAAAAAGATTGATCTCGAAGCGCCGCTTGCGAGCGCCTCTGAAGTCGAACTTCGCGTACCCGCCCTGCTCCCGGAAGATTACGTGGCGGATGTGCACGTGCGACTCGCGCTCTATAAACGCATCGCAGCGGCACCGGATGAGAGCGCACTCGAGGAGCTCACCGCCGAGCTCGTCGATCGCTTCGGACCTCTGCCCGCTCAAACGCAGAATCTGCTGCGTACGGCGCGCATCCGCCTGCTGACCCGCCAGCTCGGCGTCCGTCGGCTCGACTTCGGCGCCCACGGCGGCTATCTGCTATTCGAGACGGACAACCGTATCGATCCTGCCGCAGTCATCCGTTTGATTCAGGATCGCTCGCGCGAGTACAAACTCGAGGGGCCACTCAAACTGCGGGTGTCTCGCGACCTTGACGACGAACTCGAACGCTTCGACTTCGTGACAGCGCTACTGCAACGGCTCACCAGCAATCGGCTGGGTTAAGATCGCGCCATGCGTGACTTCATCCGAGGCGGGCTGTTCTGGCTGCTGACGAGTGCGAGCTTGCTGGCACTCGCGCCGATCGGGCTCGCCCAACCGGCGAGTTCTGCCAGTGCCTACACGATCGAGGTGATCGTCTTTCGTAACAATGGCCCTCGCGAAGCCGGCATCGGTGGCACCCCGCCCCTGCGCGGCGCCGAAGAATCAGATACCCCACCTGCCGCCGCGCAAATCGGGCGTTTTATCTCGGCGACACCGGCGGCGCGGCTGCGTCTCGCGGGCCTGCGTCAAAAAATGTCCGCCGGTGGCTATCGCATCCTGGCCCACGCGGGTTGGACTCAAACGGCGAGCAGCTGGGGTAGCCGCACCGGCATTCCGTTGGAGACGCTCGGTGTCGCTGCGCCCGGACTCTCGGGCAACTTTCTGCTCGAGCGTGGCTCGCTACTGCACTTTGGCATGAACCTGCGTTATCAACCGGATGAGTCGACGCTACATGAGCTCAGCGAGTTGCGCCGAGTACGCTTCGAGGAGCGTCATTACTACGATCACCCGGGCATTGGCGTGATCGCCGTCGTCACCTCGGCAGCCCGGCCTTAGATCGTCTTCGCTCAGCCGAGCTTGAGCTCGGGCGGCTGCAAACAACGCGCTAGTGTGCGTTGCGCAGCGTGCCACTCCGGCGTCGTGCGCAGCGAGGCGTAGGTCATCGTGCCTTTGCCGTGCAGTCTCACGCGGCGCAAAGCTGCCGCAGCATCTAGCGACACTTTGAGTCCATCGAGCACGGCCTCCGCACTCGGTCGGTGATTGCAGACCGGCAACACATCGCAGCCGGCCGCCAGCGCTTTTTCAGCTCGCTCAACGATACCACCCACAGCCGCTGCGCCGGCCATCGACAAGTCATCGGCGAACACGACACCGCCAAAATTGAGATCGCCTCGAAGCACCCCACGGATCCAGCGAGCCGACGCACTCGCTGGCACATCGTCGATGTTCGGGTACAGCACATGCGCAACCATCACGCCCGCAAGCCCATTGGCGATGAGGACGCGATACGGCGCGATATCCTCATCGAGATCGACGAGTTCACGTCGATCGATCGGCAACGCATGGTGCGAGTCTGCAACTACCGCTCCATGTCCCGGGAAATGCTTGGCCGTGGCCACCATCCCGGCATTACGCATGCCGTGCATATAGGCGACGGCGAGTTCCCCGACGACGCTCGCCTTGGCGTGGAAGGCACGCTCACCTATGACTTCGCTGACGCCGTAATCGAGATCGACGCAGGGTGCAAAAGAGAGATCCACGCCACAAGCGCGTAGCTCTGCGGCCATCAACCAACCAAGTTCGCGCGCCAAAGCCAAACCGGTCTGTGGATCTGCATCGTACTCAAGACCGATGCGACGCGCCGCCGGTAACCGGGAGAACCCCTCGCGAAAACGCTGCACGCGTCCGCCCTCGTGATCGACACCGACGATGAGCGCGGGCGAGCGAATCGCATGGATATCGGCCACCAGTTGCGTCAGTTGTTCGGGCGATTCGTAGTTGCGCGAAAAGAGGATGACGCTACCGACAAGTGGGTGCGCCAGCATCTCGCGCTCAGCGGGCTGCAATTGGGTTCCTTCGATATCGACCATCACGGGACCGAGTGTCATCGTGCACGCTCCAGAACAGCCATCGACTCGACGTGATTGGTATGCGGAAACATGTCGATCACGCCGGCGGACTGCAAACGGTAACCCAAGTCGTGACAGAGCACACCGACATCGCGCGCGAGCGTGCCCGGATGACAAGAGACGTATACGATCCGGGGTGCGCCGGTCGCCGCGACCCGCGGCAGCACCTCGAGCGCGCCCGCTCGTGGCGGATCGAGCAGAACGCGCGTGTAGCCGCCTTGGAATGCGCCCTGACCGGCTTCGGCATCAAATAAATTAGCCACTTGGAAGCTGGCGTTGGCGAGCCCATTCAGTTCAGCATTGCGACGCGCACGCGCCACGAGACCCGCATCACCCTCAACGCCCACGACCGAGGCTGCCCTGCGGGCCAGTGCCAAGGTGAAATTGCCAAGTCCGCAGAAAAGATCGAGGACCCGATCCTGCGGGCCGACCTGTAGCAGCTCGACCGCACGACTAACCAGCGTTTCATTCACCGCTGCATTGATTTGTACGAAGTCGGTCGGCTCGAACTCGAAGGTTAGTCCCTCGTTCGCCAAAGAATAACGCAAGGGCGTGGCATCCCCGACGAGCGGCACGATGCTCTCCACCCCACCGGATTGCAGGTAGATGCGAACGCGCTGCGCTATCTCGAACTCGCGCAACGCCGCAAGATCCGATTCTGACAAAGCGGCTAAATGTCGAAACACCAGCAGCGTCACCTCCGGGGTTACGGCCGCTTCAATCTGCGGGATACTGTCTTTGGCCGCCATGCCCGTGAGCAGATCGGACAAGGGCGTGATCAAACCATCGAGTGGCGCGGCCAGAATTTCACATCGCTCGAGCGCGGCGATGTAGGGCTTCGCACGCTCGCGAAATCCGACCAGCACGCGTCCGCGTTTGATGACGAACTTGGCACCGAGACGCGCCCGCCGCCGATAACGCCACACGGGCCCCTCGATCGGTGGCAGCCACGAGGTCGGAGTCACCTTCGCAATGCGCTGCAGATTGTCGGCCAACTCCTGCTGCTTCGCCGCCAACTGCGCCGCCGGGGCATAGTGCTGCAAGGAGCAACCGCCGCACACGCCAAAGTGCGCGCACTTCGGTTCGACTCGATCGGCCGATGGGGTGACGACCTCGACCAGCACGGCTTCGTCATGTTGACGATGACGTCGCTGTCTTTGAAAACGAATGGTTTCGCCAGGCAACACACCCGGCACGAAGACGGTCTTGGTACCGCGGACGACACCCTCGCCATCGTGATTCAAGGCAGCGACAACGCCCTCTTCGATCGGAGCGGCTTCGATACGAGAACGGCTCATCGCGGCGTGGGCAACGGTGATTCAGGCCACGCGGCGAGGAACTCAGCAAAGTGGGGCTCATCGGAGTTTGCCAGTAACTCGCGTACGCGAGCCTCCTCATTCGCACACTCGATCTCGTCGAGGTGGCCGCGCATGCGCTGAAAGCGCAGGTAAACGAGCCAGGTGTTGAGCACATCGGTCTCGCAGTAGCGACGGATCCCCTCGAGATTACCGGCCTCATAAGCGCCCCAAACCTGATCGCCCGAAAAGCCGAGCTTGCCGGGAAAGCCAAGTAGATACGCCATGTCTGAGAGGCTCGCCTTGGCACGGGGCTGATAAGCCGAGAGCACGTCCATCAGATCCGTGTGACGCTCGTGGAATCGACTGAGGTAGTTGTTCCATTTGAACGAACTGTCCTCGCTGCCGTTCTCCCAATAACGGCGCGCGACGACACCATGTTTGAGGGCTCGGTAGTGCAACACGGGCAGATCAAAGCCGCCCCCATTCCATGACACCAGAGTCGGCGTATAGCGATCGATACCCTCGAAGAATCGCGCGACGAGCTCGCCTTCGCTCGATTCGAGATCACCTAAACTCCAAACCTTCAGGGTGTCGGCACGACGCAGAACGCAGGAAATCGCCACGATACGATGCTGCTCATGCGGCAGAAACTCGCTGCCGCCATGCTGACGTGCGTGCGCAAACATGGCCTTGGCAACCTGGCTATCGGAGAGCCCTTCGAGGCCAAACACGCGACGCCCCAACTCGAGATCGGGAACCGTTTCGATATCGAAAACCAGAATACTCATGTTGTCCTCGTTAGGTGCGAGCCGCTGACATCGCCGCTTTCATCTCGCGCACCGCTGCTGCAAAACCGATGAAGATTGCTCGACCGACGATGGCATGACCGATATTGAGTTCGACAATTTCTTCGATCGCCGCGACGGGAGCGACGTTGTCGCAGTTGAGACCATGACCCGCGTGTACCTCGAGTCCGAGCGATGCAGCCAGCTTCGCACTGGAGCGCAAACGTTCGAGCTCACGCGCCTGCTCGGCACCGCTCACTTCGCAGTATCGACCCGTATGCAACTCGATCACAGGAATGCCGATGCGCGCGGTCGCCTCGATCTGCGCCGGATCAGGATCGATGAAGAGCGCGACTCGAATACCCGAAGCGGCGAGCAAAGCGCCGCTCTCGCGCAGACGCTCGAGCTGACCGACGACCTCAAGCCCGCCCTCGGTGGTGATCTCGGCACGACGCTCAGGCACAAGACAACAATCGGCCGGCTTGATGCGCTGTGCGATCGCGAGCATCTCGTCGGTTAACGCCATCTCGAGATTCATGCGCGTGCGCAACAGGGGTCGCAACCGCTCGACGTCGACATCCTGAATATGCCGCCGATCCTCACGCAGGTGCAGCGTGATGTTATCGGCACCGGCTTCTTCGGCGATCAGCGCTGCCTGTACAGGATCGGGGTAATGGATGCGTCGTGCCTGACGTACGGTGGCGACGTGATCAATGTTGACGCCAAGTTCGATGGGCTTCATGTCAGTCCTCTTTTGATCGACGAGCGACGGCACGAGCCACCGTTCGCGTTCGCAGTTCGCGACCGTCGAGTGCGTGATCGAGCGCCATGCGCAGTATGCGCTTGGCAGGCTCCAATACAGTCTCGTCGGTGTAGTCGTCGGCAGCGATGGCGAGCAGAACCCGCCCTTCGAAAACCTTGCCGCCTGTCTCGCCCGTCACTTGTACGAAGCCGAGATCAGGATGGAAATGATAATACGCACCCGATTGCAGTGCGCCGCCTTCACGCGCCACCTGCTCGAACTCGATGCCATAACCCAAGAGTTCAAGCAGTTGTCGTTCGAAGCCGCGCAAACTCGCCTCGATGGAAGCGGCTGTTCGCAGCTGTGCCAAGGTTCGATCATAAAGATCGAAGACCAGTGGCTGCGGATCCAACCGAACCGTGAGCTTGAGCAGCAACTCGTTGAGGTACCAAGCGGACATCATCGCCGCAGCCGGCAATTCAGGAAGCGTATCCTCTGGCTCCCGCTCCGCTTGGGTCAGCTGACCCGCATCGCCACTGCCGCTCCAGGCCACCAGCAAACGGCGGAATGGCTGCAGCGTCGATGCATAACGCGATTTTCCACCGCGCACACCGCGAGCAAACAACGTCAGACGACCATGTTCGCGACTGAACACCTCGAGCATCCGGCTCGTGTCGCGCCACGGCTTATGGTGCAGCAGATAGGCCGTGGTGAGATCGACGCGTCGACCGCCGCGCGCCATCGGCCGTCACTCGAGACCGAGCGAACGCAGCGCCTGCGCGTTGTCGGCCCAGTTCTCCCGCACCTTGACCCACAGCTCGAGATGGCAGCGGCCACCGAGTAAGCCCACGATCTCGCGGCGCGCTGAAGTACCGACCCGTTTGAGACGCGCGCCACCAGCACCGATGACGATCGGCTTTTGTCCTTCGCGATCGACCCAGATCACAGCGTGGATAACCTGCCGATCTTCTTCTCGGTCCATCTTTTCGATCTCGACAGCGATGCCGTAAGGCACCTCTTGGTTGAGCTCGAGCGTGAGCTTCTCGCGGATGATCTCGGTGATACGAAACTTCAGATCACGGTCAGTGCGATCATCCTCGTCAAAGAGCTGCGGCGACTCCGGCAAGTGCTTGGCGATGGTCGCAATCAATGGCTCGAGGTTATCGCCCTGCTTGGACGAGACCGGCACGACATCGAGAAACGCGTGTTGCGCCGTGAGCTCCGCCATGAAGGGCAGCAAACGGTCACGCGGCTTGGCGAGATCGACCTTGCTGATGACCGCCACCGCGGGACGACCACTATCGCGGATCCGCTGCATCACGGCTTCGTCTTCGTCGGTCCAACGCAACGCCTCGACGACGAACACGACAAGATCGGCATCGGCCAAAGCCGAGGCTGCCGTTCGATTCATCGCCTTATTGAGGGCGCGTTTTCCGCCCACGTGCAAACCTGGCGTATCGACGAAGGCAATCTGCAAATTTGGCCGATTGACGAGGCCCGTGATGCGATGTCGGGTCGTCTGCGGGCGCGGCGTGACGATCGAGAGCTTCTCGCCGACCAGCGCGTTGAGCAGAGTCGACTTGCCGACGTTCGGTCGCCCGACGAGCGCAGCAAAGCCGGCGCGGAACGTGTCGCTCTCGGTCACGATGCAGCCCCCTTGCGAACACTCGCCCAACGAGCCTCCACTTGCGGAATGAGGCTTTGGGCCGCTTCCTGCTCGGCGCGCCGCCGGCTCGAGCCCACGCCCAAGGTGGTCAACGACAGATCGGATAGCTCGCAACGCACAGTGAACTCCTGCGCATGCGGCTCACCCACGATGTTTTCGACAGAATAAATCGGCAAAGCGTAACCTCTGGCCTGCAGCAACTCCTGCAGTCGTGTCTTGGGATCTTTGAGACTCGCGGCATCCGGTAAGTTCTCGAGTTCGGCGCCGCACAATTCGGTCACGATGCGACGCGCTTCGTCGAGACCCGCATCGAGATAGATGGCGCCCACCAGCGCCTCGAAGGCATCCGCCAGTATCGACTGACGACGAAACCCACCGGTTTTCAGCTCACCCGACCCGAGTTGCAACTCCTCGCCGAGCGCGAGGCGCTGCGCGATCTGGGCTAGCGGCTCCGCACTGACGAGACTCGCTCGGAAACGACTGAGGTCACCCTCGGATGCTTTTGGGAATCGTTGATACAGCAACTCTGCGACCAACAAGTTGACGACCGCGTCACCTAAGAATTCGAGTCGCTCGTTGTTGCGGCCCGAGGCACTGCGATGAGTCAACGCCGCCGTGAATAACTCGAGGTTACGCGGCTCGTATCCGAGCGCCGACTTCAGCCAATGCCGAGGCCAATCGGGCTTCACGACCGATCCGATCTCATTCGATGCGCGTGCCGATGCGCGACCAGTCTGGCCCGCCGGATCGCTGCAGGTCCCAATTGAACCAGATCAGGCTCGCGCGACCCACCAGGAGCGACTCGGCAACGAAACCCCAGACGCGCCCATCCGAGCTGTTATCTCGGTTGTCACCCACCATCAGATAGTGGCCTTCCGGTACCTGCATGATGCGATTACCGGAATCCGGGTTGATACCGGCGGTGGACTCGTTACAGATGTAGCCCTGCGGAATACTGCGATTGCACGAAGGCAACGGTGGCACCGTGATCATGTCGGAGCTCAGACAGTGCAGCACGCGATGGGCGTGCTCACCGAGTTTCTCCTCGGCAATGCGCATGTTGAGATAGCAACCATCCTCGTAGCGACCCTGCTGCACGAGTGGCACAGGCTGGCCGTTGATGATGAGTTGGTCCTCGCGAACCTCGACGACATCACCCGGTAGACCCACGACACGCTTCACGTAATTCACCGTCGTGTCGGTCGGAAAGCGGAACACGGCGACATCGCCTCGCTGCGGCGCCCCCACCTCAAGCACCTTTTCGTGGATCACCGGCAAGCGCACGCCGTAGGCGTATTTGTTAACCAGGATGAAATCGCCGTCGAGCAAGGTCGGCATCATCGAATCAGAGGGAATTCGATAGGGCTCGTATAGAAACGAGCGCAGCACGAGCAGCACCGCCATGATCGGAAAGAAACTGCGCGCATAATCGACCGTGCCGGGCAGTTCGATACTCTCCGGGTCCCGCCCAGCCGATCGTGCTGCGGCCGTGCGTCGCGGTCGCAGCAAGAAGTGGTCAATCGCCCAAACTATGCCCGAGACGATCGTGATCAGGATCAATACGAGGCTGAAATCCGCGCGCTGCGCGCTCATCAGTTGATAGAAGCTCGCCAAGACCAGCGCCGGCAGCACCGCATATAAAATGCGCATCAAAATCGGATCTTTAACCGGCACGCCAGCGGGCGATCGCAACTGTCGCCCCGGCCGCAGGAACCAGTCGTCAATCACGCAAATGAGCGCAACCGGAAGCGTGAACAACGACAATAGCGAGGCGATCAGATCCAACATCTTATTTCCTGCCCACCTTGAGCACGGCGAGGAAGGCTTCCTGCGGAATCTCCACTGAGCCAACTTGCTTCATGCGCTTTTTGCCTTCTTTTTGCTTCTCGAGCAGCTTGCGCTTGCGGCTGATGTCACCACCGTAGCACTTGGCCAAGACGTTTTTGCGCAGCGCCTTGACCGTCGCGCGCGCGATCACATGTGCGCCGATCGCCGCCTGCACCGCCACCTCGAACATCTGCCGCGGGATCAATTCCTGCATCTTGTCGACGAGCTCACGACCGCGCTGATAGGCGCTGTCGCGGTGCACGATGATCGATAGCGCATCGACCTTGTCGCCATTGATGAGGATATCGAGTTTGACCAGCGGCGCAGCCTGGAAATGGCTGAATTCGTAATCGAAGCTCGCATAACCGCGACTGACCGACTTCAAGCGATCGAAGAAATCGAGCACGACCTCGGCAAGCGGTAATGCGTATTGCAGCGATACCTGATTGGCGAGGTACTGCATTTTTTTCTGGACACCACGCTTCTCGGTGCACAGCTGCAACACGGCACCAACGTAGTCGGGCGGCACGAGGATGTTGGCGATGATGATCGGTTCGCGGATCTCGGCGAGCTTATTGGGCGGCGGCAACTTGGCCGGATTATCGACGTATTCGTTCGTGCCATCGACGAGACCCACCTCGTAAATCACAGTTGGAGCACTCGTGATGAGATCGAGGTTGTACTCGCGCTCAAGCCGCTCCTGCACGATATCCATGTGCAAAAGTCCCAAGAATCCGACGCGGAACCCGAAGCCCAAGGCACCGGAGACTTCTGGTTCGTAGTGCAAGGCCGAATCGTTCAAACGCAGCTTGGCGAGCGCATCGCGGAAAGACTCGTAGTCGTCTGCATTGACCGGAAAGAGCCCGGCGAACACGCGCGGCTGAACCTGTTTGAAACCCGGCAACTGAGCATCGCAGGGCTTGGCATCGAGGGTGATCGTATCGCCAACCGGTGCGCCATCGATTTCTTTGACGCCCGCGATCACAAAACCCACCTCGCCCGCTGACAACTGTGGCGCGGCGAGCGATTTGGGCGTGAAACGACCCAGCTTGTCGACCTGCCAAATACGACCGGTCGACATCACGCGGATCTTATCGCCGATCTTGATCGTGCCATTGACGACGCGCACGAGCGAGACCACACCCACGTAGTTGTCGAACCACGAGTCGATGATGAGCGCTTGCAACGGCGCTGCCGGGTCGCCCTTGGGCGCGGGAATACGTTCGACGATCGCTTCGAGTAACTCGGGGACGTTCTCGCCCGTCTTGGCCGAGACGCGCACGGCATCCTGAGCATCGATGCCGATGATTTCTTCGATCTCGCGGATCACCTTCGGCGGATCAGCCGAGGGCAGATCAATCTTGTTAATGACCGGCAGCACTTCGAGGCCCTGCTCGATGGCCGTGTAGCAATTGGCCACGCTCTGCGCCTCAACACCCTGTGAGGCATCCACCACGAGCAAAGCGCCGTCACAGGCGGCCAGAGAGCGCGACACCTCGTAAGAGAAGTCAACGTGCCCCGGCGTATCGATGAGGTTCAGTTGGTAGCGTTGACCGTTCTTCGCGTTGTAGTAGAGCGTGACGCTCTGCGCCTTGATGGTGATGCCGCGTTCGCGCTCAAGTGCCATGGAATCGAGCACCTGACTTTGCATCTCACGCGCATCGAGCCCACCACAGAGCTGGATCAACCGATCGGCGAGTGTGGACTTGCCGTGATCGACGTGGGCGATGATCGAAAAGTTGCGAATATTCTGCATCGGTGACCGGCTGAGCCGCAGGGGCGGCAAAACGCCAAATTATACCGGAGGCACCGTCACCGAACCCGGAAAAGGCGTTGTAACTCAGCGGCGTCGAAAAAGGTCGTCAAAACCGGCTGATCGCCCCACAGAAGGACGGGAATCTTGAGCCCATAGCGACGCTGCCACTCGGGGTCGGAATCCACGTCGGCGATCTCGAGCGGCGGTAGGGATATCTGCTCGGCGAGCGCGGCGAGCTCGGCTGCAAACTCCTCGCAGAGGCCACAGCCCTCGCGTGAGAGCAGCGTCAGGCGAGCCTCGTTCAAGCGCAGCTCAGGGCGCAGGCGCCGCGGCCGGCGGCGTCGCGGGATTCGCTGGCCGTCGCGGTGGGTTGGGTACGGCGCTGCGAGCGGCCTTCAACTGCGAAGCGATCATCCGCGCGGTTCGCAGCGGAACCTCACCGACGACAACGGCAGGCTTTCCATCGATCATGGTGACGAGCGTGGTGGCGGCGCCCTGCTGCGTACCACCCACCTGCTGCTGCGCCGCCTCGAGCGTGACGGCCGCACCGATGAAAACCGACACCGAGGCCAGACCGTCAGAAAACACCAGATGGGAGACCGGTCGATCCGTACCCGGAAGGGTCTGTTCGACCTGTTGGGTCAGACGAAATCCTTGCGGCAAACGCGCCGTCGTCCATACCTGACGAACTCCGGCGCTACTCTCGACGCGTATAAATCGCGAATGCACGCGACGGTAACGCTCGGATCCCGCAGGCAGTCGGAAGGTTTCATCCGGAATACTGCGCATGAGTACGAGATTGGCAAAAGCAATACGCTCGAGCACCTCACCCTTCGCGTCATGCAGTTCCGTCTTGAGCGGCATGTGTGAACGCGCATCGATCCAGACCCGATAACCGTAGCGGAACGGATCACGCGGTGTCATCGCGATGAACCGCGCATCGCGACCCATCAAGCGCACTTTCTTCACGGGACTGAATTCATAGAGCTCGGCTTGTCGATCATCGATACGCGGCAAGGTTGGCAGCAACCCACCCGAATGTGGTCGCTCCTCCGTCAGCACCATTTCCTGGTCCGGCAATACGTAGGCGACCTCGTTGCCGCGGCGCACGAACTCGCGCCCCGATCCATCGAGCGACATCAATCGTTCGCACACCTCACCCTCTTGGACACGATGCACGATTCGCATCGATTCGGCGCGCCCGCCGCGAGTGTGGAAGAAAGTGCCGTCGTAACTGCGCTCGGAGAGTGCTTTGTTCATCCGCTCGAGCCAATCCCGCGCTTCACTCGCGAAAGCCCCGAGTGGCAGCGTCGCTGCCGTCAAAGTGGCAAGCCACACCGCTGCCGAACGACGCAAGTCGAGCGCAGCCATCAAAGAATCTCACTCCGCGCGGGTGCATCCTCGGTCGCGACGGCGGCCGGCTCTGTCGCGACCTCCTCGACGATCGGTGCGCTGCTAATCAGGGTCGAGAGTGTCCCGTGACGTAACATGGGTGCCGCGACGGCACTGTGGGCTGCGACGAAATTGGCAAGCTGCACGGGGGCTGTCACAGTCGACCCGCCGCCCTCGCGAATCGGCGGCGTTACGTAACTCTCAGGTTCGGTCGGCTTCATGGCCAAGATGATTTCGTCGCCCTGCGCGGACGCTGCGGGGATCACCACCTCTTCGACGACCTCGCCGACCGCCGTTGCCGGTGCCGTGGCTGGGTTTTTGGCCGCATCCGCGACGATCGTCTCGCTCTGCGGGTTGCCGACGAAGAATATGGCGACTGCACCGACTGCCGCTGCGACCCCAAAGCCACCAGCCCAACGCAGCGCGGAGTGTCGACCCGCTGCCAGCCGGCCTGTTGCAGCCACGCTGCCTCGGTCTGGCTCTGTCGCGATCTCGTTATGCTCAGCCTGCACGATCGCGGCGACCTGAGGCGCAAGGTGACGCCGAGCCAGCGGCTCGCTACGCATCACCGCACCGATCAAAGAATAGTTATCCCAACTGCGACGGAGATTCTCGTCCTTGGCGAGCCGCCGTGCGACGAGTTCACACTCGCCCTCCGGCAGTTCGCCATCGAACATCGCCGATAGTTGGCTCTCGCGTTGGCTGCCAGTCTGATCTGCACTCATCCCACTACCTCGCCGCGGCCTAGCCCGCCGTCAAACACTTCACGTAATCGGTTATCGATCGCCTCGCGCGCGCGGAAAATGCGCGATCGGACCGTCCCGACGGGACAGTCCATGGCGGCTGCGATCTCTTCGTAAGACATACCTTCGAGTTCACGCAGCACGATGGCATTGCGTAAATCTTCCGGGAGGGACTCGATGGCCGCATTCACGGTGGAGCGGATCTCCTCGGTGAGCGCCATCGCTTCGGGTGTCGCGGTGTCCTTCATGCGAGCCTGCAATTCGGCGGACTCTTCGCCTTCGGGACGATCGAGGTCGTAGTCGATCGGACTGCGGCCGCGCGCCGCGATGACATTCTTGGCAGTATTGATGGCGATGCGATAGAGCCAGGTGTAGAAGGCGCTGTCACCGCGAAAACGCGGCAATGCTCGGTACGCCTTGATAAATGCTTCCTGGGCAACATCCTCTGCCTCGGCCGGGTCACGCACGTAACGCATGACGAGTTTCACGACCTTGTGCTGGTAACGGCGAACCAACGCATCGAAAGCCCCAGCATCGCCCCGCTGGGCGAGCTGAACCAGACTCAGATCGCTGGCTTCAGTGCTCATGTCGGAAGGATCCGCCACAAGCTGCAATACCGGCCACGCACACATCGCGTGAGGGTAGACAGAGGGACTTCACAAAAGTTCGCAAGGGGCGCCCTTTGAGGGAGATTTTGTCCGCAGTGTAACCGCTCGGAGCGCTCAAACGCCCCGAATGGACTGCAGTAGGGCTGCCTGATCCGGATCGGAGTGGATCTCGCCGGCGATCAGATAACGTACGAGCTCGGGGTCCTGCCATTGCAGCAGTGCTTCGAACCGGACGAGCTCCTCGTTCGAGGCGGCAGTGCCGTGTTGCTCGAGCCACCGCTCGAGCAACACATCGAGCTCCCTCATGCCGCGCCGACACATCCAGCGCAGACGACCCAATCCAACCTTCGCCGTCGAGGCATTCATGCCGGCGAGCGCGGAGGACGCGCGGTTCAGAGGTGCTCGCGCTCGACCATCATCCGCTTGATCTCGGCGATGGCCTTGGCCGGGTTGAGATCCTTCGGACAAGCCTCGGTGCAGTTCATGATGGTGTGGCAACGATAGAGCTTGAACGGATCGTGCAGCGCATCGAGGCGCTCACCCGTCGCATCGTCGCGGCTGTCGATGATCCATCGATACGCTGCCAGCAAGGCCGCGGGACCGAGGTAACGATCGCCGTTCCACCAATAGCTCGGGCACGAAGTCGAGCAGCAGGCGCACAAAATGCAGGCCGACGGTCGGTCGATCTTTTCTTGTTCCTCCGGTGCTTGCAGACGCTCGCGGTCGGGTGGCGCCGGTGTCTTCGATTGCAGCCACGGCTTGACCGAGGCGTACTGCGCGTAGAACTGCGTGAGATCCGGCACGAGATCCTTGACCACCGGCATATGCGGCAGCGGATAAATTTTGACCTCGCCCTTCACCTCGTCGCAGCTTTTCGTGCAGGCGAGCGTGTTGGTGCCGTCGATATTCATCGCACAACTGCCGCAGATACCCTCGCGGCAGGAACGACGGAAGGTCAGGCTCGAGTCCAGCTCGTTTTTGATCTTGATGAGTGCATCGAGCACCATCGGACCACAGCTGTCCATATCCACTTCGAAGGTGTCGATACGCGGGTTCTCGCCACCGTCCGGATCGTAGCGATACACCTTGAAAGTGCGTACGTTGTTGGAGCCGGCCGGTGCCTTGTGCACCTTGCCGTCCTTGTTGATACGAGAGTTGGCGGGAAGTCGAAACTCGGCCATGGTCGAAGATCCTCGAACTCAGTAGGTGCGCGCCTTAGGGGGAATGGGCTCGACGTCGCTCGTGAGCGTGTGCAGGTTCACCGAACGATAGTCGATGGTGGCCTTGCCCTTCTCATCCACCCAGCAAAGTGTGTGCTTGAGCCAATGGGTATCGTCACGATCCTTGAAGTCTTCTCGGGCATGCGCACCACGACTCTCCTTGCGGTTCTCCGCCGATTGAATCGTCGCGACCGCCTGCCCAAGCAGGTTGTCGAGCTCTAGCGTCTCGATCAGATCGGTGTTCCAGATGAGGCCACGATCGCTCGTTTTCACATCGGCGAACGAGTCGACCGTCTTGGCGAGCTTCTCGCAGCCTTCCTGCAGCGAGCTGCCGGTGCGGAATACGGCCGCATCCGACTGCATAACTTTCTGCATCTCGAGGCGAATCTGCGCCGTCGTACGCGAGCCGTCGGCGTTGCGAAATTTGTCGAGTCGCGAGATGGCCAGATCGCCCGCCTCTTTCGGCAACGGACGATGCGAGGTACCCGGTTTTACGATCGAGGCCGCATGACGACCCGCCTCGCGACCGAACACGACGAGATCGAGCAAAGAATTCGAGCCCAAACGATTCGCGCCGTGCACCGAGACGCAAGCGGCCTCGCCGACTGCCATCAAGCCCGGAACGACGCAGTTCGGGTCGCCATTTTTCATGGTGACCACTTCGCCGTGGTAGTTACAGGGGATGCCGCCCATGTTGTAGTGCACGGTCGGCAACACCGGGATCGGCTCTTTGTTCACATCGACGCCGGCAAAAATGCGCGCGGTCTCCGCGATGCCCGGCAATCGTTGCTTGATGACATCGGGGCCCAAGTGCTCAAGGTGCAGATGGATGTGATCGGCATCCTTACCGACACCGCGACCTTCGCGGATCTCGATGGTCATCGAGCGCGAAACCACGTCACGCGAAGCCAGATCCTTGGCATTCGGCGCGTAGCGCTCCATGAATCGCTCGCCACGCGAGTTGGTGAGATAACCACCCTCGCCGCGCGAACCTTCGGTGATGAGACAGCCGGCGCCATAGATGCCGGTCGGGTGGAACTGCACGAACTCCATGTCCTGCAGCGGCAGACCGGCGCGCAGCGCCATGCCGCCACCGTCACCCGTGCAGGTATGCGCCGAGGTGCAGGAGAAGTATGCGCGGCCGTAACCGCCTGTCGCGAGAATCACGAGATGGGCGCGGAAACGATGGATCGTACCCTCGGCCAGATTGAGCGCGACGACGCCGCGGCACTCGCCGTTTTCCATGATCAGATCGATGGCAAAGTATTCGATGAAGAACTCGGCCTCGTTCTTGATCGACTGCTGATAGAGCGTATGCAGCATCGCATGACCGGTTCGGTCGGCGGCGGCACAGGTACGCTGCGCGATACCCTTGCCATACTGCGTCGTCATGCCACCGAAGGGACGCTGGTAGATACGGCCATCTGGCGTGCGCGAGAACGGCACACCGTAGTGCTCGAGTTCGATGACGGCCGCCGGGGCCTCCTTGCACATGAACTCGATGGCATCTTGGTCACCGAGCCAGTCGGAACCTTTGATGGTGTCGTAGAAGTGATAGCGCCAGTCGTCCTCGCCCATGTTGCCGAGAGCGGCAGAAATACCGCCCTGCGCCGCAACCGTGTGACTACGCGTCGGGAATACTTTGGTGATGCAGGCCGTCGACAGACCCGCCTCGGCGAGACCCAGCGTCGATCGCAAACCGGCGCCACCGGCGCCGACGACGACGACGTCGTAGGTGTGATCAATGAAAGAGTAAGCAGCCATCGAATGTCATCCCGCAGTGAACGTGAACGCGACTCGAAGCACGGCGTAGGTGCCGGCGACGACCGCGAGAACGTGAAGGAAAGTCGAGGTCACGAGAGCGGCCACCTTGATGCCCTTCTCATGCACGTAATCTTCGAGAACGACCTGCACGCCGAGCGCCGAGTGCCAAGCCAGCGTGCCGATCAACAAAATCAACCACACCGGGTGCCAGCCCGTGGCGATCCAGGCGCGAACGGTCTCATGCTCGTAGTCGGGCAAACCCGTCACACGCAGTGCGAACCACAGCGTCAACGGAATGAGCGCGATCGCCGTCAGACGCTGCACCCACCAATGCGAAACACCCTGATGGGCAGAACCGCGACCCACGACGCGACCGAGCGGACTCTGCAAGCTCATGACAGCACCCCCGAGGCGAAGGCACGCGCCGCAAAGATCACGAACAGCACGATGGTGGCGATGATCACGATGCGCGAACTGCGACGCGCCTCGTGACGCTCGAGCCCTCGTACCCGATCCCAGTTCAGATGGCGGATTCCGTTGAGCAAGTGGTAGCAGAACGCCAGCAACCAGCCGATCAGCAAGAGCTTGACCGGGCCCGAGCTGATAATTTGCTGCGCCGCCGCATAGGACTCAGCGCTGCTCGCAGCGGCCACCAGCCAGTAAATCAACACACCGAAACCCGCGGTGAGAACCACACCCGTAATGCGGTGCGCAATCGAGGTCGCCATGGTGTAGGCGAATCGGTAGATGTCGAGATGAGGAGAGAGAGGTCGTTGACGCATCGTTGAGAATCCCGCGTGATCAGAAGTCGATGCAACGCCCGTTCTTCTCCCAGTCGCCGAACCGAGTGGGTTCAGGACCGCTAGGTCCGCCGATTTCGGCAGTCGCTGACCCGTGGACGACATCGTCGACGGGAGGAGTCTCGGGTTTGGAAACGGGCACGGGAACAGCCGCTGACGCGGGCCGCCCCACCCCCTGTGGATCGTGCTGCATCGTGCGCGAATCATGCCAGAAACGTTGCACCAAGGCCACAGCGAACGGCCGCTGGCTGGCGCTTCGGAATCGGGCAAAATCAGCGCCATGATCCTCACACATCTTGGTGTCATCGCCGCGCGCGGACCGGATACCCGGCGTTTCCTCAACGGGCAGCTGTCGCAAGACCTCTCGACGCTCACGAGCGATCACGCCCTGCGTGCGGGCTTACACAACCCGCAGGGTCGGGTGCTGGCCATCGTGTTGCTGCTACCGCAAGACAACGACGATGTGCTGCTCGTGCTGCCGCGCGAGCGTCTCGCGAGCACGCTCGCACTGCTGCAGCGTTATGTGCTGCGCGCGAAGGTCAAATTAAGCGATGAAACGGCGTTGTGGTCGATCGAGGGCGGCTGGCCACCCACCCCACCGGACGAAGCGAGACGGATCTGGTCATACGCGAACGATGGTCGTTGGATAAGCCTACGGCCAGGCGATACGGACGACTCGACCGACACCGCCGACCTCGCGGCTTGGCAACTCGCTGATGTACGTGCCGGCCTACCGATGATCACGGAGGCGACCGCCAGCGAATTCGTCGCGCAGATGCTGAATCTCGATTTACTAGAGGCGATTTCTTTTACCAAAGGCTGCTACACAGGGCAGGAAGTGATCGCCCGCGCGCACTACCGCGGCCGTGTGAAGCGCCGTCTGCAGCGATTTGATTCGAGCATGGTCGTCTCGGGCGAGATCGCGCCTGCCGCGTCGGTCACTCTGCAAGATGGTCGCAACGCGCAAGTGGTTCAGCTGGCCACGACCGACACCGGTAGCACGGAGTTTCTGGCGGTGACGACGTTTGATCTGCCGAGCCTGCCACTCGGCTATGCACTGCCCCGCGAGTGACGCTACTCGGGCCGCATCTGCGGGAATAGCAGTACATCGCGAATCGATGCGGAGTTGGTCAGGAACATCACCAACCGATCGATGCCGATGCCAAGGCCCGCCGTCGGCGGCATGCCGTATTCCAGCGCGCGCACGTAGTCGGCGTCGTAAAACATCGCCTCCTCGTCACCGGCATCCTTACGCTCGACCTGCGCGCGAAAGCGCTCGGCCTGATCTTCGGCATCATTGAGCTCGGAGAAACCGTTGGCGAGCTCACGACCACCCACGAAGAACTCGAATCGATCGGTGAGAAACGGATCCGCATCATTCGCTCGAGACAGCGGTGAGACTTCGGCTGGATAACCGAACACGAAAGTCGGATCGAGCAAAGTGTGCTCGCCCGTCTTCTCGAACAATTCGATTTGCAACTTGCCCGCGCCATCACCCTTCTTCCAGGGAATACCGCGCTCATCACACGCAGCGCGCAGATAGCCGATGTCACGCAACTGCGATCGATCGAGACTCGGATTGCACTCCATGATCAAATCTTCGACGCTCACTCGACGGAACGGCACACTCAGATCGTACTGCCGTCCCTGCGACTCAAATTGCAACGAGCCCACCACCGCCTCGGCAGCGCCGCGCAACAAACGCTCGACGAGATCCATCAAGTCGCGATAATCCGCGTAAGCCTGATAGAGCTCGAGCATCGTGAATTCGGGGTTGTGTCGCGTCGAAAGACCCTCGTTACGGAAATTACGATTGATCTCGTAGACACGATCGAAGCCACCGACGACGAGGCGCTTCAAATAGAGCTCCGGCGCGATGCGCAGATACATGTCGATGTCGAGCGCGTTGTGATGCGTCACGAAGGGACGCGCTGCCGCGCCACCCGGGATCGGCTGCATCATAGGCGTCTCGACCTCGAGAAAGCCCAATGCATCGAGCATGCTGCGGATAAAGCGAACGAGCTCGGTTCGCTTGCGAAATACCGCGCGACTCTCCTCGTTCATGATGAGATCGACGTAGCGCTGGCGATAGCGGGATTCCGTATCGGCAAGGCCGTGCCACTTGTCTGGTAGCGGTCGCAGCGACTTGACGAGCAGGCGCACCGACTCGACGCGCACCGACAACTCGCCGGTTTTGGTTTTGAACAGCACGCCTTCGGCCGCCACGATATCGCCGATGTCCCAACCCTTGAACGACTCGTAGGCCTCGGCGAGTACATCGCGCTGCAGGAAGAGCTGAATCTGTCCGGAGGAATCCTGGATGTGCGCAAAGCTCGCTTTGCCCATGATGCGTCGCAGCATCATGCGCCCGGCCACTTTCACGCGGATCGCCTGCGCATCGAGCGCAGCACCCTCGCTCTCGTCATAACCGAGATGCAGATCCGCCGCCTGCGAGTCGGGGCGAAAATCGTTCGGAAATGCCGGCAGCCCGCGCTCGCGCAGTGCGGTGAGCTTAGCTCGTCGCTCGGCGATCAGCTTGTTCTCGTCGATCGGGGGTTCGAGTTGCTCGCTCATGATCGGCATCCTGCCCTGTTACAAACCGGCCTTCAGTGACGCTTCGAGGAAACCGTCGAGGTCGCCATCGAGAACGGCGGTGGTGTTACCCACTTCCACGTCGGTACGCAAATCTTTGATGCGCGACTGATCGAGCACGTAGGAGCGGATCTGGTGACCCCAGCTCACATCGGACTTCGACTCTTCGAGCACTTTGGCTGCGGCGTTACGCTTGTTGACCTCGAGCTCATAGAGCTTCGCTTTCAACATCTTCATGGCGGTCGCGCGGTTCTTATGCTGACTGCGCTCGCTTTGACAGGCAACGACGATCCCCGAGGGCACGTGCTTGATACGCACCGCCGACTCGGTCTTGTTGACGTGCTGACCACCCGCGCCACTTGAGCGGTAGACATCGGTTTCGAGATCGGCGGGGTTAATATCGACGCTGATGTCATCATCGATTTCCGGCGATACGAACACCGACGCGAACGAGGTGTGGCGTCGATTACCCGAATCGAACGGCGACTTGCGCACGAGGCGATGTACGCCCGTCTCGGTGCGCAACCAACCATAGGCGTGATCACCCTTGAACTCGATGGTCGCGCTCTTGATGCCCGCGACTTCGCCGCCGTTCGAGTCGACCACTTCGACTGTGAAGCCACGGTTGGCAGCCCACTTGAGGTACATGCGCATCAGCATGTGCGCCCAGTCCTGCGCCTCGGTACCACCGGCACCGGCCTGGATGTCGAGATAAGCGTTGTGCGAGTCCATCTCGCCGCGGAACATGCGCTTCAGTTCGAGCTTGCGCACCTGCGCCTCAACCGAGGGCAGATCCCGCTCGACTTCGCGTGCAGTGCCCTCATCGTCCTCGGCTTCGGCGAGTTCGAGCAGTTCGATGGAGTCGGATACCGACCGGGTGGCCGCATCCATGGTGTCGATTTCGCCTGCGAGTCGCGCGCGTTCGCGACCGAGCTCTTGAGCTTTTTCAGGCTTCTGCCAGATGGCAGGATCTTCTAATTCGCGCGAGACCTCTTCGAGACGTTCCTTCTTTAGGTCGTACTCAAAGAAACCCCCTTAAGGAACTGACACGTTCCTGAAGGTCGGCGAGGGAGCGCTTGATAATGCCAAGTTCAATCATGCGAATCATTCTAGCAGATGGTCGACCATCAGCTGCAGGCGACGTTCACCGCCCCACTCGTTGATATCGAGGCGATAGACGAGATGAACCTGATCGGGCAGCACCGGTTTGCCGGAAGCATCCAGTCGATCCGGTCTACCCTGCAGCGCATTGAAAGCAATCGCATCGAAGCGCCGTCCGGTATCGCCAAGCTCGACCCACATCTTGAGGTGGTTCTCGCCCACGATCCGTACGTTGCGCAACCGAAACGACTGATCGAACGACGGCTCGGGGAACGCCTGACCCCACGGACCGGCCTCACGCAATATCTCGGCGGTCTTGAGCGAGATCTCATCCACGGCGAGCTCGCCGTCGGAATCAATCCGATCGGCCAGAGAGCCACCCGCCTGCCAGAGGGTGACCTCGCGATCGAACTCGGCCGCAAATTGATCAAGCTTGTCTTCTTCGAGCGTCAGACCGGCGGCCATCGCATGACCCCCGAAGCGCACGATGAGCCCGGGCGTTCGAGTCGAGATCGCCTCAAGCACATCGCGCACGTGCACGCCGGCGACCGATCGGGCCGAGCCTCGCAAGCTACCATCGCCTGCGCGTGCGAAGGCGATCACGGGGCGACGCACTCGCTCTTTCACGCGACCGGCAACCAGACCCACCACTCCCTGATGCCACTCCGAGTCAAAGAGGCACACACCACGCCGATCGTGGCCGGGTTCGCCGAGGCGACGTACCGCCGCCATCGCTTGCTCCTGCATGGCACCTTCGATGCTGCGACGCTCGCGATTGAGCTCATCGAGACGTTGCGCGATGAGAGTCGCCTCCTCGGCCGAGTCGGTGAGCAGACAGCGAATCCCGATGCTCATATCATCGAGTCGACCAGCCGCGTTGATGCGCGGCCCGGCGACGAAGCCTAGATCCGTCGCGATGACATTGCCGAGCAGCTTGCCACCGGTTTCGAGCAGCGCACGAACGCCCGGCGTGCAACGACCGGCACGGATCCGCTGCAAACCCTGTGCGACCAACACACGATTATTTTGATCGAGCGGTACGATGTCGGCGACGGTACCGAGCGCAACCAAATCTAGCCATGTAGCTGGCGACGGTAATGCGCTGTCGCCCAAGCTGCGATACAGCGCAGCCATGACGTAGAACGCAACGCCGACGCCCGCTAGCGATCGCGAACCGAAAGTCGCTCCTGCGAGATTCGGATTGACGATGACGTTGGCCATCGGTAACTCGTGACCCGCCAAATGGTGATCGGTCACGAGCACATCGATGCCACGCTCACGCGCCGACGACACACCCGCGATACTCGAGATGCCGTTATCTACGGTGATGATCAGAGCCGGCTCACGCTCGGCCGCGATCGCGACGATTTCGGGCGTCAGCCCATAACCGAACTCGAAGCGGTTCGGCACAAGAAAATCGACCTCGGGATAACCCCAGGCGCGCAAGGCGCGCACGATCAGAGCCGAACTTGTCGCACCATCGGCATCGAAGTCACCGACGACGAGAATGCGGCTGCGACGCTCGCGGTGCTGCAGCAGCAAACGCACGGCGGCATCGATACCCTCCAGAGTACCGACCGGCAGTAGACGATCGAGACCGATCGATAATTGCGCGGGATCCTCGATGCCACGCGCGGCATACGCACGCGCGAGGACGGGTGGAAGATGCGCGAGGCGTTGCAACGCGGCGCTCGATGGCGCTCGACGAACGACGGTGAGTTTCACGCGGCCTCCGTCAATGCCGCGAGCGCATCACGGCGTGGTCGCCACCAACGCCAACGATCACTCGGACGCACCGACACCGCCCGATCGGTGGCAATCAGCGTGAGCTTCGAGAGCTCGCCGCTCTGCAGTGCCGCTGCGACCCGAGTGAAGAATTCGGGAGTCATCTCGAGTGGCTCGCAATCGATGCCCACCAAACCACAACAGGCACGCGCCCACGGATCGCGCGTGTGCACGATGAAATAAGACGCCTCGCCGAGGGGCGCGGCCGCCGCCGGTTGCGGCTCTGCGTGATGGGTTGGACCGCCGCCCCACAACCACAACGAGCGGATCAAAGGTAGACCCGCCTGTTCGCGCTCACGATTGAGCGGCAAATCGTGCAACCACATTTCGATTTCCGTCATGAGTGCGCGCAACCTGGCAGCGCCCTCACCCGCGGGCTGCGCGCTCGCGAGCGCCTGCGATGAAAACGGTGATGAGAGCAGCGCCGGATCGACCGTCTCGGCAGCGCAACCGCTCAATCCCGATAGCAGCATCGAACCGTCCTCGAGCGGATGCAAGGCGAGACCATCGGCGCCGAAAGTGATCGCAAATCGCGCGGCTAACTCTCGTGCTTCATCAGCCGACAATCGCAAGACACCGTCCGTCGGCAGATGCAGCGTCGTCAACCCTGCGATTAGATGCAGCGGTGTTACCAGCCACGCATCGATCGGCAAGCCTGCGCTTGCCGCCACGACACTCGCAGGACTCGCGAGCGCGACATCTTCACGCCCGAGGCTGCGCGCGAAAGCGAATCGCCAACCGCCCTTGAGCAGGCGCGGCGTCGCAAAACGCCAAGCGCCCAATGCGCTGACCGCATCGGCGTTTAAAAAAAGTCCAGGGAGTATGAGCACGAGTTCACGCACATCGCGTATGTTATCGAAGCATGAGACTGACCGTGACTTCGACTGGGGCCGTCAACCTCATCCGCAGTTATGCGGACGGGGTGCTATGCATCGGCGAACAGCGTTTCGATCGAGCCGTGATGGTGGGCCCCACGCTGCTCGATGGGAACATACCGGTACAAAACCCGCTCGATTTGCGTGAAGAGCAGCTCGGCTCACTACTCGCCGAAGCGCCGGAGCTCGTCTTGATCGGTTGGGCCGGAGGCCAACTCTTCCTGCCTGCACAGCAGCGCAGTTGGTTTCTCGAGCGGCGAATCGGCCTTGAGGTGATGGAACTCGGTGCGGCCTGTCGTACCTACAACGTGCTCGTACAGGACGAACGCCGCGTCATCGCCCTGCTGTTCCCGTATCGCTAACGAGCCCGCTCTGCAGCGGCACGAACGAGACGGGGCCCAACATCTCACGCTCGTAACCACCATCGCGCCGAGTCACGCGCAGCAACACCTGCTTGCGATCATCGCCGACGGGCATCACGAGACGTCCACCCGGCGCCAGTTGTCGCAATAGCGCCTCGGGCACTTCCGGCGGCGCAGCCGCCACGAGAATGCCATCGTAAGGAGCGTTCGCTCGCCAGCCTTCGTAACCATCACCGTGCCGAAGGCGCACATGGGTCGCGCCCAATTCCTGCAATCGCTGCTGCGCTCGCAGATGCAGCGCTTCGATGCGTTCGATGCTATGCAAGCGCGGCACCAGCGCCGCCAAAATTGCCGTTTGATAGCCGCAACCGGTGCCGACCTCCAGCACGTTGTGCAAGGGCCCAACTTCGAGCAAAGCCTCGGTCATCCTCGCCACGATGTAGGGTTGCGAGATGGTCTGCCCGAAGCCGATGGGCAAGGCCGTGTCTTCGTAGGCACGACTCGAGAGCGCTTCGTCGATGAAAAGGTGACGCGGGGTCGAGCGGATGCACTCGAGCACCTCGCGGTTGCGAATACCCTGTTCGATGAGTCGCTGCACGAGTCGGTCGCGAGTGCGAGCCGAGGTCATGCCGATACCGCTACGACGCTGTTCGTTCATTCGCCGATGCCGGCCAACCAACGCTCCACCGTCGCAATCTCGCTATGGCGAGTCAGATCCACCTGCAGCGGTGTGATCGACACGTAGCCCTCGGCAACCGCATGGAAATCGGTGCCGGGACCATCATCCTGTCCCTCGCCGGCCTGGCCCACCCAAATGACTTCACGACCGCGCGGATCCAGCGCGCGAGTAATTTTCTCGGCACGATGGCGATGCCCTAAACGAGTGGCCCTGAAACCCCGTAGATCAGCGTAAGCCCGGTGCGGGATGTTGACGTTGAGGATCATGTTTCGATCGAGCGGCTTGGCCAGCAATCGCTCGACGACGAGCCGCGCGACGCGCCCTGCGGCGGTGTAATCCATCTCGCCCTGCGCTGGGCGCCGCAACGAGAACGCCACGGTCGGCAAGCCGAGAAAGCGACCCTCAATGGCGGCGGCCACCGTACCGGAATACAGCACGTCGTCGCCCAAGTTCTCGCCGTTGTTGATACCGGAGACGACCATGTCGTGCTCAAAATCGAACAGCCCTGAAATCGCCAGGTGCACGCAGTCGGTGGGCGTACCGGAGACGAAATAGGCCTGCGGCTCGTAATTCGTCACCCGAAGGGGTGATTCGAGCGTCAAGGCATTACTCGCGCCGCTGTGGTTGCGCTCGGGAGCGACGACCGTCAGCTCCGCGAGACCCGTGAGGGCTTGGCGCAGGGCGAGGATACCCGGCGCCCGGTACCCGTCGTCGTTGCTGACGAGAATCTTCATCGGGCAAGTTTAATATACTGAACGCCTACGGATGGAGGTAGCAGCAGGATGCGTAAGCCCCCAGAGCGCAAGCCGCCCGAGGAAGACATTCGCGCCTTTCGCGACGCGGTGCGCGGGGCGAAGCCGCTGCGCCATCAGCCTCGCGTTCGCCATCGCCCAAAGCCGCCACCGCCGCGCGCCCGCTTTCGCCGTCTTGGCGAGGCCGAAGTGCTCGAGGACAGCCTCGTCCTCACACCGATCGATCTCGATGTGGAGTTCGGCGACGATCTCTCCTACCGACGCGGCGGCGTGCAAGATGCCGTGATGCGCCGCTTGCGACGGGGTTATTACCGCGTCGAAGCCGAGCTTGATCTGCACGGTCTCATCGTCGCGGAAGCCAAGCGAGAGTTGCGCGACTTTCTCTCGCGTTGCATCGCGCGCCAACAGCGCTGCGTACGCGTCATCCACGGCAAAGGCTTAGGTTCAGGACCGCGCGGTCCCGTGCTCAAGCAAGCAGTCAATGTGATTCTGCGCCGCACCGAGAACGTCGTGGCCTTTTGCTCGGCGAACCAGCGCGATGGCGGCACGGGCGCCATCTACGTGTTGCTGCAAGGCTAGCGCAAAAGCGCTGCCATGCGCTCGCGCGTCTCGTCGGTCACCCAGCCCGCCTGCATCAGCGAAGCGAGACTCTCGGTGGGATGCTCAACGAGGCGTACGAGATCCGCTCGAACCAACGCGCGCGTCTTGCTGTAAGTCATCGGCGGCAGCGCGGCGATCTCCTGACCGATCGCAACCGCACGAGCGATCACCTGATCAGGCTCGACCAACTCATCGACGAGCCCGGCGGCGAGCGCTTCGTCAGCGGTGAGCATGGCGCCCCGAGTGAGGAAATTCGCCGCTTTAGCGGTGCCGAGAATGCGCTCGTAACAACGAAAGATCGTCTCGCCGGGATACAGGCCCACCTGTACTTCATTAAGGCCGATGCGCGCGGCGCCCTGAGCCATGATGCGATGGTCGCAAAGGATGGCAATCACCGCACCGCCCGCCGGACTGTGCCCGGTGATCGCTGCGATCAAAGGCAACGAGGAGCGCGCGAGGCGCAGCTGCAACTGCGAGAACGCGAGCACTAACGTGCGAGCCGTCTCGATGGGCCCCATGATCTCACGCAGATCGAGACCCGCCGAGAACAACTTGGGATTGCCCGAGATCACGAGCGCACGCAACGAAGCGCCCGCTGCAGCCTCTGTTTCGGCGAGCGCGATCGCCGCATCGAGTGCGCTGATCAATTCGGTGTTCAGAGCGTTGACCGGCGCTCTCGAGAGACGCAATTCACGCACGCTGCCGTGTTGGATGATCTCAAGCATCGTCGGACTCCCTGAAACCGGATGAACCCTCACCGGTCGCCACATCGATGAATTCGCGCAGGACGGTGGTGGCGAAACTGCCCGAGCGTAAAGTGAAATTCAAGATCGGTGTGCCGTCATCGTGGATCCCCACCGACAGTTCGCGCACCGCCACACGCAGTGGCCGCCTCGCCGCGGCCAGCCGATCCGCGCGCAGCCACTCGAGAAACTCGGGATACCGCGCCGCGATGGTCGTCTCGAAATCGGCCATATCGCCCTCGATGCCACAGCCACCCTCGCCCCACATCGGACCGGTCGGATGGATATCGAGGGTGTCGAGTCGCTCCTGCAAGGCGGCATCGAGTGCCTCGACGACGAAACTCGAGTTGCGGCCATCGAGATTGGCTCTCTCGCCGAGGTGCAGCCGGTTCCAGTTACCCGCCGTGATTCGCTCGGCCAGCACTGCGTTGAAAATCAAACTGCGCGAGGCCGACCAGCGGAACATCGCATCGCGTGCATCACCGGGTCGCAGGTTCGCAAGATCTCGCCCGAAGCGCTGTGGACCAAAATAATTGGGCACACCCGTCCGTGCGACCTCGGCTGCACGCGTCCGTAACGCATCGATATCGCCGTCGTAGCCGCGCAAAGTGATCGCAAATCGATTGGCCTCGAGCGCACCGCGCGGCAACTTGCGCGAGTGTGCGTACGCCTCGATCACCTCATAACCATCGCCCTGCACACCAAGCCAATCGGCTGCCGGTCGACGGCGCGTCGGCACGGTATACCACTGCGTGGTGACGGCATGCCGATCCTTCAGGCCGGCGTAACCGACATCATACGGACGAACACCCGCGCGCGTTGCGATTTCTTTGGCTACCCAGCCGGTATTCGAGCCGCGCTTGCGCACCCGAAGCAAGGCATGCTCACCCTGCCCTGAGGCCGTGAAGCCGAGCACTTCATCCACCACGAAATCTTCGGGCACTTCGCGCAATCGCGCACGACCCAAAGGCGCCGCTACGCGCGGCGGGTTCAAAGCAAGTTCTTCCATGATTAATTTTGCTCGATGAGAACGGTGGCGAACGCTGCAAGACCCTCGGCGCGACCCAAGAAGCCGAGCTTTTCAGTTGTCGTCGCCTTGAGGTTCACGGCATCGACGGGCAATTGCAGCAACCTCGCCACGGTATCGCGGATGGCATCGCGATGGGGCGCGAGCCGCGGAGCCTCGCAGCACAGGGTGAGATCGACATTGATCACGCGATAACCGCGATCGGTCAGCAAGCGCAGCGCATGACGCACGAAGCCCTCGCTCGCCACCCCCTTCCACTGCGGATCGGTGTCGGGAAAATGTTGTCCGATGTCGCCAAGGCCCGCCGCGCCGAGTAGCGCATCGCACAAAGCGTGCAAGAGCACATCACCGTCGGAGTGCGCCTTCACACCCTGCGAGTGGGCGATGCGAACACCGCCTAACATCACGTGGTCGCCGGGCCCGAAGGCATGCACGTCGATGCCCGATCCCACTCGAATAATCATGGCGACTCTCCTTTGCTGCGCGCTTGCAAGATGCCTTCCACGAGTCGCAAATCCGCGAAGGTCGTCACTTTGATATTGGTCGACTCGCCGCCGACGAGTAGCGGCTCGCTGCCTTGCCACTCCATCGCCTGCGCTTCGTCAGTCGGTTTACGCCCCTCGGAATCTGCCTGTTGCAAAGCCTGCAGCAAAGCGCCCAAGCGAAACATCTGCGGAGTCAGGGCGCGCCAAAGCCCCTCGCGCGGCACAGTGGCCTCGCTGTGTGAGCGACCGCGCTTGAGCGTATCGGCCAATGGCACCGCGAGTAGTCCGCCTGCTCTCAAATCACCCGCTGGCGAGTCGCGCTCGGCATGCGCCACGACGGCATCGACGAGGGCTTTGATCTCGGCATTCGAAACACAGGGCCTAGCCGCATCGTGCACAAGTACCCAATCGGAATGCGCTGCCCCACGCGAGAGCAACGCCTGCAACGCCAAGCGCACGGAGTCGGCTCGCTCGGCACCGCCGCTCGTTTCGAGCACCGGGCGTGGCAGCGAAGCACGAAGACCAATCCAATCGGCGTCATCGGGCGCAATGGCCACCATGACGCCCGCACAGCGCGGATCATCAAAGAAAGGCTGCAACGACCAAGCGATCAAAGGACGCCCGGCCACGGTCAAAAATTGTTTGGGAATAGCGCCACCCAAACGCTTGCCGCGTCCGGCTGCCGGCATCACGAGCCAGTAGCGCGGCGGCGTCACGGGCGAGGTCAACTCAGCGCTGAGCCGTGCGAGTTCGATCGGTCAGCTCACTGGCGGGTGGCGCCGTGATGACCTTGGGCACGACCTGATAGAAAGATTCGCTGGGACCGATCATGCCGAGCTCGCTGCGAGCACGTTCCTCGATGGCAACGAGACCACCCTTGAGGTCGGCGACTTCTGCAGCGAGTTGATCGTTCCGACGTTTCAGCTCGGTGTTCGTGGTGCTTTGCTGAGCGACGGCGAGCTTCAGGCGATGCACTTCACTGACGCCATCCGCAGATAGCCAGATGCGGTACTGCAACAGCACCGTCAGTGCAACGAGCCCCCCTGCGAACACTCTGATCATTATGGATTTACAGATTAAACCTTGATTCGAGCAAAAGAAAGTCTTTCAACTCAGAGTTTTACGGGGAAAGCCTCGCGCCCTGCATAACGCACCTTGCCGCCGAGCTCCTCTTCGATGCGCAGCAGCTGGTTGTACTTGGCGATGCGATCAGATCGGGACATGGAACCGGTCTTGATCTGGGTCGCTGCAGTGGCCACGGCAATATCGGCAATGGTCGAATCTTCGGTTTCACCCGAGCGATGCGAGACGACGGCCGAATAACCCGAACTCGTGGCGAGTTCGATCGCTTCGAGCGTCTCGGTCAGGGTGCCGATCTGATTGACCTTGATGAGGATGGAGTTCGCGATGCCCTTGCGAATGCCGTCGGCCAGAATCGCCGTATTGGTGACGAAGAGATCATCACCCACCAGCTGACAGTCAGCGCCCAACTCCTCGGTGAGCCCCGCCCAACCGGTCCAGTCGCCCTCGGCCATGCCATCTTCGATGGTGATGATCGGGTACTTGTCGACGAGCTTGCGCAGGTAGCGCGTGAACTGCGCCGCCGTGAAGCTGCGACCCTCGCCATGCAACTCGTAGCGACCCTTCTTGAAGAACTCGGAACTGGCCACATCGAGGCCGAGATAAATGTCTTTACCCGGGCGGTAACCCGCCTTCTCGATCGCCTGTAGCAGCAACTTCAGCGCTGCTTCGTTCGAGGCGAGGTTCGGTGCAAAACCACCCTCGTCACCCACGGCCGTCGTGAGCTTCTTGCCCTTCAGAATGCCCTTCAAGGTGTGGAACACCTCGGCGCCCTGCTGCAGCGCCTGACTGAAGCTCTTGGCGCCGACCGGCAGAATCATGAACTCTTGGATATCGAGACTGTTGTCGGCATGCGCGCCGCCGTTGATGAGATTCATCATCGGCACCGGCATCACCGGCTTGCGACCACGCGCGAGATAACGCCACAGGGACTGATCGGTATCCTCAGCCGCCGCATGCGCCACAGCGAGCGATACGGCGAGCAGCGCATTGGCACCGAGACGACCTTTGTTGTCCGTGCCATCGAGCGCAATCATGCGTGCGTCGATATCCTCCTGATCGCGCGCATCACGCTTGAGCAGCGTGGAGCGAATCACGGTATTCACGTTGCGCACGGCCTTCAGCACACCCTTGCCGAGATAGCGCTTCTTGTCGCCATCGCGAAGTTCAACCGCCTCGCGCGTACCGGTCGAGGCACCCGAGGGAACAGCGGCGCGACCGACCGCGCCGCTCGCGAGGATCACATCCGCTTCGACGGTGGGATTGCCCCGAGAATCGATGATCTCGCGGGCTCGGATGTCGATGATGCGGCTCATTTTTGATCTTCCTCGAAAGGTTTGGATTTCACGATACGGTCGAGCTCGAGCAGCGTTTCGAGCAGTGAGGCCATGCGCGGCAACGGCCAAGCATTCGGGCCGTCGGACAAGGCTTTGGAGGGATCGGGATGGGTTTCCATGAAAAGACCCGCCACGCCCGCCGCGACAGCAGCGCGCGCAAGCACCGGTACGAATTCGCGCTGACCACCGGAGGCACTGCCCTGCCCACCCGGCAATTGCACCGAGTGCGTGGCATCGAACACAACCGGGCACCCCGTGCCGCGCATCACCGCGAGTGAGCGCATGTCCGAGACGAGATTGTTATAGCCAAAGCTGAAGCCACGCTCACAAACCATGATGCCGGGGTTGCCGGTGGAGCGCGCCTTGTCGACGACGTTCTGCATTTCCCAAGGCGAGAGAAACTGACCCTTCTTGATGTTGACCGGCTTACCCTGCGATGCAGCCGCCACGATGAAGTTAGTCTGACGACAAAGAAAAGCCGGCGTCTGCAACACATCCACCACGGCTGCCACTTCCGAAAGCGGCGTATCTTCGTGCACATCGGTAAGCACCGGCACACCGAACTTGGCACGCACATCCTCGAGCACCTTCAGGCCCGCTTCGATGCCGGGGCCACGAAAGCTGCTGCGCGAAGAACGGTTCGCCTTGTCGTAGGACGCCTTGAAGATGTAGGGAATGCCGAGCGCACGAGTGATCTCGACCATGCGTCCTGCCACTTCTTCGCACAGCGCAGCGCTTTCGATGACGCAAGGACCGGCAATCAGAAACAGCGGCTCACGCGCGCCCACCTCGACATTACCGAGACGCATGTTGATTCCTCGCAGCAGCGATGAAGCCCGTGAAGAGCGGATGCCCATCACGCGGGTTCGAGGTGAACTCCGGATGGAACTGCGTGGCGACGAACCACGGATGGCCTGGCAGCTCGACGATCTCGACCAAGCCATCGGGCGAGAGCCCCGAGAACACGAGACCGGCCGCGCGGTAACGATCGAGATAGGTGTTGTTGAACTCGTAACGATGCCGATGACGCTCGCGTATGCGCGTGCCGCCATAGATTTCGCTGGCACGCGAACCTGCCGTCAGCGTGACGTCTTGGCCACCCAAACGCATCGTACCGCCGAGGTTCGACTGCTCGTCGCGCTGCTGCGTGCCACGCGCAGCGTCCTGCCATTCGGTGATGAGCGCGATCACCGGATGCGGCGTCGTGCGATTGAACTCGGTGCTGGTCGCACCGACGAGACCCAACACATGCCGTCCGTATTCGATTACCGCGAGCTGCATACCAAGACAGATCCCGAGATAGGGAATGCCGCGCTCACGCGCATAGCGCACGGCGGCGATCTTGCCTTCGACACCGCGTTCGCCGAAGCCGCCAGGAACGAGGATCGCATCCATGCCCGCAAGCGCAGCCGTACCTCGCTCTTCGATATCGGTCGACTCGATGAAGTGGATGTTGACCGTGACGCGATTCTTGACGCCCGCATGCGTGAGCGCCTCGTTGAGCGAAATATATGAGTCGCGGTTCTGGACGTACTTGCCGACCATCGCGATATCAACTTCACCCTTCGGATTCGCTTTGGCTTCGACCACGGCCTGCCAGGATGAAAGGTCCGCTGCTGTCGCTTTCGACTCGAGCCGCAACTTCTCGACCACGATCTCATCGAGGCCCTGCTCGTGCAGCAGCATCGGAATTTCGTAGATATCGCGCGCGTCGATCGCCGAAATGACCGCACGCTCTTCCACGTTGGTGAACAGCGCGATCTTGCGTCGATGCTCCGCCGGCAACGGGTGCTGCGCCCGGCATAACAGGATGTCGGGCTGGATACCGATGCCGCGTAATTCTTTGACCGAATGCTGAGTCGGTTTCGTCTTGATCTCGCTACCGCCGCCGACGACGGGCACCAGCGTCAGATGCATGAAGATCGCCTGACTACGACCAAGCTCCACGCCGATCTGACGGATCGCCTCGAGGAACGGCAAGGACTCGATGTCACCGACCGTGCCGCCGATCTCGACCATGCAGACATCGGCATCGCCGGCGCCTAAGAAAATGCTCGCCTTGATCTCGTCGGTGATGTGCGGAATGACCTGCACCGTCGCGCCGAGATAGTCTCCGCGTCGCTCCTTGGCGATCACACGCTCGTAGATGCGGCCGGTGGTGAAGTTGCTATGCCGCCCAGTGACCGTGCGCACGAAGCGCTCGTAGTGACCGAGGTCGAGATCTGTCTCGGCACCATCGTCGGTGACGAACACCTCACCGTGCTGAAACGGGCTCATCGTGCCCGGATCGACGTTGATGTAGGGGTCGAGTTTGACCATCGCGACCTTCAGGCCGCGAGCCTCGAGGATGGCCGCCAAAGACGCAGAGGCGATGCCCTTCCCCAACGAGGAAACGACACCGCCCGTGACAAATACGAAACGAGGCATGGTGAACCGCCGCTAGCTAAGCGCCGTCTTCGGAAGCCGGCACGACGGGAAGTCAGACTAGCAAAAAAAGCCTCTTTTCTCAACGCCTGTTCTAGACGTCACGCTCCCACACGAGACGCAGTCGCGGCTGCGGCGGATCGTCGGCCGGATCCGTACGAAACGCCGCGGCGACGAACAGATCGGCCACGAGCGCGAGGGTCTCGCCAGCGAAAATGAGCGGAACGCACTCACGCTCCCACGGCACGACACCTCGCTCACGCAGCAACGCCTTGACCGCGTGGTTCGGACCCGTCGCGCGCAATCGAATGCGTTCACCGCCGACCCGTTTCGTGACCCGCAACACAGCTGGTAAGCGCGCAGCGGCAATTTCACCGTTCGTATCTTGGACCCATCGCAAACGACCGAGCCCAGCGCCGAGTTCGAGCACCGGTTGCCGACGCCAGCGCCAACGCTGCTCGATACGCTGCGCGGAGGACCGCTCATCACGCTGCGCCAAGGGCGGCACGAGTGCATGCAAACGCTGGCGGAAGCGACGCACCTCACCGCCCTCCCAGCGCACGATGGGCTGGGCATCGGTGCGCGCCGCGGGGAGCTCCACTCGAATCCGCTCGAGGTGTACCGCATCGGGCGTCGTCAAACCCTGCAACGCGATCCAGTGACGCAGCAGATTCCGCTGGCGCGCAACATCGAGCGTCTGCAAGGCTGCGATTTGTACCACGCCATCTTCGATCACCTGCGCCGCATCGATCTCGGCCAAGGCTTGCAGCAATTCACGCGCCTCACCGAGATGCGCCGCGCTGCGCGCCGCGGTCTTCGACGCCGACGGCCAGCGCGCCTGCAGCAGCGGCACGATACGATGCCGCAGGTAATTGCGGTCGAAACGCTCATCAAGATTGCTGTCATCCTCGACCCAGCGCCCACCTCGCGCCTGCAGCCACTGCGACAACTCCGCTCGCGACACCTGCAGCAGAGGTCGCCATAACGGCAAAGGCACGGAGGTTGCGGCAGCCATCCCAGCGAGACCGGCCACTCCGGCACCGCGCATCAATTGCAGCAGCAGCGTCTCGAGCTGATCGTCCAAATGGTGCGCGGTGACGAGCCACTC
>JBDLSG010000007.1:0-86181 GCA_039799645.1 Pseudomonadota bacterium | reverse complement strand
GTGGCGATAGATCAAGCCGATTCCTCCGTCGTGGTTCCAACTGTCGTTTAAACGACATTCGTGACGCTCCACGCAGCGACTGCGTAGATTCGTCAATTCTCGTTTTTGACGACTCTTTTTGTTGCTCAAAGAAAACTGTTTATCTACTACTCCGGAGTAGAGAATCTATTGTTCGACGAAGAAGAGAAAAGTGTCAAAAACCGCTGAAAAACATGTCAAAATCACGATAGTTACATGCACATTCTCTTACACACAGAATTTAGGAACGTGTAAGTGATTGATGGCCAAAGAGACTGACTGAGTTCGTTCTTCTCATAATCCCTTGGTCCTTGGTTCGAATCCAAGGGGGCTGCTGCTGCGAGGGTGTCTTTTCTACGCGTCGCATGAAATGCCTTAAAGAAATTGCAGAGGAAATAGCTTTCGCATTACATTTCGATCTTGATCGGCTTAAGTTTATTGAAGTCCGACATGATCACACCTTCAAATCCCTCGTCTTTCGCCCCGTTGCCGCGGCAAGAGTTCGCTGACGAACTGCGCGGCTTCGCTCTGCTTGGCATCATCTTTGTCAATGCCCCATTCCTAGGTATCTCGGCCGAGGGATTCACCGCGGACTCGGTGCTCGCCTGGTACGACCGGGCGGCAGCATTTGCCGTCGTAGCGTTCGCTCAGGCGAAGTTCTATCTGCTTTTCGCCTTCCTGTTTGGCTACAGCATCCACTTTATCGTCAAAGATGAAGGCGTAGCGTCTGTACGTCGCTTTCGGCGTCGCCTGCTGGGCCTCGGTCTCCTAGGTGTCGCGCATGCAGCACTACTCTTTGTGGGGGACATCTTATTCTTATATGCAGTATTGGGTATTACTCTGACATGGATGCGTCGTCTCAGTGACCGGATGGTTCTACGCGTGGCAATTCTTGCGGGAATTGCTTGGTTACTTCTTCTAACTTCTCTCCCGATGGCAGTTATGGCGGAGCCCGGCGGATCTCTTATTGATGAGGAGTGGATTGTTGCCGGTGAAAAGTTTGATCAAGCGATGCGAGAGGGTGGTTTTTTCGAGGCGACTGCTGCGCGGATTTCTTTTTTGCCCTTGGCATCATCAACGATTTTTTTGCTCAACGGCATGGGCGTACTGGCGGCGTTTGCACTCGGCCTAGTGGCTGGACGTCGGAGCCTTTTCGCTCGACCCGAGCTTCACAGGCCGCTTTGGCAGGCTGGTCTGCGCTGGGGCTTAAGCTTTGGACTGTGTCTCGGATTACTGTCGGCGTGGCTCGTTGTAGGTCCTAGCGCACAGGTCGGCTCTTGGGGGCTGCGCGAAACGGCAGGGATAGCACTCGGATTTGCCGGAGCGCCGCTACTCAGCTGGGGTTATGTGTCGGTACTCGCCACCATGCATGCAGGTGGAGTGCGGAGTCTAGCTATCTTCAGGCCGGCGGGCAGGATGAGCCTGAGCGCGTATATCGGAGAGTCGCTCCTGCTGTCGATGGTTTTCTGTGCCTATGGTTTGGGCCTGTTCGGCAAACTCAATGCGGGAGCGGTATCGGCGCTGGCTCTGGGTACTTGGATTGCGCTCGACTTGTTGGCGAAGGCGACGCAATCTCGCTGGGCGTCGGGGCCTTTGGAGAGCCTACTACGGCGATTCAGCGCAGGATGATGGCTGGTATCTGGACACAACAAAAAGAAGTCTGAAAACTCACGCAACCAGTGGCTCTCTCAATATTTAGAAAGATGAACCGGACACCAAGTGCTTTATTTGCTCGCCCATCAAAGTCTTAGGCGGCTTGTGATAAAGGGTGTTCTGCCCCGCCAGATGAAATAAAAAAGGGGGCCTTGTGCTCCCTTTTTTATTTCATTGGTGTGAGCAGGGTTCGTGGACGAACTCACCGAGTTCGGCGATTCGGCAGGAGAGCCGAATCGGACGCGCGGAGCGCGCCCCGAGCGCCAAGCGAGGGGCGAGGGCCATGGATGGCCCGAGTCAATCTCACCCTCTCCGCGGATGCATCACGCTGCGCGCTTTGCCGCGAATTTGACGCCCTGCAACGTCTTGGACTTTTTGAGCGCCAATCTGGCATGCCAAAGATCATAGGCAGTCTGTTGCGCAAGCCACACCTCGGCGGCACCGCCGCGATCGCGCCCGAGCCAGCGTTCGATGCGTAGCGCCATTGCTGGACTGATTGCGCCACGACCGTTGAGAACCTTCGATAGCGTTGTTCGGTCGACGCCAAGTTGAGCGGCCGCTTCGCCGACCTGCAAGCCAAGGGCGGGCAGTACGTCATCCCGAAGCGTGAGGCCCGGGTGAGGGGGATTGTGCATTTCTTTCATAAAAAACCTCAGTGGTAGTCCTGATAGTCGACCAGTACGGCGTCGCCGTTTTTTCAAACATGAATGTCAGCCGCCAATTGCCACTGACACTGGCGCCCCAGTGATTTTCGAGTTTCCCTTTTAGGGGATGCAGATTCCAGCCGGGAACGCTCATATCCGCAGGCGCTTTCGCGCAATTCAAAAACGCGAGTTGCGGCCCGAGCCGGGAGGCACGTGCCGCTTGAATGCCGGCTTTACTGCCGGTTCGGAAGAAGCGCTCGACGCCCTTGTGTCTGAACGACTTGATCACGGCCGCAGTGTGGCGCGTCGCGCCACAGCCAACAAGGTCGTCGTCGGTGATAATCAAGCCGATCCGGAGGATTCGTAATTCGAATCCTAAAACCCCTCCAAAGTCAGGGGTTCCGTGGACCTCAGCCAGTTATTGCTGCAGCAATTAATGGCCCGCCATTTACTGCGCTTTAAATTTGCTTAGCCCTCTTTACTCGCTCGCAGAAGCGTCGTGCTAGGCCCTCGCTGGGTCATTCGCCAGCCGTCATTTTGAAGATTGCTGTCGCATTACTGCTATCAAACGCGAGGTCTAATGCCCCGGAGGGCAGGGTCGAGCGCTGGATGAATTCGTAAAAAGAGCCCGGCACTTTTTGCGTGATCCAATCGCCTTCGTGCAGAAATTGACGCTCGACCATCGTTGCCTGAAATGCCGTTTGTCGCACACGCCCGCTTGCGCTCGTTTCGATCTCCGCTTTGATGGAGCGGCCCTTGGCACGTTGCGCGGCACTGGTCGCATCGATATCGGGCACCCGATCTGTGGCGTGATTGAAGACGTTGCCTTCAGTCGAGATCCACGCCATCTCCGCACTTTCGGTGCGCAAAGCTTGATAGTCACCCCAGCAAATCGGTCCGTGATGTCGATCGAAGCAAGCAATGATTTTCGGTAGCAAACTCAGTGCGTCATGCCACGGCAAGTTGCCATCTCGCTCTAGCCTTTGTAGACGTGAAAGATCGTGCGGACCGAGCGGGTCGGTGCTCTCTGCGAGAACTCGAGTGACGGTGCTTTGAAAAACCGGGCTGAATTGCTCGGGGTGTAGTTCACTCACGAAGAATTGGGCGATCGTTTCGGGGAAGGCGGCGTGTTTCCAAGCGCGACCAGTCATCTTTAGGCGGCTCAAAGGATAAGTGCCAGCGAGCACATAACCCAAAGGCCTCAACACACGGGTGATCGAAGCTTCGCCCGCAGGCAGCGCGCCGCTCGGCCAAGCAACAGTTCGCAGGGCGCCATGATCAAAGACCACGCGGGTACCGGCTTGAAGCGCTTCTTCAGTGTACTGCCGTGCTTCGGGCACACGCAGGCAAAGCTGATGGTAGAGGATGACCGAGACAGCAAAGGCGAGCTCGGCTTGTGAAACCTCATCGCGCAGGGGTTGAACCAAGCGCGCATCCACATCAAGTAGGCGCAGTAGCGTCGAAGCCGTCGCGGTGCCGGTCTGCGAGCGAATCAAGCGGTGCAAACCACAATGGGTATCGGTCATTAGATGTATCCGAAACTGTTAAAAGCGAGCCAAGTAAGAGATTAGACCGTCAGGAGGTGTAATCGCCACTCGCCTCGCGCTGAAACAGGATCATGACAATGACAGCCGAGCGGCGAGAGCACCGAAACGTAACCGGGTGATCACATCGGGCGCTTCGGTACGACAGTCAAAATCCGTTCGCGTCGGCGGACGTTGTGCATGAGAGAACTCCGGAAAAAAATAGGTAGACAAGTGCGCGGGCGAAGTGCCCGGCGACCGAGCAACTACTTCAGATGAAGCGAGAGGAAGAGTGCCGGGCTTGAGAATCTGTGGCCGGCGAAAAACAAACGGTCGCGCGCGCACTGTCCCGCAGACTGCGTGAATTTAGAAGTGCAATTCGGACCGACGAAATCATTTTGAGATACTAGGTGCAACAAACTTTTGACGTCAAGGCCCAGTCATCGACGCGTTGACCGATGCCGAACTGACGTTCGCCGCGATTGTTTCGAAAGCGAGTCTGCAGTGGGTACTAGTTTTCGTAATACTCGAACTATAAAAACGAAAAATACGACTATTCCGAAATATAAGAGTGTCGTTAATGTAGCCGCTCTTCTGCCTCTCTACTGGCTTTTAAGGTGTCAGACATGGACCTCTTGACCGCGATGTGGCTCGGTCTGCCAGCTTGGGTCTGGTTGGTGTTTATCGCTGTCGTACTGATCGATACCGGGATCAAGATGCTAGTGATGATGGACGAGAAGCCCGACCTCGCCGACAACCCGGTGCTTAAGTTGATACGCAATCGGCCGCCTTTGCGATTACTACCGACGCGTTCACTGTCTATATGAGCAATATCTTTGCTAGTGACTTGTTGTTCGACGGCAAAGTTCCAGCTGCATGTCGTTGTGGAAGACGCGTGGTTCTACGCCCAATTAGTGAGGTTCGCTAAATCATGAAGGCTATTATTTGGAGTGCGTTCCTATTTTTCTCCGCGATTTGGACGGGCGGGGTCGCTCTCGCTATTGCACTCATTCGTGCCGCTGTGGACTTTATCCGGCCCGTCGAGGGAGCGGCCGCGTCGGGCGTCGTTGTTCAGCCGCCCATCCCCGATTGGTTGGCACCGTGGGCTGACCTTTTAGGTTGGCGTGAATGGATCCAGTGGGCGACTGCGCTACTTGAGTCTTTGCTTGCGCTTTTACCTGCGCTCGGCCAGTCATTGGATTGGCTTGTTCCGCTTGCGTGGATCATTTGGGCAATCGGGCTCATTGGTTTGCTTGTGCTGACGCTTGTCGCGTTGCGTCTCACAAGCAAACTCTCGCGTTGAACCAAAGCTAGAGGGGCATGCCAGAGGGGCACGCCGAGCCTAACGACAACCCGCAAGTTGGGGCGAGTGGGCGGATGAGCGACTCGTCGAGTTTGACAATAGCGGGGCGTTCTTGGCGAGCTGCACCGATTGACGGTAGCTCGCCGCCGCGGCTGACCACTCCGCACCATACTCAACATCTTGCCAATGGTCGAACCACGGGCCACCGCGTGTGTAATGCACGGCGGTTGGATCCTCGCAGTCCTCACGAGTGTGCCAACCTTCGAGGTAATTCCAAGTGACGGGCAGCGACCCGATGACGTCATCCGTCAGCCATTGGAACCGGTGCAGAAAGAGACCGGTCTGCGAGTTGACGACCGATGGCGTCAGTTGCCTAACCTGCTCATGGGCGCAGTTGATGAGCATGAAGCTTGACCAGTTCTTGCGCGCGTATTGCGTTTGAGGCTGTCCATCCATCTTCGTGGACTCTTTCGGGCGGTAGTCGTGTTTGACGCAATACATCGCCTTGGACGGGTCGCGATAGTCGAGTAGTCCTGCGATGTCTCGCCGGAAAAGGAAATCGCAATCTACAAAGACCGCCCAACCTTGGTAGTTGGCCAGGTGAGGGGTCAGGAAGCGGGTGAAGCTAAACTCCGTTGATGACAATGCATCGACCTGGCGGGTGTACAGACCGCGCCTGCGAAGCTCGTCCTGCTTGATCGGGATGATGTCGAGTTGGATAGAGCTGTGTGCCTCGAGGGACTGGCGACAGACGTCGTAGGCAATCTCTTCCCGACTATCCCAACCGATGAAAATTCGCAGTGCCGTCATAACGCCTCCAGCAGGTACCAAAGACTTGCAAATTCAGTACCAGTCGGAGACTCGACAGTTCGCGTCGGAAGCCACTCGAAATCGGTTTCGGAGAAGGCAGTTTAAATAATTAATAATCAATAACTTACCGTATTTATTTCGAATCCTGTTGCTGTTTTTGGTATCCATTCCAATCGGTCAATCCTTGCCGTTTTGACATCCCGACTTCCGGTTTGGGTATTCAGGCCTAACTGGCGAATCGCCCGCGCGTGCGATTGGCAAACGCCACGAGCGATAGCATCACCGGCACCTCGACCAACACCCCGACCACGGTCGCCAAGGCCGCACCGCTCGAGAGTCCGAAGAGGCCGATCGCCACCGCGACCGCCAGTTCGAAAAAGTTGGAGGTACCGATCATTGCGCAGGGCGCGGCGACGTTATGCGGCACCCTCCATGCGTACGCCCAGGCGTAGGCCATCGCGAAGATGCCATATGACTGGATGACGATCGGAATGGCGATCAGCAAAATCAGCGCAGGGTTGGAGAGAATCGTCGCAGCTTGAAAAGCGAACAGCAGGACGACGGTTGCCAGCAAGCCGATCACCGACCAAGGTTTCAGGCGTGCGGTGAAAGCCTCGATCGGGCGTTCGTCAGCACCGTGCCCAACGATCAGACGGCGTCGAGTAACGGCGCCAGCGATCAGCGGGATCACCACGTATAGCGCCACCGACAGAATCAGCGTCTCCCACGGAACGACGATATCCGTGACGCCCAGCAACAGCGCGACGATCGGTGCAAAAGCGACGATCATGACCAGATCGTTCACCGAGACCTGCACTAGGGTGTAGGCAGGATCGCCCTTGGTCATTTGCGACCAGACGAAAACCATCGCGGTGCATGGTGCCGCGCCGAGAAGGATTAGGCCGGCAATGTATTGCTGCGCATCCTCGCGCGGCAGTAGATCCGCGTAGAGCCCATCGAAAAACAGCAGTGCGATCGCGGCCATGGTGAATGGCTTGATCAGCCAGTTGATGACGAGCGTGATGATCAGCCCGCGGGGCTTGCGACCGACATCACGGATACTCGCAAAGTCAACGCCAACCATCATCGGGTAGATCATCGCCCAGATCAGCACGGCGACGACGAGGTTCACCGAAGCGATCTCGAGTGCGGCCACTTTTGCGATCGCATCCGGAGCAAGGTTGCCGAGAATGATGCCGCCTACGATGGCGAGCGCGACCCACAGCGACAGCCATCGTTCGAAGATACCGAGGGGTGAAGTCCTGTTATCGGAATCGCTCATGATGGTTTCAACTCCAGCCGATGCGCGCGAGTTCGGCCTCGAGTGCTGCGCGTTCCATCGACTCCAGTGGTAGCTGCAACAACTGCAGCATGCGATAGCCGATCGCCTGGCGTGTCAGCTCGAAGGCCCGACGCTTACCTTCATCGCCGCCCTCTGCATTGGAAGGGTCGGGATAACCCCAATGGATTTTGATCGGGGGATGCTCGCTTTGCCCAGTGAAAATCGGGCATGTCTCGGTGGCAGCGCTGTCACATACGGTGATCACGATCGACAGAGGCGGTGCCTCCGCGCCAGTAAACTCATCCCAACTCTTACTGCGAAAACCAGTGGTGTCGATACCGGCACTTTGTAGGGCGCCGAGTGCGTACGGATTGATACGCCCGCTCGGTGCGCTACCTGCACTGTGCGCGCGAACGTCTTGGTCAAGTCGCGCCGCCAAGTGATTTAGCATTCCTTCGGCGAGAACGCTCCGTGCGGAGTTGTGCGTGCAGAGAATCAGAATGTGTATGGTCATTTTTTCGCCTTGGGCTTGATGTTGATCTCGCAGGGCTGGCCTCGACAACAGTCCTCAGCGAGATAAGTCAAAAGCGCGTTGATCTCGCCAAAGCATGCGCGATAAATCCGATGACGACCGAGCCGCTCTTGGGTGATGAGTTTGGCATCTACGAGCTCCTTCAAATGGAAGGAGAGGGTCGCGTTCGCCACTTTCGCTGCACCGAGTAGTTCCTGCGGAGTCGCTCCCGTGGGTCCCGCCGCCACTAGCTGACGAAAGAGCTGAAGACGCCTCCGCTGTGCGAGGGCGGCAAGTGCTCTGGTAGCCGTGTTGATATTCACATTTCGAGTTTATTCGAAATGATGCCAACACGCACGCTCTTAAGCGATCGCTTAAGCGCGATGAGATCATCATCTTTCGTCATGGCTACCTGTACTGAGATGACCTAGTACTTTGGCTCACGCTTGATGTTGGTAAAAAAGGAGCCGGAGACTTGGGCGATGGCGGCGGCTCTCGGTGCGCGTGACAGTGCAGTTCAACATCGACTCGGCAGTCGCCGAGGGTGCGAGCCATCGTCATTGATGCGCCTTCGCTCGGTAAACAGCGAGATGAAGGGGTTGGCTAGCGTTTTCGAATGAGGAACTGATGGTTTTTGAGGCGAATGGTCTCGATTGATGGATCGAGACGAAACTCGTCTACCGCGCGAGTGACGCCATGGTCCCAGATGCCGCGTCGATCATAGTCGTCACCGGCAAAGTAGCCGCCTTTGCGGAGCTTCGGAAAGAACGCCTCGAGATCTCGCTTGACGTCGTCATAGAAATGGCTGGCATCGATATAGGCCCAGTCGAAGTGTTCGTCGGGGAATAGTGCTGCCGCATCGTGTGACAACATCCGATGCATGATCACTCGCCCGGATTGAATCTCTTTGGCAAAGCGTTGCGCTACCTGTTGGTACTGTTCTTCGAGCGCTGCAGTCGCCGTCTCTTTTGAGCCTAGGTCTTGGGTAGGACCGTCGTAAAGAGAGCCATCATCCCGTGTGAACCACGGGTCGACCAAGTGTAGTACCGCCGGTTCGTTGATGGCGAGGATGCGTTCCGAAAAGTCGCCATCGAAAACGCCGACCTCAATGACGGTGCCGCCTTTGGGGAGTGTGTCGAAGAGAAAGTCTCGGCTGGCTGCGCGTCGCGCTCGTTTCGAGAGTAGACGTTCGATCCAGCGGCGGCCGGGGAGTCCTGGGACCGGTCGGTACATGGCATCTCTCCTGATCGGATCTTGCAATCATATCCGGCTTACTACCAAAGTTTTTCGATAATCCAAAGATACAGCGGTAGTCCGATCAAAATGTTGAACGGAAACGTGATCGCTAGCGACATGGTGAAGTAGAGGCTCGGGTTAGCCTCCGGGATGGCATACCGGACAACCGCTGGTACCGAACGGCGTCCCCCAGAGAGAGATCGAAGGCCTTCGTTAAGCCCATCGCGTTCTGGTTTTGATACGGCGATTGACTGGTCGCTTGGATTAACCCTCGAAGCGATGCGATCGACCCGTCGGTTGTGGATAATGTCCGCCACCACATTGGAGATGAGTCGCATGCTTGCCAATTTCACGCTAGCTCGAGCGGGTGTCGTCGTCGCGGCGCTTGTCGCGGTTACAGGTTCGCCGGAGGTGACCGCTCGTGCTCCGATCGTTTTGACCCCCCAAACTTCGGATTACTGGCCCGGTGCCGATTACGACCCGGCCATCCCGTCGGTGCGCAGCGTGCTCGGCTTTGAATCGGGTGCCGAGATGGCTCGAGCGGATCAAGTCAATCGGTATTTCGAAGCCTTGGCAGCGGCGGTGCCGCAGCGCATGCGCACCTTCGAGTACGGCGAGAGCTGGGAAGGGCGCAAACTGATCTATGGTGTGATCAGTAGCGAGAAAAACATCGCTCGACTTGATGACATTAAAAAGGCGATGGGTAGGCTCGCCGATCCGCGTCGCTTAAGCGCGGATGAGTCGAGAGCGATCATCCAGTCGATGCCTGCCGTGGTTTGGTTATCGCACTCCGTTCACGGCAATGAGCCGGGCACGACCGATGCGGCATTGTTGACGGCTTATCATCTGCTCGCATCGCGCGGCGACTCACGTGTCGCCAAGATGCTCGAAGAAACCGTGGTCGTCGTTCTGCCGCTGCAGAATCCGGATGGGCGTGAGCGCTTCATCAACAGTAACCGCGCTGCACGCGGTCTTGAGCCAGACCCGTCACCGTTGTCGGCCGAACGCGATGAGCCCTGGCCGGGCGGTCGCATGAATCACTACGTATTCGACATGAACCGCGATTGGTTCACACAGACGCAGCCTGAGATGAGAGCCCATGCGCGTTTGATGCTCGAGTGGATGCCGGTGGTAGTCGCTGATGTTCATGAAATGGGCGCTAATCAAACCTTCTTCTTTCCGCCCGAGGCGGATCCGCTCAACCCTAATCTGACGCCGAGGCAGCTAGGTAACGTGGAGCTCATCGCACGCAATAACGCCGCTTGGTTCGATAAGGTGGGCTTGCGGTATTTCAACCGGGAAATCTTTGATGGATTTTTCCCGGGATACGGTAGTGGCTGGCCGAATTATCAAGGTGCGAGCGCGATGGTTTACGAGCAAGGCTCGTCGCGTGGTCTCGTGGCGCGTCGCGCTGATGGCTCGCTGCTGCAGTTTTCCGATACGGTTAAAAGTCAGTTCATCGCCTCGCTCTCGGCCGTCGAGGTCGTTGCGAATAACCGCTCGCGGTTTCTGAGTGACTTCGCCGACTATCGCGCTAGCGCCATTGCCGAGGGTCAGCGCGAGCCGGTCAAGGCCTATGTGATTCCCGAGGCGCCCGATGCTGACATGGCTGCAAGGCTCGCGGTCACGTTGGCGCGAAACGGGATTGAGGTTCGTCGATCGGATGCCGCCTTTGCGGCTTGTGGACGTCGCTTTGACGCGGGTAGCTATGTTGTTTCGGCGGCTCAGCCGACGAAGCGACTGATCCGCACGCTGCTCGACGAGAAGACCGTAATGAAGGCTGAATTCGTCAAGCGACAGGAGGATCGGGTCTCCAAGGGTCTTCCCGATGAAATTTACGACGTGACTGCTTGGTCGCTGCCGTTGATGTTCAACGTACCGATTGTTAGCTGCAGTAACGATCCTGTGGTGAAAGGCGAGCTGGTTGCGAGCGATTGGCAGCCCAGTGGTCGCGTGATCGGTGATTCGAGCTCGGTTGGCTATGTCGTGCCATGGGGTAGCACGGCCTCGGCACGCTTTCTCACTGCGGCTTTGCGAGCAGGTTTGCCCGTCAAATCGTCAAACAAAGAATTCACGCTCGGCAGCGTGAAATATCCAGCTGGCTCCTTGTTCGTGGATGGCGCGATGGCATCTGAGAACCTGGCGGCTCGCGTGCTGGAGCTTGCACGAGAGAGTGGCGCACGGGTGACTGCCGTATCGGATAGCTGGGTGAGTGAGGGTCCGAGCCTAGGCTCGCCCAATATGCTGCACATGCCGTTGCCACGTGTTGCGCTGATTTGGGACGAGCCCACGGAGCGCTATTCAGCGGGGCATACCCGCTTCGTCCTGGAGCAGCAGTTCGGCTATCCGGTGACCCTGATTCGGGCACGTCGCGTAAGTGTGGCCAATCTCGATGGTTTCGATGTGATCGTGGTGCCGGGTGAAGGTGGTAGTTATGCCGCGACTTTCGGTAAGCGCGGCGCAGAGAATCTGAAGAACTGGGTTCAACGCGGCGGAGTCCTGATTGGACTTGGGAGCGGGACGCGTTACCTCGCTGAGAAGGGTGTCGAGTTGTTGCCCTTAAAACTCGAGAACGCCTTGGAGTCTGAGGCTGCGAAAGATTCCAGTGCGAAAGCCGGTGCGGGTGCGAAGTCCGAGTCCGCCAAGCCCGATTCCGGTAAACCGGACGATGCTGATTCGAGAGTTGATGCCAAAGAATTGGTTACGGAGGCCGATTTACAGAAGGCTGAGCGGCCGTTGAAGGCGCCACCGCGCCCGGTGGCAGGGATCCTCGCGCGGGCGGATGTTGAGGATGAGCACTGGCTGACGGCCGGTGTGGCCTCTCGACTGAATGTGCTCGTCACGGGCAACGATATATACGCGCCTGTTCGATTGAGCGACGCGGATACCGTAGCGCGCTTCGCGGCGCCGGATCAGGTACTCGCTTCAGGGGTCTTGTGGGAAGAGAATCGGCGGCAGTTGGCGTTCAAGCCCTTCGTCGTCAGCAAATCCACGGGTCGAGGCGTTGTGGTTGGCTTTACGGCAGACCCCAACTTCCGCGCTCACATGGCCGGTCTCAACCTGATCTTTATCAATGCGATTTTCCGCGGTGCAGCGGTCACGTATGACGCCAACACCCAATGAGCGTCAGGCGTTTTTGGTGGGCAGCTTGAAGTCGTAGTGGATTGCGAGCGAGCGTAGCCCGATCGTCACGAGCGCGCAGGCGGTCATCGAGATCCATCCGGCACCGCCTGCGGTTGCGATCAGCGCATAGCTGCCGCCGCCCGCCGCGGCGCAGATGGCATAGGGCCTATGGTCGTGAAATAGCTGCGGCATCTCATTACAAACGAGATCGCGCAGTACGCCACCAAAAGTACCGGTGATCACGCCCATCATGATGGCGACGATCGGCGGCTGCTGCATGATCCACGAGAGATGGGTGCCCGTAGCGCAAAACAAACCCAGCCCAATCGTATCGGGCGCTTGTAGCCAGCGCTCGCTACGCTCAAGACGAGCACGGCTGATGAGTGTGGCGCAAATGATCGAGAGGGCGAGCACGCCGAGCAGCACAGCCTGATGCTCGACCCAGAAAAACGGTCTTCGATCGAGCAGGATGTCGCGTAGCGTTCCGCCGCCGAAGGCTGCGAGAAATCCGCAAACACAGACACCGACGATATCCATGCGCTTTCGCAGCGCACCGAGCACGCCGGATATCGCAAAAGCGGCGGTCGCCAAATATTCCAGCGTGACGATGGAGTGCTGGCTCAAGGTGACGATCGGATCCATTGAGTTCAAGCGCCTCGCAGTAGCTGCCAAGTGCCGAGGCCGGCTAGCGTTGCCACGAGCGAGCTTGCAACATGGAGGGCGATACCGGCAGCGCGCCGAGCGCGGCCCCGATCCCGACAGCTGCAACAGATGGCCACATGATCGACAGTCCTTGCGGTGGTAGACCCTGAGCATCATAGCGTCTGTCACAATGTTGCGTGATGAACGAGATAGAAGACCAACCGCGCCTCTCTAAGCGCATGAGTGAATTGGGTTTGTGCTCTCGCCGCGAGGCCGAGCAGTGGATCGTCAACGGCTGGGTGCGCGTCGATGGTCGCATCGTCGATGTGCTCGGCACTCGGGTCAGCCGCGACGCCACGATCGAAATCGATCGTCGTGCACGAGCTCAGCAGGATGAACTGGTGACGGTCATCCTCAACAAACCGATCGGTTACGTCTCAGGTCAGGCCGAGGATGGCTACGAACCGGCCACGGTCCTGATCCGTCCGGAGAATCGTTGGAGTGGCGATGATTCGGACAAACGGTTTGAACTGAAACACCTGCAAGGTTTGGCACCAGCCGGGCGACTCGATATCGATTCGACCGGGCTCATGGTCTACACGCAAGATGGCCGCATCGCCAAACAACTCATCGGCGGTAACGACGTCGAGAAAGAGTATCTCGTACGCGTCCAAGGGATGCTCTCGGACGAGGGCCTTGCCCGTTTGCGATATGGATTGACACTCGACGGCGTGAAACTCAAGCCGGCGAGCGTGGTTTGGCAAAATGAGGATCAACTGCGCTTTGGCTTGCGAGAAGGTCGCAAGCGACAGATTCGTCGGATGTGCGAAATTGTAGGTCTACGGGTGGTTGGCTTGAAGCGTATCCGTACGGGGCGCGTGATGCTCGGCGCCTTGCCGGTGGGGCAATGGCGTTATCTTCGAGCGGATGAGGGGTTTTGAGGGGGCGCTCGCCTCGATAGGTTGGCACATGATCGCGACTAAAAACTGGGAATATTGGCAGCACTATCCCGAAGGTGATGCCATCGACAAGCTCGGCCGTTATCAGTGGTACTTCCACATTCACGAGCCGAAAAAAAAGAACACAGCCGACCGTGGACACATTCATTTATTTGCGGTTGAGCGTCGTTCCAAACGCATCGTCGCGCTGCGGCATTTGATTGCCATCGACATTTCACATGCAGGTCTTCCGCAGCGCCTCTTTACCGTCAACGGGTGGGTGACGGGCGATGCACCCCGATCGTCGCAATGGAGTTGGCGCGCTTTGCGCGATTTGAGATTGAATACGGGTCAGCGCGAGCTAGATCGCTTCATTACACAGACCGTGAGAATGTACCCGCGCGAGATTAAAAAACTGTTGCGCGATAGCGATAGCAAGTTACGCAGCTTCGGCACCGACCGGGCGCGGGCAGCGGCCAACAGGCGAGTCGAGATTCTCGGGTCGATCAGCCTAGTTTGACTGAATTTTTTCGGATTGGAATATTAGGTCTTCCCAATTTAGATTTTCGTAATTAACATCGAGTGACGACAGAGGGGGCTCGGTTGCTAGCGGCAAGGGCTCCCCGGACAACGACAACTAACGATCCCGGGGGATCACTTATGAGCCAATCTTTCAATAAGGCTTTGTTTCTGTCTGCCGCGTTGTTGCCGGCGATTGCCGGTGCGACCAACGGCTATTTCATGGGCGGAACCGGCACCAAGAATCAGGGAATGGCGGGAGCCGGTAGTGCGGATCCGGAAGAAGCCATGATCATGGCAACCGATCCTGCGGGGCTCGCCTTCATCTCGCCTCGAATAGAGTTAGGGATCGGATTGTTCTCGCCGGATCGCAGTTATTCGTCGTCGAGCAGTCTCGCCAAGGGTCAAGGTGGTGCCTTCACCATCGGACCCAACGACATCACGAGCGATAACAAGCTGTTCCCGATGCCATCCGTCGGTGCCGTGTGGGCGATGGCGGATGACAGTCGCGTTGGCGTCGCGTTCTATGGTCGCGGCGGTATGAATACCGAGTGGGCTGGCGGTACGGCGACTTTCGACCCCGATGGTCCGGGCCCAGCGCCGGTGATGAGTCTGCCGGGTACCTACGGTGGCGGCACGGCGGGTGTCGATTTGATGCAGGCCTTTCTCAACGTCACCTGGGCGAAAACTTTCGCCGATGGTCGCGCTGCATTCGGCGCCTCGTTGATCGGTGCCGCGCAACGTTTTGAGGCGATCGGTGTTGGTACGTTTGCCGGCTACACCAAGTCGTTTGCCGCCAGTGGCGGCACGGCGATGCCGAAGAATCTCTCCAATAACGACCACGACATGTCGGTTGGTGTCGGTGGTGCATTGGGATTGCATTGGTCGATGACCGATAACTTTGCTGTCGCCGCCTCTTACTCGTCGAAAGTCTCGATGGGTCGCTTCGATAAATACGCGGATTTGTTCGCAGAGGGAGGCAAGTTCGATATCCCCTCGAGCATCACCGTGGGTTTTTCATTGAAGGCTAGTGACAACGTGGTCTTGAATGCCGATGTGCAGCGCATCAACTACACTGATGTGGCGTCGGTCAGTAATCCGATTTCCAATCTTTTCGGTTGTCCGACCGCCGGTGCCGGTGGCAAAGACCTTGAGTCCTGCCTCGGTGGCTCGCGCGGTGCGGGATTCGGTTGGGACGATATGGATGTCTACAAGTTCGGCATCCGCTGGAACGTAAATTCCGATCTGACCCTGCGCGCCGGCTTTAGTCATGGCAAGCAACCGATCGCCGCGACGCAGGTGACCTTCAATATTTTGGCGCCGGGCGTCACTGAGGATCACATTGCGGCGGGCTTTACTCGTCGCAGCGGCAATGGCGAGTGGAGCGGCTCATTGACCTATGCGCCGTCGCAAACGGTCAAAGGTTCCAACACGTTTGATCCGACGCAGCAGATTTCGCTGTCGATGGATCAGTGGATGCTGCAATTCAGCTATTCGTGGCTGCGCTAGCGGCGCTTGGGTTTGCCGCTGGTTTTCTTAGCCGGCGGGGCGCAGGTCGAACCTGCTGCCTCGCCGTGACCCGGCGAGCAGAACGCATCGTGAAGCACGGCGATCACATTTTGGGCAGGGCCGGGTGTCATCGAGTAGTAGATGACCTGGGCTTCGCGTCGCGTCTGCACGAGACGGGCACGACGCAACACCGCAAGGTGCTGCGACAAGACCGACTGACTGACCGGAATTTCGTCGTTCAATTGGCCGACCGATTTCTCACCACCGACCAGTCCACACAGAACTCGCAACCGATGTTTGTTGGACATCACACGCAGCAAACGAGCGGCTGCCTCGGACTGCTTGGCGAGTTGGGCGGCGAGGGGTTCGAGATCGTGTTTGGACATGTGCGCAAATATACCGCTGTTGCAGAAATGTTTCTGGCGGGGGTTGCGTACGATTGTATATCGTGATTTTCTAATACACGTTTCTAAACGGGGATTTGACGCATGAACACCTATCAAACGAGCGCGGCCGATCACGGTCGTCCCGATTGGAACGCCTACATGGCGGGCGGCCTCCTCGGGCTGACGCTGCTTGCGACCTTCGTCGCGACCGGCCACGGTCTGGGTGCCTCCGGATTCACGACCGCGCTCGCGGCAAAGTCAGCGGTAGCGGTCGCACCGAGTGCCGTCGCCGCCAATGAGTATTTGGCTCCGATGGTGGCTGAGGGAGCCAATCCACTCGACAGTTGGATCACGTGGCAAGTGTTGGGTGTCGCCATTGGTGCGCTGATATCGGCGACGCTGAACGGCCGCTTCCACTGGCGCTTCGAGGGTCCAACGCGTCTGACGACGGGTAAGCGTGCGGCGTTTGCGATCGTCGGTGGTCTCGCCGCTGGCTTCGGTGCGCGAATTTCTGCCGGCTGCACGAGTGGCCTTGGTCTCTCGGGAGCCGCAACCTTGGCGGTCGCGGGCTTCGTGTTTCTCGCGGGATTTTTCGCTGTAGGTCTCGCAGCGGGCTTTTTGACCAAGAGGTATTGGAAATGAACTTTCCTCTCGATTGGACCGGTCCGATCTCGGGTCTCGTCTTTGGCGGTTTGTTCGGCTACATCCTCGAGCGCGGTGGCCTCGGCAATGGATGTCGCCTCACCGGTCAGATGCGCTTGCAGGACTGGACCGTATTTCGCGTGATGTTCACGGCCATCATCGTGGCAGCGGGTGGTTTGTGGATACTGCAGGCCATGGGCGTGATGCCGGCTGATGCGATTTATGTCCCGCAAACCTATCTGACCGCAGCATTGATCGGCGGCGCGTTTGTCGGCTTCGGTATGGCCGTGGGCGGTTATTGTCCCGGTACATCGGTGGTGGCCTTTGCCGCGGGACGCGTGGATGCGTTGTTATTTTTCTTTGGTCTTGTCGCGGGCACTTGGATGTTCGCCGGCGCGTATGAGCGTCTGGCGCCTTGGCTCGAGGCGGGGCCAGCACCGCAATGGCTGACCGTGTCTGAAATGCTGAATCTGCCGGGTTGGGTCGTCGTGCTCGCGCTCGTTGGCGTGGCGGCAACGGTGGAGTGGGTGTTGTCGAAGCAAAAGACCAGTGCCGCTTGAGCTATCGCATTTCAGGAGATATCGCATGAAACGAAAACTACCGACCGCTCGCCGTCTCGCCGCTTTGGCCGTGCTCGCAGCGTCTTTGCCAGGACTTGCAGGTACCGCTGCAGCTCAGCCTGCCAATCCGTGTTCGCCAACGAGAAAGACCGCGCCCGCGAACCCTTGCGCGCCCGATAAACCGGCTGAAGAAAAGAAGCCGGCTAACCCCTGCGCGCCGGCTGCGAAAAAGAAACCGGCTAATCCCTGCGCACCGGCTGCGAAGAAAAAGCCCGCCAATCCCTGTGCGCCAAAGCGCTGAGGATTTCTCATGTCTATTCCACGTCTTTACGCCTGCGCGCTGCTTATCGTTGCAACATTGATTGGAACGGCGCGCGCAGCGGTATTGCCAGGACCGTTGGTGACACCAGAATGGTTGGCAGCAAATGCGGACAAGGTCGCTATTCTCGATGTTCGCGATTACCCGGAAGAGTATCGGGGCGCACCAACTTTTGAGACGGACGCAAAAGGCAAGAAGACGCTCGTCGAGGTCGGTGGGCATATTCCCGGCGCGCGACTCGTCGACTTCGCGAAAATCCGCACGACCCGTCTTATCGAAGGACGAAAAATCTCGGGCATGGTTTTAGAGGCGTCTGCCTTCGAGCAGTTGATGCGTCAGACCGGCGTGAGAGCGGGCCAGGCGATCGTGATTGCCTCAACCGGTAATACGATTGAGGATTTCGACGGCGCCGCGCGGCTTTACTGGACGCTCAAATATTACGGTGCTCAGGAGATCGCGATTCTTGATGGCGGATACGTTCGCTGGCTCGACGAAGGGCGACCATCAGAAGATATGCCGCCGGCTGTGACGGCGGGTGATTGGGCGGCCTCAGCGCCCCGCGACGATCTGTTTGCTGATACGAGCGAAGTCCAGGCGGCAATGAGTTCAGGACTTCAATTGGTCGATGCGCGTCCCTTGGCGTTTTTCTTTGGATTGACGAAGCGACCTGCTGTTGCCGCTTATGGGCATATTCCTGGCTCGCGCGTGCTGCCGACCGATCTGCGTGCCAAGCCTCAGGGCAGCGGGTTTCGTTATCTTGCGGCCGATGATTATCGTCGTGCACTCGCAGGGATGCAGATCGAGACCGATCAACCAACGATCACCTATTGCAACACGGGGCACATGGCCGCCGGCGCGTGGTTCATATTGTCGGAAGTGCTCGGCAATCCCGCTGTGGCGCTTTACGACGGCTCGATGGTTGAGTGGGCCGACGGCAAACGGCCCGTGGCCAATACTCGTTGAGATTCGCGGGAGGGGATATGAGTCAAGAGAAGACGCCAAAGCCGGGTCGACTCATCGATTCGACGCCAGCGCCACAAAGTCGGTTGATATTGCCTCGTCGGAAGGTGTTGACCGGATTGGTTGGTGGTGCTGCAGGCGCTGCGATGTTATCGAAAGCGACCAACGCCTCTGAGCTTGGTGTTTCCGGCGAAGCACCGGTTAAAGGCCAAGGGCCGTTTGATCCTTCCTGGACGCGCGTGCTCGGCAAGGGCGTCAACAGCTCGCCGTACGGCAAGCCGTCGCCGTTCGAGTCGAACGTCGTTCGACGGATCAGCCCGGGCCTTACGCCCACGCCACAATCTTCGGTGGCATTTACCCCGCTGCAAAACCTGTTCGGCATCATCACGCCGAACGGTTTGCACTTTGAGCGAAATCATAACGGCCTCGCGGAGATCGACCCTTCGCAACACCGTCTGATGATTCACGGATTCGTCAGGACGCCAAAGATCTACACGATGGATGATCTTTTGCGGTTCCGTTCGGTATCGCGAGTGCATTTCATCGAGTGTGGTGCCAACTCGGCGATGGAGTGGGGCAACGTTGCAGTACCGACCGTTCAGTACACCCACGGCATGCTCTCATGCGCCGAATACACAGGCGTGCCACTCTCGACGCTCCTCGAAGACTGCGGCATCGATATGTCGAAAGCCAAGTACATTCTGGCCGAAGGCGCCGATGCCGCTTCGTTGACTCGCACGATTCCTATCGAGTTTGCGTTGAATGACGTGATGGTCGTATATGGCCAGAACGGCGAAATGCTACGGCCCGAAAATGGTTATCCGTTGCGTCTGCTGGTTCCGGGCGTCCAGGGTATCTCGAACGTTAAGTGGTTGCGTCGCATCGAGGTTGGCGATCAACCGTGGAGCACGCGTGAGGAGAACCTCCAATACAGCGATTTGATGCCCGATGGCACCAGCCGTAAATACACCTGGATCCAAGAAGCCAAGTCGGTGATCACCTCACCCTCGGGTGGGCAGCAGTTGCTCGACAAGGGTGGCTACTATCCCATCACGGGTCTGGCGTGGTCTGGACGCGGGCGGGTGAAGCACGTCGATGTGTCTATCGACGGCGGAATCAACTGGCAGCGCGCCACTTTGCAAGAACCGATTCACACGAAGGCATTGACGCGCTTCCATCTCGACTTCGTGTGGGACGGATCGCCGAAGTTGCTGCAGAGTCGGGTGACCGACGAAACCGGCTACGTGCAGCCGAAGATGCGTCAGCTGCGCGAGGTTCGTGGTACGCGTTCCACCTATCACAACAACGCCATTCAGACGTGGCGCTTGGATGCCGACGGCAAGGTGCACAATGTTCAAGTCTGATTCCGCACGTAAAGCGTTATCGGTGTTCGCGGCGGCGTCTGTTTTGCTTGCGACGGCCTATGCGTTCGCGCAGACCAAACCTGCGCATCCTCCATTAGGTAAGCGAGCGACCGATGAGCAAATTCGGTTTTGGGATATCGACGTTCGCCCCGATGGCCAGGGCCTGCCCGAGGGGCAGGGTAGTGTCTCGGACGGCGAGGTCATCTACGAGCAGCAGTGCGCGGTGTGTCACGGCACTTTTGGTGACAGTGAAGAGTACGTGCAGCTTGCTGGCGGTATCGGCACGCTAGCCTCATCGGCGCCGATCCGCACCGTTGGCAGCAAGCTCGATACGCCGACGACACTTTACGATTACATCAATCGGGCGATGCCGTTCCCAAATGCGAAATCGTTGACACCGTCCGAGGTGTACGCGCTCTCGGCGTATATCCTGAACCTCAATGACATCCTGCCGGCGGATGCAGTTCTTGACAGAAACTCGTTGCCTAAGGTGCAAATGCCCAATCGCGATGGTTACACCACTGATCACGGGTTCATGCGTATCGATGGAAAGCCGGACACGAACAATACGGCTTGCATGAAAAATTGCGAAAAGTCCGTGACGATCACCTCCGAACTGCCGGCGGGGTTCACCGAACAATTCTATGGCGATGTGTCGGATAACTTCCGTGATTATCGTCCCGAGCGAGTCGCTGCTCGGATGTCAGCGATGGTGGCTAAGTCAGAGCCCGTAGAGTGGAGCGGTAGCCAAGCGATCGAAACGCATTTGTGCACGGTATGCCACGCTATCGATAACAAGGTGATCGGGCCGAGCTACAAAGAGATCGCTGCACGATATTCGAAAGACGCCAAGGCGGTCGCGAAGTTGCGTCACTCCATCAAGAATGGCGCCGCCGGAACCTGGGGGATCATCCCGATGCCGGCGCAAACGAATTTGGCGGATGACGAGATCGAACGTTTGGTTACTTGGATCCTGGAGCAGAAATGAACACGAACTCACGCAGATCTTTCCTGCAGATTCTCGGCACCGGAGCGGGGTGGCTCGCCATCGCTAGCGCTGGGGTGTGGTCAAAAATTGCACATGGTGTCGAACGTGCTGCCTTCGACGTCGACACCCTTGATGAAGTCGTCGCCAAGATGGGCGGCAAAACATACAGCGAAAGCGCCGAAATCGATTTCAGCGCGCCGGAGATTGCAGATAACGGGGCGACCGTGCCGGTCGAGGTGATGAGTCGCCTGCCAGGAACGAAGACGATCGCGATCGTGGTTGAAAAGAATCCGCATCCTCTCTCTTGCGCGTTCAACTATTCGGCCGATGCGGTGCCGTTCGTCAATACTCGAATCAAGATTGGCGAAACCTCCAACGTGACTGCGTTGGTTCAGACCGACCAAGGCTTCTTCGTCGCGCGTCGTACCGTCAAGGTCACGCTCGGCGGCTGCGGCGGCTGATCTCATCCTTCACCTTACCGGAGAATAGACATGGCAGATCCGATGCGTATTCGCGCCAAAGCAGGCGCCGATTTCGTCGAAGTCAAAGTATTGATGTCGCACCCGATGGAAACGGGTCAGCGCAAAGATACCGAGGGTAACCTTGTTCCGGCCTTGTTCATCACCAAGGTCGTGGCGAGCTGTAATGGCAAAGAGATTCTCAATGCAGATTGGGGTCCCTCGGTTTCGAAGAATCCGTATATCGCGTTTCGATTCCGCGGGGCCGCTGCTGGCGATAAGGTCTCAGTCACTTGGACCGACTCGGCGGGTGCGACTCGTACAGACGAGGCGGCGATCGGCTGATTGTTCATGCGATCGATACTTGTTACGGCGTGTTTGCTGCTGGGCGGTTGGATCTCTTCACCAAGCTCAGCTGCCAATCCGCCGGTTTCAGAGCCGGTTCGGGTCGTCTATCACTTCGATGAGCTCGGTGCTGCTGCAAAGGGCTTACGGAACATCCGTAATCATTTGAAGGCAGATCCGAGCACTCAAGTTGTCGTCGTGGCTAACGGTTCTGGGGTCGATTTCATGTTGATCGATCAACTGGACCCATCGGGCAATCCCTACGAGCTCACCGTCCTTGATCTACAGCAGCAGGGAGTGAAATTCTTTGCCTGTGACAACACGTTGCTCGGTCGCTCGATTGCGCGCGAGCGGCTAGTCGACGGTGTCGGTGTGGTGCAAGCGGGTGTTGAAGAGGTCGCTCGATTGCAATTCCGTTTGGGCTACGCGTACATCAAACCTTAGTCATCAGCAGGGAGCGTCTTCATGAAACAGCGACTATGGCGTGTCGTATCGGTCGCGGTGATGGCGTGCATGCCGTTCGTGGTGGGTGCGCAGCAGCAAGAAGATCCCGTCGCGGAGTATCGTGAGCTCTTCGGCGAAGATAATCCGGCAGAACTTTGGGAGCAGCGGGGTGAGGGTCTCTGGCGCGAAGCGCGTGGTCCGAAAAACGTCCCGCTGTCGAGCTGTGACTTCGGTTTAGGCGCAGGCGTCATTGCGGGCGCCTACGCGCAGATGCCGCGATATTTTGCCGATACGGGACGGGTCGAAGATCTGGAGTCGCGACTCGTCACCTGCATGAGCACCATTCAGGGCTTCGATCGTGAAACCATGTTGCGCAGTCGCTTCGGCGATGGCGACAAGAAGTCTGATCTCGAAGCGCTCACCGCCTATATTGTCGGGCAATCGCGCGGGCACACCGTCGAGATCAAGTTGCAGCATCCGGCTGAGAAGGCCGCATACGAGACCGGCAAGTCCTTATTTTTCTATCGTGCCGGACCGCATGACTTCTCCTGCGCCAGTTGTCACGGAGAGAGTGGAAAGCGCATCCGTCTGCAATCTTTGCCTGGACTCCTTGAGAAGAAGGATGCCCAGTTCGCTTTCACGACTTGGCCTGGCTATCGCGTCTCACAGGGCGAACTTCGAACGCTTGAGTGGCGCCTTGCCGACTGCTTCCGTCAGCAGCGATTGCCACAGTTGGGCTACGGCTCGCCCGCAGCGGTCGCCCTCGTTATGTTCATGGCAGTCAACGCTAACGGCGGCAAGATGGACGCGCCGAACCTCAAACGCTAGGCAATCGAACATGAACAAAAAAATCTTTGGTGCTTTAATAATTCTAGTGTTGAGCCCACTCGCGGTGGCCGACTCGACACAGCAGGCCTTCGAGGCGATGCAACAATCCTTCTCTAAGGCCGGGCAGGCGGGAATGGAGCGTTTGCAGCAGGATGAGACTCAGCGTTTGTGCAGTGCCGGTGCAGCATCAAATGGATTGACTGATGACGCGCTCGCAAAAATTTTGGCGGCTAACGAAGCAGCCGTAAAGTTGCCGGCTGACGGCAATTATTTCGGTGACTGGAAACGTGGGCAGGCGATTGCGCAACTCGGAACCGGTTTGCAGTCGAGCGACGATCCTGCAAAACCCGCCGGTGGCAACTGCTACGCGTGTCATCAAATGGCCGAGAGTGAGATCGCCTACGGCACGATCGGACCGAGCTTGTTGCACTACGGAAAGCTGCGCGGTAACTCGCAACCCATCGTCGATTACACCTGGCGGGTTCTCTATAACGCCAAGAGCTATTTTGCTTGCACCCACATGCCGAGATTCGGCAGCCAGGGGATTTTGGATGAGCAGCAATTGCGCGATGTGATGTCGTACTTGCTCGATCCTGAATCGCCGGTCAACCAATAGGTTCCGCATGTCGATTCATAGACGAGAGTTTCTGGGTGTATTGGCGGCTGCGGCTGCTGCGGGCATGCCACTTGCGGCGGCTCAGCGTCGCAGCGGTTCGGCAGTCGATCTTTACGATTTCAAGCGATTCGGTAACGTGAGCTTTATGCACGTGACCGACAGTCACGCGCAGTTGTTACCGATCTATTACCGAGAGGCGAGCTTGAATATCGGTGTCGGCGAAGCCCGGGGGCGTTTGCCGCATCTGAGCTCCGAGCAGCTGCTAAGTTCGATGGGCTTGCAGCGCGGTAGCGCGACGGCGCACGCTTTCTTGCCGCTTGACTTCGAAGAGGCTGCACGTCGCTATGGCAAGGTGGGCGGTTATGCTCATCTGGCGAGCCTCGTGAAGCGCATTCGCTCGGAGCGGCCGGGCTCCTTGTTACTCGATGGCGGCGACACCTGGCAAGGATCGGGCACTGCGCTCTGGACGCGCGGTCTCGACATGGTCAACGCGCAGCTGGAGTTAGGTGTTGACGTAATGACGGGGCACTGGGAGTTCACCTACGGCATGGACCGTGTGCGTGAACTCGTCGATGGACCTATGAAGGGTCGAATCGAGTTCGTTGCTCAAAATATCGCCACGCAAGATTTTGGTGATCCGGTGTTTCCGTCCTACGCGAAGCGCGAGATCAACGGTGTGCCGGTTGCCGTCATTGGTCAGGCATTCCCGTATACCCCGATCGCCAATCCTAGACACCTCGTTGCCGACTGGCGCTTCGGTATCGAGGAGCAAAATCTACAAACCACGATCGATGCCGCTCGAGCAGCCGGTGCCCAGGTCGTCGTGTTGCTCTCGCACAATGGCTTCGATGTCGACATGAAGTTAGCCGGTCGTGTGCGCGGGTTGGATGCCATCTTGGGCGGTCACACGCATGACGGCTTGCCGCAGCCGATGGCGGTGCGTGCCCCAGACGGTGGCACTGTTCTTGTGACCAATGCCGGCAGTAACGGTAAATACTTGGGTGTTCTTGATCTCGACGTTCGCGAGGGCAAAATTCGAGGTCATCAGTATCGCTTGTTGCCCGTGTTCGCCAACGAGCTCTCAGCCGATACGGCGATGCAAGCATTGATTGAGCGTGAGCGTGCGCCTTACCTTTCGCGTCTCTCTGAGCCGTTAGCGGTGACTGAGCAGTTGCTGTATCGGCGAGGAAACTTCAACGGTAGCTACGACCAATTGATTTTGGACGCGCTGCGCGCAGAGCTGGACGCACCGATCGCGTTATCGCCAGGGTTTCGTTGGGGCACTTCGTTGCTCGCGGGCTCAACGATCACGTACGAAGATGTGCTGAATGCCACGGCGATTACCTATCCCGCCGTGACGCTCACGGAGATGAGTGGGACGCAGCTGAAGGCCGTGCTTGAAGATGTCGCCGACAATCTCTTCAACGAAGATCCGTACTATCAGCAAGGCGGCGACATGGTTCGTGTGGGCGGCCTCTCGTGGTCGTGCGCGCCATATGCACCCAGTGGCCAGAGGATCGACAATCTGCGCTTGGGTGACGAACCGATCGAGGCCAGCAAAAACTACAAAGTCGCTGGCTGGGCCTCGGTTGCCGAGAACGTGCAGGGCGAAGCGGTGTTCGACGTAGTCGCCCGTCATCTACGCGGTCGGAAGCGTATTACCGATATCGCGGTGCAGTCCCCAACGCTGGTTGGCATGACCGGTGATCCGGCCCTGACATGATCACTCGCCGCGTCGTGTTGCCGATGTGCGCCGCGGGCCTCATCGGCGCCACGAGTGCGCCATGGGGGCGTGCTGTCAGTCAGCCTTGGGAACGTGCCACCGTACCGTTCGAGGCACGTCAGGTGTCTGAGCACTGCTGGGTGGTGATCGGCCGCACCGAGATGGCGGGCGCCGCCAATCAGGGCTTTATGTCGAATGCTGGGTTCGTGATCGGGCGTGACGGTGTCATCGTCGTCGATGCGTTAGCAACACCCGGGTTATCAACTCGTTTGATCGAAGAAATTCGCTCGAAAACCGCCGCGCCTATTTTGCGAGTCATCCTCACGCACTACCACGCCGATCACTCATACGGCGTGATCGCATTCCAGCGCTTGGGGATCCCGGTCGAGGCTTGGCAAACCGCTCGTGCGACCGCGGGGTCTGATGCTTCGGAGTTACGTCGACAGGAGCGAGCGGGATCGCTCGGGCCGTGGTTAGGCGCTGGTTTTCGGGTTCCGCAGCCGGACCGATGGCTAACACAAGCAGTGTCTTGGTCGTTGGGTGATGTCACGATCTCCGTGCGCCATTTAGGTCCTGCGCATTCGCCGGATGATTTGATCGTCACCGTCGAGCCTGATGGGGTGGCATTCACCGGAGATCTCTTCTATGCCGGTCGAGTGCCTTATGTCGGCGAGGAGTCGAGCACCCGACGATGGTTGGCCGCACTCGATGAGATCGAGCGTTTACGGGAACGACTACTGATTCCAGGTCACGGACCCGTGAGCGAAGACCCGATCAAAGATATCGAGGCGACGCGGCGCTATTTATCGACGCTGCGATCTGAGATGGGGCGGGCGGTTGCAGATTTGGAGAGTTTCGAGGTGGCTTACGACAAAGCCGACTTTTCCAACTTCGATCGCGAGCCCACCTTCGATGTGGCCAATCGTATCAATGCCTATAACGTCTATCTCGAGATGGAACGTGAGTCGCTGGAGTCTGCCAAACCATGAATTCTTTGCTCGAGTTGCTGCGTACCGATCCTTGGCCTTGGTATGTCACCGGGCCATTAATCGGCTCGATGGTGCCGCTGTTGCTATGGATCGGAAACCATCTCTTTGGTGTGTCGTCCTCGTTGCGCCACATTTGTGCTGCAGCGGTACCGTGCGGACTGCCTTACTTCGCCTACGACTGGCGAAAAGATATCTGGAATTTGTGGTTTGTCGGTGGCATCGCTGCGGGCGGTGTGGTGGCAGTCACTTGGCTCGAGGGCGGCGGGCCCGAGGCGCTCGCTCCGGCGATGGTCGAGCGGCTACAGTCTTTTGGGCTTACAGGCAGTGGCGATCTGTTGCCGCGTGAGTTGTTCTTGGCGGATGGGCCTTTCGGCCGAATCGGCTGGGGCATAGTGATTATCGGTGGATTCCTCGTTGGCTTCGGGGCGCGATATGCGGGCGGCTGCACTGGAGGGCACACCATTGCCGGCATTGCGACGCTTCAGCGCGCCTCGCTCGTCGCGTCGATTGCGTTCTTTATCGGTGGTCTCGTGACGGCGCGTTGGTTTCTGCCGGCGCTGTGGGAAGCGTTGGTATGAGCGGCTCGGTTTTACGATACGGCGGCGTCTTCTTGGGCGGTCTCGCTTTCGGCGTCGTACTCATCAAGGGTCGTATTGCGAGTTGGTCACGAATCCAAGAGATGTTCTGGTTCGAAAGCTTTCATATGTATGGTGTCATCTTGAGCGCTATCGTCGTGGCGATGATAGGCGTGCAGTGGATTCGACGCAGCGAGTTACGCAGCTTACAGGGCGAATCGATCAAAATTACACCCAAGAGCGCCGATCGGGGTCAAATGATTGGCGGTCTTTTGTTCGGTGCCGGATGGGCTTTGACCGGCGCCTGCCCAGGCCCAATCTATGCGCTGTTAGCGTCAGAGGGCTTGCCGGCGGTCGTGATGCTTCTTTCGGCGGTGATGGGCGCATGGGTTTATGGAGCCATACGCGCGCGCTTGCCGCATTAGTGTTGCTGCAAAGAATTCCACAGTAGCAAGGCTGCTAGAACGATCAGCAGAAAACCAAATATCTGTCGTAGCTTGGTCTGACTGAGTCGGCCGGCTACGCGCTCGCCGACGAGCAGCCCAGCAATACCCATGGCCGTGACGAGCCCGAGTGTGGCGAGGTCAAGGCTCGCGACAGATGACTTGTGAAACGACCATTGCTCCCAAAACCCGGTGTAGGCATTCAGCGAAATCAACACGAGGCTGGTGGCGACGGCGCGCTGCATCGGTAGTGCAGCGCCGATTGCCAACGCGGGCACGATCAGAAACCCACCACCGACACCGACGAAGCCGGTCATGGCGCCCGTCGCAAGCCCGAGTAACGAGAGATAAACGTATGTAGCCGGTTGTCTCGCAGTTGGTTGCGCGATTTGCACACGCTGCATCGACAATGGTGGTCTGATCATCAACGCGGCTGCCACGATCATGGCCGCTGCGAGAGTTTGTAGTTGCACGGCGCCGCTGACCATGGCGCTCGCGGTCGCGCCCAACCACGAGCCGAGCATCCCGGTCGGCGCAAATAGCAGCAGTATCGTCAGATCGGGTCGTTGTCGACGCGCATGCAAAACCGCGCCGATTAGCGCGATGGTGCCGACGACCAAGAGGCTGCCAGCGATGGCCATCTTGGGTTCTTGCTGGAACAGGAACACGAGCACCGGTACGGTGAGTACCGAGCCGCCAGATCCGAGCAGACCCAAGGCGAGACCGATCAGGGCGGCGCCGAGTAGTCCGAGGAGGTCGAATTGTGCGATGACGCGCATCCTCGAGTAAGACCGTTCACATGATACCGTACGCGAACACCGCTCTCGGAGACTCAACACAGATGCGAATGACGAACATTCCTTTCGGTATCACCGATTGGTCCGCCGTTGCCGAAACGCGCCATCCCGGTGAGTCGGGTGAAGCGCTTTGGCGCACGCAGCAATTTGGCGATATCCGAGTGCGTCTCGTGCGATACAGCGCGGGATATCTGGCCGATCACTGGTGTGCCAAGGGACATGTGCTTTTTTGCATGCAAGGCGATCTGACGACGGAGTTGCAAGATGGTCGGATCGTCGAGTTGAGAGCGGGCATGAGTTATCAAGTCGCCGATGACACGATGCCGCATCGGTCCTCGTCGAAGCAGGGCGCCACTCTTTTTATCGTCGATTGATCGGGTCCGTCAGCCAGCGAAAAACATGGATGACGAAGGCGCGATTATCGCGCGCAGCCGGAGCATCAAAGCCGATGGACGTCTGGCCGTCGGGCGTCGATTGACTCGTGAACATGGCTGCCTCGGCGAAAACCGCAACGCGACCTTTGCCATGCGAATGCGTTGCGCCCTGCAAAAGGCCGTTTGCCGACCTTCTCGGCGTATCGGCTCGAAACTCCCACGCGCGTGAAGTCAGCCAAAGCTCATAGTCCTTGCCGAGCACCATCAGCGGTTGTGCTTCTGTGGGTGCTTCAAAGGCGCTGCCGGTGAAGGCCGCGATTCGGGTCACTGGCGTCTTCAGATCGGCGCCCGTAATTTGCTTGTGAGGCCTGAGCGAGCCGAGGTCGAGGTCGAAGACATCTTCCGCCGCCACGTCTGCTCGTATGGCGAAGCCGTTGAAGAGCCGAAAGCCGAAATTTGCAGCGAGATCGGCGATGGCACCGGGAAAGGGGAAGTGGTCGGCAATTAGTAACAGTGAGCCGCCATTCTCAACCCAAGAGGTGAGTAGCCCCGTTTCTTCCGCGGAGAATGCAGGCGCTACCGGCAATTCCCAGCGATCGACGTTCGACGCGTGTAAAGCATTGGCGATAACCAGGATATCGGTCGTTTGTAGCAACTGCGGCGTGATCGGGCCGGTTGCGGAGTGCACTGTAAATCCGGACTCTTGTAGGAGTCTTGCCAAGGGGGCGTAACGACCCTCTGCGGTATGGAAGTTATGGTGTGCCGCATCGATCAACACGCGCGGCCGTCGCGTCTCCGCGGCGATCGTCGGTGGCAATGTGCTCAGCAGAGATACGAAGAGCAGTGATGTCAGGGTGAGTAGTCGCGCAGGCAGTTTCATAGCGCTTCCAGCAGTGGCCCGAGGTGGCGCTCGTAACGTTGCCAACGACCGATACCATGACGATTGATTGGCTGCCGAACCTGTTGAGCACTGGCCGTGGTCACGATGCGCTCCATCGTATGAAACTCCAGGCACTGGGGATGCCAACTCACGCCAAGAAAGTTCAGTAGGTGACGAATCACCGTCTCGGGGCGCTCGACCATCTCTTCGTACTGGATACGCAGCACAGAGTTTGCGGGAAGATGGCGGCACGCGGTATCGAGCAGCTGATCATGTGCGGTCAAGTATCTACCGAGCTCAGCGAGATCATAAGCGTAAGGGTGTCCAGAACTGAATCGCTTCGAGAAGCAGGATAGGGCGAGATCGCGTTTGTCACGAAAGAGCATGACGATTTTGGCGGCGGGCAGAGCCCTTAAAATGACATCCAAGTACAGCGCATTGGCAAGAAACTTATCGACGATGAGCGATACGCCTGACGCCTGCCCGAGGTATGACTGTGTGGTTTCAGCGTACCGCTTGGCAATATTGAGAAGCTGGTCATCGGAGATCGGGCCTTGCCGTGATTCCGACAAGACGGCTTGCTCAAAGAAATCACGCTCGCCGATACCTCGGATGGCAGGGTGACTCGTCAAAATTTGTTCTAGTAGCGTAGATCCGCAGCGAGGAGCGCCCACGATGAAGACATGATTCGGCATCGGCTCTGTTGCGGCGGGATTCGGTGGACGATGACCGCACTTCTCGAGCGTCATGCGTAGTTGCTCGAGTCTTCGCAGTGTCTGTGCTTCATCGTAGCCATTGCTGAGACGAATCAAACGATTGGCTTCGTTCCAGCTCGCGAAGGCATTGTCCGCTTGGCCTACGTCTTCGAATGCCTTGCCGCGCGCAAAGAGCAACAAGGCGGCACTCGCAGGATGTTCGGGAAGTGGCGTCTGCTTAAGACGGGTGAACTCGGCATCATCAAGCTGGTATCGATGCAGATCCGCGAAATTGAACTCGGCCTCGGTGAGAGCGGGTTTCAACTCGAGGGCCTTAAGGTAGTGTCGTTTTGCCGCTGAAAACTGCCCGCAGTCGCGTTTTGCGTTACCCAAATTGTTATGCGCCTCGGCGAAATCGGACTTGATGGCGATCGCCTGTTCGAGGGCAACGAGCGCTTTGTCGCTGCTGCCCGTCTGCAGCAATGCGTGACCCAAGTTGTTCCAAATGTCGGCGTCTTGGGAGTCGCGTTGGATGGCGTTCGCATGATGCCGGATCGCCTCTGCCCACCGTTGCTGACGTGCCGCCAGCACGCCAAGCGCATCGTGGATACGCGCTCTGGTGTCGTTGAGACGAAGGCCCGCTTGCAAGGCGTCGGTGGCGACATCCCAGCGCTGTAACGCGGTGGCGACGATACCGAGGGCTGCCTGAGCCTCGAATAGCTCGGGCGCGATATGGACGGCGTCGGTGAGGGTGACGAATGCCGATGCCAAGTCTTGAGCTTCCGCCTGCAAAGCGGCGCGGGTGCAAAGGGCGCTGGCGAGGTTGTGGCGATAGTGTGGTTGCGGGTTCCGCTCCATCGAGCGGCGCCAATAGTCGATTGCCTCATCGAGTTGATCGCTCTGGTAGGCAACGAGTGCCCGGGTGTGCCACCAATCCGAATCCTCGGTTACTAAGCCGCTCTGGATCGCCTGAGTGAGTTGGTCTGCGGCAGCATCGAGGCGACCTGCGACCAGCGCCGACTGTATCGCGGACAGCACTGCAGCAGATTCGGGCTTTGTGGTCACCGTTTTGGTCACCTTAGGCGGAGTGATGTTGCCGCTATCGGAAATAACGCATGGTTATGATGCGTCCCGATTATTTCATTCGCGTCGAAAAGCATCGAGGCGTAGTTTAGTCCCGGTACCGTAGTCGGCAATCCCGGAGGTGGCTGGCGTGTGGGAACGAGACGGGGGTTTCAGGTGGCGAGCTAATTGGCAGCGCGGCGTGGCGCTCGGCATCGCGCTGTCTCTGCTCGGGGTATCACCAGCGAGTTTCGCCGCGGGCGCTCAAAGTCGAACTTTCGTGGTGAGCTTCCTCTCGCAGCAGTTCACGAATAACCCCGGGGACTGTCCCGGCGGCGTCAATCCGGAAGACGAGCGCGGCCAGATCGCCGTTGCACTTCGGACGATGGGGCACTCGAGCGCCGAGGTCCGCCGTCTCATGGCCGGCTGGGATCAGGGCGGCGACGGGGAGCGCAAAGTGAATGAAATCCTCGAGCGTCGTGCGCTAATCAACGGGGAGCCTGTTAACCCGATGACGCACCCTGAGGCGGTTCCCGACCCGCAACTGAAATTCGTTGATGCCAAGCAGTCGGTTGGGTTTGATCTAGACGGCAAGCAGTCGGCCGACGATTTTGTCGATCTAGTGACAGGTAAGCCGGGTATCGACAATCAGTTGTTCCGCGCGCTCGGCTGCAACCAGAACTTCAGGGGTACCTGGACGAGTCCCTCTGCATACGGTGAATGGGTTTGGGTGCAGCTGCGAGATTCGCAGCCTGCTTGGCTGATGACCATCACGGATGTGCCCTCGGGAAAATCGGGTGAGGTCATTGTTCGAATTCAGCGATCACTCGATCACTTGCGCTCGAATATGGATGGTTCGCCGCGCTGGCATGCGACCTACCGAGCCGACCCGGACCCTCGTTCGATCAACGAATACCGGGGTTACCTGCGCGACGGGGAACTGACGGTATTACGGCAGCCACGCTTCAGTATTCTTTGGAACGGGCTTAGTGCGCCGGTGCTGAACCTGAGTCAATTTCAGCTGCGCCTGAAGCAGGACGCGCGGGGCCAGTGGGATGGTCTGATCGGCGGATTCCAACCGTGGCGTGAGCTGTATTTTGCGTTTTCCCACAACGGTATCGTCGGTGATCGTCCCGGGTTGTGGCACGCGATGAAGAAGGCAGCGGACGCCGAGCCTGATCCGAAGACAGGGCAAAATTTGGCTATTTCTGCCGCGTACCGTTTCACTGCCATACCGGCATTCGTGACGGTGCCGGGGTCGCAGGTTAGAACAGCCATGCGAGAGAGACCGAAGTCATGATTAAGCCGTCCCGACGTCTGATCACCGTCGCCGCCTCGCTTCTCGTCGTTGCTGCCGGCGCTTTTTTCCTTTGGCCGGATTCCACGCCGCGCTCTGCCAAAGTGTTTCAACCGCCCGAAGTGAAAGCGCCGCGCTTGACGCCGGAGCAATATCGACTGGCCATAACCGACGTGTTCGGTGCGCATATCGATCTGGGCGGTCGTCTGGAGCCCGTCATGCGCGAAGGGGGATTGCTGGTGGTTGGCGCCTCCAGCGTGAGTGTCTCGCCCGCGGGTATGGAACAGTTCGATGCCATGGCGGAAGCCATTTCCGAGCAGGTCTTGTTGCGTGAGGAGAATCGTCGGGTCTTTTTGTCCTGTACGCCAGCCAAGGCTGATGCACCGGATGATCGCTGCGCGAGCGAGTTTCTGACGCCTGTCGGTGAGCGCTTGTTCCGCCGGCCACTGACGGAAGTGGAGTTGCGCAGTTTCGTCGCCGCCGCGGCTGCCGCCACCAAAGCGTTGGGAGATTTCCACGCAGGACTCGCGATGAGTCTCTCGGCGATGCTCACATCGCCTCAGTTCCTGTTTCGGATTCCCGTCATCGAGCAGGATCCCGATCGCTCTGATGGGTATCGACTCGATGCGTACTCGCGCGCATCTCGGCTCAGTTTCTTTTTATGGAACACGGGACCGGATGCCGAATTACTACGTGCCGCTCGCGACGGTGAGCTCGATAGTGATCGAGGCTTCCGGCGCCAAGTTGACCGAATGATGGCGTCCCCGCGTCTCGAAGAGGGCGTGCGCGCTTTTTTCTACGACATGCTTCGTTTCGATACCTTCGAAACCTTGAGCAAGGACCCGGCTCTATTTCCGAAGTTCAGTCGACGCGAGATGGCCGATGCACAAGAACAGACGCTGCGCACGTTGGTGCATCTGTTGCTCGATCAGCAGGGCGACTATCGGGATGTCTTCACTACGAAGAAGACATTTCTAACTCCGTCGCTGGCGGCGATCTATCAGGTGCCTTTGGCGCACGAGGGACCCAATGGTGGGGTGGAGGGTTGGGAACCGTTTGAATTCTCTGCAGAGGATCCGCGCGCTGGCATCTTGAGTCACGCGAGCTTTACGGCGTTGCACTCACCCCCAGGCAGAACATCACCAACGGATCGAGGTAAAGCGTTACGCGAAGTGCTCATGTGTCAGACCGTGCCGGCACCGCCGCCCGATGTGCAGTTCACGGTTGTGCAGAATACGGCGGATCCGATCCACAAGACGGTGCGTCAAAGATTGATCGCCCATTCGACGGTGCCTTCCTGTGCCGGCTGCCATCGCATCATGGATCCGATGGGCCTGGCGCTTGAGAATTTCGACGGAGCCGGCGAGTTCCGCATGGTGGAAAACGGCCAACCGATCGACACTTCTGGCGATCTCGATGGCGTCGAGTTCTCGAACTCGCTAGAGCTCGCTCAGGTGGTCCGTGACAACCCGGCCATTCCCTCCTGTCTAGTCAAGCGTATGACGGCTTATGCATTCGGTCAGGATCTCACGCAGGATCAGCGAGTATTTCTGAAGCAGATGCGCGTTCAATTCCGCGAAAACGGTTTTAAAGTGCCCGATCTGATGCGGGCGATCGTGACGAGCCCCGAGTTTTTTCAAGCAGCACCCGCGCGAGCTGCCGTTCCCGTTGACACCATAACGGCCGCGGTGGGCCGGTGAGGTACCGAAAATGAGTACGACGCGTCGTGGCTTTTTAAGAGGCACTTTCGCAGGCTCGGCAGTCGCTGTTGGTTTGCCTTTTCTCGATTGTTTTTTGAACGAATCAGGGACGGCTTTGGCTGGCACGGGTCAGGCGCTACCGAGTGTTTTCGGCAACTGGTTCCAGTACCTCGGCTTGAATCCCGGTCGATGGGTGCCCGATCAAACCGGTAGCAACTATCGCAACAAGGTCGAGCTGGCAATGTTCGATCCTTGGAAGGAGCGAATCAATCTGATCAGTGGTGGCTACTACCACCTCGATGGACGCCCTGTGGAGACGCACAAGACCGGTGTGCAAATCGCCACTCTCGGTGGCATTCCGAGTGGGCGCGAGAGTGGCGCGAGTCTCGATAGCGACATCGCCGATGTGATCGGCAAGCAAACTCGCTTCCAGACGCTGGATGTGACCGGCACGGGCGGTCGCTTTGGGGTTAGCAAGCGTGCGGGTGCGGCTTATAAACCGGTAGAGGCTTCGCCTGCCGCGCTCTATCGGCGAATTTTTGGCGCGGACTTTCAGGATCCGAACGCCGCTGAATTCGTGCCTTCCACCAAGGCCTTGGCCAAGGCCAGTGTGCTTTCGCAGGTGGCGGATCAGCGTAGGGCTGTCTTGAAAGCGGTTGGCGCGAGCGATCGGGCTCGGCTCGATGAGTACTTCACCTCGTTGCGTCAACTCGAGAAGCAAATTGCGATGCAGCTCGAACCACCCGAGCCGCTTCCGGCCTGTAAGCCGCCGCCGAGTATCGGTGTCGAGGTCGAGCCGAGCGGAGAGGTGACGGCCGTTGAACGCAATATCGATCTCTTCACATCTTTGTTGATCCATGCGGTCACTTGTGGGCAAACGCGCGTCTTCAACGTGACAATGAACACTCAAGGCTGTCGCAAGGCGGGCTCGACTCAAACGTGGCACGGCTATACCCACGAGGAACCGATCGACGACGCGTTGGGTTATCAGCCCGAGACGACGTGGTTCATCATGTGGGCCAATCAATTGTTCGCTAATTTCTTGGGCAAACTCGAGACGACGCCGGAGGGCGCAGGCTCAGTACTCGATCGCATGCTCGTGTTGTGGCAGACCGATCATGGATATGCGCGCACGCATACGATGGACAACGTCACGACCATGACCGTGGGCAACGCCGGTGGTTTATTCCGCACCGGACGGCACATCGCGCTTGCGGGCGATCCCGTCACTCGCGTCGGTCTGACCGTGCAGCAGGGCTTCGGCGTTCGCACCAGTGCTTGGGGCAGTCAGTCCAATCGTGCGACCCGTCCCATTACCGATATGTTGAGCTGAGCGTAGGGGAGCAGGAGCAATGTCCCGAGAACGACGAATCCGCTTACTGGCTCCGGTTGTCTTATTGACTGTGATCGGCGCTGTTCTCTCGGCAACTCAAGCACAGGCCATTTCCTGGTGGCCGTGGGGCAAATCTTCGCAGGCCGAGTTGACGACCGTTCTCTCGACGCCACCTGGCATCACACTGCAGGCGGTGGGTCGCGGTCAGGGTTGGGATCTCGGGAAGGAAACCGCCTCGATGGTGTACCGCGATGAGGTGGCCTTTGCCGACGCCAAGGGAAAGACGCTTTATTTCCGTGAAGTAGACGCGAGCCCCTGCAAGCAAGACTGCGACCCGCGCTTCAAGGCTGTGCAGCCGGCAAAGAATAGTCAGCCAATCGGTGATTGGACCATCGTGCAGGGCGCTGATGGCTCATCGCAATGGGCGTGGAAGGGACGTCTCGTGTACACATTTGCTGAAGACGCGGATCCGGGCTCCGTTTTCGGTAACAGCGCGGCGCGCTTTGGCGCGAAGCGTCGTGATGGCTTTGGCAACATGGTCGGCGGTGGTCGACGCGGTAGCGGTGTGCGTGGCGCGGGTGGCGAGAAGCCGAAGCTTGAGGGCTGGGAGGTCGCGCTGGTTCAGCCCATGCGCGGCGGTGTCATCACCCCGCCTGGCTTGAAGGTCGCGGAAGTATTGGATGCCGCCGCGGTTACGCTCGTCGATCATCGCGGTATGACGGTCTATGTTCATGAGGGGGACGAGGAGCCGCCGCTGCTCGAGGGTGATCGGGCTTCAGGCAAGCGACGCCTGCCGGTGCCGGCGCCAGCTGTCGCGGTCGCGATCGGAGAGTTTTCTGTTGTCTCCCGAGAGGATGGACGCTCGCAGTGGGCGTGGAAGGGTCGTCCGCTCTACACCTATTCAGGCGATAGCCGTTCTGGCGATGCCTATGGCGTGGGTGGCGCGTGGAGTGTCGCTGCGATCTACCGCCACTTCATGCCGGCTGGTGTGCGTACCGAATTGACCGCCAGCCAAGGGCTCGTTCTTGCCACCCAAGCAGGTAAAACGCTCTACAAGCGCGACGGCCACATCTACCAATCTGGCGGCGGCCGTAGTCTGCATCGCGGTGCGCCGCAGCGCCCCGCAGTGGGGCGCGATCTCGGTGTCAACGCGCGTTGCTTGCGCGACTGCGAAAAATGGGCGCCATTCCTCGCTCCGGATGATGCGGTGGCGCGTGGTTACTGGGATGTCTATGTCCGCGCCGATGGCAAGAAGCAGTGGGCGTATCAAGGTTATGCGCTTTGGACCTTCGCCGGTGACAAGCAACCTGGCGATATGTTCGGACACGATAGCTATGACATGTTCTATGCGATGAGTCCGCAAAGCAAAGTGGATGTCGGTACGCCGATGGATGGGGTGGCTACCTTGGTATGGGCGGTCGCGTTTCCGTGACGAACACCGTGCAACCCATGGATCGGGCTGACTTCGTCAAACGAGGTCGAGCGGTTTTTATCGGCTCTGTCGGTAATCTGGTCGAGTGGTACGACTTCTACGCCTATGCGGCGTTCGCGTTGTACTTCGCCCACCAGTTTTTTCCGGGCGACGACATCGTGGTGCAGCAGCTTAATGCCGCATTGCTGTTCGCTTTCGGATTTTTGGTAAGACCGCTCGGCAGCATCATTTTCGGGCACATCGCAGATCGTCGTGGAAGACGCACGGCCTTGACGCTCTCGGTCGCCTTGATGTGCTTCGGTTCGCTGCTCATCGCGATCACACCGACCTACGATTCGATCGGGATCGCCGCACCGATCATGTTGTTTCTTGCGCGCCTGCTGCAGGGCTTGAGTTTGGGCGGTGAGTACGGCGCGAGTGCCACCTACCTCAGTGAAGTGGCTCACCCGAATCATCGAGGCTTTTTCTCAAGCTTTCAGTACGTCACGCTGATCGGTGGTCAGCTTTGTGCGGTGCTGGTCCTGCTGCTTCTGCAGAAAGTGTTTTTGACCGAAGAGCAACTGATGGATTGGGGCTGGCGTATTCCCTTCATCATCGGCGCCCTGCTCGCCGTCGTGGCGGCTCTGATGCGCCGCAATCTGCACGAGACCGAATCTTTCGTCGCTGCGAAAAGCGTTGAGCGCAAAGAGAGTTCGCTGCGTGCTCTGATGCGCTATCCGCGCGAGTTGATGTTGGTGGTCGGTTTGACGATGGGTGGAACGGCCGCGTTCTACACCTATACCACCTACATGCAAAAGTACTTGAAGCTCACGGTGCAGTTGACGAGCGAACAGACGACGTTAGTGACAGCGGGTTCGCTGTTGTTTGCGATGTGTCTGCAACCGATCTACGGAGCTTTGTCGGATGTCATCGGACGCAAGTGGCTGTTGATCGGCTTCGGTGTAGCAGGAACCTTGTTCACGATCCCGTTGTTGACGGCGCTGCAGACTGCTTCCAGCGCACTCGAAGCCTTCTTCCTGATCGCCTTGGCTTGGATCATCGTGTCTGGTTACACCTCCATCAACGCCGTGGTCAAAGCCGAATTGTTTCCGACCACGGTTCGAGCGACGGGAGTCGCACTGCCGTATGCATTGACGGTCTCGCTATTTGGCGGAACAGCTGAGCCGGTGGCTCTTTGGTTCAAATCCATCGGTCAGGAGCAGTGGTTCTACTACTACTTGACCATGTGTATTGCGACATCACTTTTGGTATACGTGTTCATGCGGGACACACGACGAGAGTCGGCGATGAATCGCCACGAATAATTATCCGGGGAACAGGAGCGGAGGGAAACTATGAATAAATCAATCAAAACTGCCAGCGTCGCTGACACGGTCCGACAAATTGTCGGCTCGCGACAGCGCGTCGGCATGGCCTGGGGCAGTGGTGCCATGGCGCTTGTCGCTTCGATGGCGCTGACATCAGCGCCCGTCGTAGCGCAGGAGGCAGCCGTCGCCGATTCGCTCGACGAGGTCGTCGTGACCGGTACGCGCATCGAGCGCGCCGGCTTCGAGGCACCGACACCGCTCACGGTGATCGGTATCGAGGAATTGAAGGCGGCGCCGGTCTCGAACCTCGCTGAGTTCGTCAACACCTTGCCGTCGGTGGTCGGTAGTGCGACGCCACAAAATTCCAACACGAGCATCAGTGCCGGTACCGCGGGCGTCAATGCTTTGAACCTGCGCGGTTTGGGTACGGTTCGCACACTGGTGCTGGTCGACGGCCAACGATCGGTTGGCTCGATTCTCACCGGCGTTGTCGACGTCAACAACATCCCGCAATCGTTGGTGCAGCGGGTCGAAGTGGTCACCGGCGGTGCTTCGGCTGCCTACGGTTCCGACGCCGTCTCGGGTGTCGTCAACTTCATCCTCGATAAGGACTACACCGGCTTCAAAGGTGAGTTCGACGCCAACGAGTCGGGCGAAGGTGACAATCGATCCGTGCGCGGGTCTTTGACCTTCGGTACGCCGTTCGCGGGTGATCGCGGTCACTTTATTGCCGCCGTCGAGGCAATCAATGATGACGGCGTCATGGGTGTGCCGCGTGATTGGAACCAGAACGGTTGGTACACCATTCCGAACCCGACCTACACGGCAACCAATGGTCAGCCTGAGTACTTGGTCACGCCGAATGCGGCGTTGATGCAGGCCGCTGCGGGCGGTTTGATTACGAATACGGTTCTTCGTGGCACGGCCTTTGGTGTCGGTGGCGCGCCGTATCAATTCAATTACGGCGCATTCAAGCCGGCTGCCAGCGCAACGACGCCGCAGACTGCCGGCCCCTGGATGGTCGGTGGTGGTTGGCAAGACAACCAGTTCAACAGCGCCCAATCTTTGAAGGCCGAGGAGCAGCGTAACGGCCTGTTCACTCGTCTGAGCTTCGATCTGACGGAGAACACGACCGCGTTCTTGCAGGCCTCACGTAACAAGACCGAGACCACTAACATCACGGGCTATCAGTTCAACCAAGCCAACGTGGTGATACGGTCTGATAACGCCTTCATCCCAGCCTCAGTCAGAACGGCGTTGCAAGCGAATAATATCGCCAGCTTCACCATGGGCACGATGAACGCCGATCTGCCTCTGCGCTTGGCCGCCAACGAGCGCACGGTGCAGCGTTTTGTCGCCGGTCTCGATGGCAAGGTCAATTTGTTCGGCTCGGACTGGCGTTGGAACGCGTACTACCAACAGGGTAAATCCGACTCACTCGAAACGGCGAAGGACATCACCAACAACGCGCGATTAGCCCTTGCGCAAGATGCGGTGTTCCGTCCCGGTACGACCCAGATCGTCTGCCGCTCGACGCTCACCGATCCGAACAACGGATGTGTACCCTTGAATCGCATGGGTGTTGGCGTCGTGTCGAAAGAGGCGCTGGCCTATGTGTTAGGTAATCCGCAGCGCGAGCAGACGCTCGAGCAGCGTGTGGCTGCGATCTCGATCAACGGCGAGCCGTTCTCGGTCGCTGCCGGTCCGGTTTCGCTCGCGACGGGTATTGAGTGGCGTGAGGAAGAGGTCACCGGCTTCGTCGACCCGATCTATCGCTCGGGTTGGTTCGTCGGTAACTATCTGCCGAACTTCGGCAAATATGATGTCAAAGAAGCTTTCGTTGAAACGGTAGTGCCCTTGGCAGCCGGCAAGCCGATGGCCGAGGCGCTCGATCTGAACGCGGCCGTTCGTCGCACCGACTACAGCACCTCGGGTGCCGTGACGACCTGGAAGGTGGGCCTCACGTATTCGCCGAACGACGATCTTCGCTTCCGCTTGACTCGTTCACGCGACATTCGTGCGCCGAACCTCGGCGAGTTGTTCGCGGCCGGTACGTCGAATACCAACAACGTGCTCGATCCGTTTAACAGCAACGCCAACACCCAATACCGTGGTGTCAACCGCGGTAATCCTAACTTGTTGCCGGAAGAGGCGGATCAGTGGGGCTTTGGTGTGGTGTTGCAGCCGGGTGCACTGCCGGGTTTCAACGCCTCGGTCGACTACTACGAGATCGATCTCGCCGGTGCGATCGGGTCACTGCCCGCGCAGGAAATCGTCGATCGTTGCTTCGAGGGCAATCAGGTCTACTGCGCAGCGATCACTCGCGGCGTGGCAGCGGGCGGCACGAATATCATCACTGAAATCGCCATCTCGCCATTCAACTTGGCGGAGCGCATCAATCGGGGTGTCGATCTCGAGTTGAGCTATCAGATGGATGTCCCCGGTCTCAGCGGCAACGATGGCAACTTGCAGCTGCGTGGTCTCGTGACCCATTACCTCGAGAACTACTCGGATGATGGCATCGTGAAGCCGACCGACTCGGTGGGTAGCAACAGTGGTGATGGTCCGCCGGACTACATGTACCGTCTGACGGCGCGCTATAAGTCAGGTCCCTATTCAATGACCGTGACCGGCCGCGGCATCAGCTCGGGTGTCTACAACACGGCTTGGGTCGAGTGCACCACGGGGTGCCCGGCATCGAACTCGTTCAACCGCACTATCAATGACAACAGCATCGATGGTCAGTTCGTCGTGGATGCCAACCTCACCTATACGCTCGAGCGTGCGAATGACTCGTCCTACGAGTTCTTCCTGAATATTCGCAATCTGCTCGATAAGGATCCGCCGATCGTGGCGCCGGGCCCTGCCGGTAGTGCGTATGGCACGCCGTCAACCAACCCGACTTTGTACGATCAGCTGGGTCGTAACTTCCGAGTCGGAGTGCGTTTCAAGCTGTAAGCCTGTGACCGCGTGCGGAGCGTCATGCTTCGCACGCGGTCTCTTTATCGGGGGTTGCATGTCGATCCGGTTGAAAGTCGTTGGCTTCGCGCTAGCTGCCCTCTCTGTCTGCACGCCGGCGCTGACTGTCGAAGTGCCGAAGACGTTTCGCTACCAAGTCGAGGCGAACTGGCCCAAGCTTCCGCTGCCGAATAATTGGGTGATCGGCGAAATCGGTGGTCTGTTCGTTGATGCCGATGGACTGATCTGGATCGTCAATCGTCCACGAACTTTGAACATGCGCGAGTTGAGTGCGTCGCGCAATCCGCCGGCGTCACGCTGCTGCGTCGCGGCTCCGCCTGTGATCGCATTCGACCGGGCAGGCAATGTTGTCCATGCTTGGGGTGGTCCGGGCGAGGGCTATGATTGGCCGTCGGTCGAACATGGTGTCACCGTCGATCATCGAGGCCACGTCTGGATTGGTGGCAGCTCGACACGAGTGACGAGCGAAGGGCTCAAGCCTGACGGCATGGTTTTGAAATTCACGCGTGAGGGAAAGTTCCTCATGCAAATCGGCCGCGCGGGTGGCAAGCGCGACAGCCGTGATACCAGTCAGCTCTTCGGCGCGGCGGCCATCGCCGTGGATCCGAAAGCCAACGAGGCCTATGTGGCCGACGGCTACGGTAATCACCGGGTCATCGTGTTCGACGCGGACACCGGCGCCTACAAGCGCCTGTGGGGCGCCTACGGAAAGCCGCCAACGGATGACGAGGTGCCGCGTTACTCGCCAAACAATCCGATCTCTCAGCAGTTTCGTAATGTGCATTGCATAGCGGTATCACGTGACTCCTTGGTCTACGTTTGCGATCGCGATAACAATCGTATGCAAGTGTTCAAGACGGATGGCAGCTTCGTCGTCGAGCATCGTATCGGCATTGAGACCTTACCGCCGGGTACTGTGGGAGACATCAGTTTCTGGCCCGATGCGTCACAGACTCTGATGGCGGTGACCGACATCGGTAACTTTCAGATCCGTATCCTCCGGCGTAGCGACGGGTCGGAAGTTCATCGCTTTGGTGAGTACGGTCCCTGGGCCGGTCAACTCAAACAAGTCCATCAAGCCGCCTTCGATTCCGAGGGCAACATCTACGCAGCAGAATCTGCGGGCAAGCGCATCCAGAAATTTCGATTGGTGACGGCAGACTGATGACTGATCGCTTATTCCAGCTTAGGCGCCTGTGTCATGCAGGTGCCGCCATTCTCATCGCGTTGTCTTGGAGCCCGATAGCGGATGCAGTAACGAATGCCGTGGTAGAGCGGGGGCGTTATCTTGCGATCGCCGGTAACTGTGTTGCCTGTCACACCAAGCCCGGCGGTAAGCCGCATGCCGGTGGCTTGAAGTTCGACACGCCGTTCGGTGTGCTCTATTCCACCAACATCACACCAGATCGAGCGACCGGTATCGGCAATTGGTCGCTCGCGCAGTTCTCGGCCGCGTTGCGCAGCGGAACTCGTCCCAACGGCGAGCATCTGTATCCCGTATTCCCTTACACCGCCTACACCAAGCTGACCGATGCCGATGTCGCGGCTCTGTACGCTTATTTTAAAAGCCTGAAGCCGGTGTCGCAGCGTCCGCCTGCCAATGAGATGCGTTTTCCCTTCGGTGAGCGGGCTCTACTCGGGCCTTGGAAGTCTTTATTCTTTGAGGACGCGCGTTTCGTTCGTAAAGCAGACCGGAGCGCTGAGTGGAATCGCGGTGCTTATCTAGTCGAAGCGCTCGGTCATTGCAGTGCTTGCCACAGTCCTCGGAATGCGTTGGGCGCCGAAGATACGAACCTCTTGATGACAGGGGGTGTTCATGCGCACACCGACGCGGATGGTCGCACGCGCCAATGGGCCGCGAGCAACTTGACCAATAGCCCAGCCGGGTTGGCAGTTTGGACCGTGGATGACCTGAGCGGATATTTGCATCGCGGTATCAGCCCGCGCGCTGCTGTGTTCGGCCCCATGAATGAAGTGGTGGCGAGTCTGAGTCAGCTTCCGTCTGCGGATGTTCGAGCCATGGCGGTGTACTTGAAATCGTTACCCGCCAATCGACAGACGGTGAAGTCCGAGACGCTCGATGTCGACACGATGAGTGAGGGGCGGATTCTCTACAACATTCACTGTGGCACCTGTCACCAACCCGAAGGAACCGGTGGGTCGGATACGGGCCCGCCTTTGGCAGGTAGCGCGGTCGTCAATGCGCCGAGCCATGAATCGTTGGTCAATATCATCCTTCGTGGACCAGATCGACCCAAAGTCGCCCCCTCAGCCGAGTGGCAAAAGCGGCGTTGGAAGATGATGGAGTCCTTCGGCGACAAGTTGGGTGATGATGAGGTTGCAGCGATCGCAACCTACGTTCGCAACTCCTGGGGTCATACCGGAGCTGCGGTAACTGAAGAGTCGGTTGCGCGTCAGCGATGATCGAACGGTAGTCAAATCATGCGGCTTAGATATATCGAGATGTTTCAGGCGATGTTGCAAGCGGAGTCCGTCACCGGCGCCGCTCGCCTGTTGAATATCTCGCAGCCAGCCGCGACCAAACTCTTACAGCAAGCCGAGCGTCAGCTCGGGTATCCGCTATTTATCCGTGTGATGGGGCGGGTACGTTTGACTCGCGAGGGTGAGGTACTACGTCCTAAAATTGAACGTATCGCCGACGAGCTGGCCGAACTGCAGCAGTTGGCGGTCAACTTGAAGCCAAGCGATGCGGAGATGCTGCGCGTCGTCAGCACGCCGACGCTGGCAAATACGCTCATCCCGAACGTCGTGACGCGGATGCGTAAAACGTTTCGAAAAGTTGAGATCAATCTCTTTACGCAGCACACGCGAGAGATGCTCAACTCCTTGCTGCTGCACGAGTGTGACGTCGGTCTGACTTTGCAGCAAATCGAGCATCCGCGTATTCGCTGTCAGTTGCTTTCCGAGGGGCAGGTCATGGTGATTGCGCCAACCGGCCATTGGAACGCCAGTGATTTGGCGCGTCCCTTGTCTATGTCGAGCCTTGCCGGCGCCAAAGTAGTCGGCTTGACGCTGCAGGATGATCTGGGTCGCAAGATCAACACGCGAATTCGTGCGCTATCGCCGCCGGTGAAGGTGTCGACCTGGGTGCAGACCTATCAGGTCGCGCGCTCTCTCGTGGCCTCGGGGCAGGGAGTCGCGATGGTGGATCCGTTCACCGCGGGTGCACCAACCGAGACGTCGATTCAAAGTCGGATACTTGAACCGCAAATCCCGGTGTCCCTGTATGCCGTACACCGTATCGACTCGCCGTTGACGACCTTGCAATCGGCTTTTCTCGAAAACGTTCGTGATGTTGCTGGACAAATCTTGTCGGCGGAGACCTAGGAGATGACCACCATGTTGAAGAGGCTTTTGAAACTCGCACTGTTGGCAGCTGCCGGCTTGGCGATCGTTTTGCCATCCACGGCCGTACAAGCAGCAGAGGCTGCGTCGTTCGACGTGATCATTCGCGATGGTCGGGTTCTCGACGGTACCGGCATGCCTTGGCGCAAAGCCGATATCGGTATCTCGGGTGATCGTATCGTCGCAGTGGGGCATATCCCGCTAGATGCCAAGGCAGCGCGGATCATCAACGCGGCCGGCAAGTACGTGACGCCAGGTTTCATCGACGCGCACTCGCACTCAGTGCCTGGTCTGTCGATGGCGCCTTTGGCCGGCGCCGTGCCCATTTTGTATCAGGGCATCACGACGGTGCTAATCAACCCGGACGGTGGCGGACCGGCTGATCTCGCTCCGTTGCTCAGCGCGATCGAAAAGCATACGCCCGGTGTCAACGTAATTCCGACCATCGGGCACAACGGCGTTCGCAGTGCCGTGATGGGCCGCGACGACCGTGCTCCGACGCCTGCCGAACTGCAACGCATGAAAGATTTCGTGCGCAAGGCAATGGATGAGGGCGCCTTCGGGTTTTCGAGCGGGCCCTTCTATATTCCCGGCAAATATTCCAAGACCGACGAGCTGGTTGCGCTCGCCAAGGTAGCGGCCGCGTATCCCGGTGCGTTCCATACGAGTCATATCCGCGACGAGGCGAGTTACGATGTTGGCGTCGTCAATGCCACCAAAGAATTGATCGAAGTTTCACGTCAAGCGAAGTTGCCCGGCATCGTGACGCACATCAAGACTTTGGGGCCGAGTGTTTGGGGCAAGTCCAAGGATGTCATCGAGGTCATCAATGCGGCTCGCGCGGAAGGTCTAGAGATCTGGGCGGATCAGTACGCCTACGCAGCGTCCGGTTCGGGCTTGCAGCCGTCACTGGTGCCGGGGTGGGCGCAGGCGGGCGGTCAGGCCGAGATGGCCAAGCGCTTGAAGGATCCGGAGCAGCGCGCTCAGATTCGTAAGGAGATGATCAACAACATGGAGCGCCGCGGTGGCGCGAATGCAATGATGATTCGCAGCTTCCCGCCGGATCCGTCGTTACAAGGAAAACGTCTCGACGAGATCGCTCGAATGAAGTTGCAGGATCCCGTTGATACGGCCATCGACATGCTGATTCAAGGTGGCGCACCGATCGTGTCGTTCAACATGAACGAGAAGGACGTCGAAGCCTTCATGAAGCAACCGTGGACCATGACCTGTACCGACGGCGGCTTGTCCGAGTTCGGATCAGGCGAGGAGCATCCGCGGGCCTACGGGGCATTTCCGCGCAAGATCAGCCGCTACGTGTTCGAGCGTAACGTGATCTCGCTTGAGCAGGCGATTCACTCATCAACAGGTCTGACTGCGACGGTACTCGGTGTGCGCGACCGCGGTTTCCTGCGAGAAGGCGCCTATGCCGATGTTCTTATTTTCGATGCCGCGAAGTTCCGTGACGTAGCAACCTACGAAGCGCCGGATGCATACTCCGAGGGCGTCGATTATCTGCTCGTCAACGGCAAGTTGGCGATCGATGGCGGCAAAGTCACCTCCGATCGGCATGGACGAGTGCTGCGTCGAGGTCAGTAGGGCGGAATCAAGTCGGAGTGACTGGAATGTCAGGCAGAGGTCCCGAGTGGTCCGAACGAGTTCGTAACGAGCTCGGCAAGGCCGTGCTCGGCAAGACGCAGATCATCGAGCGGTTGCAGATTGCATTGCTCGCCGGTGGGCATGTCCTCCTCGAGGGCATGCCCGGTCTCGCCAAGACCCTCCTGGTCAAATCTTTGGGTAAGGTGCTCGAGCTCAAGTTCGAGCGTATCCAGTTCACACCCGATCTTTTGCCGAGCGACGTGGTCGGCACCATGGTGTACATGCCGAACACCGGCACCTTCAGTCCGCATCTCGGTCCCGTATTTGCGAACCTAGTCTTGGCAGACGAAATCAACCGATCGCCTGCTAAGGTGCAAAGCGCCTTGTTGGAGGCGATGGGCGAACGTCAAGTGACCATCGGTGGAAAGACCCATGCGTTACCCGAGCCCTTCTTCGTCATGGCAACACAGAATCCGCTCGAGCAAGAGGGGACCTATCCATTACCAGAGGCGCAGACCGATCGCTTCCTGTTTAAGCTCGTGCTCGGTTATCCGGGTGTCGACGAAGAGCTCGAGATGTTGCATCGCTGGGGTGGCGTATCGAAGACGCCCGGTTTGGTAGCGGTGTCGAGCGGTGCAGAGTTGCTCGAGCGACGCGGTGACATCGACTCTATCCATGTCGCGCCTGCGATCGAGCGTTATATCGTCGATCTCATTCAGCGTAGTCGCGAGTTAGCCAGTGGTGATGCGGATTCACGCGTACTCGATTATGGCTCGTCGCCGCGGGGTACGTTGGCCCTGTACCAGTCCTCGCGTGCGCTGGCTTGGCTTAGAGGAATGGACCATGTGACGCCGTCGATTGTGCAGGAGTTGCTGCCGGACGTCTTGCGGCATCGCATCGCGTTGACTTATGAGTCGCAGGCAGCCGGCTCGACGGTAGAAAAGGTTATCTCGGAGATCATCGACTCCGTCGCTGTTCCTTAAGCGGAACGCGCCTATGAGCGGGTCCGTCAATCACTTGCTCGACGCGAAAACCCGAGAGGCGCTGCAACGTCTCGTGTGGCGCTTGCGCGGTCGTCGTGCCGTCTCGACCGCTACCGGTTCCGAGAGGTCGATCTTTCGGGGTCGCGGCATGGAATTCGATCAGGTGGTCAAGTACGCCTTCGGCGATGACATTCGCGATGTCGATTGGAACGTCACGGCGAAGCTTGGCGATCTGTACCGGAAGTGTTTCGTCGAAGAGCGCGAAGTGGTCGTCTTCGTCGTTTTCCACGATGATCCTGCTCTGCAGTTTGGCAGTGGACCGCGCAGCAAGCGCGAGGTCGCGATCGAACTCGTTTGTTACGCATTGCTATTGGCAGCAACGAAACGAGAACGAGTCGGACTGCTGCATCGATCGGGTTCAACCGAGCATCGATTGCAGCCAACTCGGGATCGGCGGCGCATTCTTGCGGAGGTCGTCAGGCTGTTGGAGTCGGTATCGCCGCCTTTGCGTCAGCCGTGTGAGCGTTGTCGTCAGCCAACCGTCGTCACTGGAATCCCGCGCGGCTCACTGGTGCTTTGGCTTGCCGAAATTCCTGAGGGAAGCCCGTCGCCGCAGTGGCGCGCGTGGGCTCGTCACTACGACCTGCGTGGCTTGCGTGTCGAGGATGCTTGGGAGCGAAGCGTGACGTCTGGTGTCAGTGCGCCAATCTTTGATCCGATCGCCGACCAAATCGTGCATGTGAAGCCCGATGCGTCGGTCCGTGCGGCGCATGCGCGATGGCGAGCCGAGCGCGAGCGGCGCTGGATCAGTTGGTGGCCGGATTCTCGGCGGCGTAATGTCATGGATGTCGCCGCCGACCCCCTCAATCAGTTCATTAAGATGCTCAAGGCAGGCGAGAGACGCCGATGAGTGCGTATCTCGATCTGCAGTTCGCGCCGGCGCTGCTGGGCTTGTTGTTGCTCCCGATTGCAGTGGCGCTGCGCTATCGCTTCGGTCGCCTGCGGGTGGGTGTAGTTCCTTATGCCGGTGCATGGCGTTCGCATACCGACCGATGGGCTACCGCGCGAGTCGTCGCCTGGTGGTATGTGTCATTCATCTTGCTTGTCGTTGCGGCCGCCGAGCCGGTGCGGGTGGCCGAGTCGACGGTCAGTCGGTCTCTAGGGGCCGACGTCGTGATCGCCGTCGATGTATCCACCTCGATGTTGGCGGAGGATCTGGCTCCGTCGTCGACACCGAAGGATCGCTTGGCCGTGTTGAAGCCTGCGCTGGTCGATTTCATCAAAGATGAATCTATTGGGCGAGTAGGGCTCGTCCTTTTCGCGGGACGCGCGTACACCTTGGTGCCCTTGTCGGCGGATCGATCTTGGTTACGACAGCAGATCGAAACACTCGAAATCGGCGATATCGAAGACGGTACGGCGATCGGTGATGGACTGGGCTTGGCCATCACCCAGTTCAATCTTGGTGAGCCGGCGGATCGTTCTCGCATGATCGTCTTGCTGACCGATGGCTCGAACACCAGTGGTGTTATGACGCCGCCGCAGGCCGCAGCCATCGCCAAGAAGTTCTCCATCCCGATCTACTCCGTGGCCATGGGTCGAGATGGCTTGGCGCCGTATCCCATTCTCGATTCGAGTGGGCGTCGGATCGGCTCACGTCAGCAACCGTCGTCGGTTGATCGCGACACCTTAACGACGATTGCTCGTGAGACCGGCGGCGCTCATCACGATGCATCAGACGGTGAGCAGCTGACGGCGGCACTGGCGGCGATTTCCTCTCGAGTCCTCGTCGTGCAGAAATCAGCCAAGAAGGTAAGTCGAGATGATCTTGCGACGTGGTTGCTGTTGGCGGCGCTGATAACGCTGACGGTGTTGCTGGTGCTGCTCTATCGAAGCAGTGGATGGCGAAGCAGTGGATGGCGCCAGAGCGGTGGGAGATCGCGTGACGCAGCGAAAATCCTCGATGGAATCATCGCAGGCGGACAATTCAAGATTCAGTCGGCAACGGGCTGGCTACAACGACTGCCATTACTCTTGATCGCATCCGCAGTGGGCGTGTCGATCGCTCTGCTACTTTCCGACAAGAGCGATTCGTCACCTGCGCCATCGCCGCAGCAGGTTCTGTTTGCGTTGGATGCGTCACGCAGCATGGATATCGTCGATGAGGCGGGGGTGTCTCGAATCGATCGCGCGCGGCGCTTGGCGTCGCGCGCACTCGACGAGTTGGAGTCGGACGTAGCGGCCGGCGTGCTCGTGTTTGCCGGCTCTGCCCACGTGGTCTCACCGATCTCCTCGGAGCGCACTCTCTCGGCACGGGCGCTGGCGTCCTTCAGTTCGACGCACCTCCCTCAGCAAGGCAGCAGCTATCTCGAATTGTTCAAAAACTCGATCAACGCCTTCGATGGTTCGGCGAGCGATAAGGTGTTGGTGCTGCTCTCGGACGGCGAGGCTAATCCCGAAGCATGGGCTGCGGATGTCAGTCGCTTAAAGGCGGCGGGAATACGGGTGATCGCAGTAGGCTTCGGACAGGAGAAGACCGCGCCTGTTCCGGATATCGCAGGAGGGTGGCTTCGCGATTCGCGCGGCATCTTTGTCTATGCGAAGCCGCAACCGGAGAATCTGCGTCGTTTGGCGGCGGCGACCGGTGGCGTGATGTTGATGTCACACGAAAATCCCGCCTTGCTAACTGAGCTGTTGCAAAGTTTGGCTGCTCCCGCGAGCGTGGCAGATCAAAGCGGGTCGGGTGAGTGGGTGGTGAGTGAGGCACGGCGCATCCTGTTGTGCATGGTGCTTGCCTTTTTACTGGTGGCGGCTTGGCGCGAGGTTCCGGCGAGGGCACGGCTAGCTGCCTTTGATGCGCGTTCGAGCCGAGCGGCGACCGCGAGCAGTTTTTTCATGGTCGCCGTAGCCATGCTTGTCGGCTTGTTATCCCTGCGGGTCGAGGCACAATTTCCGCGTCCGCTGCAGACGATCCAATCGGCCGAAGAACGCGATGCACTCAATGAAGTCAACGCGGTCGTACGCGAAATCTTGTCGCGTTCAAGCGTGAGTGCGGCGGATTACCGAAGTCTGGCGCGTGCCGCGGCCAATTACGGCGCGATTCATCGATTGCATGCACATCCGATTTCCGAGGGTGTACTGCGTGATGGTTTGGTTGCCGTGCAGCTGGGAAGACAGGCGGATCCAACGGCATCAGACTGGGATCTGCTCGAGCGACAACTGAGACGTCTGCTTGAGCCGCCGCCGCCGATCGTGGCCGATGATGGTGAGATCGATCCAGCCAACGAGCCGCTCGAAGGCAAACTCGCTATGGGCTCTTCCGGGGTGTCAGAGCCGCAGCCGACCGACAGTCCGCCGGGCTCTGACACATCCGATGTCGACGACGTGCAGAGTCCAGGTGGCGGAGCAGCAGATGAGTTCGGCGCTGCGGATTGGAGCGATGCGAGTGTCGCGGTGCCCTTGTACTTGCTACGGGAAGTCGAGCGGGGTGACTCCTATGCAGACTTGTTTCGGCGTATGCAGGGCCGTAGCGGTGGTCGAGAGCTTGTGATCTCCCGGCCCGCTCAGGGTTGGTGATATGACCCTGCGTACGATTTTTGCTGTGATACTCCTCGCGATGGCGCCTGCCGCGATCGCTGCGCCGCAGGCAGAAGGGTCGTATCTCGTACCCAATCGCCCAGTGTGGGCGGGTGAGGTGTTCGAGTTGGGTTTGCAGTGGCGTGTTGATCGTGAAGCCTTTCGCGCCTTGAGTGGCGAGTTGGTGTGGGGCGTCGAGCCCTTGGTAACGGAAGCGTGGGGAAAACCGGTACTGAACGATATTGGATCGCAAGCGACCAGCGTCATCACCTTCAAGCGCATGGCAATGGCGTCGCAGTTCGGGCGGGTCGATCTGCCGCCGGCGAGTTTGGGTTTTTTGATGCAGACCGGGAGTGTGTCGAACGGTGACTACACTCGCGCGATTCTCGAGCCGATCCAGGCTCGTAGTCGGTCGACAACTTTGATCGTGCGCAAGTTGCCCGCGGCACCCTCGGGCTTTCGCGGCGCCGTCGGGCAATTTCAGCTCACCGCGAGCCTCGATCGCGCCGAGGTTGAAACCGGTGAATTGGTGACCTGGACGCTCTCGCTCAGCGGGCGTGGTAACTGGCCGATGCTGGCGGCGTTGCCGACGCGAACCCTGCCCTCGGGCTTACAGCTGCGAGATACGGAGCGTGAGGATGTGAAGATCAACGGTGAGTTTGAGCGTACGCGCCGTGAATCTTTGAGCTTTGTCGTTGCTGAGCCTGGAGCCTATCGTTTGCCCTCAGTCGAGTTGCCGATCTTCGATCCGATCGCGGGACAGTACGTGACGATCGAATCGCCGGAGATCACACTCGTGGCGAGTGGTGCCTCGGCTAGTTCCATGGCGTTCACCGATGAACTGCTCGATGACAACATCGATGTAATCAAACCATTGAGTGGAAGTCTGCGAGCCATCGCTCCGCTATCAGCGGATCGATTCGAGCGATGGTCAATCATCGGCGCACTCGGGGTCGTCTTATTGTGGATGAGTCTCGCGTGTCTGCGCGCCTGGCTACTCGATCCCGAACGACGAGTGCGAGCAGCTCATCGCCGCCTTCGTCAGCTCGTCCGGCGCTTAGCCCGCGTCGATGCGTCGATACCACTGTCGGCTGGGTCGGCACTGGAGCTACGCCGCTGGCAACGTGCAGTAGCCGAGCGTTGGCGTGTATCCGGATGCGCTCCGACCGCTGCGGACGTATTGGGTCGCGACCCGTGGTATGCGCTCTGGGTGGAGAGCGATGCTGCGCTTTATGGTCCAGCCTCTCGCTTGCCAACCGATTGGGCGACTCGCGCGTCTCGCGCATTGGCGAGTTTGGCCGCACCACCGCCATTCGAATTACGGCGTTTGTTGCGGGGGGAGCACTGGTGGCCTCGGTTCTTACCTCTGCTCATCGTGATCGTGTGCTGCGGCTTGCTGCCAAGCCAGCCGTTGCAGGCGAAGACGGCTATCGAGCGCGGCATCGAGCAGGTCGAGCAAGAGCCTTTGGATGTGATCGCGCGCTACAACCTGGCGATCGCGCTGCAAGCCGACGGTCGATTATCGGAGGCAGCTATCCACAGCGGCATCGCCTGGTTGCAGGAGCCACGTTTCGATCAAGGTGCAGAGCTGTGGGTGCGACTTCGCTCCCAAGCGGGTCTGTTATCCGCAGCCGACGGTGGACTGCCAGAATCGGCTGGTGCAGTCGGTCGAGTCCGATCCGCTTTACCGCCAGGCCTATGGCAGCGGCTGTATCTGGTGGCGTTGTTCGTGGTCCTGTCGCTAGCAGTTCTCTTGCTGGCCTGCGCGTATTGGCAACGCCTGCGTCCGGCCTTGCGTGCAACCACCTTTGGTCTGGTCATTGCGCTGGCGGGCTTCGTTGTGACGCTACTAATGACATCAAGTTATGCAGGATCGCTCGATCCTGCGGCCGTGGTCATCCATCAGCAGTCCACATTGCGCGAAATTCCCGTGGAAAACCGTCTCGACGATGGCAACTGGGTGTTGCCTGGTGCAGTTGGCATCGTCGAGCGGCGTTTCCTCGGCTGGGTTCACCTGCAGCTGCCTGACGGCCGTAGCGGATGGTTGCGGGAGGAGGCCACTATTGCTCTATGGGGGCGGGAATAACCTCAGGCTATGGGTCGATGGGTTTTTCGATTGGAGCCACCGCTCCGCGCCGGAAATAATTCGGGCAACGAGATTTAACCAAATATGAGGAATGGCGCATGAGCGTCCCGATGACAAAACTCGCAAGCAGCCCCGCCAAAGATCACTGGGGCCCGCCGTACCTGCTGTACCTCGGTAACGCCAAGGACAGACTCAGCATCAAGACCGCCCGCGGTCTGGCCTTTTGGCGACCGGAATGGTGCGTTGCGCAGTATGCGGGGCCGAACTGTGCGGAGAAACTCGATTTACCCCTGATGGATTTCAAGGCTGCCAAGGCGGCCGGTGTCAACACCATGGTGCTCGGCGTCGCCAACGCAGGCGGCGTGATGGGGGATGACATTCGATCCGATGTCATCGAGGCCCTACGGGCAGGTTTGAATGTCGCCTCGGGTTTGCATCAAAGATTGTCGTCCGATGCACAGATTGAATCGGTGGCACGCGAGTGCGGCCGTGTGCTGTTTGATGCGCGTTACTTCCCGCATTCCATTCCGGTCGGTAACGGAAAGCCACGAGCCGGTTTGCGGATGCTGACGGTCGGTACCGATTGCTCGGTCGGTAAGATGTATACGACGCTGGCGATGGAGCGCGAGATGCGTGGGCGTGGTATCCACGCGGATTTTCGCGCCACTGGGCAGACTGGCATCTTGATCGCCGGAGCGGGTGTGCCGATCGATGCGTTGGTCGCCGACTTCATCTCTGGCGGTGCCGAGTGGGTATCGCCCGCGCGCGAGGATGGTGGTTGGGATCTCATCGAAGGGCAGGGTTCGCTGTTCCACCCGTCCTTCGCGGGCGTTTCGCTCGGTCTGCTGCATGGCTCGCAGCCCGATGTAATCGTGATGTGTCACGAAGCGGGACGTCAGCAGATGCGTGGCTTACCGCATTACTCCGTGCCTTCGCTAAAAGATTGCATCGAGGCGAACCTGACGGCAGCCCGACTCACCAATGCCAAGGTGTCGATCGCCGGGGTGGCGTTGAATACGTCGTTGATGCCAGTCGAAGCAGGTATCAAGTTATGTGGTCAGATCGAGCGAGAGCTCGGTTTGCCATGTCAGGATCCCGTCACGATGGGGACCTCGAAAATCGTCGACCGGATGTTGGAATGCGTCGCCAAGTAAGCGTCGGCATCGAATCGTGGCCGTTGGAGCGGCCGTTTCGCATTTCGCGCGGTGTCAAAACGGCAGCGGATGTCGTAGTCGTCGAACTCAACGACGGCCAGCATGTCGGACGAGGGGAATGCGTTCCGTACCCGCGTTACGGTGAGAGCGTCGATTCGGTCGCTGCCCAGATTCGCTTGGTCGTCGCATCACTTGAACAGGGTGCAAGTCGTATCGATTGTCGCCAGCTGCTTCCCTCCGGTGCAGCACTTAATGCCATCGACTGCGCGCTGTGGGATCTGGAGGCCCGTGCATCGGGTCGTGCGGTCGATCAGTTGTTGGGCTTGGCACGCCCAACCACTTTGACGACGGCTTTGACGGTTGGACTCGATACTCCCGAGCAGATGGGATGGGTTGCGGCGCAGATGAGCTCGGCACCGGTGATTAAGGTGAAGGTCGATGGTCAGGCGCCTGATCGGCAGCTGCAGGCAGTGCATGATGCCGCCCCGAACGCAAAGCTCATCGTCGATGCGAACGAGGCTTGGAACATCGAGATACTCATCGAGTTGAATTCGTTCCTCAAAAAAATCGGCGCCGTGCTGGTCGAGCAGCCGCTGCCAGTCGGCAAAGATGAGGCACTCGAGGGCTTTCGATCCGAGGTGCCGCTGTGTGCTGATGAGGCCTGTCATACCGTCGATGATCTGCCGCATCTGTTGAATCGCTATCAGGCGGTGAATATCAAGCTCGACAAGACGGGTGGTTTAACCGGAGCAGTCGAGCTCTTGGCAGCGGCTCGTCGTAGCAACATGGTTGTCATGACCGGTTGCATGGTGTGTACGTCGCTCGCCATCGCGCCAGCATGGCTGGTCGCTGCGGCCTCGGATTTCATCGATCTCGATGGACCCTTGATGCTGCGTTCCGACCGCGAGGGAGGAGTGCGTGGCGATGCCGGGCAGTTATCCGCCCCAGATCGTAGACTATGGGGTGGCTAATAGAACCGGGGGTGGGGCGTGACGATCACTTTGGATATGGTGCAAACGCTGGCAGCGGGTGCACTCGCACTGTTTGTCGGTTTCCAGTTAGTCGATCGGGTGCCATTTCTGCGCCGATACAACATTCCGGCGCCTGTCGTCGGTGGCTTGATCGTCGCCATCCTCGTGTTGATGCTGCGTCAGCAGAATGTCGCGACGATCAGTTTCGATACGACGCTGCAGACGCCCTTGATGAACGCGTTCTTCACGGCTATCGGCTTTAGTGCGAGCTTGAGTTTGCTGCGCGCGGGGAGCGGGCAGGCATTGGTATTTCTCGTCTTGGCGGCTTTCCTCGCCGTAGTGCAAAGCCTCATCGGGATTTTCTCGGCCGTGTTGTTCGATCAGTCGCCGTTACTCGGTGTGTTGATCGGTCCAGCGGCTTTGGCCGGCGGACCCGCGACGGCGCTGGCATTCGCGCCGCAATTCGCTGCGGCCGGCGTGCCATCGGCTGAAACGGTGGCGATCGCGGCGGCGATGTCGGGGATTGTGCTTGGCGGTCTTGTTGGCGGCCCAATTGCAACGCGCTTGTTAGAGCGAAATGCGCTGCGTGCCAGCTCGGCTGTTGCCAGCAGCGAAAAGTCCGACCAGCGTGATCATGCGATGGCGGAGGCAACAATCTCCTCGGCTGGTGACGAAGAGGGGAGCGCGCGTCAATCTTTGAAAGCGCTGACGGTCATTTTGATTGCCATGGGTATCGGTTCTTGGCTGAGCGGAGTGATGAAAGACGCCGGTCTAACATTGCCGGGCTATGTGGGCGCCATGATTGTCGGTGCGATGATCCGAAATGTGGACGACTTCTCCGGTCGCATCGGTATTCCCCACGACATCACGGATCGGATCGGTACCGTCTCCCTCACGCTCTTCTTGGCGGTCGCTTTGATGAACGTCAAGCTGTGGGAGTTGACTGCGGTAGCTTGGCCGTTGCTCGTCAACTTAGCGCTGCAGGTGGTTGTGATTGCCTTGTTCTGCTGGGCTGTTGTGTTCCGGGCCATGGGTCGCGATTACGATGCGGCGGTCATGAGCGGCGGATTCACCGGATTCATGCTTGGCACCACCGCTAACGCCATGGCCGTGATGCGCACCATCGTCGAGAAATTCGGGCCTGCGCCTAGGGCCTTTTTGATCGCCCCCATCGTCGGCGCTTTTTTCATCGACTTCACGAATGCCATCGTGATCACGACCTTCCTGAATCTGCTGGGATAACGATATGAAGCCGCACTTTTGGCCTGACAGTCTGGTGGGACGTGAGGGATCGCGGCACGAGCTCGTGACCCCGGCACTGATTCTCGATCTCGATGCCGCAGAGAAGAACTTCAAACTCCTGCTCGATACTTTGCGAGTTCGCGGTTTGGGCCTGCGCGTCAACGTCAAAACTCACAAGTGCCTCCCACTCGCCGAGTGGCAGATGAAGTTAGGGGCAACGGGCGTCTGCTGCGCCACGCTGGGCGAGGCGGCCGTGATGATCGATGGCGGTGTTAAGGGGGTGCTGATTGCGACGCCGATGACGACGCCTCAGAAGATCGCTGAGGTGGTTCGACTGGCGGGTAAGTCCGAGTTGCTGTTGGCGGTTGACCACTCGGACAATGTGTCGGCGTTATCCGAAGCCGCCGCCGCGGCGGGTGTGACGATCGGCATCCTGGTCGACGTGGATCCCGGCAGTAAGCGAACGGGAGTCGCTTCGGACGATGCCGCCGTCGCGCTGGTGCAGCAGGTATCTGGATCGACAGGGCTGCGTTATGGCGGCTTGCAATGCTACGCCGGGTTCGTTCAACACATCGAGAATCTCACCGAGCGCCGGGAGAAGAACGCGCAGGTGACTAATCGATTGCAGCGGCTGGTCGAGCGACTGAATGCGCTGAATTTGGCGCCCCAGATCGTCTCGGGTGGTGGTACCGGCACCTTCGATTTCGACGCGATGGCAGCGGTGTTCACGGAGAGTCAGGCGGGATCGTTCATGTTCATGGACGTGCAGTACGAAGACGTCTGGAGCAAAGACGGATTGAAGCCGCCGTTTGAGCCTGCGATGTTCGTGCAAACGGCAGTGCACAGCGCTTCACACGAGGGTGTAGTAACGACGGACGCGGGCAGCAAGCGTTTCGCAACCGACGGTGGTCGCGTCATCGTGCAGACACCGATGCCGGTGCCCGTGGAGTACAAATTCCATGGCGATGAGCACGGCAAGATCTTCTTCGCCGACGGCAAGACGCATCTGACGGTGGGCGATCGCGTCGAGTGCCGATTGCCGCATTGTGATCCGACCATCAACCTCTACGATCGGATCCACTGTGTGCGTGGTGATACGCTCGTCGCAGTATGGCCCATCGATGCGCGTGGAATTTGACTGCGCGAAATTGAACTCAGCTGCGCAACTTCGCTAGATGGTGGTCGACCAGCGCTGAAATCGCCGTATCCATGGTGTGCAGATCCTTTTCGCTGCTCGCCACCAATGCGCAGATCGCATCGACGTTCTTTCGATCGACGCCCCCGTTGCTCTGCAGTGCCTCGTGCAGCAAGTGCAGCACGCCTCGAACCCTTAGCGCACAGTGGTGCAGGGTCATCAGTCGCTCTTCGACCTCGGGCTCCGAGGTGGGAAGTGTCGTTCGCTGACCTATTGCCAAAAGCTCGTCCGAGAAGTCATCAGATTGGAGTTTCAACTTAACCGGCTTTTTCATCTGTCATTCCTGCGCATTAGTTCCACAAAGATTAGTCCTAACCGCTTGCCTTGATCATTCCGCGCGAGTTAGAAACCATTGCCCACCGCACTTTGGTACATCAAAAAGCATCCATTTTGGAATGATTTATTTTAACTACCGTTTCTGGCGTGTTGTTGCGTTGCTGTCACTCTTGATCTGCAGTGGGCACTCGTTGGCGGCGTCGATGCCTCAGGCGGTCGACGTCACGACGGCTTCGCACCGTATGGGCCTCAATGAGTCGATGGTTTGGTGCCAAGCGGATCCCACCGCAACGCCCTCCAGCGTGTTAGCCGGGGGATGTCGGTGGCAATCCATGGCGTCCCGGGACGTGCTCGGTGGCGCGTGGGATAGCGTGACCTGGATGCGCCTTGCGTTGGTCAATTCATCAACGATGTCTGTCGAGCGATGGATCAAACTGGGTCACTCGCGCACGGCTGAGAGATCGTTGTTCGTTCGTGAGGGCGAGCAGTGGCGACGCCAGGATGCCGGCATGTCGACGCCGCTCGATCGTCGCATCGACGGTCCAGCAGCGGCGCGCGGATACCTGTCGGTGCAAGTTCCGGCAGGGCAGCAGGTCGATGTCCTATTGCGGGTGCGTAGTGGTGCATGGGTCGATTTGCGCGCCACCTTGTTGATCCCGAAAAGCGCCGTAGCAGAGGTCGAAAGCCGCGAGTTGCTCGTTGTGCTGGCGGCAGGCGGATTGCTGCTGAGTTTCATTTTCGGCTTACTGCTTTTCCTCAGATCGCGTCGCGTCGCTTATCTGTGTTTTGCGGCAGCTTTGTCGGGCGAGACAATCGTCGAATTGCATCGATCGGGCATATTGCAGCAGCGTTTTTGGCCAAGTCATCTCGCGGTACCGGACTACGTGATGTCGGTTGGCGGACTTCTGGCGCTCGTTGGATGGATGAGCTTTCTGTTCTTTTTCTTTCCGGCGCTGCAACGTCATCGTCGTTCGCTGATCGTCGGCGCTATCTTGATTGGCTCGTCCGTCCTGGCCTTGCTGTGGTCTATCTTCATCGACTATCCGAGCGGCTTGCGTTGGTGGGGGTACCTATTCGTTCCGGCTCATCTTTATGGCGTCTATCTATGTTGGCTGGGAATGCGAGAGGTTGATCGATTTCGCAAGATTCTGCTCTGGTTGCTCACTGTGATTTTCCTATTCGCTGTCACACGAGTTTTCTTTGCACAAATTATTGATGTATCCAGCTCGATCACACTCGGTTTGACGCCATTCCTATTGATGTTAAGCATGCCGATCGTGCTGATCGTGTTGCTCGAGAGCGCTTTCGAGTTGCAAATGCAGCTATCGCGTGCTGAAGCACGTAGCGCAGGTCAAGTGCAGTTTCTCGCGCAGATGAGTCACGAACTCCGTACTCCGCTCGATACCGTGCTAGGTAATGCGCAGTTGCTGCTGCGTGGCGGAGCCAAGCTGTCGGAGTCGGTTACCCGCGATGGGTTGCGCAGCATCATCGAAAGCGCCCGGCATTTGCTCGGCATGATCGATGAAATCTTGGGCTATGCACGCGGCCTCTCGGGTGCGCTCTCGTTGCGACCGGAGCCGATCTTATTGGGTGAGTTCATTCATGCCGTCGACTCGACCGGTCAGATTTTGTGCTCTCGCAATCGAAATCGCTTCGTGCTGCGGCGCCGCGCAGGCAGCATGGATGTCACTCAACTGGTTTTGATGATCGACGCGAGTCGATTGCGGCAGGTGCTCGATAATCTTCTCGTGAATGCCTCACGCCATACCCGTGAGGGGTTGATTACGTTGGAGTACGGTGTCACCGATCTGGACGGTTTCCATGTGCGGCTAAGCTTTTCCGTAACCGACACGGGCGAGGGAATTGCACCCGAGGATCACCAGCGCATCTTTTTGCCCTTCGAGAGAGCGGGCCGAAACGCCCACACCAGCGGTAAGGGCGCCGGCATGGGGCTGCCGACCGCTCGACAACTCGTCAACTTGATGGGCGGTGATATTTCGGTACAAAGCAAGCTTGGTGAGGGTGCGTCTTTCGCCTTCGATATTGCGGTACTCGTAGGCGCACTCGATGACACGATTCGTCTCGTCGAAATCGATCGTGAGCCGATCGATGCGACGGGTTATCTGGGAGAGCGTCGCACCGTTTTGCTGATCGATGATGAGCAGACGACGCGGCGCCTGTTGGCGGCGCTGTTGATACGACTCGGCTTTCGTGTGATCGAGGCAGATAGTGGTCGAGGAGCTGCCGAACTTATGCGCAGTTCACCGCAGATCGATTTGATCATCACCGATCAGTTCATGGCCGATGGTGACGGTTGGGATGTGCTCGAGACAGCGCAACAGACCCATCCCGATGTTGCCACTGTGCTGCTGTCGGCGGCGCCACCGAGCCCCCCTGATGGGTGGCCACTGAATCGCGGCTTTTCCGTGAGCTTGCTCAAGCCGGTCGATCATGATCTGTTGTTACGGCGAATCGGTGAGTTGCTGGACCTGAAGTGGGTTCGGGAAAAAGCGGAACCCGACGTGGGCGCCGCGGCTCTCGTTCGTCCCCCCGTGCCCGAGTTACAGGCACTGTCGCGGATGGTCGATCTCGGTGAGGTCACAGCGATCCGCGAGTGGTCGACGCAGTTGCGCCGCGATTATCCGCAGTGTGCGGGCTTTGCCGACGAAGTGGATAGGGCGATTACCATTCTCGATTTCAAGGCGCTTGAGTCTATGCTGGGACGTGTCGGCTCATGATGGCGTCGGGCGTTGCCGCTTCGCGGGTCGACGTTTTGTTGGTCGATGATTCGGCGACGGATTTGCGCTTGTTGATGGAGCTCATGCCGTTGAGGGATCTGCGCTTCAGCGTGGCCTTGGATGGCGAGCGCGGATACCAGCAGGCTGTCGCTTTGGAGCCGAGCTTGGTATTACTTGATGTCAAACTGCCCGACATAGACGGGTTCACGGTATCGCGTCGTCTGAAGGCCAATCCGAGCACGGCTGCGATTCCCGTCATTTTTCTCTCCGCATCCACGGATCTTTCGCATCGACTGCAGGGTTTTGCAGCCGGTGCCGTGGATTACATTTCCAAACCGTTTGAGCCGGAGGAGGTGTTGGCGCGCGTGGGCGTACATTTGCAGCTGGCAGCCAGACGCGCGGCCGATACGCAGCCAATGTCGCCAGACCAGTCCGCGCCCGGACTGCCAAGCGGCTCTCTCGATGTCGTATTGGTGAATGGCGCGCAAAAAATTCTTTTCGATCGGTTATCCGATCCGCCGTCTCTCGACGAGTTGGCGCGCTTGATGGGTAGCAACCGTCGTCGTCTGAACGAGGCCTTTCAATCACTTTGCGGGCAACCGGTGTTCTCCTGGTTACGGGAGGAGAGGTTGCGCCGCGCGTATGCGATTGTGGTGAATACCGACACCGCGGTGACCGTCATCGGCGACATGCTCGGCTATTCGTCAGCGGCCAACTTCACCAAGGCTTTTCGCGATCGGTTCGGTTATTCACCAAGGGAATTGCGAGCCGGCATCCGCGGAGGTGCCGTTCCGCTATAGTCATCGGCATGAAAGCGCCCACGGTGACCACGGGTCGACGTTTGTTTCTCGCGCCGCTTTGGTTGGCGGCCGCGGCGGTCTTGATTACCAGCGTCGTGCTCTTTTTTGTGGTGCGTTTCAGTATCAGCGCACTCGGTGAAACCACCAGCGTGATCGTTTTGCGTCATGCCGAGAAGGCGCTCTCCGTCGACGAAGATCCGGTTCTCAGTGAGGCGGGGCAGCGGCGCGCTTTACAACTAGCGACGATGTTGGGTTCACAGAAGATCGATGCGATATACGTGAGCGACACGCGTCGCTCCCAGTTGACGGCGGCCCCGTTGGCCGCGCGCCTTGGGGTTCCAGTCACCCTGCGCAGCGGCAAGGATGTGGATGGTCTGCTCGCCGATATCGGCGAGCGGTATGTGGGAGGGCGTGTCGTCGTAGTCGGGCACTCCAACACCGTGCCTGTGATCATCGACAAATTGACTCGCGGTACGACTGTGGTATCGGTGGCAGACGAGGAGTACGACGCTCTATTCGTCGTGACCGTGACCCGCTTCGGACCACCTGCCGTGGTGACGCTGCGCTACTGACCGTAGAATCCGCGCCCTCGTGTGGGGCGGTAGCTCAGCTGGGAGAGCGTCGCGTTCGCAATGCGAAGGTCGGGAGTTCGATCCTCCTCCGCTCCACCATTTTTATCTAGTTGCGGTTGCTGCCCCCGTAGCTCAGTGGATAGAGCGACCGCCTCCTAAGCGGTAGGTCGTCGGTTCAACTCCGGCCGGGGGCGCCATACCTCGCTTCGGCGCCAGTCCCGCAAATCCGTTAGACTATTGGCGTTTTTTCGATGGTTTTTCGGGGGCCTTTCCTTCCATGGGCGCAACGCGCAGCGATTTGCTCGAATCCTCTCCTTTGCACGGCGGCAACGCCGATTACGTCGAAGCTCTCTACGAACAGTATTTGACTGACCCGGCCAGCGTCGATGCTCGTTGGCGCGAGTACTTCTCGAAGCTGCCGCGCGGAACGAGCGGGGCAGAGGCCTTCCACCGGTCGATTCAAAGTGGCATCGCGCAGCGTGCCAAGGTCGCGCGTGACTTTGGCGCCCCTGTCTCCTCTGGCGGCGGCGATCTGGCGGACGAGGGCGGCAAACAGGGCGCGGTCGCGCGTCTCGTGCAGATCTACGCTAACCGCGGGCACTTGATCGCCAATCTCGATCCGCTCGGTCTGACTCGTCGTGAGCGCCCGAAGGTGCTCGACCTCGCTTACTTCGGTCTCTCCGATGCCGATCTTGGCTCGGTGTTCTACACCGGCAGTCGTACCGAGGGCGTTCCGAAGCGCGCGACGCTACGCGAAATTCTGCAAACCCTGAATCAGGTGTACGGTGGTACGGTCGGTGCCGAGTTTGCGCACGTCTCGAACACCGACGAGCGTCTTTGGTTGCAGGATGAATTTCAGATCGGGCGCGTCACGCACAAGTTCTCTGCCGAAGAGCGCAGAAACATTCTTTGGCAGTTGACGGCCGGTGAGGGTCTCGAGCGCTACTTGCATACCAAGTATGTCGGTCAGAAGCGCTTTTCTTTGGAAGGCGGTGAATCGCTGATCCCGCTACTCGACGATCTCATTCAGACCGGCGGTTCGCTCGGTGCCGAAGAGTTCGTCATCGGCATGGCGCATCGCGGTCGCCTCAATGTGCTCGTCAATGTGCTCGGCAAGTCGCCGAAGGATTTGTTCTCCGAGTTCGAGGGCAAGTACGACCTAAGCCAAATCAAGGGCTCGGGTGACGTGAAGTATCACAAGGGATTCTCGGCTGACTTGCGCACCGCCGGCGGCAACGTTCACGTCGGATTGGCATTCAACCCCTCACACCTTGAAGTCGTGAATCCTGTTGTTGAGGGTTCGGTACGTGCTCGTCAGGAGCGGCGTAACGACGCACTCGGCCAGAGCGTTGTCCCGTTGTTGATCCACGGTGATTCGGCCTTCGGCGGCCAGGGCGTTGTCATGGAAACGCTGCAGCTATCGCAGGCGCGTGGCTACTACACCGGCGGCACAATTCACCTCGTCGTGAACAACCAAGTCGGGTTCACCACCTCGAAGCCCGAGGACATGCGCTCGACGATGTACTGCTCCGACGTCGCCAAGATGCTCGAAGCGCCGATCTTCCACGTCAACGGCGACGATCCGGAAGCGGTGGTTTTCGTGGCGCGGCTCGCGATGCGTTATCGACAGCGATTCCACAAGGATGTCGTGATCGATCTCGTTTGCTATCGCCGGCTTGGTCACAACGAGGCCGACGAACCTGCTGCCACACAGCCGGTGATGTACAACGTCATCCGTAAGCATCCAACGACGCGCAAGCTCTACGCAGAGCGTCTAGCAGCCGAGGGCGTGTTGTCGGTGGCTGATGCTGACGCGCTGGTCGAGCAATATCGCACCGGCCTCGATGAGGGTCGGCCGCAGGCTCGCGCTTCGCTCGGCATGATCGGTAACAAGTACACCGTTAACTGGGCGCCCTACATGCAGGTCGATTGGGCTGCGCGTGTTCATTCGGGTGTTGAGGTCAAGCGTTTGAAGGCGCTCGGTGAGCGGGTCACCCAGGTGCCGAGTGGATTTTCGCTGCACTCGCGTGTGCAGCAGGTGATGACCAATCGCGCCAAGATGATCGCGGGTGAGCTCCCGCTCGATTGGGGATGTGCCGAAACTTTGGCGTATGCGAGTTTGCTCGAAGAGGGCTTCGCCGTTCGCATCTCCGGACAAGACTCCGGTCGTGGCACGTTCTTCCATCGTCATGCCGTGTTGCATCATCAAAACACGGGCGATGTGCACATTCCGCTGCAGCATGTCGCCGAGCGTCAGCCGCGTTTCCAGGTGATCGACTCAGTGCTCTCGGAAGAAGCGGTGCTCGGTTTCGAGTACGGTTATTCGCAGACGGACCCGAGCGTGCTCGTGATTTGGGAAGGTCAGTTTGGTGATTTCGTCAACGGCGCCCAAGTCATCATCGATCAGTTCATCAGCTCGGGTGAATCGAAGTGGGGTCGTTACTGTGGTCTCACGCTCTTCTTGCCGCATGGTTACGAGGGCCAAGGACCTGAGCATTCATCGGCGCGCCTCGAGCGCTTCTTGCAGCTGTGCGCCGAGCTCAACATGTCCGTGTGCGTGCCATCGACGCCGGCACAGATGTTCCACATGCTGCGCCGCCAGATGTTGCGCGAGTTCCGCAAGCCACTGATCGTGATGACGCCGAAGAGTCTCTTGCGTCACGAGTTGTCGGTGTCGAGTCTCGATGACCTCGCTGCCGATTCTTTCCGAAACGTCATCGATGAAATCGATGCGATTGATCCGTCCCAAGTTCGTCGCGTCGTGTTCTCGAGCGGCAAGGTCTATTTCGACCTGCTCAAGGCACGACGTGCCTCGGGTCAGCAGGATGTCGCTCTCGCGCGTCTCGAGCAGATCTATCCGTTCCCGGCCGATGAGTACGCGGCGGTGATCGCTCGCTATCCGAACGCGACGGAAGTGGTCTGGTGTCAGGAAGAGCCGCAGAACCAAGGCGCTTGGTATCAAATTCGCCATCGACTCGAGCGACCGCTGGCAGGCCGCACTCTGCTCTACGCAGGGCGTCCGCCCGCTGCCGCGCCGGCCACGGGTATTCCAAAGATTCATGAGATCGAGCAGGCCCGGCTCGTGGATGCGGCACTGAAATCCGCAGCTCGTGAAGATGACACTCGTTCCACCAAACGACTCGGCGATCCGGCTCCGGCCGTAGCGGCGAGCGCGCCGACTTCCGCACCGCGTGCAGCGGCTGCGGGTCGTCGCAAGCGTTGATTTTTTTGAGGACCTTCCTTCGATGACTACCGAAATTCGTGTACCCCAACTCCCCGAATCCGTAGCGGACGCCACTTTGGTCGCTTGGCGTAAGCAGCCCGGCGAAGCGGCAAGCCGTGACGAAAACCTCGCTGATCTCGAGACTGACAAGGTGGTGCTCGAAGTGCCGGCACCCGCTGCTGGTGTCGTCAAAGAATGGAAGGTTCAGCCAGGCACGACCGTCAAGAGCGGCGATCTGCTGGCTATCTTCGAAGAGGGCGCCAAGGGCGCTGCGGCACCGGCACCGGCGCCCGCTGCAGCTGCTGCTTCGGCTCCGGTCGCAAGCGCCAAAGCGGGCGATCCGAAGCTCAGCCCTGCCGTGCGCCGTGTGGTGGAAGAAACCAAGATCGATCCGGCTTCGGTGACCGGCACGGGTCGTGATGGCCGCTTGACCAAGGCGGATGTTGTGAGCGCGGCGAGCGCACCGAAGGCGGCACCTGCTGCAGCCGTCGCGGCCAAGAGTGGTCCGTCGGGTCCGCGCGCGGAACAGCGCGTGCCGATGACTCGGCTGCGTGCTCGTATCGCGGATCGTCTCGTGCAGGCGCAGCACACCGCTGCGTTGTTGACCACGTTCAATGAAGTGGATCTGACGGCCGTGATGGAATTGCGTGCGCGTCATAAAGATCGCTTCGAGAAGGAGCACGGCGCCAAGCTCGGTTTCATGTCCTTCTTTGTGAAGGCGAGCATCGAAGCGCTGCGCAAGTATCCGGTGATGAACGCGGCCGTCGAGGGCAGCGACATCATCTATCACGAGTTCTACGATATTGGCGTTGCAGTTTCGACTGATCGCGGACTCGTCGTGCCCGTGCTTCGCAATGCCGAGAATCTGGGTTTCGCGCAGATCGAGAAGCAGATCGTCGAGTACGGTGCCCGCGCGCGTGCCGGCAGCCTCGCACTGGAGGATTTGCAGGGCGGTACCTTCACGATCACCAACGGTGGCGTATTCGGTTCGTTGCTCTCCACGCCGATCGTGAATGCGCCGCAGAGTGCCATTCTCGGTATGCACAAGATCCAGGAGCGACCAGTGGTCGTGAACGGACAGATCGTCGTGCGACCCATGATGTATCTCGCCGTCAGTTACGACCATCGCATCATCGACGGACGTGAGGCGGTACAGTTCCTCGTCACGATCAAGGATTGCCTTGAGGATCCGGGTCGCATGCTGCTCGGTCTTTGATTTCAGGAATTATTGTCATGAGTGAATTTGATGTCATCGTCATCGGCGGCGGCCCCGCCGGTTATCCGGCTGCGATCCGTGCGGCGCAGAACGGCCTGAAGGCCGCCTGCATCGATGAGTGGAAGAACTACGACGGGTCGGCAACGTTTGGCGGTACTTGTCTCAACGCGGGATGTATTCCTTCGAAGGCGTTGCTCGAGTCTTCGGAGCTGTTCCATCGCGCGCAGTCCGAGTTCGCTGCGCATGGCATCAAGACCGGTGCGGTGTCAGTCGACATCGTCGCGATGCAAAAGCGTAAAGCCGGCATCGTGAAGAACATGACGGGTGGCATCGTGCAGCTGCTGAAGTCGGCGGGCGTTACCGCCATGCAAGGCCATGGCAAGTTGTTGCCGAATCGACAAGTTGAATTCACTGCGCACGACGGTTCTAAACAGACTCTGTCAGCTCGTCACGTCGTGCTTGCAAGTGGTTCACAGCCGATGCCGCTTAAGAGCGCGCCATTCGATGGCAAGCAGATTGTCGATAGTTGGGGTGCTCTCGAGTTCGACGCGGTACCGAAGCGCTTGGGCGTCATCGGTGCGGGCGTCATCGGTTTGGAACTCGGCAGCGTGTGGCGTCGACTCGGCGCCGAAGTCGTCGTGCTTGAGGCCATGCCGGGTTTTCTCGCGATGGCCGATCAGCAGCTTTCAAAAGAGGCACTGAAGCATTTTAAGAAGCAGGGTCTCGATATCCGCCTCGGTGCGAAGGTCACCGGTGCGGTGGTGAAGTCGGGTGCGGTCGATGTGACTTACACCGATGCGAGTGATGCCACCCAGTCACTCACGGTCGACAAGTTGATCGTGTGTATCGGTCGTCGCCCCTACACCGACAATTTGCTCGCAGACGGAACCGGCGTGAAGCTCGATGCCCGCGGTTTCATTGAAGTGGATGAGCACTGTCACACCGGCGTCGAAAACGTTTGGGCCGTCGGCGATTGTGTGCGTGGTCCGATGCTCGCGCACAAGGGCAAGGAAGAGGGCGTGGCGGTCGCCGATCGCATCGCCGGGCTCTATTCGCATGTGAACTACGACGCGGTACCGTCGGTCATTTATACCGCGCCCGAGATCGCTTGGGTCGGTCAGACCGAGGAGCAGGTCAAGGCGAGTGGCCGCCCCTACAAGGTTGGCAGCTTCCCCTTCCTCGCGAGTGGTCGTGCTCGCGCGATGGAGGCCAGCCAAGGCTTCGCCAAGGTGGTCGTCGCTTCGGATGACGACCAGATTCTGGGCGTGCATATCATTGGTCCGATGGCGGGCGAGTTGATTGCGGAGGCCGTGCTGGCAATGGAGTATTCGGCGAGCGCCGAAGATCTGCAGCGCACGATTCACGCTCACCCCACGCTCTCAGAGGCGCTGCACGAAGCGGCTTTGGCCGCCGACAAGCGCGCCATCGACATGCCGAATCGCTGACGCTCAGCGTCGTTTCGGGTCGATCGACCAGCTCACCGTCAAACACCGTTCTGGGTGTGCGTGCCGCATGCGCTGCAGACTCGAGCAGCGCTCGGCATGCACTGTGATGCCGCGGCTCAAAGTAATGTAGGCCGTCACAGGCTCGGGTGGTACGGGTGTGCAGCATTTGCCGAAGGTGATCGGCAAATTACCGATGCCTTCGAGAGTGATCGGCCCGCCTTCTACGACGCCCTGCGTCGGCGTGCGACGCGACGCGGCAGTGGGTGCAGGTGCAGGCTCCTTCGGCGTCACCCGACGCAGTACCGCGGCGGTGACTTGTGCGAGGGTGGTTTCGCCTTCGCCTAACCATCGATAGAGCTGGCTCGCATCGCCGGCTTTCAGATCCGCGGCGAGGGCGGGTGCGAGATCAAGCCCAAAGCCGAGCCGCGTGAGTTCACGTTCGAGCAGTTGTCTTCCGGCGGCCTCGTTCTCCGATGCATCGAGTCGTCTGAACCAGCTGCGCAGTTTGGCTCGGCTGCGCGGCGAGATCAAAAACCCCTCCTGCGTGAGCCAGTCGCGACTCGGGTTCTCCAGTTTCGAGGTAATGATCTCTACCACTTGTCCGTTGGCGAGCGGTTGGGTCAGGGTCACGATGCGTCCGTTGACCTTGGCGCCGCGGCAGCGGTGGCCGAGTGAGGTGTGCACCTGATACGCGAAATCCAGTGCAGTAGCACCTTGCGGAAGATCGACCACTTCGCCGCGCGGCGTGAGTGCGTAAACGCGATCCTCGAATAGCTCGGCGCGAACGCGATCGAGAAAGTCCTGATCACCGGCGCCGGTGGCTTCGGGCGTATCGAGTAGCCTACGTACCCATTCGATTTTTTTCTCGAAGCTCGCATCTCGAGCGCCGCCCTCCTTGTAGCGCCAATGCGCGGCGACACCGAGTTCCGCCTGTTGGTGCATCTCGAGAGTGCGAATCTGCACTTCTACGGGCACACCCGCAGGACCGATCACGGCGGTGTGGATCGAGCGATAGAAATTATCTTTGGGCGTTGCGATGTAATCATCGAATTCGCCGCGGATGTAGGGCCAGTGACCGTGCACGACACCGAGTGCCGCGTAACACTCGGCCACGGAGTCGCACACGATGCGCACGGCTCGAAGATCGTAGAGTTGATCGAGCGTGAGTCGTTTACGCTGCATCTTTCGGTGGATGCTGTAGATATGTTTGGCACGGCCTTGAACCTCGGCATGCAGATGCTGCGCAGCCAGCAATGAACGCAATTCGGTGACGAAGCGTGCGATGTAGGCTTCGCGGTCAGCGCGGCGTTCAGCGAGTGCTTTGGCGATTGCTTTGTACGCCTCGGGCTCGAGGTAGCGGAACGCGAGATCCTCTAGCTCCCATTTGACCTGCCAGACCCCTAAGCGATGGGCGAGGGGCGCGAAGACGGCGCGAGCCTCGTTGGCGAGTCGCTCACGATCTTCGGGGGAGACCTCGCGCGCGAGACGCAATCGGGCCAGTTGAATGGCGATGCGGGCTACGACCAGTCGCGGATCGGACACGACGGCAAGGAGCATCTTGCGCAGAGTTTCCGCTTGCGAGCCGCGTGGTGTGACGCTCTCTTCCCAGCGCATGTTGCCGCCGAAATCGCCGAGGCGCGCGAGTTGGTCGGCGATATCTCGACTGGCGGCGCTGAACTCGGTTGGTACTTGCGTCGCGTCGAGCGCAGCTTCATGCAGCAAGACGCCGCAAGTGAGCTCCGTGTCTTCGGTGATATGCGCCACGACACGCGCGGCGACCTGTGCCTGCTGCAGGTGCGCGGCCGAGGCGCCGACATGGCGCAGCGCGTCGGTCCATCGCTCGATGTCGAGGCTCAGCGCCTCAGGAACAGGCTCGGCAATTTGCACGGTGCGTCTCCGTTTCGGAGTATCATACGCAACTGGTTTTCCAGCCGTTTTTTCGGGGTCGCGGACGTATGTCGCGATATCGCTCCAAGTCTTGGCGCGCCTTCAATCCAGAGTCCGCCACTGCGACGGCCAGCCCGACGCCAGCGGCCGTGACGGCTGATTTAACCGCGACGGTTCGTATCTTGGGGCTCGATCCGGGCTCCAGACGTACTGGCTTCGGCGTCCTCGAAATTGGACCGGGTGTGCAGCGTTGCCTCGCGCAGGGTCGTATTGAAGTCGATGGTCTTGAGGTGCAAGCGCGGCTCGCGCGCATCCATGCCGGGGTGCGCGAGCTGATCGCGCAGTTTGAGCCAACCGAGGTCGCCGTCGAAAAGGTCTTCGTCAGTCGCAACGTCGATAGCGCCCTGAAACTTGGGCAGGCTCGTGGTGCGGCTCTGGCGGCTATCGGAGAATCGATCGAGCTGGCCGAATACGCGCCACGCGCGATCAAGCTTGCGGTGGTGGGTTTCGGTGGTGCAGACAAGATGCAGGTGGCTCACATGATGCGCAGTGTGCTTGAGGTCGAAGGGCGTTTGACCGCCGACGCGGCCGATGCGCTCGCCGTGGCGCTCTGCCATGCGCACCACCGCCGGCTGCGAGCACTGCTCTCGGCGGGCAACGCATGATTGGTTCGCTGACCGGCAAGATCGTCATCAAAGCACCGCCTCAGCTGTTGTTGGAGGTCGGTGGTGTTGGATACGAACTCGAGGCTCCGATGTCGACGTTTTACGGTCTGCCCGCGGTGGGCGAGACCACTCGTTTGTTGACCCACCTCGTCGTTCGCGAAGATGCCCACATTCTCTATGCATTCGGTAGTCTCGAAGAGCGGCGCTTGTTCCGCCATCTGCTGAAGGTGCAGGGCGTGGGCCCGAGGATCGCGCTCGCAATCCTATCCGGCACGACCGTCGAAGGGTTTGCGGCCTGCGTGCTCGCGGGCGACGCCGGCGCGCTGACGAAGATCCCCGGGGTTGGGCGCAAGACGGCCGAGCGGCTCGTCATCGAAATGCGCGATCGACTCGAATCCGATCAAACCAATCCCACGGTCGCGGCCGAGATGTCCGTCGCAGGGCCGGAGGGCGAAGCGTTCTCGGCGCTGGTGGCTTTGGGCTACAAGCCCGCGGAGGCAACGCGTCTCATCAAGGCGGTGGGCGCGGGTGCGACCAGCACCGAAGATCTCATCCGTAAAGCGCTGCAGGGAGCGGCCAAATGACCGAGCGTGTCATCAGCGCCGAAGGGTCGCGCGAAGAAGAGGCGATCGATCGGGCGATCCGGCCGAAGCGTCTGGCGGATTACGTTGGCCAGCGTCCCGTGAAGGAACAGCTCGAGATTTTCATCGGTGCGGCACGCAGTCGTGGAGAGGCACTCGATCACGTGCTCATCTTTGGTCCGCCAGGTCTTGGCAAGACGACGCTGGCGAATATTTTGGCTACCGAGATGGGGGTCAATCTCAAGCAGACCTCAGGGCCCGTATTGGAGCGACCCGGTGATCTCGCTGCGCTGCTGACGAATCTGCAACCGCGCGACGTGCTCTTCGTCGATGAGATCCATCGACTGTCACCTGTCGTCGAGGAGGTGCTGTATCCCGCGATGGAGGACTACCAGCTCGACATCATGATCGGGGAAGGGCCGGCGGCGCGTTCCATCAAGCTCAGTCTGCCTCCCTTCACCTTGGTCGGAGCCACGACGCGAGCGGGCTTGTTGACCTCGCCTTTGCGCGATCGCTTTGGCATCGTGCAGCGTCTGGAATTCTACGACGTAGCCGATCTCACCGATGTCGTGACACGCTCTGCCGGAATACTCGGTGTGCCACTAGTGAGCGAGGGCGCAAAGCGGATCGCCGAGCGCTCTCGCGGTACGCCGCGTATCGCAAACCGGCTTCTGCGGCGCGCACGTGATTACGCTCAAGTAAAGGGTGATGGCACCATCACGGCGGCGATGGCGGCAGCCGCTCTCGACTTGCTTGAAGTCGATCCGCTCGGTTTTGATCTGCTCGATCGCAAGCTGCTCATGACGATCATCGACAAGTTCGATGGCGGTCCAGTCGGCATTGATAGCCTGGCTGCCGCCATCGGTGAAGAGCGTGGCACGCTCGAGGATGTGATCGAACCGTTTTTGATTCAGCAGGGCTTCTTGATGCGCACCGCTCGCGGTCGCGTTGCTACCCGCAATGCCTATCTGCATTTCGGGCTGACACCGCCGGCGCGTCCGGCCACCGCCATGCCCTTGTTCGGTGAGGACGCATGAGTCGATTGTTCGGCGAGGATTGGCGCTGGCCGGTGCGGGTCTATTGGGAAGATACCGATGCCGGTGGCGTTGTTTACTACGCCAACTACCTCAAGTTCATGGAACGCGCTCGGACCGAATGGCTGCGAAGCCTTGGGGTGTCGCAGTCTTCACTTGAGCGTGAGCGCGGTGTGCTCTTCATGGTGCTGCACGTCGAGGTTGATTATCGTTCCCCGGCAAGGCTCGACGACGAGTTGATCGTCAGTTGCCGGGCGGCTCCCGATGGTCGTACCAGTGCGATCTTCGAGCAGGCGATCCATCGTGCCGATGGGGAACTTCTGATCGAGGGTCGAGTCCGTGTGGTTTGTGTCGATGCCAAGTCGCTGCGTCCGCGGCGCATGTCGGAGTATCTGCCTTGAATGATCTGTCTATCCTGCGCTTGATTGCCGAGGCCACGATCGTGGTTCAGGCCGTGATGGCGTTGCTTCTGGCGGCTTCCGTCTATTCCTGGGGCATCATCTTTCGCAAGCGTAAGGTGTTGCGATCGGCGTCGGACGATCTGCAACGCTTTGACCGCGAGTTTTGGTCGGGCGGCGATCTGGCTGCGCTCTATAAGAGCATCGAGGCGCGTGGGCGAGCCGCCGGAATCGACAGCATCTTTCAAGCCGGATTTCGTGAATTTGCACGTCTGAAGCAGCAGGGTGTGGATAGTGCAGACGTCCTACTCGAGGGCGCGAGACGGGCCATGAAAGCCCAGCAGATCAAAGAAATCGAGAATCTCGAGCAGGGTCTCTCGAACCTCGCTACGGTGGGCTCTACGAGCCCGTACGTGGGTCTATTCGGAACGGTGTGGGGCATCATGCATGCCTTTGTCGGCTTGGGCTCGGTGCAGCAGGCAACGCTTGCCACGGTCGCTCCCGGTATCGCCGAGGCCTTGATCGCCACGGCCATCGGTCTCTTCGCCGCGATTCCCGCCGTGGTTGCTTACAACCGCTACGCTGACCAAGTGTGGCGCCTCGAGAGTCGCTTCGACGCCTTCATGGAAGAGTTCTCCACCATCCTGCAGCGTCATGCGACGCGCAGCGTGAGTTGAGGTCAGAGCGCCACCATGGCACAGCTGAAGCGGGGTCGCCGCCCGATGAGCGAGATCAACGTCGTTCCCTACATCGACGTGATGCTCGTCCTGCTCATCATCTTCATGGTGACCGCACCGCTGTTGACTCAAGGGATCAAGGTCGATTTGCCTCAGGCCGAGGCGGAGGCCATCGATCCGGATGATTTCAAGAACACACCGCCAATCGTGATCTCCATCGATGCCGAAGGCAGGCTGTTCCTCAACCAAGGCGAAAGCCCGAGCGAAGCGCTCGAAGATGTCATGTTGGAATCGCGCGTGGCGGCGTTGCTGCGCCGAACGCCGGGTGTACCGGTGTTCGTCAAAGGCGATCGCGCCGTGCCATACGGGCGTGTGGTCGAGGCGATGGTGCTTTTGCAGCGCGCCGGTGCCGCCAAGGTCGGATTCTTGACCGAGCCACTGCCACGCTCATGACCTCGCAAGCGGGGCGTTGGCGACCCTTCATCCTCTCGGCGCTGTTACATGGTGCGCTCGTGGCCGTCATCGTGGCAGGGGGATGGTGGGTGACGTCGGACTCCACGCCGCCTCTGCAAACGCTCGCCATCGAAGCGACCGTCGTTGATGCGAAGCAGATCGGCGCGTTGCAGCGGAGTCGACAGCCGCCGGCGGCAACGCCGCAGCCCGAACCTGCGTCGCAGCCAGAGCCAGAGCCAGAGCCACAGCCACAGCCACAGCCTGAACCATCCAGGCCCGAGCCGCCCAAACCGGATCGTGCCAAAGAAGAGGCCGCGCGCGAGGCTGCTGCCAAGCGCGAAGCGGACGTGAAGCGTAAAGCGGAGCTTGAGGCCAAACGTAAAGCCGAAGCCGAGCTCGAAACCAAGCGTCAAGCCGAAGCGGATGCAAAACGAAAAGCAGCAGAGGCGGCTGAGGTCGAAGCCAAGCGTAAGGCCGCCGCTGAAGCCGAGGATCGACGAATCAAAGCTGAGCGAGAGACCGACTTGCAGCGTGCGCTGAACGCCGAAGAGGAACGTCGCAACGCGTCGCGCCTCGCAGGTCTCGGTGCACAATGGGCGCAGGCCATTCAAGCTCGCGTGCAACGCGCCTGGATACGACCGCCGAGCGCCAAGGCAGGGCTCGACTGTCTGGTCATTGTCACGCAGGTTCCAGGTGGTACGGTGGTGCGCGCCGAGGTGCGCACTTGCAACGGCGATGACGCGGTCAAGCAGTCGATCGAAGCGGCGGTGTTTCGTGCTTCACCGCTGCCGCCACCGCCGGATCCGGCCCTGTTCGAGCGTACTTTGGAGTTGAGGTTCAGACCGTATGATTGATTCGTTTCGAGGCATCGGTGTGAAGGGGTGGTGGGTTGCACTCTTGCTGCTCGCATCGGCGGCAGCGCCCGCGCAACTGAAGATCGATATCACCTCGGGGGTGACGGACCCGATCCCGATTGCGGTGCTGCCGTTTGATGCGGATCCGCGCCCCTCGAGCGAGGTGGTGGCGGCTGACCTCACGCGTAGCGGACGATTCTCCGCGGGCGCTGCCAATCGATCCGACTACCTCGTGACGGGACGCCATGCGGTGACGGCGGATGGTCGACATCAGATCGATTACGAGCTGACCAATTTGTTGACCGGCCAAAAATTGTTGCGCGAGCGGATGGTTGCTTCGCCGCAAGCCTGGCGCAATGCGGCGCATCGGATCGCCGATAAGATCTACGAGCGCATCATCGGCGCGCGCAGTTCTTTCGCGACGCGTATTGCGTATGTCTCGGTCGACGGACGGCCACCCGCGCAGCGATACCAGCTCATCGTGGCTGACGCCGATGGCGAAAATTCGCGCGTGATCCTCGAGTCGAAGCAGCCGTTAATGTCGCCCGCTTGGTCACCCGATGGCGAGTGGTTGGCTTACGTCTCCTTCGAGACGCGTAGTGCCGCGATCTACGTGCAGCGTGTGCGCACGGCCGAGCGTCGACGCGTGTCCGGGCGCGCGGGTGTCAACAATGCGCCGGCGTGGTCGCCCGATGGCAGACGATTGGCGCTCACGCTGTCATCGCCCGCCGGCAATCTCGATGTCTACGTGCTGGAGCTCGACGGCGGTGCCATGACGCGCGTGACGGAGCATCCATCGATCGACACCGAGCCGGTTTGGTCGGGCGACGGTTCACGGCTGTATTTCACTTCGGATCGCGGGGGTGGTCCGCAAGTCTATCGAACCGAGCCGCGCGCGGGCGCCGCAGCCACCCGAGTCACTTTTGGTGGCAACTACAACGCAAGACCGCGTCTCTCGCCGGATGGCAAGCAACTCGCGTTCATCACTCGTGATGGTGGTGGTTATCGGGTTGCCGTGCAGGATCTTGGGAACGGATCGATGTCCGTGCTGTCCAAAGGTTCGCAGGACGAGTCGCCTGGCTACTCGCCCGATGGCGGCACGCTGATCTATGCCGCGCGGGAGCGAGGGCAGGGCGTGTTGGCGACGGTCTCGGCTGACGGGCTCATTTCGCAGCGCCTGAAGGCGGACCGGGGTGACGTTCGCGATCCGGCTTGGGGTCCGTTTCTGCCCTGACGGTCTTGCGCTTCGCTTCCTGTCATAATTCGTTTTATCTGTTTTCGGAGAACATCATGACTTTGAGATTCATTGCCCCGCTCGCCTTGCTTGCGTTGCTTGCTGCCTGCTCATCGCCGAAGAAGGCGGATGAGGCGCCAGCGGAGCCGGTGGCCAAGAGCGAGAGCGAGTCGGCTGTGGCTCAACCGGATGCCAGTGATGACGCCGTCTCGGCTGGGATGGTTGGCGACGCATCCAGCAACCCCGTCGGTTTGCCGCCGGAACTCGTCAATCGTCTCGTGATCTATTTCCCGTTCGATAGTGACGCTATTTCGAGTGCCGATCTCGATCTGCTCTCGCAACACGCGCGCTTTCTCAATGGCAAGGCCGGTGTGAGCCTGCGTCTCGAGGGGCATACCGATGAGCGCGGCACTCGCGAGTACAACATCGGTCTTGGCGAGCGCAGAGCTCAGGCGGTACGTCGCGCACTTGCGCTGCAGGGTGTGCCGGAGTCGCGCCTTGCCACGGTGAGCTACGGCGAGGAGCGTCCCGCGATGGGCGGTGAGGGTGACGAGGCCTTCGCCAAGAACCGTCGCGTCGAGTTGGTTTACGGCGCCAATTGATGCGATCAATCGCTTGGGTTGCAGCGGGCGCGGTGGTGCTGTCGGCAACGCCGCTCTTCGCGCAATCCACACGCTCTCGTGTGGAGGATCTCGAGTTGCGCGTAGCGCAGCTCGAGCAGACTCTCCAGAGCCAGACCCTGATCGAGATGTCGCAGCGATTAGAGGCGCAAGCGGCTGAGTTGCGTGAACTGCGTGGTGCGATCGAGTCATCGCAAAACGAGAATCAGCAACTGCGCAAGCAGCTGGTCGATCTTGCCACCGACTTCGATCGGCGCCTCGTCGAGCTCGAGCGGCGACCGGCGATGATCGCAGCGCCGGTCGCGGAAACCCCGTCCTCGTCGGTCGCAGCGCCGACCGTAGTGACGGACCCTTCGGCCGAGGCGCTATACAACCGCGCCTTCGATGCGCTGAAGTCAGCCCGTTATCCAGAGGCGATCGAGGGAATGAAAGCGTTCCTTGCAGCGCATCCCCAACATCCGCTTGCCGACAATGCGCAATACTGGCTCGGTCAAACTTACTATCTCAGCCGCGATTACGCGCGTGCCGTCGAGGCTTTCTCGGCTGTCGGTGGTCGCTCGCCCGACCGATCCAAGGCGCCTGATGCTTTGTTGAAGAAAGGCTTGTCGGAAATCGAGCTGAAACGTAACGAAGATGCTCGCCGCAGTTTCGGAGAGTTGTTGCAGCGCTACCCGGAGAGCGATGCGGCGCGCACGGCTGCGGATGCATTGCAAAAGTTGCGCTGAGTGACCAAAGAAAGCCGTCTTAAACTCACCGAGATTTTCCGATCGCTGCAGGGCGAGGCGGATACGGTAGGTATTCCGACGGTCTTCGTGCGTCTCACCGGGTGTCCGCTGCGTTGCCATTATTGCGATACGGCCTATGCCTTTCACGGCGGCCAGTGGTGGACGTTGCCCGAGATTCTGGCGCGCGTGGCAGAGCTCGAGGTCCGTCACGTTTGCGTGACCGGTGGTGAGCCACTTGCTCAAGCGGCGGTGCACGAGTTGCTGGCGGCGTTGTGCGATGTGGGTTATCGCGTGTCGCTCGAGACGAGCGGTGCCATGTCTCTTGAGCGAGTTGATCCTCGGGTCGTGAAGGTCGTCGACATAAAAACACCGGCGTCAGGTGAGGAGTCGCGCAATCGCTATGACGAGCTCGCGCGTCTCGATCAGAAGGATCTTCTGAAATTCGTGATCGCGGATCGGACGGATTACGAATGGAGTCGCGAGCAGCTTAAAGCGCGGGCGCTGTCAGAGCGTTGCACCGTACTGTTTTCGCCGAGTCATCAGCAGCTGAAGGCCGGTGATTTGGCGGATTGGATACTGGAGGATCGTTTGCCGGTGCGCTTCCAGATCCAACTACACAAATATCTTTGGGGCGATGTCCCGGGTCGCTGATCGAGCCGTCGTGCTGCTCTCGGGTGGGCTCGATTCGGCTACGGTACTTGCGATGGCGCGCGAAGCCGGACACGAGTGCTACGCGCTGTCGGTGCATTACGGTCAGCGACATTCGATTGAGCTTGAGGCGGCTGCCAAGATCGCGAGAGTTTTCGGCGCCCAGGACCATCGAATCATGGGCGTCGATCTGGCAGGCATTGGTGGCTCGGCGCTGACCGATGCCTCAATCGGTGTGCCCAAGGAGCCAACGGCGGGTATCCCCGTCACTTACGTACCGGCTCGTAACACGCTGATGCTCTCACTGGCGCTCGGTTGGGCCGAGGTGCTCGAAGCGCAGCATGTCTTCATAGGAGTGAATGCGCTTGATTACTCCGGTTACCCCGATTGCCGACCCGAGTTCGTCGCGGCATTCCAGCACTTGGCCGATGTCGGTACCAAAGCCGGTGTCGAAGGTCGGGGGGTGCGGCTGGTTGCACCGCTGCTGCACTGGAGCAAGGCGCAGATCATCCAAGAGGGTATGCGTCTCGGGGTGGACTACTCGTTAACCGTATCCTGCTATCAGGCCGATCCGCAGGGGCGAGCCTGCGGGGTCTGCGACTCCTGTCGATTGCGCCGGGAGGGGTTCCACGCAGCGGGTGTCCCAGATTCGACGCGATATGTGTAAAATCGCGCCTCTCTCGGAACGGGTCCTTAGCTCAGCCGGTAGAGCAGCTCCCTTTTAAGGAGTTGGTCGACAGTTCGATCCTGTCAGGACCCACCATCTTTTCCGCAGCCGCATCGCCCAAGCACGTATGCGGCGGCATCGGCGCCCGAATCGGTTTGATAGACGAGCGCTTTGTCTCGCGCCTCGATGTAGCCACCGTCGGCCAGATAATCCAGATCCAACATCCGGCTCCAGTAGTTCGAACCAACGAGCACGATGGGTATCGGGTCGATCGTGCGCGTGAGAACGAGATTCAGCGCTTCGTAGACTTCATCAAGCGTGCCGAAGCCGCCCGCAAAGGCGACTAGTGCGCGCGCTCGAAAAATGAAATGCATCTTGCGTAGCGCGAAATAACGAAAGCTGAAGGCGAGCCCGGGCGTGATGTAGGGATTCGGCTGCTGTTCGTGCGGCAGTCGGATATTGAAACCGATGGTCGGTGCGCCGGCCTCCGAAGCGCCTCGGTTGGCGGCCTCCATCAGTCCGGGGCCGCCGCCGGTAGCGACCACGAGTCGATGGCATCTGGGTGTGTGCGCCGCACCACGACTGAGGTCATAGCTGAATCGGCGTGCTTGCTCGTATTCGTGCCGATGTGACTCACTCGCGAGCGGATCTTCGGGCGATCGAACTCGGGCGCTGCCGAAGACAGCGACGGTGCTTTCGATGCCGTGGGCCTGCAGATAGGTCTCGGCACGATGGAATTCCAGCGCAAGACGGATGGCTCGCGCGCTATCGCTCTCGAGGAAATCCCCGTCGTCTTCGGCGAGACGGTAACTGGGGCTGGCCAAGATGGCTTTGAGGCGAAGATCATCCATGATTATCGCGAATCCTCATTAACGACCCTCGCTCCGTCTGACAGCTCTCGGCTCGGGAATACAATCACCCTATCGCCCACTTGCAAGCCGCCTTTGATCTCAGTGAAGTCATCGCCGCGAACGCCAAGCTCGACGGGCTGCAACCGGGCTCGTTGAGCTCTCACGACGAAGACACTCCAATCATCACCATCACGAAAGAGTGCGCCTCGTGGGGCGCGAACGACTTTATCTACTCGATCCAAGATCACGCGCGCGTCCACGCGGTATTGATGTGAGCGGAGCTCATCCGGAAGCTTCTCATCAAAACGCAGGATGACTCGTGTGCGCTGCTCCTCGATACCCAGTGCTGAAATTTTGGTTCTTGCTGTGGGTTCGACGCGCTCGACGACCGCACGGATACTTTGACCGGCAGATTCGCCGGTACTCCAGTTCTCGATCAGTGCAGTGTCACCGGCCTCGATTCGCAGGGCGTCTTGCGAGAGAAACTCCGCCACGATATCGATTCGAGATGGATCACCGAGGACGATGATCGGTGTGCCCGCTTGAACGGACGTCTCGCTTTCCTGCCGCACCTCTAGGATATAACCCGACGCGGGCGCGACGAGCGCCACTTGACCGTCAGAGTTCTGGGTCGCAGCGGAGAGGAGGGCGCTTCTGGCCCGACTCAGTTCGGCCTTTGCGGTGGTTTCCTCCGCGCTGGCAGCGCGCACTCGGGCGCGGGCACCATCCACGGTTGTCGCGGCGATCAGTTTCGACTCGGAAAGTTTCTGCGCCCGTTCGAGCTCGAGTGTGGCGTATTCGAGTGCCGCGGTCGCCGCACGCAAGCGGGACTCCGCCGCGGTGATCAATGATTGCGTGCTGGCGTCGGTTCGTGCGTCGACGAATTCGGCACGGTTACGCGACAGCCGGGCCAGTGTCTCGCCCTTTTTGACGGCATCGCCAGGTTCGACGGTGACTCGAAGCAGTTCGCCATTGATGGGAGCGCTGACAATAAAAATTTCGTGCATTCTGGTGCGCGCTTCGTCGATGAGCGTACTGCGCACGATGCCGCGATCGATACTGACCGTCTCCACCGGAATAGGTCGCGGTTGTAGCGACCAAGTCAGCACGCCCAGTAGTGCGAGGGTGGCGGCGACGGCATACCAACGTCGCATCAGAAATTTCGACACTTGTGATCGGTTCATTCGTGCGATTTCAGCGCGGAGACTAAATGCATTCTATCCATGTAGCGGCGAGCCCAGTAAGTCGCCAGCAGCACGGCCAAGGTAATGAAGATGGCTGATTGGGCGTAGGTGCCCTGATCGAAGATCAGCGGAAACGAGAAAAGGTCTGTTTCGAACTGGTGCATCATCCAATTCGAGAGTGCCGCGCCAAGCAATAGACCAGTGGGGATCGCAGCGATCAGCAGGGCGGTCATTTCGCCAAGAGGCAAGCTCGCGATCGCCTGGCGACGATAACCGAGCACGCGCAAGGTGGCGAGGTCTCGTTCTTGTTCGCTGATGGTGATTCGCGCTGCCGAGAAAGCAACGCCAGCCGCCATGCTGAGTGAGAAGAACAGGAACATATTCGAAAAGAAGCCGACTCCCTCACGGAAAAGTTTTTGCAGCTCGCTCTGGAAGTGATCCGTATACGCCACCCCGACGATGGAGGGGATCTGCTTCAAACGCGCATTCAGCGCCTGACGTTGTGCTGCATCGATGATCAGGTGTGCTCCGCTGATTCGCGCTGGTTCGTGCAGCATGCGACCAAGCTCTGTCTGATCCATGTAAGCACCGGCACCTAGAAACGGACTCACTACTTGGCTGACGGTGACTTCGGTAGCGACACGTTTTCCGTCAGTCGCTTTTACCAAAATACGATCCCCCGCTTTGACATCGAGTTTTCGAGCGAGGCTTGTCGAGAGCGTCAGTCCGTCTTTGGCCGGTGTGACGATCGATCCGTTTGACTCAACCAGTCGATTCAGCACGGCCCCTTGTGGCAGACCGATGATGGCCTCGCGCTCGCGGCGGTGCCGGCTTGAGAAAAAGACGTCAGCAGCTCGTATCGGCTCAACCATGACAACGCCAGGGAGTCGGCCGATATCGCGTAATACGGTATCGCTTCGCTGGTCGGCGAAGGTGAGTGTGGCATGCATTCGCTGTGCCGTGCCGAAATTCAGTTCGAGTAGGCGATTGATGGCGATCGGGAAGTGCTCGGACATGATCAGCAATGCCAAAGCGAGCGCAATGCCGATGAGGGTCATCGCGCTGCGACGCGGAAACTGGAGCAGTCGTCGAACCACCATCCTTGAGCGCAGTGACAGATTACCTAGTCGCCGCTCGATTCCACTGCTGAGCTTCCGAAAAGATGTCGGTGTCGGTGGCGAAAGGGCGACGATCGGCGCAAGCCTCGTCGCCTGACGTACTGCGCTGAAGGCACCCAACAGGCCCGCGATTAGGCCAACCGTAACGGCTCCACTGTAGGTCAACGCATCTGCTTGAAATTCGAGGGTGGGAAAGTGGTACACGTCACGGTACACCTCGGTCATATATCGGCCGACGATCGTGCCGAGAAAGATACCGATCCCGATGCCAACTAAGGAAAAAGCGATCGAGAATTGGGCGTAGTGCCAGCCGATCGCCCAGTTTCGATAGCCGAATGATTTCAGCAGCCCGATGTTGGACCGCTCCATTCCCACCAAGCGTGAGAGGATCGAGTGGATCAAGAACGTGGCAACGAGCAGGAATATCGGCGGCAAGATGCTGGCTAGCGTTTTCAGTTGCGATAGTTCGTCGGTTAAAAAGCGTGCAGACAGCATCCGCTCGCGTCCGTAGACGCCTCGGTTACCGTAACGTGTCAGACGCTCGTCGATGCTAGCGCTGACGGTTGCACGAGATTTCTCTGAAGATACACGCAGCACCACGTCATTGAAGGCGCCATCGAGTTCTAGGGCGCTGGCGAGCGTGCTACGGTTGATCCAGAGCACGCCGAATCGTCCTGGCTCCGGCAGAATGCTTCCCGGAGCGACAGCAAAGACGAATTCGGGGCTGCTGGCGACACCGACGATGTTGAAACGCTTTCGTTCGCCGCGTATCAACAGTGAGATCGTTCCGCCGGGTTCGATTCCGTGCGCAGTGGCAAAGGCTTCGTTGAGCAACGCTTCGTTCGTGCGATGTGCTTCTGGCCAGCGCCCGGCTCGCAACACGAGATCGTTGACCGTCGGACGCCTGCCATCGGGAAGCGATAGCAATTGTGCGGTAACAGGCTCGTCCACGGTCGACAGATCGATCAATCCGAAGCCGACAGTACGTGTTTCGATAGCGGCGACACCGGGAAGGAGCGCTAAAAATGGCGCTATGCTGTCGGGTGCTCTCACCAGAGTTGTGGTTAGGTCGGCCATCTTCGACTTTTGGTAGTAGTCGTCACGCGCGGACTCCAGCGACGCGTAGGTGCCGATGGACATCACGAAGATCGCAATTCCGCAGCCGAGCACCGTCCCGGCAGCGATGGCCTGTATCCACAGGCGACGCAGGTCGCGAAACAACTTGTGTCTGAGTGGATTCACCAGCGGACCTGGCTCGGCGCGACTCGCCGGGCGTTGACCTCCACGTTACGAATCATCCCGTCGGCAAAGTGAACGACACGATCGCCGATTCGAGCGATATCGGCGTTATGCGTGATCAGCAAGGTCGTCGTGCCGATGGTTTCGTTGACGTGCAGCAAAGACTCGAGCACCTTGACGCCCGTTGCCACATCGAGAGCACCTGTCGGCTCGTCGCACAGCAGTACGGTTGGTCGCTTGACGATCGCTCGAGCGATGGCGACCCGTTGTTGCTCGCCGCCTGAGAGCTGTGCCGGAAAATGCGTGCTGCGTTCATTTAGCCCAACCAACCGCAGGGCCTCGTCGGGCGACATAGGGTCATCTGCGATCTGACTCACCAGTTCGACATTTTCGTGGGCGGTCAAACTCGCAATCAGGTTGTAGAACTGGAAGACGAAGCCGACGTGGCGCCGTCGGTACTCGGTCAGGGCGTCATCCAAGGCGGTCGTGAGATCAAGATCGCCGAAGCGTGCGGTTCCGGAGGTGGGGCGGTCGAGACCGCCCAGGATGTTGAGCAGCGTCGACTTACCGGAGCCTGAGGGGCCGAGCAGAACCAGCAGTTCTCCAGCATCGATGTCGAGATTGATGCCGCGCAAGGCATGCACGGCTGCAGGGCCCGTCCCGTAGGACTTGCAGAGCTGCTGCAGGGTGAATACCGGACCTTGAGCGGGATTCATGGGATGGCGCTCCTTACGGGATTCGAACCCGTGTTACAGCCTTGAGAGGGCTATGTCCTGGGCCTCTAGACGAAAGGAGCGTTGGGCCGAGTGATGACGTACCGAGGCGAGGTATTATAGGCGCCCGCCACGATTGCTCAAGCGGAACGCATTGCTTTGAATTCTAATCCTGCCTCCCCAGAGGCGACTCCTCGTCTCGCGCGCATCATCCCGCGTGATTCCCATCCCATCTCGCGCTCACGCATCTCTCCCGATGCGTTGCGGGTCTTGTATCGACTGCGAGAGGCGGGCTTTCAGGCCTTCCTAGTCGGTGGTTGCGTGCGCGACCTCATGCTCGGTATCGAACCGAAAGATTTCGACGTCGCGACCGATGCGCTACCGGAACAAGTCAAAAAACTGTTTCGCAATTGCCGTTTGGTAGGGCGTCGCTTTCGCCTAGCTCATGTGTTCTTCGGTCGCGAGATTATCGAGGTGGCAACTTTCCGTGCCTCGAGTGCGCCATCTCAAGCCGAGGATCCGGTGGGGATGATCGATGAGTCGATCGACGAAGCGATCGGTGAACCTATCGGTGATGTCGAGTTAGGCGACGCAGCGAGCGATACGGTCAGTGCACATGACATCCACGACTTCGATGAGAACCTCGAGCGAGTCGTCGACGATAGCGGACGCATTCTGCGCGACAACGTTTACGGCAACATCGACGATGACGTCTGGCGACGGGATTTCACCTGTAATGCGCTCTACTACAACATCGCCGATTTCTCCGTGTGGGATTACTGCGGTGGTTTCGAGGATGTGCAGGCACGGCGCCTGCGTCTGATCGGTGATCCGGAGACTCGTTACCGCGAAGATCCCGTGCGTATGCTGCGGGCGGCTCGCTTCGAAGCGAAACTCAATTTCGAGATTGAGTCGGCGACCGCTGAGCCGATCGGCCAATTAGCTGAGCTGCTTGCCGGAGTGCCGGCCGCGCGATTGTTCGATGAGACTTTGAAGTTATTCTTGACGGGACACGGTGCGCGCAGCCTCGAAACGTTGCGCCACCGAGGTTTGTTGAAAGTCTTGTTGCCCAACGTCGGCGACTTTATCGAGCGTTATCCAGAGAGTCCGCCGGCGCGAATGCTGATGCAGGCACTCGCCAACACCGATGCGCGGGTGCAGGCCGATAAGCCCGTGACGCCAGGGTTCTTGTTTGCCGTGTTGCTCTACGGGTCGATCGGTCTTGAGATCGAGAAAGCACCGCGTGAACAGTGGCATGACATCGCTACGATTCTCGATGCCGTCGATCGGGCGGTGATGGTCATCCACCGACGAGTGGCGGTGCATCGCCGATTCATCCTCGGCTTGCGCGACATGTTTGCGCTCCAGCCGCGCTTGGAGTCGCCGCGCGGCCGTCGCGCCTTGCGCACGATGGAGCACCCGCGTTTTCGTGCCGCCTTCGATCTGCTGCAACTGCGCTCCCAATTCGGGATGGCCGATGCCGCTATCGTCGAGTGGTGGTCGCGCATGCAGTTGGCCAATCCGGAGCAGCGTGCGGCGATGGCCGAAAGCCTGGGGCGCGCGAGTGGTTCGGGTCCCGCCCGCAGCGGTACGACACGTAGCCGGGGTGGGCGACGTCGCGGACGAGGCGGTCGCGGTCGACGTAGCGGCGAGTGAAGCCGTGTATTGGCAGCCGGCTTACGTCGCTCTGGGCAGTAATCTCGGTGATCCTCGGGCCGCGGTAGAGCGCGCCATCGGCTCGATATCGGCGTTGCCCAAGACCCGCTTTTGGCGCCGCTCGGCGTTGTATCGCACCGTGCCTTTCGGCCCGGTCAAACAAGCGGATTTCGTCAATGCCGTCGTCGGGGTGCTCACCCAGATGCCGCTGGAGGATTTCTTTGCGGCGTTGCAGCAGCTTGAGACGGAGCTCGGCAGGGCGCCGCGGCACGAGCGTTGGGGCCCGCGGGAGATCGATCTGGATTTATTGGTCTACGGCCGTGAGAGCCGCGACTCGGCATTGCTTCGCTTGCCTCACCCCGGGATACCGGAGCGCGATTTCGTTCTGTATCCTTTGCGGGACGTCGCCGCCGATTTGTACATCCCGGGCCTGGGTCGTGTTCGCGATCTAGCCAACCGGGTTTCCGATCGAGGGGTGCAGCGTCTGGCTTGAGTGGTCGGGAGAAGATGTCGGACGCCCCCAAACACCGCTTCGTTGTCATTGAAGGCCCTATCGGGGTCGGCAAGACGTCGTTGGCGCGTCGTTTGGCAGCAGTCTGGAACGCCGAGCTCATCTTAGAGCAAGCCGAGAGCAACCCCTTTCTCGAACGTTTCTATCGCGATCCGGTCGGTTCCGCGTTACCCGCCCAGTTGCACTTCCTGTTTCAGCGCACGCAGCAGTTGTCGGGGCTTCATCAAGACGACCTGTTTGCCTCGGTGCGGGTTGCCGACTATCTGCTCGAAAAGGACAAGCTCTTCGCGCGAGTGACCCTTGATGATGCCGAGTTCAGTCTCTACGAGCAGGTTTATGCGCGGATGGTGGTGAACCCGCCGAAGCCCGATCTAGTCATTTATTTGCAGGCGCCGGTGGATGTCTTGATGGAGCGTATTGCAAAGCGTCGCATCAAGGCGGAGCAGTTGATCGAACGGGCTTATCTGGAAAAGTTGAACGAGGCCTATGCTCGATTTTTCCACGACTACGACGGTGCGCCGACCTTGATCGTGAATGCCGCGACACTCGATCCGTTGTCACGTGAAGCCGATTTCAGCGAACTACTCTTGGCCATTGAGCGCATGAAGCGCGGTAAGCTGTACTTCAATCCGCTGCGTCACGCAGCACTCTGACCCCATTTCGGAAAGCTCCCATGTACACGCATCTGCAATTGCGCGATTCCACGCGTCCGCCCGTCTCTCTTGCCACGCTCGCACGCATGAAAGAGCAGGGCGAGAAGATTGCTTCACTCACTTGTTACGACGCGAGCTTCGCCACGCTCGTCGATGAAGCGGAT
>JBDLSG010000006.1:0-116735 GCA_039799645.1 Pseudomonadota bacterium | reverse complement strand
CCGAGCCGAGACCGTCTTCGCGATCGAGCCGAACGCGAAGACCCGCAAGTCCATCGCGTGCAACCTCGACCAACATGCCTAAAACGGTGTGGTGTTGGCGCAGCGCCGCCATTCCCTCGTCGGTCACGCAAACCACTTTTTCTCGCCCGTCGCCCGAGGCGGATTGGCGTGTAACCGATACCCAGCCTAAACGACACAGCTGCTCCAGAATGCCGCGACAATGACGATCGCCTCCGAGTCCGCAGAGGCGCATCGAGAGCACCAAATACGTTACCGGCGATCGATCATTCTCGACGGCGACCATGAGCGCCGGCAGCATATGCAGCCGTTCTCGCTTGAGCATGATTAAAACTCCCCGACATTGTCTGAGCAATTTTGTCGTGGAGAATATGTTGCTCTAAATACTCCAAATTGGAACAACAATTAGCTGCATAAGCTATTTTCAAAATAATAGGCAAAAGTACTTCTTAATTTCGCCATTTTGTGACCTAGCGCACATTCACCGCTCTGCTGGTTTTAAGTGCTGATCCAACCAGCCCAGCACCTCCGAATGCCAGCGCAGGCTGTTGGCCGGTTTCAAGATCCAGTGGTTCTCGTCCGGGAAGAACACGAAGCGGCTCGGAATACCCAGGCGCTGTAGAGCCGTGAAGGTGGCAAGACCCTGTGAGTAGGGCACGCGGTAGTCGAGTGCGCCGTGGATCACGAGCATCGGCGTTTTCCACTTCGTCACATGATCTGCCGGATTGAACTTCTCGTGGATTTTCGGCGTGAGATAATAAGGACCACCGTTTTCCCACTCGGTGAACCAGAGTTCCTCGGTGGTGTAGTACATCGTGCGCTGATCAAAGATGCCCGCGTGATTGACGATGCACTGGAACCGATCGGACCAATTACCGGCGATCCAGTTCTGCATGAATCCACCGTAAGAGGCGCCGAGTGAACAGGCGCGGTTGCCATCGAGCCAGTCGTAGCGACCGAGTGCCGCATCGAGGCCCTTTTGTAGATCGACGAGTGGCTTGCCGCCCCAGTCTTGGCTGATCGAGTCGGTGAAGGCTTGGCCGTATCCGGGCGAGCCGTGGAAGTCGATGAAGACCACGGCATACCCCGCCCCGGCGTAAACCTGCGGGTTCCAGCGCCACGACCACTGATTCGAAAAACTGACCTGCGGCCCACCGTGCACGATAAAGGCGATCGGATATTTTTTGCCGCGCTCGAAGCCTGCCGGCTTCATCACGTAGCCATACACGGTCTCATCGTTCCAACCTTTGAACGAGAATTGCTCGAATTCACCCAACTCGCGTTGCGAGAGCAGTGTTTGATTGGCGGCCGTGAGTGGCTTAGGCGCGGGCGGCAGCGCGGCACGCGAGTTGGCTGACTTCGGCGCCTTCGATACCCAATACAAATCCGGCGGACCACCCAGTGAGGCCCAAGAAATCACGACGCCATCGCGCGACGGTGAGTAGCTCTGCACTTGGCCGTTGCCGAGCAGTCGCTGCCGATAACCGGACTTCGGGTCAATTTCGACGAGTGCGGTTTGGCCCACATCGTCAGCCGTCGCGATGAGCCTGCGACCATCGAAGCTCGCGGCAATATGACCGACCGAGCGATCCCAGTCGGCGGTGAGCGCGCGAACTTTGCCATCCTGGCTGTCACGCAGCATCACGACGTACCGGTCTGCTTCGAAACCTGGGCGCGACATCGCAAGCCACGCGAGGTCCCCATTGGCCAAAAATACGGGTTGCGCATCCCATGCGGGATTACCGGCAGTCAGGTTGCGCGTCTCGCCAGTGCCATCTGCAGCAACTTCATAAAGATCAAAATTAGTCGACCACGATTCCTTGGCATCGGCGATACGCGCCGAGAACACGATGCGCTTGCCGTCTGGGCTGAAGGTGTAATCCTCCTCGCCACCGAAAGGCTTGGAGGGAACGTGTCCGCGCACACCGCCCGAGACCAGTTTGAACTCACCGGCCTTGCGATCGTTGCCGATCGCGGCGGTGAATAGACGCGACAGCGTGCCGTCGTTCCAGGTGTCCCAGTGACGGACGAAGAGCGCGTCGTAGCTCAGCGCTGAAGCCTTGTCCTTCTTACGCTCCGCCAATCGATCCGTCGTACATTTGATTTCGATGCAGTCCGGGAACACCTCCAGCGACACGGCGAGACGATCACCGCGTGGCGACACTTCGAACGAGCCCACATCGAGCGGCAGTGAGGTCACCTGCTGCGCCTCGCCGCCTGCGAGACTGATATGCCACACCTGTGAAGAGCCGCTGCGGCTCGAGAGAAAATAGATACCGCGACCATCCGGCGCCCAACGCCCTGAGGAGTCGCTCGCCGAGTGCTGTGTGAGACGACGTGAGACGGGGTTCTCGTCGTCGAGGTTCAGCAACCAAAGATCGACTTTGCCGCGGTTCGCTTCGATATCGGTCTCGCGCAGGGCGAACACTACGTGTTTGCCGTCCGGCGACACTTGCGGATCGGAAACTCGTGCGAGTCTTACGAGATCATCCGCTGAGAAGGGCTTGGTGCCATTCGAGGCGAGGGCCGAGGTGGCCAGCAGCGCGAGACTCAGCAGAGGCAGGGCAGTCCAGTTCAGTCGCATGGTTGTGCTCCAGGAGCGATACCGGTAAAACGAGCGCCCGATTGTACATCCGCGGCTTTCCGATGCTCAGCGACGTGCGCGCCATTTGTTTCGATCTCGATGACACCTTTTGGGAGGTGCGGCCGGTGCTGCAGCGCGCGGAGGCGCGTATGGCGGCATTCCTGCAAGAGCAGCACCCGGTGCTCGGTGCTCGATTTGCACCGGAGGATCTGTATGCGCGGCGTATGTCGCTCGTACAAGAAAGGCCGGATCGAGCGCATGACATGACCTGGTTGCGCATCGAAGCCTTGCGGCGCTTCGCACTCGAGCATGAGCACGACCCGACGATTGCCGATGAGGCTTTCGCTGTCTTCATCGACGCTCGCCACGATGTGACCTTTTTCGAGGACGTGCTGCCGGCACTCGAGCGGCTGTCGGGACGCTATCCGCTGGCGACCTTTTCGAACGGCAACGCCGATATACATCGCATCGGCATTGGGGGCCACTTCGTCGTTACGCTCAATGCGGAAAAGGTGGGCCACGCCAAACCCAAGCCCGAAGCTTTTCGCGCAGTCGCTGATTCGCTCGGTTTACGACCCGATCAAATATTGTACGTGGGTGACGAGCCGAGACTCGATGTGATGGGCTCGCGCGCTGCCGGTTGTCGCAGCGTGTGGATCAACCGGCGGGCGATGCCTTGGCCTGCTGAGCTGACTCCGGCGGCGGATCTCGAGGTGTCGGATTTGCTTGAGCTTGTGGACTGGCTCGACGAGTCAACAACCACAGGGTCACAATCGCGCCACCCTGAATAAAGACTTCGCCGAGATTATCAAGGCGATGGCGATTGAGCGCCGGGACGGCTGCAGTGAGCAGCATGACGATGCCACCGATGGTCATCCACGGTATGCCGCGTTTGCGCCACATCACGAGGCCCGAAAGGATAACGACAAAGCAGGTCACGACGGGGGCGATGGGGAAGGTGTTACTCACCAACGCTTGATCTGGTGTGCAGCGAGTGCTTTCGCTGACCGAGCCTGCGTAGCGAATTAAGTCATATTCGCAGACTGGGTATATTTCTTTGGTCCAGAAGAGCGGCAGATCGTGCGCGATCAGCGCTGTGGCGAGCAGGCAGAACGCGCCCATCACCCAGCGGTGCTCGGCCCAGGAAATTCCGGCAAGACGCAGAATCGAGCCACTTGCGATGATGAGCCAGCAGCCGGAAAGCCAGTGAGCCCAAAATGCGGGCCACGTGATGGCGTACAAGAAGTCGCCAAAGCCGATCAGAATACCCAGTGCGACCCGGGTGTTGTCCCAGATCAAGAAAAACTGCGGAACGAGTAAAACATAGCCTGCAGCAAGATGGTGAGTTCGCGTCAGCCGCAGCAGCCAGACGAAAAGCGCCAGCTGTGCGACCGCGAACCCTGCAAACATCAGGCTGTACATGTCACGACGATCTTGCCGATAGCCTCTCGTCGCAATAATTTTTTGATCGCCTCTCCACCCTGCGGTAAAGAAAATCGATCTGAAATTCGTGGGCGGATTTGGCCTGCCTGATAGCGCTCGAGCAAAGACTGCATGATGCGCTGGTGCGCCGCCGGATCGCGCTCGGCAAAAGCCCCCCAGAAAACGCCGCAGATATCGCAGCCTTTGAGCAGCGGCAGGTTGAGGGGAATCTTCGGAATCCCGGCCGGAAAGCCAACCACCAGAAAGCGTCCCTGCCAAGCGATGGCGCGCAACGCCGCTTCGGCGTAATCACCGCCGACGGCGTCATAGATCACATCGGCACCCTGCTTGCCGCAGGCCTCTTTGAACTGGGCAGCCAAAGATTTGGGGTCGGTGATCTCGCGCGGATAGACCACGGTGATATCAGCGCCATGCTCGCGCGTCACTGCGGCCTTGTCTTCCGAGGAGACGGCGGCGATAACTTTCGCGCCCATCGCCTTGCCCAGTTCTACAGCCGCAAGACCGACCCCACCGGCGGCACCGAGCACGAGCAGCGTTTCACCAGCGCGCAGCTGCGCGCGATCTTGTAGTGCATGCAGAGACGTCGAATAGGTGACGAGCAGCCCTGCCGCCTCGTCGAAGGGCATATCGGTCGGGATCGGGGTGCAGTTGCGCTCGTGGGTGACGAGTTTTTCGGCAAGGCCGCCATGACTCGTGTGGGCGATCACGTGATCGCCGACTTTGAGCGTCGCGACCTCGGGCCCGAGTGCTTCGACGATGCCGGCGGTCTCGAGACCGGGTGCAAAGGGGCGGGGCGGTTTGAACTGATATTTGTCTTCGATGATCAGCGCATCGGGATAATTGATGCCGCAGGCCTTGACGACGATACGAACTTCTTTGGGGCCCGGAACGGGCTCGGAAATCTCTCGAAAGACGAGGCTATCCGGTCCGCCTGCATGGTCGCTCATCAGGGCTTTCATCAGCGTCATGGTTTTTCTCCGTGGACATGCCAAGCGCGTAGCAGTCCCATACCGGTTTTGGAATCGTCGATTTCGCCGCTCAAGACGCGTTGAACGGCCGTCTTGAAGTCAACCCAGTGCACTTCGAAAATCTCGGCCGCTTCGCGTGCATCAGGCATCGAGGTGAGATTCGTTGCGAGGTAGAGGTGGATGCGCTCGGTGAACACACCGGGCGAGCTCAAGGAAATACCGAGCGAGCACCAAGTCGATGCGGCGACACCGGCCTCCTCGATGAGTTCGCGTTGCGCGGTCAGTTCGGGGGGCTCGCCAGGCTCAAGCTTGCCTGCTGGCAGCTCCCAAACATAGCCGCCGGCCGCATGACGAAACTGATGCAGCAAACAAACGCGGTTTTGATCATCGATGGCGACGATGGCGGCGCCGCCCGGGTGATGCAAGATCTCGAGATCGGCGCGATGGCCGTTCGGCAGATCGACCGTGTCGACTGTGAGATAGGTGATCTTGCCGCGAAAGACTTCGCGCTGCGCGATAAGGCTCGTCATCCGCGTGAGCGCTCGTGATAGTCCTCGTTCGGCATCATGTCGGTGGCCGTGGCGAGGCGATTAGTCATGTTAAAAAAGCCAGTGACTGCCGCGATGTCCCAGATGGCCCGATCGGACCAACCCGCTTTGCGAAGCGCCTGGCGTGCCTCTTCACCAACTTCCGCAGGCGCAGTCGTCAGTCGATGCGCGAAGTCGAGCATGGCGCGTTGTCGTTTCGACACTTTAGCGACGCGATAATTCATGACGAGCATCTCGCCGAGCGCCGGATCACCCGACATCTCGCGCACTGCTTGGCCGTGTGCAACGAGACAGTAGTAACAACGATTAGCCGCTGAGACGACCACCGCAATCATTTCGCGCTCAAGCTTCGTGAGTGGCGAAGCCTCTAGCATCAGATCGTTGTACATGGCGATGAAGGCACGCAATTTCGCCTGATCGAAGCTGTAGGCCTGCAGTACGTTCGGCAGGAAGCCAATTTTCTCGTCGCAGATGTCGAAATATTTTTTGAGATCCGCCGGCAGTTTTTGGCGTACCGGAAGCGAGAGCTTCAATGCGGTGGGGTTTTTGACGGTCGCGGGTTTAGGCGAGCGAGAGCGAGGCGGCATCCGGGGCATTCTCCAGTCAAAATAAAACCCGAGTGACGTCGGCGAACCGACGTCACGCGAGAACCTCGGGACGGATGCTTGCGCTTCCGGTCAGCGGCGGTAGCCGCCGCCACCGCTACCGGGGCGGGGGCCGCGCGGCGCCCGCTCCTGCGCTTCATTGATGCGCAGAGCCCGGCCGTTCATCTCGTAACCGTTGAGGGCGCTGATCGCGGCTTGTGCATCTGAAGACGGCATGTCGACGAAGCCGAAGCCACGAGGGCGTCCGGTTTCGCGGTCGTTGACGAGTTTGACCGAATCGACAGTGCCGTAGCGCTCAAACAGCACACGGACGTCAGCTTCGTTGGCAGAAAAGGGCAGATTGCCCACGTAGATCGTTGTCATTCAATCGTCTCTTAGAAATCAATCTTAGACGGATCGCTTGAACATTCGCCTGCCGCAGCCTTTAAAAGCCGCGGCAGGCGAACCGATGCTACTACTCGCCGATCAGGCAAGTAAACCGCGCGGTATCAATGACCGCCTTTGGCGGCTCCGGCCGGTGCGCTGCCAGCCGGGAACTTCTTTTTGAAGTAGGTCCAGCTGGTTTCATTGGGGCGGTTATCGTCACCTGGTGGCGGGGTGCGATATTCCGGGTATTCCGTTTCGATGGCTTTACGCAAGACCGGCGAGAGCTGCTCGTAGTTGTCGAGCTTGCGCCCCGCGGCGTGGATGTAGATGAGGCCGGCGCGACCGCTCATTTCCATCCAAGGAAGCCATTCGGCCATGCGGACCCAGCCCACTTCGATCGCTGGGTTGGTGTTCTTCGGGTCGAGCAACTCGTCGATGTTGCCGAAGAAATTGAACATTTCGGTGGCGTGATAGAAGCCGCCGATGTTCTTTTGATATTCACCCGCGAGCGGATTTTTGTAGAACAGCGGTACCGTGATGGTGTTCCACCAGGTTTTGCCGTTGATGGTGCCGGGCCAGGTTGCCGGCTTGCCATCCGCGCCGATCGGGAACACGGGGCGTTGATTCACCGGGTCGTTGGCCGTCTGCAACACCTTGACGGTGGCGCCGGTCCACGGATTCTTCCATTCACGCAGCAATTCGCCCGTGGCTGGGTCTACGTACAGGAGCAACTCACGCGAAACGAGGCGCCAGCCGGTGCCGCGCTGCGGGTCGGTGACGGTGACGCACTGACGGACGTTGTAGCCCTCGACATCGAACAGCTTACGATCTGCTTCACCGGGCACGCGGGCAAAGCCCTCACCGTGGAAGTAGTAGATCGTGGGTGTATTGTCGACGGCGCCGCATTGGATCTTGCGACCGACCAGATTCACCCCCTCGGGGGTGGCGAGGTCGATTTTTTTGGCCTTGGCTGCGCCGAGCGCAGCGGGGGCGGTGAGGCTAATCGCGACAGCGGCAGCCAAAGCGGACAGCGCGGCGAATGAACGATTACGAATCATCTGGCGTCTCCCTAAGAAAGATCGCCGATGATCATACCGACTAATCGTGTTTCAGATACTTGGTGACGCCAGGATCGATGCGGGAGACCGGCACGCGATCACGAATGAGCTCCGACATGACTCGCTCGGTGTAGGCCGCCAGATCCGCCGATCGGACCGCGGCTTGTTCGGGGGTGTCGACATGCTTTTCGACAGCGTCCGTGGGCAGCACCTGGCGACTGGTGAGCTCGGCTTCGAGCGTGGCGAGACGTTCGCGCAGCAGATAGACCTCGGCAGTGAGCGCCATGATGGCACCGACCGCGTTGTCCATCGGCACATCGTGCAGAAAATCCGGCTCGGTGTCGGTAACGGGGCCCTGCAGGGACGCTTTGAACTCGCTCATCGGTGGTCGCTCATTTCTCGAAGACGTAGAGATTCCAGTGATTCGCATTGATCGGTGCACGACCCGGTCGCTTGACCGATCTATTCAGACGCTCGAATGGGGTGATCGACGTTCGGCTGAAGCCCGCATCTTTGGCCCAGGCTTCGATCGGCGTGTCGTACCACGGCGTCGAGTAGGTTTCGTTGTTGGTCCAGGCGTGTGACCGCTGCAACACGTTCTGAAACGGATCGCCCGGGCGCAGATGAAATTCGTGACCGGCGAAGAGACCGCCGGGCTTGAGCACTCGCACGACTTCGCGCAGTAGCGCCGGTGTGTGCGCGGGCGGTAGCTCGTGCAACATGAAGTTGAAGAAGACGAGATCGAAGTGATTGTCCGGATAGTCGAGGTGTTCGAGATCTTGCTGCGAAAGGAAGAAACGAAACCCATGCTCGAGAGCGCGTTGATGCGCGACTTTCAGACAGGGCGCCGACAAATCGACGCCGTGACACTCCGACTGCGGATTGCGTTGCTGCCACGTGACGAGCGCAGCGCCATGCCCAGTGCCCCAATCGAGCACGCGTTCGTAGCGGCGCTCGGGTAGCGAATCGAAGAGGATGTGGTAAATGCCGTTAGGATCCGCGTGTGCGGGCACCGTCGTACGACGCCCAATCTCGTAAGCCAAGCCGTCGAGATCGTCGTGCGCTACGCCGCCGGTGTGCTGGTGGAACGGCACGAAGCGGAAGTATTCGGGCAAGGTCAGATCGGGGTTGAGTCGCAACTGATCAGGTGCTTTGGTCGCGCTCTCGTTCAGTTCCTGAACGAGGCGATCACGCTGCGATTCGAGCAGAGCGAAGATGCCCAAATGCGGACGGTGATATTTGAAGCGCTGTAGATTTCGATAGGCCCAGTTGTAGAGCTGGAACTCCGGGAGATGGTCGAGAACGGCCTCGGCCGTCCGCCAATCTTTGGGAGCTCGTTCGCCGGTTAAGCCGCGTTGTTCGCAGGCGTGCTCGTAGGAGTCGTGCATCTGCCCGACGAGTGGGCCTTCCATGTAGTTGCGAGCGGCACGCAGAAATGCGTGATAACTGCGGAAGTCTCGACTCTCTTGGGCATGCGCGGACATCGACATCACTCCAGATAAGCGTAACCGTTGAGCTCGCCCTCATAAAAGCGCTTCAGCGCCTGACTCTCAGCTACCGTCATGCGGCCATCTCGGATGGCGCGTTCGCAATCGCGAGCGAGCGCCGGGTAGAGCTCTGCGACATCGTACTCCATATATTCGAGCACGCGATTCGCGGTATCCCCCATGACCACTTCATCGATACACCAGGTGCCATCGTCGGCGAGCCGGATGTGTACGACATGCGTATCACCGAAGAGGTTGTGTAGATCGCCCAAGGTTTCCTGATAAGCGCCGACCAGGAAAGCGGCGAGGTAATACTCCTCACCGGCACGATAGTCGTGCAGTTCGAGCGTACGCTTCACTTCGCGATGACTTACGAAACGATCGATCTTGCCATCCGAGTCGCAGGTGATATCCGCGAGGACCGCGCGACGCTGTGGGCACTCCTCTAGGCGGTGAATGGGCATGATCGGGAAGAGTTGATCGATCGCCCAGCTATCCGGCAGCGACTGGAATACCGACATGTTGCAGAAGTAGATATCCGACAGGATGTTCTCGAGATCTTCGAGTTCTTCCGGCGTCTCTTCGAGTCTGCGTGCGTGGTCGCGGATCTTGGCGCAGGTGGCCCAGTAGAGGCGCTCGGCCAAGCCGCGAAACTCGAGCGATAACAACCCGAGTTTGAACATCTGCAGGCACTGTTCGCGAGCCGTGAGTGCATCGTGCCAGCATTCGACGAGCGTGCGATCGCTCACTTCACGATAAGCGCCAATCAGATCTTGCACAGGTTGCGGCAGTGATCGATCGGCATATTGTTGATCTTCGCGGCCCGTGACATGAAACTGATCGAGCGCCGAGGTGCCTAGCGTATTGAAGATGAGCACGCTGTGATGCGCCGCGATCGCGCGACCCGATTCGCTAACGATCACCGGATGCTCGATACCGCGAGCATTGCAGACGCTGGCAACGCGGTAGACCACATCGCTCGCATACTCCTGCATGTCGTAATTCATCGACGAGGCGTAGTTGGTGCCAGAGCCGTCGTAATCGACGCCAAGTCCACCGCCGACATCGATGTATTCGAGCCCCGCCCCAAGCAGCTTGAGCTCGGCATAAACGTGCGCAAGTTCGTTGATCGCTTCTTTGACGCGACGAATATCTTGCAGTTGGCTGCCCGGATGGCAATGCACGAGCTTTAGGCAATCGAGCATGCCACGCTGCTTGAGCACCTCCACGGCTTCGAGGATTTCGGTGATGAAGAGACCGAATTTCGACTTCTCGCCAGCGGAATCACGCCAGCGACCGGAGCCTTCGCTTGCAAGCTTCACGCGAATACCGATCTTCGGCTTCACGCCGAGTCGGTCGGCGTGCTTGAGGATGAGATCGAGCTCCGAGAAATTTTCGACGACCGGCACGATCGTGCGACCGAGTTTGGTCGCGAGCATCGCGGTCTCGATATAGCTGTCGTCTTTGAAGCCGTTGCAGACGATGAGGCGATCTGGCGAGTTCTCGGTCATCGCCATCACGGCGAGCAGTTCCGGTTTGCTGCCGGCTTCGAGGCCGAAACCGAATTCGGCGCCGTAACGGTAGACTTCTTCGACGACGAGGCGCTGCTGATTCACCTTGATCGGAAAGACGGCGGCATATCGATTGCGATAGTCATTTTCGGCGATAGCGCGTGCAAACGCTTCGTTCAGCCTGCGCAAGCGATGCGCGAGAATGCCTGAAAAGCGCACGACGACAGGCGTCGTCAGCTCGCGTGCCTTCAAGCCCTGCACCACTTCAAACAAATCGATCTCGCGACCGGGGACTTGCTCAGGACGCACGGTGACATGGCCGGCATCGTTGATGCCGAAGTAACCTTGGCCCCAGGCATTGACGTGGTAAAGCTCGACCGAATCGGTCACCGACCAGGCGGGTTTGTTCAAGATGCAGCGGCTCCTGTGGCAACCGGACGCGAAGGATCACGAACCCACTCGCTCCATGAGCCCGTGTAGAGGCGAGCGCCTTGGATGCCGAGAGTTTCGAGTGCAAGCAGGTTAAGGCAGGCGCTCACGCCCGAGCCGCACATCGTGACGACCTCGTTCGCGGGTCGGCCTTGCAGGGTTTTCTCCCAGCGGGCGCGTAGCTCGGCTTCGGGCAGCCAAGTGCCATCAGCGGCGAAGTTGCTCGCGAAGGGATGATTGACTGCGCCCGGCACATGTCCGGCGATCGGGTCCATGGTTTCATTCTGACCGGCGAATCGATCGGCGCCACGACCATCGACGACATGCAGTCGATGCGATTCGACGGAGTCGAGAACATCATCGACCGTCACCGTCCAATTCGTTTGCGGCCGCGCGACGAAGTTGCCTGTTGCACGTGAGGCAGTTGCAGTGGTGAGTGAGCGGCCGTTCGCCGTCCAGGCGGCGAGGCCGCCTCTCAAAACAGCCACCGACTCATGACCCAGCCAGCGGAACAACCACCATGCGCGGGCGGCGTAGACGCCGCTCGCCTGATCGTGCACGACAATTTGCGTATCGGTGTTGATGCCCCATCGACGCGCCAAGGCGGCGAAGGTTTCCGGGACCGGCAACGGGTGGCGTCCCGAGGTGGAGGTTGGCGCGGAGGCGAGGTCGCGATCGAGGTGCGCATATTGCGCGCCGGGAATATGACCGACCGCAAAGCCTTCTTCTCCCCATGTCGGGCGAGTGAGCTCGAAACGGCAATCGAGCACCACCCAGCGCGGGTCGTCCAAGTGGGCGGCCAGGGTGTCGACGTCGACCAAAGTGCGAAGTGCCATGAGACCTCCGTGGGGGCAGGCGCGAATTCTCCGGCCAGACTGTTACCGTTACAATCCCGCGATGGCGATTGATCTTTATTGGGCTAGCGGCTGTCCTTACTCGTGGCGGGTGTTGCTGGCGCTCGCGCACAAGCGGCTGCCTTTCCAAGGGCATCGATTGCAGCTTGAGTTTCAGGAGCAGAAATCGCCGCAGATGCTCGCCATGAACCCGCGCGGTCGGGTGCCGGTGCTCAAGGACGATGGCTACGTGGTGTTCGAGTCCGTGGCCGTGCTCTATTACCTTGACCGCAAGTATCCAGAGCCGTCGATTTTCGGCCGCACCCCCGAGGAAGCCGCCGTCATCTGGCGGGTGATCGAAGAGTTTCAGGCGTATACCGAGCCGCACATCATGGGCATTTGTCGAACCTTGCTCGGCTCGGCGAGTCCCGCGGACGAAGAGCGGCCCTTGTCACGTAATGCCTTGACCGATGCCATGCACGTGGTGGCTCGGGAGGCGCGCACTATCGAGATGCGCGTATCGCGTTTCGATTGGATCGTGGGCGAAGACTACAGCGCCATCGATATGGTGATCTTCCCGGCGATCCAACTGCTCCGTCGTGCCTTGACGCGACCGGACGCGCAAGATTTGGCGGGACGTTTTCTGCCAATCGAGGCAAACTACCCGGCCCTCGGCCGGTGGTTGCAGCGCATCGAATCCTTGCCGGGGTACGAGCACACCGTGCCACCGTCTTGGCGCATCGGCTAATAGCCGTTTTTCATTCTTCAAGGAGCATCATGAGCGATCACAAGGTTCACGTTAATTTTTCTGGCCGTATTGTTTTTGTGGGTTTTGGCAGCATCGGGCAAGGCGTCTTGCCGTTGATGATGCGGCACATCGGCACGAGTGCCGATCGCATCACGATTGTTTCTGCCGATGAGCGCGGCATCGAAGTGGCGCGTCACTTCGGCGTGAAGTTCATCATCCAGCCCGTCAAGCCGGAGAATTTGCGTACCTTGCTCGAGCCGCTCGTTGGCGAGGGTGATTTTCTCGTCAATGTCTCTGTCGACGTTTCTTCGATTGCGCTGGTGCAGTTCTGCCAAGAGCGCGGTGCGCTTTATCTCGATACCTGCATCGAACCGTGGCCGGGCGGCTACACCGACCAGAGCGTGCCGGCTGCGCGTCGAACCAACTACGCGCTGCGTGAAGCGGCGCTCGCGTTGCGTGATGGCGGTAAGGGAGGCCCCACGGCGGTGTTGACGCATGGTGCGAACCCGGGTCTCGTGTCGCACTTCGTCAAGAAAGCACTGCTCGACATCGCAGCGGCGACCGGCGTGAAGACGGACGAGCCGAACTCGCGTGAGGGCTGGGCGGCTCTCGCTAAAAAACTCGATGTGAAGGTCATACACGTCGCCGAGCGTGACACGCAGGTGTCGCCCGTGCGCAAGCGCGTCGGTGAGTTCGTCAACACGTGGTCGGTGGATGGTTTTGTCAGCGAAGGATGCCAGCCCTGCGAACTCGGTTGGGGCTCGCACGAGCGACACTTCCCGGCGGATGGCAATCGCTACGATTTCGGCCGTGGATCCTCGATTTTCCTATCGCGTCCGGGCGCGGCGACCCGCGTGCGAACCTGGACGCCGAAAGCAGGTAATTTCCACGCTTTCGCGATCACCCATGGTGAGTCGATTTCGATCTCCGATTATTTGACCGTCAAAGAAGGCGATGCCGTGAGCTATCGCCCGACGGTGCACTACTCCTACCACCCCTGCGATGACGCGGTTTTATCGGTGCATGAGTTCGTTGGTCGTAACTACGTCATGCAGAGCAAGCAGCGTATCCTGATGGACGAAATCTCCTCAGGCGGTATCGATGAGCTCGGCGTGCTGTTGGCAGGCCATGCCAAAAATGCCTACTGGTATGGTTCGCAACTCTCGATCGACGAAGCGCGTCAGCTTTGTCCGTTCAACAACGCGACCAGTCTGCAGGTGTGTGTGTCCGTCCTGTCGGGCGTGATTTGGGCGATGGAAAATCCGCGGCGTGGCATCGTTGAGCCTGACGAGATGGACTATCGGCGCAATCTCGAGATTTGCATGCCGTATCTTGGCCCTGTCGTCGGCGAGTTCACCGATTGGAATCCGCTCACGGGTCGCGAGAGCTTGTTCACGGAAGATCTCGATCGCGAGGATCCGTGGCAGTTCAAGAACGTGCGGGTGGTTTAACGCCTGTGTAATCGATTGCGAGGATCACGAAGAGACGTCGACCTGTCGGCGTCTCGACGTGAACCTCGTCGTCGAGGCGCTTGCCAAGCAGCGCTCTCGCGAGCGGTGAATCCATGCTGATGTAGCCGGGCGCGAGATCGAATTCATCTGGGCCCACGATGCGATGGCGGCTCTGCGTGCCTGCATCGTCCTCGAGCGTGACCCACGCACCAAAGAATACCCGCTGCAAATCCGAGGGCGGGTTCGACACGACAAGCATGCCATCGAGACGCTTGCGCAGAAAGCGCACTCGCGAGTCGATTTCCCGCAACCGTTTCTTGCCGTAAGTGTATTCGGCGTTTTCCGAGCGATCCCCCTGAGCGGCCGCTTCGCTGACCGAGCGCGTTACCGCGGGGCGCTCGATGCGCCACAGTTGGTCGAGTTCCGTTGCAAGCCTGGCATGGCCCTCGGCCGTGATGAACTTCGAACCAGGACGAGTTGGGGGGCGATATCGGGACACGGGTGCAAGCATACCGACGACGCCGGAAACAGGTAACCTGTCGGCCTTTTCGACCGAGTTCGGAGAATCAGCAGATGCGTCTTTTTCAACCTTGGATCGCAGTCGTTGGGGCCTTGGGCGTGGTGTGCGCGGGTGCTTCCGTCACCAAAGCCGCCGATGCCGCATCGAGCACCAGCACCAGCACCACAGTGACTTTGCGCTCGGGTCTGGATCTTGCGGGCTTCGATCGCTCGGTTCGACCTCAGGATGATCTGTATCGCTTTGCGGGTGGCACTTGGCTCGCAACGACTGAGATTCCGGCAGATCGATCGAACTACGGCACCTTCAGCAAACTGGAGGACGACGCGATCGCCGCTTTGCGAGCGCTCGCCGAAGCGGCTGCAGCCGATGCACAAAAGGCCCTCGGCTCGGATCGTCAAAAGCTCGGTGATCTCTACGCCGCGTACATGGATGAACAGGGTATTGAGCAGCGAGGACTCGCGCCCCTGAAGGATGAGCTAGCGCGCATCGATTCGATCAATGACGCCCGCGCGATTTTCGAATACATCGGGCGCGCGCAGCGTATCGGCGGCGGAGCGCACATCGGCTTTTACGTTGGCCAGGATCGCAAGAACTCATCGAGCTACATCGCTGGCATCGGGCAAAGTGGCTTGACCATGCCCGATCGCGAGTATTACCTCGCTGATGACGAGCGCAACCGCAAATTCCGTGAGGCGTTCGTCCGTTACGCCGAGCAATTGCTGAGTTTGTCGGGAGCGCCCGATGCCGCTGCCAAAGCCTCGCGCGTTCTGGCGATCGAGACGGCGATTGCTCAGCAGCATTGGACTCGTGTCGAGAATCGCGATCCGCTCAAGACGTACAACAAGACCACGATCAAGGAACTCGCGTCACTTGCGCCGGCTCTCGATTGGAACGCCTTCGTTGCGGGACTCGGGGTCGATCCAGCGAAAATTCAGGCGGTCGATGTGCGTCAGCCGAGCTATCTACGAGAGGCGTCGCGCCTGGTGCGCGAGCTGCCCGTTGAAGACTGGCGCGCTTATTTTCGCTTTCGTTTGCTCGATGGCAGCGCGGCTTTTCTTCCGAGCGCCTTTGATGCGGCTCGTTTCGAGTTCAGAGAGCGCACCCTGCGCGGTGTGCAGGAGCAGCAACCGCGCTGGCGTCGCGGCGTGAACTTGCTGGATCGCACCGTGGGTGAAATCGCCGGTCGCGCCTATGTCGAGCAGAACTTCCGTCCGGAAGCGCGGGAGCGTATTCGTCAGCTTGTCGGTAACTTGCGGCAAGCATTCGAGGTCAAAATCGACGAACTCGAGTGGATGAGTGCCGACACGAAACTCGAAGCAAAGCGCAAACTCGCGCGCTTCACGGTCAAGGTTGGTTATCCGGATCAATGGCGGGATTACACGACGCTCGAAATTCGCGCTGGTGATTTGCTCGGTAACCTGCGCCGTGTCAATGAATTCGAGTTTGCACGGCAGATTTCGCGGCTCGACAGCTCGGTTGATCGAAACGAGTGGTTCATGACGCCGCAGACGGTCAACGCGTATTACAGTCCGCCCATGAACGAGATCGTATTCCCGGCCGCTATCCTGCAGCCGCCGTTCTTCGATCCGCTTGCTGATGATGCCGTGAATTACGGTGGTATCGGTGGCGTGATCGGTCACGAGTTCAGTCACGGTTTCGACGACTCGGGGCGTCGTTACGACGGCGAGGGCAATCTGCGTGACTGGTGGACCTTCGATGACAACGTGCGCTTTCGCGAGCGTGCGGGTCGTTTGGCTGCGCAGTACAGTCAGTACAAGCCCATTGCTGATCGCTCGATCAACGGGGATCTCACCTTGGGTGAGAACATCGGCGATTTGTCGGGTCTCGCGGTAGCCTATCGCGCATACCTGATTTCACTGAACGGCAAGGAAGCGCCGGTCATCGATGGATTCACCGGGCCGCAGCGATTTTTTCTCGGCTGGGCACAGGTGTGGCGTCGCAAATATCGCGATGACGAACTGCGCACGCGATTGATCACCGACTCACATAGTCCGAGCGAGTACCGTTGCAACGGTGTGGTCACCAACATGGCAGAGTTTTACGATGCGTTCGGTGTGAAACCGGGCGATCGGCTCTATCGTGAGCCCACTGAAAGAGTGAAAATCTGGTAACCGTCCCGGAGGACATTTGCCCATGAATTCGATACTCAAAAAACTGATCGCTGTTTGCGTGGTGCTCGCCTCGCTTGCGCTCGGCGGCTGTGGCTACAACACCATTCAAGAGCAGGATGAAGCCGTGAAGGCGTCATGGTCCGAGGTGGTGAACCAATATCAGCGGCGTGCCGATTTGATTCCGAATCTCGTCAAGACCGTAAAGGGTTTTGCTGCGCAGGAAGAAAAGGTGTTTGTCGGTGTCACCGAGGCGCGTGCCCGAGCCACTTCGATTCAGATCACGCCTGAGCTCGTCAATGATCCGGCCGCGCTCGAGCGCTATCAAAAAGTGCAGGGCGAGTTGACGAGTGCCCTGAAGACGCTGCTTGCGATTAGCGAGAACTATCCGCAGTTGAAATCCGATCAAAACTTCCGGGATCTGCAGGCACAGCTCGAAGGCACGGAGAATCGAATCGCAGTCGCCCGTAATCGCTACATTGCAGCGGTACAGGCCTACAACGGGACGATCCGGCGCTTTCCGTCCAACCTGACCGCGATGGTCTTCAGCTACGAGGTGAAGCCCAATTTCACCGTCGAGAATGAAGCGGCCATCTCGGCTGCCCCGACGGTCGATTTCGGCGCACCCGCCCCGACACAGTGACGCGACACACGACCTCGCTGCTCCGTACGCTGTTGCCGAGCGTGCTCGCGGCAATTGCCTGCTGGCCGTCGGCATGGGCCCAGAGTGAACTGCAACCGGTTCCCGCGCTCACCGCTCGGGTGACCGATCAGGCTGGAGTGCTCTCGGCGCAGCAAGAGTCCGAGCTTGAGTCGGTGCTAACCGCGTTCGAGGCTCGTAAGGGCGTGCAGATCGCCGTGCTGACAGTCGCGACCGTCGCGCCCGAAGAAATCGAGCAGTACTCGATCCGAGTAGTCGATGCCTGGAAGCTCGGGCGTCAAAGTGTCGACGATGGCGCCCTGCTGCTCGTTGCTGTCGAGGATCGACGGGTGCGCATCGAAGTTGGCCGCGGCCTCGAGGGGGCACTGACGGATCTCGTCTCGAATCGCATCATCGATGAGACCATTGTGCCGGCATTTCGGACTGGCGATTATCCGGGCGGCATCGCACTCGGCGTCGAACGCATAATCCAAGTGGCTGATGGCGAACCGTTGCCCGAGCCTCAACCGAGCTGGAATGGCGAAGGTGGCAACACGACGGGCGACTTGTTTGGCTTGCTGTTCATTCTCGTTTTTTTCGTGGGTGCCGCGCTGCGTAAAGTATTGGGACGATTCTTTGGGTCGCTGGCGACCGGCGGAATCGTTGGCACTGTCGTGTGGCTCGCCGGGACTGCGTTGTTCGCAGCCGCTCTGGCGGCTTTTGGTGCGTTCTTTCTGACCCTAGTGCTCGGGGTGATTCCCGCGAGCGCATTCAACACTCGCGGTCGACGCGGTCGTTGGGATGGCGGCTTCGGAGGCGGAGGATTCGGCGGTGGTGGCGGTTTTGGCGGAGGTTTCGGTGGTGGTGGCGGTGGTTTTGGTGGCGGTGGCGCCTCAGGGCGTTGGTAAATCCCGATGAATCTGCGCCGTTGGATTGCCAATCTCCTTGCGACACCGCTCATGACGCGTCGACGCTTTCCCGCGCATGCACTCTCCGCCATTGAATCGGCCATCACCACGGTCGAGGCTCGGCATGCGGGCGAGATTCGTTTCGTAATCGAGACCGCGCTCGATGTGTCTGCCTTGCTTGCCGATCGCACGCCGCGCGAGCGCGCCGTCGAATTGTTTTCCCACTATCGAGTCTGGGATACGGCAAACAACAATGGCGTATTGATTTATCTGCTGATGGCCGAGCACGACGTCGAGATCGTTGCGGATCGCGGTATCGCAGCGCGAGTCTCCGATGCTGAGTGGCACGCGGTGTGTCAGCAAATGGAGACACACTTTCGTTCGGGTCGTTTTCGTGAGGGCGCGATCGCGGGTGTCGACGGCGTCGCCGCCTTGTTGGTTCGGCACTTCCCCCACGAAGGTGGCGATCGCAACGAGCAGCCGAATCGCCCCATCCTGCTGTAATCTCGCAGACCATGCGAGTCTCCGACCGTGTTCTTCGCTGGACTTTGAGCCTGTGCCTCCTGGCGCTGGGCGGCTGCGTCACGCTCGAGCGTGAACGCGAGACGACCTGGGCGGCGCCGCCACCGAAGGTGGAAGAGGCATTGCCTTACGCGGTGAGCCTGCATCGTTTCGAACTACCGGCTGAAGGCAGCGATCTCGTCGGCACTGTGCAAGTCACTCGTGCCGAACACGAAGACACCTTTGTCGATCTCGCACGACGCTTCAACGTTGGCTACGAAGAGCTCGTACGCTCCAATCCGGGAGTGGATCCTTGGTTGCCTGGCGAGGGCCGAGAGATCGTATTGCCCACGCAGCATTTGCTGCCGAATGCGCCGCGCGAAGGCGTGGTGATCAATTTGGCGGCGATGCGCCTCTACTACTTTCCAAAAGTGGCCAAGGGCGAAAATCCCATCGTCTACACCTTTCCGATCGGTATCGGCCGAGTCGGCTGGGCGACACCCGTCGGTTCGACCCGCATCACGCGCGTGGCCAAAAATCCGAGTTGGCGTCCGGGGCCGGGTGTGCGCCGCGAGCATCGTGAGAACGGCGAGATCCTGCCAGCGGTCGTACCGGCAGGGCCTGATAATCCGCTCGGAACGCGCGCGATGTATCTCGGTTGGGCAGGCTATTTGATCCATGGCACCAACAAGCCCGCTGGTGTCGGATTGCGCTCCAGTCACGGCTGCATTCGTCTGTTCCCTGAGGATGTCGAGTTTCTATACGACCTCGTAGGGCCAGGAACCAAAGTCACGGTCGTCAATCAGCCCTTCGTCTTTGGCTGGCACGAAGGGCAGTTGTTGCTGCAAGCCTTCGATGTGCTCGAGGATGATCCGCGCAACTGGAAAACCGCCCGACAAAAATTACTGACCCGTGCGCTCGCGGCGCGACTCGAGAAGCGCTTGAAAGCGCAGGGTGAGAGCATCGACTGGGCGGCTGTGTCGCGAGTCAGTCATGAGCCGCGTGGCGTTCCGCTGGCCGTGTCGCGCGGCATTGAAACCTTCGATACCGTCGTGGCGAGAGCAACTCGCGTACGCAATGCCTTGCCGATCGGTGCGAATTGGCACGGCGAGCTCGCAGCGAGCGAGGGAACGCGATGACTCGGCAGCTGGTCTTTTCGCACGGTAAGGATTCAGAGCCCTGGGGTACGAAGATCGTCGCCCTAGCCGAAACTGCGCGTGATCTCGGTTGGCAGTGCGAATCGGTCGACTATCGCGGTATCGACACCGTCCAGGGTCGTCTCGAGAAATTATTGATGGTGGCACGTGAACTGCCGCCCGCGGTGCACGTGGGCTCGAGCCTCGGTGGATTTTTAGCGGTGGCAGGCTCGATACCGTGTGCAGCTCGCGGCTTGTTCTTGATGGCGCCGGCCTTCGACTTGCCCGGGTTGCCGCCCACGCCCGCTTGCGCCGCTTGCCCGATCACCGTGGTGCACGGTTGGAACGACGACATCGTCCCGGTCGAGATCGGCATTGATTTTGCCCGATCGCAGGGCGCGATCTTGCACGTCGTGAACGACGGACATCGCCTGCACGATTCATTGCCGCAAATACAGCTCTGGCTGAGCGGCTTTTTGCGCGGGTTCCCATGATCGCACCGTTGCGCTGGCTGCTTGCGCGCTGGGTTAAACCCGAAGTGCGGCCTGAGTCGGTGCTCGGCACGATCGGCGCGCAACGTGCGGCACCCGTGTGTTATTTGCTCGAGCGACGCAGCTCGACCGATGTGGCAGTGCTCGAGAACCTATGCGCTCGGCAGGGTTTGCCAACGCCCTCGGGGCGACTCGTCGGTCGTGGAAAGGAGATGGTGCGCGCTGCCATTCCTTTGCTACAAGCGCGGGGTTTCTTTGATGCTCGCATAGAGCGCCGTGCACCCGCCGAGCTTGTTCGACTGATTGAGGTCGTTCGTGCCGATCCCAGCTTCGACGTACGGCTCGTGCCCGTCGCCGTGTATTGGGGTCGAGCGCCCGAAAAGGAGGGCTCCTGGTGGCGATTACTGCTATCGGAAAATTGGGCCCTGACGGGCGGTTTCAGGAAGTTCTTGCAAGTCCTGTTCAATGGTCGATTCACGCTCATCGAAATCGGTGAGCCGGTCAGCTTGCGGGGGTTATTGGAAGATTCTGGATCGGTGGCGCTACAGGCTTCGCGGCTCACGCGTTTGCAGCGAGCAGCTTTTCGCAAACAGCGCGCTGCGCGCATCGGCCCAGACCTGTCGCATCGTCGTACGATCGTGACGCAGGTTTTGCGTACCCGGGCCGTGCGTGCAGCGATTGCATCCGATGCAAGGTCCAAGCAACTCTCACGACGCAAGGCGATCTTGAACGCGCGTGACTATGCAGAGGAGATTGCTGCCAATTATTCGCACGTCTTCATCAATCTGATGGAAGGGGCGTTGCGGCGCTTGTGGAACCGACTCTATGACGGAGTCAGTTTCAATCATGCCGAGACTTTGAGACAGATCGGGCCCGATCGTGAAGTCGTGTTCGTACCTTGCCATCGCAGCCACATGGATTACCTGCTGCTCTCGTACGTGATTTACAAGCAAGGCTACGCCGTGCCGCACATCGCAGCCGGTATCAACCTCAACATCCCGGTCGTGGGTCGCTTTTTACGCAAGGGCGGTGCCTTTTTTTTGCGGCGTAGTTTTGCCGGTAATACGCTCTATACCGCGGTCTTCATGAAATATCTCGCGACTATCATGGCGCGCGGGCATTCGATTGAGTATTTCATCGAGGGTGGTCGCTCACGTACCGGGCGGCTTCTGCAACCGAAGACCGGCATGCTATCGATGACGGTGCGTAGCTTCTTGCGCGACCCTCGTCGGCCGGTCGTATTTTTGCCGGTGTATTTCGGTTACGAGCGCATCGTCGAGGCGGGCACTTATGTAGGCGAACTGTCGGGTCGCCCGAAGAGCAAAGAAAGTATCGGCGATTTGTTCCGGGCGCTGAGAGTGTTGCGCGAGAAGTTTGGTCGTGTGCATGTGAACGTGGCTGAACCCATCTATCTCGATGAGTTACTGGCGCGGCATGATCCCAATTGGCAATCCTCGGCGCTGGATGAAGAAGGGCGTGCGCCGTGGGTCGGCCCGCTCGTCGAGCAACTCGCGCAGCGCGTCATGCTACGCTTTTGGCGATGCCAAGACAGGCTATGGTGGCGCAGGATCTCGTTCGCCAGCTCGATTTGTATTTAGCGCTGCTAAAAATCCAGCCTTACGACAGCCGCATCACGGTGACGACGCTCGATGGCAGCGAGATCGTGGTTTATGGCGAGTCGATGAAGGTCTTGCAGCGGCAGACTCATAAGCTCGGTGATGTCGTTCGTATCAACGACGATATGGCGGTGTTGATGGCGTACTACCGCAACAACGTCGCGCATCTATTCACGCTGCCGTCATTGATTGCTTGTGCATTCATCAGCAACACATCGGTTCGTACCGAAGACATTCAGAGGCTCGCGTGGCGTATCTATCCCTATGTCGCGGCCGAGTTGTTTCTCAAATGGAGCGAGACGGAGCTAGCTCAGGTGGTCGACCAAACACTCGGCGCCTTGGCTCAATTGGGTGTGCTCGAGCGAATCGACGGCAGCGATGTCTGGCGTCGACCGCCGCCGAGCTCGCCGAAAGCCATTCAGTTATCGCTCTTGGCGCAGGCGTCAGTGCAAACGATCGAGCGCTACTACCTCGCCATCGCCACGCTCACACACGCAGGCTCGGGCGTTTTGACGGCCAAAGCTCTCTCTGAGCGCTGCCAGTTGATGGCGCAACGCATCAATATGCTCTACGGCTTCAATTCACCTGAGTTTTCCGATCGTGCGATGTTTGATCAGTTCATCGCCCTGTTGATGAAGCGCTCGGTGATCCGCACGGATGAGGCCGGGCTACTCGTGTTCGACGTGGTCTTGGAGCGAGTGGCGGCGGATGCCGAGTACGTGCTGTCGGAGCAGATCCGTCACAGCATCCTGCAAGTGACGCACGCTTGAGGTTTATTCGTCGTGGCTGATTCGGCCGCGACCACGTTTGATGCCGCTGCGACGTGTTTTGCTGTCGAGCCGCCGAACTTTCGACGCGCGCGTCGGCTTGGTCGCGTGCCGCTTCTTCGGCTCGACCAAGGCGGCTTCGATCAGCTGCGCGAGTCGCTCCTCCGCATCGCGGCGATTCTGTTCTTGGCTGCGCTGTGTGCGTGCAATGATCAACACGGCGCCTTCGTCGGTGAGACGGCGGCCCGCGAGGCGCCGTAGACGCTGCTTCACTGTTTCGCTGAGGACAGCGGAGCCCTGCAGATCAAAACGCAATTGCACGGCCGATGAGACCTTGTTGACGTTTTGTCCGCCCGGCCCGCCGGAGCGCACGAAGGCGACCGACAGGTCGTCGTCTGGGATCAGCAGCTTACCCGCGCGGATCGGCATCGTCGCGCTGGTTTGTGGGGCGGGCCATGATCGCGCCGGGTTCCAGGACGCGCACTTCCTGCTGCGCGACAGGAATCTTGATGCCGTGTTCCTTGAAGAGTTGCCAGATCTTGCGATTCACGTCGGAGCGAACATTGTTGACGCCGTTCATCGGGTCGCGGATCCAGAAGCGCGCTTCGAGCTTCATGCCGTAGTTCTCGAACGACATCAGCCGTGAAACCGGGCCTGGATCGCGCAGGATGCGCGGATGATCACTGGTTGCCTTGATCAGCAGTTCGAGCGCGATCTCCGGATCATCGTCGTAACTGATCATCACCGGCAGTCGTAGGCGTACGCGCTGGTCTGAGTAACTCCAGTTAATGACCGAGTTGATGATTAGATTTTGGTTGGGCACCAGCGATTCGACGCCATCACGATCGCGCACGACGACGTAACGACCGCGCAGTTCCTGCACCCAGCCGAAATTTTCGGAGGTGGTGCCAGTGTGCTGCGTGAAGCTGATGACGTCACCCGGCTTGATCGATTTGTCCATCAGCAGCACGAAGCCGCTGACAAAGTTGGCAGTGATGTCACGGATGCCGAAACCGAGACCGAAAACGATCGCACCGGTGAGCACGGTCAGTGCCGTCAAGTCGACACCCGCGGCATTGATGCCGAGCAGGATGCCGAGACTGATTAAAAGAAAGTAGGTGAACTTGCTGATACCGACTCGCGTCGAGGGCGCGAGTGTTTCGAGCGACATCACACGCCGCTCGATAGCTCGGGCGATTACGCTCGTGATTACCACGAACGCCGTGATGACGATGAGCCCCTTAAGTAAAGCCCACAGGCTGAAGACCGACTTGCCGGGCAGCAGGTCGATGGCGTCGAGCGTGTTCTCTAGCCAGTTGAACCATCCGAGCAGTTCGAAGCCGAGACCGAGCCAGAGCACCAACGTGATGCGAGTTTCCCAGCGTGCCACGAGGCTGGTGTCGCCGAGCAGCAGACGCAAGCAATAGACTGCGATCCGCACGACACCGAGCGCAACGACGAGCTGTGAGGTCAATGCAAGCACGTTGTACGCCATGCCGAATTGACGGGCCGCGTTTTCTGCCAAGCCGATCAACAGCGCTGCGACGAGATAGGGCGTCAGGATTACCGCCGTTTCGATCAGGCGACCTGTCCAGGGACGTACCATCACATTGCTACCGATACGAACCAGTACGGTCTTCGCGATTCGACCCGAGATGATCGCGATAGCGATGACGATCAGGATCGCGATCGCCTCATTGAGACCATCACCACTGAGTAACTCGACGAGTAGCTTCGAGGACGCGACCGTGTTTTCGTTCATCACTCGTTCCTCAAGCGTTCAGATCGGGAATTAGGTGGCTGCCGTAACGCTCGATCTGATCTTTCAGCATGAGCTTGCGTTTCTTGAGCCGCTTCAACTGGATTTCGTCGACGTGGATATCCATCGACAGACGCGCAATCACTTCGTCGAGATCGCGATGCTCGATGCGCAGTTGGCGCAGTTTTTCGATGTTGCGAAAGAGCTCGCGGTCGATTTTTTCGGTTTCGTCCGTCATCTCTGGAGCCGCGCCGCGACGTGTTCGAGGTCGGGCGGTAGCTTAGCGAAGCGGCCGGGCGGATTCCACGGAATGCCGGGGTCATGGAAGTCCGAGCCGGTGGAAGCCGCGAGGCCATTGGCACGGGCGAGTTGTGCCAGTCGATCAAAATCGTTGCTGCTCATGCCGCCGACGGCAACCTCCATCCCGAGGCCGCCGACGCGGCCAAACTCGGCGAGCAAGCGCCGCAGGGCCCCCGCGCTGATCTTGTAGCGATGCGGATGCGCCAACACCGGTTGGCCGCCTGCCTCCCGAATGGCTTTGACGGCGATCTCGAGCGCCGGCCACTCCGCCGGTGCGTAGCCCGCTTGGCCTCGACCGAGCCAATGATCGAAGGCGTGTGCAATGTCTTTCGCGAGGCCGCGCGAGACTAGAAGTCTCGCCAGATGCAGCCGAGTTGGGCTGTCGTGGGTTCTGCAAAGCTCCTCGATCGCCTCGCCGACGACGAGTTGTTTTTTGCGTTCGAGCCTGCGACCAATTTCGATCAAACGCGCATGACGCAATTGCCGCACCGTCGACAAGTGCGCATGGAGCGCCTCGCTGGTTGGGTCGATACCGAGGCCGAGCACGTGTAGCTCCTGACCCTGCCAGCCAGCGGTGATCTCCACCCCCGGCACGAATCCGATGCCGAGGTCGGCACAGGTTTGCTCCGCCTCGGGACAGCCGCGTACCGTGTCGTGATCGGTGAGGGCGGCGAGAGTGACACCCTGCGATGCAACCAGCTGCATCAGTGCCGCTGGCGCTAGTACGCCGTCGGAGTGGTGACTGTGAAGGTGCAGGTCGGCGATCATCCTGCGGGTATCATACCGGCATGGATATCCTCGCCGCCGATGCTCCGGACTGGTCTGCCATCGACACGGTACTGCTCGATCTCGACGGTACTTTGCTCGATCTCGCCTTTGACAACTACATCTGGCTTGCGCGTGTGCCGGAAATCTATGCAGAGCGCGAAGGGCTCTCGCTCGCCGAAACCCATGCGGTGCTCGCGCCGCGATTTCACCGCGTACAAGGCACGCTGCAGTGGTATTCGATCGACTATTGGAGCGAACAGCTCGACATCGACATCGCGGCCGTGCACCGCGAGGAGGCGAGTCGCGTCGCCTGGTTGCCGGGTGCGCGGCGTTTTCTCGAGGAGCTGCGCTTGCGCGGCAAGCGTCTCGTGTTGTTGACCAATTCGCATCCGACGATCCTGCAGATCAAGCACGAGAAAACGGGTGTGCTCGATTTTCTGGATGCGGCTTATACATCCCACGGATTCGGCGCCCCCAAGGAAGACCAAATATTCTGGCGCGCGGCCCAAGCGGAAGTGGGCTTCGATCCTGCGCGCAGCTTGTTTGCCGACGACAGCAAAGCGGTGTTGCATGCGGCCATCCTGGCGCAAGTGCGCTGGGTCTACGGCGTGCGCAGACCCGACACCTCGCGTGATCCGCATTTGCATGAGGAGTTCACGGCGATCGATGCCGTGGTCGAATTGCTTTAACGTCGACCGCCTCGACCGCCGCCCCCACCGCTGCTGCGGCGCGGACTGCCACGCTGTCCACCACCACCAGACCCGCCGCGACGAGGGCCACGGTGCGCACCTTCAGGGCTCGGGCGACGCGGAGGCCAGGTGATCTCCGGCAACATGTCGGCACTGATCGGCTCGAAGGGAATTTTACGGCCGATGTATTTTTCGATGTCCGGCAGTGCGACCGCGTATTCCTCGCAAGCGAAGCTGATCGCATCGCCCTCGGCACCGGCGCGAGCCGTGCGGCCGATGCGGTGGACATAGTCCGCGCAGTCCTGCGGCAGATCGAAGTTGAAGACGTGACTGACTTCCGGAATGTGCAGACCGCGCGAGGCCACATCGGTCGCGATCAGCACGGCGAGTTTGCCGTCGTGGAAGTCTTGCAGAAAGCGCATGCGCTTTTTCTGGGGAACATCGCCTGAAAGTGCCTGCGCCTGAATGCCGTTGGCTTGCAGAGTATCTTCGAGTTTCTCGGCCACGCGCTTCGTGTTGACGAAGACCATGGTGCGATGCGGATCCATCTTGCGCAGCAGGCCGACGAGGAGCGGAACTTTTTCTTCCATCGCCGGGTAATACATCACCTGTCGAACGCGATCGGCCGTGATTTTTTCGGGCTCGATGCGCACAAGCGCCGGATCGTTCATGTGTTCGTAGGCGAGTTCGAGCACGCGCTGTGACAGCGTTGCCGAAAACAGCATCGATTGCCGGCGATCGGGTGGCGGCAGGCGACGCAGCATGTAGCGGATGTCGGCGATGAAGCCGAGATCGAACATGCGATCGGCCTCGTCGAGTACGACCGCCTGTGCCTCGCGCAGTTCGAAGACATGCTGCTTGAAGTAATCGATGATGCGTCCCGGCGTGCCGATCAAGACATCGACACCGCCCTCGAGGTCGCGGCGCTGCTTCTCGTAATCAACGCCACCATAGACGACGGCGATGCGCAGCCCCGTGTGCTGACCGAGCTGTATCGCGTCCTGGTGAATCTGGATGGCGAGCTCGCGCGTCGGCGCGATGATCAAGGCGCGAATCGCGGTGGCGCCGCGAGTGGGCGAGGCCGGCTGTTTCAGCAAGTTCTGGAACAGGCCGACGAGGAACGCCGCCGTTTTTCCGGTGCCTGTCTGCGCCTGGCCGGCCACGTCGCGGCCGGCTAGAGCGAAGGGCAAGGTCTGTGCCTGGATCGGGGTGCACCGGGTGAAACCGGCTTCCTCGATGCCACGCATCAGGTCAGGAACGAGATCGAGGGAGGAAAAGGTGAGATCGGATAGATGGTTTTCGGACATTAGTTCGTATTGGATCGAAGCGAGTAGACAGGGGATGCTTGCAAACGGGACGAGAATTGGCTACAAAAGCGTCCCATAAGGGCGTTCTGCCCACGGTTTACGGCAATAGCCCCAGTTCACATCCATACAATTTTCTGGTCCTTCCAGAGGCAACCCAAAAAATCGACACGGCCTAGTGTAACCGTTTGACGGCCCCCCGACACGGCGTTCAGCCACGGGCTCGCAAACTCCCCGATTTCTTATCTCAATTTGTTTAGTTAACTCCAACTGGAGGTTTACCCGCGTGAGCAGCCCTCACATCATCAATACCAGCGATGCCACCTTTGCTGATGACGTTTTGAAGTCCGACAAGCCCGTACTACTCGACTTTTGGGCCGAGTGGTGTGGTCCCTGCAAGATGATCGCGCCGATCCTCGACGAACTGTCGGGCGAATATGCCGATCGTGTTCGCGTCGCCAAGTTGAACATCGACCACAATCCGCAGACGCCGCCCAAGTACGGTATCCGCGGTATCCCGACGCTCATTCTTTTCAAGAACGGGACCGTCGAGGCGCAGAAAGTGGGTGCGGTGTCGCGCTCGCAACTGGCAGCGTTTCTGGATAGCCACCTGTGAGAGGCGGTTACTTAGGGGGTGGTCAGGGTGGTGGCGGTCCGCGTCGCCAGAAGCCGCGACACGGCGGTAATCGCGACCCGAATCGCGGACCGCGTCACGGCAACGTCGGTGGCCCGATGCACGACGACATGCCGATGGATCACGCACCGTTCATCGATTCCGGTGACGATGCGGAAATCATCAGCCCAGAGGAGCTCGCTGCGTCACGCAAGTCGATGAACTTGACGACGTTGAAGGCGATGCCCATCAGCAAGCTGGTGGAAATGGCCGCTGCGCTTGGCGTTGAGAACATGGCGCGCTCGCGCAAGCAGGACATCATCTTCAGTTTGCTGAAGGCCCATGCTCGCAAGGGCGAGGACATCTACGGCGACGGCGTGCTCGAGATTCTGCAGGATGGCTTCGGCTTCCTGCGTTCGGCAGATGGCTCTTATCTCGCTGGTCCCGATGATATTTACATCAGTCCGGCGCAGATTCGTCGCTTCAATCTGCGCACCGGTGACAGCATTTCGGGTCTGATCCGTCCTCCCAAGGATGGTGAGCGATACTTTGCGTTGCTGAAGGTCGGCGAGATCAACTTTGATTCGCCGGAGAACGCACGTAATAAGGTGTTGTTCGAAAACCTGACGCCGCTGCATCCGACCAAGCGTCTGAAGCTCGAACGCGGTAATGGTTCGACGGAAGATTTGACTGCTCGTGCCATCGATCTTTGCGCGCCGATCGGCAAAGGCCAGCGTGGTTTGATCGTCTCGCCGCCAAAGGCTGGCAAAACGATGCTGCTGCAGAACATCGCAACGGCGATCACGGCCAATCACCCCGAGGTGTATCTGATCGTGTTGCTCATCGATGAGCGACCGGAAGAAGTCACCGAGATGCAGCGCACGGTCAAAGGTGAGGTGGTGTCATCCACCTTCGACGAGCCGGCCGCCCGTCACGTGCAAGTCGCCGAAATGGTGATCGAGAAGGCCAAGCGCCTCGTCGAGCACAAGAAGGACGTGGTGATCCTGCTCGATTCGATCACGCGTCTGGCGCGCGCCTACAACACGGTCGTACCGAGCTCAGGCAAGGTGCTCACCGGTGGTGTCGATGCCAACGCGCTGCAGCGTCCAAAGCGATTCTTCGGCGCGGCACGTAACATCGAAGAGGGCGGCTCGCTGACGATCTTGGCGACCGCACTCATCGATACCGGCTCGAAGATGGACGATGTGATCTACGAAGAGTTCAAGGGCACGGGTAACAGCGAAATCCACCTTGATCGTCGCATTGCCGAGAAGCGTGTCTTCCCGGCCATCAACATCAATCGCTCCGGCACTCGTAAAGAAGATCTCATCACCGATCCGGGTGAACTTGCCAAGATGTGGATCCTGCGCAAGCTGCTGCATCCGATGGATGAGCTCGCCGCTATCGAGTTCTTGCTCGATAAGATGAAGGACACGAAGACGAATTCGGAGTTCTTCGAGGCGATGAAGCGCTAAGTTGAATAGCCCGCGGGCAGTGCTGTCAGCGCTGCTCGCGGGCGATCGCGCGATAACCGATATCGCGCCGGCATTGCATGCCTTCCCAATGGATCGCATCGACCAATTGATAGGCGGCTGTTTGAGCCGCTGAAACCGTGCTGCCAAGACCGACCGCGCACAACACTCTGCCGCCGGCGGTCACGATCGCCTCGTCACGCAACGAGGTACCGGCATGAAATACTTTGCCTGGAAATTTCGCGGCGGCATCAAGCCCATGAATCGCATCGCCTTTGCGAACGTCGTCCGGGTAGCCGCCTGCGGCGAGCACGACTCCGAGGGCGGCGCGCGGATCCCAATCCATCGAGACCTGATCGAGACGCCCATCGAGCGCCGCTTCGCACAGCGCCGGCAGATCCGAGTTCAAGCGCATCATGATGGGCTGAGTTTCGGGGTCGCCGAAGCGGCAATTGAACTCGAGCACGTTCGGCGTGCCATCCGGATGGATCATGATGCCGGCATACAAAAAACCCGTATACGGCATGCCATCAGCAGCGAGCCCGGCGATCGTCGGTTCGATCACTTCGCGCATGATGCGCTGATGCATTTCGGGTGTGACGACAGGCGCTGGCGAATAGGCGCCCATGCCGCCGGTATTCGGGCCGGTGTCGCCATCACCGATACGCTTGTGATCCTGTGAGGTGGCGAAGGGCAAAGCGTGCACGCCATCGGCGATCACGATGAAGCTGGCCTCTTCGCCCGGCAAGAACTCTTCGATGACAACCTCGGCACCTGCACCGCCGAACTGGCCTTCGAACATCGATCGTGCCGCATCGATGGCTTCGTCGGCAGTGCCAGCGATGATGACGCCTTTGCCCGCGGCAAGGCCGCTCGCTTTGACGACGATCGGACTGCGCTGTTTACGCACCCAGTCGGCGTCGAAGGTGTCTGCCGTGAAAGTGGCGTAGGCGGCCGTCGGGATGCCGTGGCGCCGTAAGAATTCTTTGGTAAAAGCCTTCGAGCCTTCGAGCTGGGCAGGTGCGCGATGTGGTCCGAAGCAGCGCAAGCCTGCCGCTTCGAAGGCATCGACGACGCCGAGCACAAGGGGTGCCTCAGGGCCGATGATGGTGAGATCGATCGCCTCTCGCTGCGCGAGCGCTACCAGTCCTGCGACATCATCGACCGCAACGGCGACATTGCGCAGTTTGGGCTCGCGAGCTGTCCCTGCATTACCGGGCGCAACCACGACTTCAGTGACTCGCGACGACTGTGCGCATTTCCAAGCGAGCGCATGTTCGCGCCCGCCACTGCCGACGATCATCACTTTCATCGTGCGATGCCTCAGTGACGGAAGTGGCGCATGCCAGTGAAGACCATGGTCATGCCATGTTCGTCGGCAGCGGCGATCACTTCGGCGTCACGCAGACTGCCGCCCGGCTGAATGACAGCAGCGATGCCATATTCGGCGGCCACATCGAGGCCATCGCGGAACGGGAAGAACGCGTCCGATGCCATCACGGCGCCTTTGACGTCGAGCTTCTCGTCTGCCGCCTTCATGGCGGCGACACGACTTGAATAGACGCGGCTCATTTGACCCGCACCAACGCCAACGGTGGAGCGATCTCGGGCATAGACGATTGCATTCGATTTGACGAACTTGCAGACCTGCCAGGCGAAGAGCAGATCGTCGAGCTCGTGCTCCGACGGTTGTCGACGAGTCACCACTTTCAAGTCGCTGCGCGCGACCATACCAAGATCGCGCGACTGCGCGAGCAAGCCACCTGCCACGCTGCGATATTCGAACTCCGCGCCGACATCGCGCGGCATACTGCCCAGTTCGAGTACTCGAATGTTGGGCTTGCCAACAAGGACAGCGCGAGCGTCTGGTGTCACTTGCGGTGCCGCGATCACTTCGACGAATTGCCTGCCGACGATGGCCGTTGCGAGCTGGGCATCGAGCGGTTGATTGAACGCGATGATGCCGCCGAAGGCTGAGGTTGGATCCGTGCGGAACGCGCTCTCGTAAGCTTCAAGCAGAGAGCCAGCTGTCGCGACGCCGCAGGGATTGGCGTGTTTGACGATGACGCAGGCCGGTGTGCTGAATTGGCGGACGCATTCGATGGCCGTATCGGCATCGGCGATATTGTTGAACGAGAGCTCTTTACCCTGTAGCAGGATACTGCTGGCGACCGATGCGGCGCGCGGGGTGACGTCGCGATAGAAGGCGGCCTTCTGATGCGGGTTCTCCCCATAGCGCAGGTCCTGCACTTTTTCGTAAACGAGTGGTAACGACTGCGGGAACACGGCGCCGGGCGCCGGACTGCGGCTTTGCAGATAGCTTGCGACCATCGAGTCGTAGCGTGCAGTGTGTGCAAAGGCTTTGGCTGCGAGCCACGCACGCAGCTCTGGTGTCGTTGCACCCTCGTTTGCGGCGAGTGCCTCCAGAACGGCCGCATAGTCTTGCGGATCCACGAGCACCGTCACGGCATCGTGATTCTTCGAAGCCGCACGCACCATGGCCGGTCCGCCGATATCGATGTTCTCGATCGCTTCGGAGTAAGTGCAGGCTGGGCGCGCGACCGTTTCTGCGAAGGGATATAGGTTGACAGCCAGCAGATCGATGCGGTCGATGCCGTGCAGCGCCATCACGCTTTCGTCGACACCACGACGGCCGAGTAACCCGCCGTGAATCTTGGGGTGCAGCGTCTTGACGCGCCCATCCATGATTTCAGGGAAGCCGGTGTGCTGCGCGACTTCTTTGACGGCAATTCCTTGCTCGGTCAGCAGTCTTGCGGTGCCGCCCGTAGAGAGAATTTCGACGCCGCGATCGGCGAGTGCCTTGGCAAACTCGACGACACCGGACTTGTCGGAAACGGAGATGAGAGCTCGACGAATGGTGACAGGCATGGGCTAGTTCGCTGTGAGACCAAATTCACGAAGTTTGCGGCGCAACGTGGCGCGATTGATGCCGAGCAAGTCGGCAGCGCGAGTCTGGTTACCGTCGGCGTGCTTCAGCACGACTCGAAATAACGGCTCTTCGACTTCGCGAAGCACTAGATCGTAGAGGCCCGAGGTGTGATGACCGTCGAGGGACTTGAGATAGTGTTCGAGCGCGCGCTCGGTGTGATCGCGCAGAAGAAGGTCACTGCCCGTCGAGTTGTCCGCTGTCATCGGCGCTCCAGAGATCAAAATATTCCTGCGCACACGCGAACTGCAGCGACGTCGATTCGGCTGCCATGAACCGGGCGCGAGCCGCGGCGGGTTCATCGAGCAGCCGGGAATACCAGCCGAGGTGTTTGCGGGCGATTCGCAGGCCGGATTCTTCGCCGTGGAAGGCATAGATATCCTGCAAATGCCCGAGAACTATATCACGCAGTTCCTGGTGCGAGAGCGGGGCGGGCTTGGCGCCGTTCGTCAGCAGGCCGTTGATGTCGCGAAAAATCCACGGTGCGCCGTGTGCGGCTCTGCCGATCATGACACCAGAGGCTTGGGTACGAGCGAGAACTGACTGGGCCTTCTCGGCGGAGTCGATGTCGCCATTGGCCAACACCGGAATGCGTACGCCTGAGCGGATCGCGCTGATGGTGTCGTATTCGGCCGACCCCTCGTAGAAGTCCGCGCGGGTGCGGCCGTGGATGGCGAGTGCCGCGATGCCGCTCGCCTCTGCGATACGCGCTACGCTCGGTCCATTGCGGTGTTCACGATCCCAGCCGGTGCGGGTTTTGAGCGTCACGGGAATGCCGGAGGGGCTGACTGCGGCGACCACCGCCTCGAGGATCTCTGCGATCAGCGGCTCATCCTGCATCAGTGCCGAGCCGCACAAACGATTGCAGACTTTCTTAGCAGGGCAACCCATGTTGATGTCGATGATCTGCGCCCCGAGATCCACGTTTCGACGGGCTGCCTCAGCGAGTACGGCGGGATCTGCACCGGCCAGTTGCACGATACGAGGCTCGGGCTCGCCCTCGTGATTCATTCTTTGACGAGACTTGCGTGAGTTCCAAAGACGCGTGTCGGAGGTGATCATCTCCGAGGCCGCCATCGCGGCACCTAAGCGCCGCGCGAGAATGCGAAAAGGCCGATCGGTGATGCCGGCCATCGGTGCCAGCACGGCGGGCGCCTTGATGCTCCAGCGGCCGATCTGAAAGGCGCCTTGCGCGGCTACGTTATCCACGACGTCGACCGACGAGGCAGGTCCAACCCTCGAGCGTTCGCCAGCGACTCAAAGGCACGAGAGTCGAGTAGGCGCCGATGACCTCATCGGCTTGTTCGTCGAGTAGGCCGGCGAGTACGAGAACGCCCTCGTCGGCGAGTAGCGCTGTGAGTCGAGGCGCCAACTCGCACAGAGGCCCAGACAAAATATTGGCCAGAACGATCTGGGCGCCGCCACGATCTGCGACGAGACTCGAGAGTTCATCGGCGGATGCAACGCACCGCAGCGCGTTGGCAACACCGTTCAGTAGGGCATTATCGCGACTGGCAATGAGCGCTTGCGGATCGATGTCGTGGGCATAGGCTGTGCGCGCACCCAAGCGCAGCGCAGCGATGGCGAGGATGCCGGAGCCGCAACCGTAATCGACCAAGCACTCCTGGTCGGCCAGCAGCGCTTGGCCCGTAAACAGCGAGTCGAGAAACTCGAGGCACAAGCGCGTGGTGGGGTGAGTGCCGGTGCCGAAGGCGAGACCAGGGTCGAGCGTGACCACGACAGCGCCCTCGGCCTCGACTGCCGCATGCGTCGGGCAGATCCAAAGATGACGACCAAATTGCAGCGGATGAAAGTCCCGCAGCCACTCGCGCTCCCAGGCTTTCTCTTCGATCGCCGTGATCGTCAAGCGAGCTCGATCGATGCTGCAGAGGTTGCAAAGGTGGTCGCACAAGGCATCGATAGCTGCGGTGTCGTCAATCGAGCCCATGAAAATCGCCTGCATACGCGTGGCGGGCCAGAGACGCACTTCACCTGGAGCAGGTTCGAGTATCGCATCGTCGCGTTGATCGGTCAGAACGACCGAGACGGCGCCCGACTCGAAGCAGACTTCTTCCACGAGCTCGGCGTCGAGCCCGTCGAGATCGAGCGTGATCGCAAGCTGAGACACGGGTGATTTATTTGAGGCCGAGTCGGCGCTCGAGATAGTGGATGTCGAGACCGCCTTGCGCGAACGCTGCATGCGCCAGGATTTCCTGGTGCAGCGCCGCATTCGTCTTGATGCCCTCGACCACCATTTCCGCGAGTGCGTTACGCATGCGCGCGATGGCGACATCGCGATCTTCCCCATAGGAGATCAGTTTGGCGATCAGCGAGTCATAGTGTGGCGGCACGCTATAGCCTGAATACATATGGCTATCCACGCGAATACCCGGGCCGCCCGGCGCATGCCAAAGACGAACGGGGCCCGGTGAAGGCATGAACGTCTTGGCATCCTCGGCGTTGATGCGGCACTCGATCGCGTGCCCGCGCAGCACGATGTCGTCCTGCTTCCACGGCAGTGCTTCGCCAGAGGCAATCCGCAGCTGCGCTTTGACAAGATCGATGCCCGTGATGATTTCCGTCACCGGATGCTCGACCTGGATACGCGTGTTCATTTCGATGAAGTAGAACTCGCCATCCTGATACAGGAACTCGAGCGTGCCGGCGCTGCGATAGCCGACTGCGCGACAGGCTTCGACGACGCGCTCGCCCATCTTGGCGCGCTGCGCTGAAGTGATGCCGGGTGCGGGCGCCTCTTCGATGACTTTCTGATGGCGTCGCTGCATCGAGCAGTCGCGCTCGCCCAAGTGAATGACATTGCCATGATGATCGGCCAATACCTGGAACTCGATGTGCCGCGGCTTCTCGAGAAACTTCTCCATGTAGACCTGATCGTTTCCGAAAGCCGCAAGCGCTTCCGAGCGAGTCACGCCAATCGAATGCACTAGGGCAGCCGGGTTGTGTACGACGCGCATGCCGCGTCCGCCACCACCGCCAGAGGCCTTGATGATGACCGGATAGCCGATTTCCTTGGCGATGCGCAGGTTCTCGTCGTTGTCGAGACCGAGTGGTTCGCCCGAGCCCGGCACGCAGGGCACGCCATGCGCTTTCATGACTTTGATGGCCGAGACTTTATCTCCCATCATGCGGATCGTCTCGGCCTTCGGGCCGATGAACGTGAAGCCGCTCTTCTCGACGCGTTCGGCGAAGTCGGCGTTTTCTGAAAGGAAGCCGTAGCCCGGGTGGATCGCGGCCGCATCGGTGAGTTCGGCGGCGGCGATGATCGCCGGCATGTTGAGGTAGCTCTTCGCAGATTGCGGCGGGCCGATGCAGACCGACTCGTCTGCGAGTAGGACGTGCTTCAGATTGGCGTCGGCCGTCGAGTGTACGGCCACCGTCTTAATGCCGAGTTCTCGGCACGCGCGCAGCACGCGCAGCGCGATTTCGCCGCGATTGGCGATGATGACTTTGTCGATCATGCCGATGCCTGGATCACTGAATCGAGAACAGCGCTTGGCCGAACTCGACCGGATCGCCGTTCTGAACGAGTACCGACGTGATCTTGCCGGCGCGGTCGCACTCGATCTGGTTCATCATCTTCATCGCCTCGATGATGCAGAGCACCTGACCGACCTTGACCTCATCGCCGATCTGCACGAAGGATTTCGCACCCGGGGCAGGGGCGGAGTAGAACGTGCCGACCATCGGAGCCTGCACGGTGTAATCGGTCGACTTGCCGGTCGTGGCTGCGACGCTCTCGGCGGCAGGGGCCGCCGCGGCGATCGCGGCAGGCGCCGGAGGCGGCGCATAGATGGGGAAGTGACTGGCGATGGCACCGGTCGGTTGGCGACTGATGCGCACCGATTCCTCGCCTTCCTTGATCTCGATCTCGGCGATGCCCGATTCCTCGAGCAACTCGATCAGCTTCTTGACCTTACGAATGTCCATGCGCCCCCCGATCCGATCCCAAGATCACGAAAATGGACGCGAAATGTACCCCATTCCCGGCAGAATCGGGGTAAAAGACGCTGCCAGGGCGGGTCAGGCTTTCTCTTTCGGTCGCAGTGCGTCGAGGCGGCGGATCTCGTCGCGAATCAATTGTCGGGCGGCGTCCGGTTGAAGACTTCCAGCGTTCACTTTGTCGACATGATCGAGGATGAACGCCGCTTCATCGGCATGAAGTTCGCCAATTTTCAGGGCAATGATGCGGCGCTCCCGATCGACGAAGGCGGTGAACGGGAACACGGGATCAACGCCAAACGAGTCGGCGGCGGCCATACCGTCCTCTTCGCCGATCAGTAGCGGATAGTCGAGCCCGATTTCTGCAGCGTATTTGACGACATCCTCGCGAAAATCGACTGCAACTCCGACGACTTCAACGCCTTTGTCGCCACGTTCGGCACGAATTTGCCGCAGCAGCGGGATTTCACGGCGACAGGGGGCGCACCAGGTGGCCCAGAAGTTGACCACCAGCGAGGGCTGGGTAAAGGCAGAGATGGCCTTGGGCGGCCCCTCCAGGGTCGATAGGGTGAAGTCGGGCAGCTTTTCAGGAATTTTCCGAGCGATGCCCGGGTTGTCCCCGGCGCCGCTCGCCGTCGCCGGGGCGCCCGGCAGGGGGGCGATCTCGGCGGCAGGCGGCGCTTTTGGTTCGAGAAAGCTGCGAATCGCCACGAAGGCAATCACGCCGGCGAGCAGCGCAACACCAAGGGTCAGCAACGAGGATTTCTTCATGGCGTGGCTCCGGGTGTTTGGGCCAGACGGGCAACGTTCGCAAATTCGTCGGCCTTCATGAAACCGACCACTCGGAAGCGGTTGAGTTCGACGCCTTCGGTGTTCCAGAAGGCGATCGTCGGCGGGCCAAAGATGCCAAAGCGCTGCAGCAAGGCCTGATCCGCCTCGTCGTTGGCGGTGACATCCGCTTTGAGCAAAACGGCACCTGCCAACACGCTTTGCACGGTGGCGTCGGTGAATGTGTAACGTTCCATTTCTTTGCAGGAGACGCACCAGTCGGCATAGAAATCGAGCATCACCGGTTTACCGGCGGCGCTCGCTGCAGCGATCTCACGATCGAGATCTGCCACGGTTTTGATTTTCTTGAACTCGAGGGCGCTTTGTGGCGCGCTCCACTGAGGAATGGGCGACAGCGGATCGCGACCACCGAGCGCGAGACCGGCTAGCAGCACCAAGCCGTATAGGCCAAAGATGACGCCGATGCTGCGACCTAACCACCCGCGCCAACTCTTGGGCTGAATGTCGATCCACAGCACGACCGCTGCGGCGAAAGCCGGAATCGCCCACAGCACGAGTGCAAAAGGCTCCGGCACGATACGCGCCAGCATCCATGCTGAAACGGCGAGCATGAGTACGCCAAAGAGTTTTTTGACCGTATCCATCCACGCGCCGGCTTTGGGCAGCAAGCGGCCCGCCGACGTGCCGATGACCAGCAGAGGCGCGCCCATACCAAGGGACATCACGAATAAAGCGGTGCCGCCACGAAGTACATCACCGGTCTGCGCAATCACGGCGAGTGCTGCAAACAAGGGCGGCGCGACGCAGGCTGTCACGATCAATGCCGAGAGTGCGCCCATCACAGCGACACCGCCATACGTGCCTGCGCGTTGCTGGTTGCTCACATCGGCCAACCGCGTCTGCAACGCCGCGGGCAACTGCAACGTGAAAAGACCGAACATGGAAGCAGCAAGTACGACGAACAGCAGCGCGAATACCGTGATGATCCACGGTTGTTGGAAAAGTGCCTGAACCTGCGCGCCCGCCGAGGCGGCTGCAATACCGGCCAAAGTATTCACCGTGGCCATGCCGAGTACGTAACTCAGCGACAGACTGAATGCGCGACCGGTCGTGACATTGCCTTGCCCCGCGATGATGCCCGAAAGAATCGGCACCATCGGCAACACGCAGGGCGTGAACGCCAACAATAGGCCAAGGCCAAAGAAAGTCGCGAGTACGAGCGGCAGAGAGCCATCTTTGATCAGCGCAGCGAGGCGATCTTGTTCCGAGACGAAGCCGCCGGAATCGGCGGGCAAAGTGGCGGCTCGATCGGTCGCTGGCAGGGTGACGCTCAAACGTCGCTTCTCCGGCGGATAGCACAAGCCCGCATCCGCGCAACCTTGCAGACCGATGACGAGCGGCAGCGTCAACGCTTCGCCCGGTGCGCGCGAGACCGGTACGGTGACGCTAACGGCCGAGTAGTAAACCTGTTGGCGACCGAAGAACTCGTCTTCTTTCCACTCCCCCTCGGGGATGGCCGCGTTGCCGAGCGAGGCGCCCGGGCTGCCGGTTGCGGTATCGATCGCGAAATTGAAGCGGTGGCGATAGAGGTAGTAGGCCGGTGCGATCAGAAAATCGACGCGGATTTTGTCGGCGCCCTCGGCAGTCGCGGTGACTTGGAAGGCTTCCTTGGGCGGCAGGAACTCCGAATCGCCAAGTTGGGCCCGCCCGATCGGCATCGACAGTGCGATGACAAACACGGCCCACAGCGCGGCCATGAGATTATTCGGAAGCATATTTTTCAGGAATTTCATGATGTTAGTTGAAATCGCCGGCCCGCTGGCCGATCAGCATACCGGGCTCGACCCTTGAAAAGAAACAGTCCGCCACTATCATTAGCAGCCACGCAGGGAGAGTGCTAACACCCTCCCGGTTTCCAACGTCCACCTTTTGTTAGCTTAAGGAGCGAAACATGAAAATTCGTCCGCTTCATGACCGTGTGATCGTGAAGCGCCTGGAAGAGGAACGCACCTCACCAGGCGGTATCGTCATCCCCGACAGCGCTGCCGAGAAGCCCTCGCAGGGCAAGATCGTGGCCATCGGCAAGGGCAAGATCCTCGAGGATGGCTCGGTCCGCGCGCTCGACGTCAAGGTCGGCGACAAGATCCTCTTCGGCAAGTACAGCGGTACCGAAGTGAAGGTCGACGGTGATGATCTGCTCGTGATGCGCGAGGAAGACATCATGGCCGTCATCGAAGGCAAGTAAGCCACACTCACTCCACTTTCAAGGAATACAGAAACATGGCTGCCAAAGAAGTCCGTTTTAGTGATGACGCCCGTTCGCGTATGGTGCGCGGCGTCAACATTCTCGCCAACGCCGTCAAGGCCACCCTCGGCCCGAAGGGCCGCAATGCCGTGCTCGAGAAGAGCTTCGGCGCTCCGACCGTCACCAAGGACGGCGTGTCGGTTGCCAAAGAAATCGAACTGAAGGATAAGTTCGAGAACATGGGCGCGCAGATGGTGAAGGAAGTTGCTTCCAACACCTCCGACGAAGCCGGTGACGGCACCACCACTGCCACGGTGCTCGCGCAGGCGATCATCCGCGAAGGCATGAAGGCCGTTGCTTCGGGCCGCAACCCGATGGATATCAAGCGCGGTATCGACAAGGCCGTCATCGTCGCCACTGAAGACATCAAGAAGCTCGCCAAGCCCTGCAAGGACAACAAGGCGATTGCGCAGGTCGGTACGATCAGCGCCAACAGCGACGACTCGATCGGCAAGACTATCGCCCAGGCGATGGAGAAGGTCGGCAAGGAAGGCGTGATCACGGTTGAAGAAGGCTCGGGCCTGCAGAACGAACTCGACGTAGTCGAGGGTATGCAGTTCGACCGCGGCTATCTCTCGCCGTACTTCATCAACCAGCAGGCCAATCAGACGGCCGAGCTCGACAAGCCCTACATTCTGCTTGTCGATAAGAAGATCTCGAACATCCGCGAAATGCTGCCGGTGCTCGAGGGTGTTGCGAAGGCGGGTCGTCCGCTGCTCGTGATCGCCGAAGATGTCGAGGGCGAGGCTCTGGCCACGCTCGTCGTCAACAACATCCGTGGCATCCTGAAGGTGGCGGCGGTCAAGGCGCCGGGCTTCGGTGATCGCCGCAAGGCCATGTTGCAGGACATCGCGACCCTGACGGGTGGCACTGTCATCTCCGACGAAGTCGGTCTGCAGCTCGAGAAGGCCACGCTGAATGATCTCGGCGAAGCCAAGAAGATCGTGGTCGAGAAGGAAAACACCACGATCATCGACGGTGCCGGCAAGAACGCCGACATCAAGGCTCGTGTCGAGTCGATCCGTCAGCAGATCGAAGAAGCGACCAGCGATTACGACAAAGAGAAGCTCCAGGAGCGTGTCGCCAAGCTGTCGGGCGGTGTTGCCGTCATCAAGGTGGGCGCTGCCACCGAGATCGAGATGAAGGAAAAGAAGGCGCGCGTCGAAGACGCTCTGCACGCCACGCGTGCGGCGGTTGAAGAAGGCGTGGTGCCGGGTGGCGGTGTTGCGCTGATTCGCGCCACCAAGTCGCTCGAGAAGCTCGAAGGTGCGAACGAAGACCAGACGGTCGGCATTCGCATCCTCGCCCGCTCGATCGAAGAGCCGCTGCGTCAGATCGTCGAGAACGCCGGCGAAGATGCCGCCGTGATCCTCAATCAGGTCAAGTCCGGCAAGGGTGCCTACGGCTACAACGCCGCCACGGGTCAGTATGGCGACATGCTCGACTTCGGCATCCTCGACCCGGCGAAGGTCACGCGTCTTGCGCTGCAGAACGCCGCGTCGGTCGCCGGCCTGTTGCTGACCACCGAGGTCATGATCGCCGAGGCTCCGAAGGACGATCACGACCACGTGCATCCTGCCCCCTCGGGCATGGACGGCATGGGGATGTAATCCCCCCGTCACGCCATCCCCTCCGTGCGTGACGTTTCGAGGCCCGGGAGCAATCCCGGGCCTTTTCTTTTGGGCCTTTCGGTCTCGGTCGGGTGACCATGTAGACTTCGGCCCATGTCGGTTTACACCCATCTGCTCTCACCACTCGATCTCGGTTTCACCACCTTGCCGAACCGAGTCCTCATGGGCTCGATGCATACGGGGCTCGAGGACGATTCCAAACATTTCGGACGTCTCGCGAACTATTTCGCCGAGCGTGCTCGCGGCGGCGTCGGCCTCATCGTCACGGGCGGTTTTGCGCCCAACATCGAGGGTTGGTTGTCGCCGTTTGGTTCGCGCCTCGCTTCAACGCGTGCTGCGCAGCGTCATCGACCGATCGTCGATGCGGTTCATGCTGAGGGTGGTCGCATTGCGCTGCAGATCCTGCACGCGGGGCGTTACGGCTATCACCCGTTGACGGTCGCGCCGTCGAAGATCAAATCGCCCATCACGCCATTCACGCCGCGCGCGCTGAGCTCCGCAGGCGTCGAGCGTCAGATTCGCGCCTTCGTGCGTTGCGCCGCGCTCGCCCGCGAAGCCGGTTACGACGGCGTCGAGGTCATGGGATCTGAAGGCTATTTCATCAATCAATTTTTGGTGGAACACACCAATCGTCGTGAAGACGAATGGGGCGGCTCTTTCGAAAATCGAATGCGATTGCCAGTGGAAATCATCTCGCGCATACGTGAAGCCGTCGGGCGTGACTTCATCATCGTTTATCGACTGTCGATTCTCGATCTGATTCCGAACGGGCAAAGCTGGGACGAAGTCGTGCGGATGGCCAAGGCGATTTCGTCAGCTGGCGCTACGATCCTGAACTCCGGGATTGGTTGGCATGAGGCGCGCATTCCGACCATCGCGACCTCGGTCCCGCGCGGCGCCTTTACGTGGGTGACCGGTAAACTGCGTCGCGACTTGCGTGCTGCCGGTATCGAGATTCCACTGTGCACAACCAATCGTCTCAATACGCCCGAAGTCGCCGATGCCGTGCTCGCCGCAGGCGATGCAGACATGGTGTCGATGGCGCGGCCACTGCTCGCCGATCCGGACTTCGTACGCAAGGCTTCGCAGGGGCGTGCGGCTGAAATCAATACGTGCATCGCCTGTAATCAAGCCTGTCTCGATCACACCTTTGCGGGCAAGATTTCCTCGTGTCTCGTTAATCCGCGCGCGTGTCACGAAACCGAGCTCGTTATCGAGCCTGCTCGCCGGGTCAAAAAAATCGCCGTCGTCGGGGCAGGCCCCGCAGGCCTCGCCGCAGCGACCACTTTGGCTGAGCGCGGGCACTCGGTGACCTTGTTCGAAGCGGATCAGCGCATCGGCGGGCAGTTCAATCTCGCCAAGAAGATTCCGGGCAAAGAAGAGTTTGAGGAAACGCTGCGCTATTTCCAAGGCAGGTTGGTCGCAACGGGAGTTGATGTTCGACTAGGTCAGCGTATCGGCGCGGAATCGTTGATCGGCAGTGGTTTCGACGAAGTGATTCTCGCAACCGGTGTGATTCCGCGTGACCCGAGGATTTCGGGTCAGGATCATCCCAAGGTCTGCAGCTATCTCGATGTGCTCACGGGTAAGCGAACCGTCGGCGCGCGAGTCGCGGTCGTGGGAGCCGGGGGCATTGGTTTCGATGTGGCGGAATTCCTCGTTCACGATGGACCGTCGATCACGTTGGATCGTGAGGCTTGGTTGCGCGAGTGGGGTGTCGGGAATCCTGCCGTCGCTCGCGGCGGTGTCGCCGGTGTGAAGCCGCAGCCGACGCCGCCGGCACGCGAGGTGTTCCTGCTGCAACGCAAGGCGGGCAAGCCCGGCGCGGGCCTTGGCAAGACGACTGGATGGATCCATCGCACCGCACTGAAGATGAAACGCGTCGAGATGATCGGTGATGTGCAGTATCGGCATATCGACGATGCGGGCTTGCATATCTCGGTGGGCGACGTGCCGCGTACTCTGGAGGTCGACACCGTGGTGCTCTGTACCGGTCAGGAGCCGCTGCGTGCGCTCGCGGCGCCGCTGCAGCAAGCCGGTATTACGGTGCATCTCATCGGTGGGGCCGATGTGGCGGCTGAGCTCGATGCCAAGCGTGCGATTCGTCAAGCGACAGAGCTTGCAGCGCGACTTTGAAAATATTTATCTAAAAAGGGTTACCCATGATCAAACAGGGAATCATCTCCGTCTTTTTAATCGCATTGACGGCCTTCACTGCGCAGGCTGCGACACCCGATGGTGACGCCAACACGAAAGCCAAAGCGTTCTTCGAAGCGGCGTTCGATGAAGACGTGGCGGCGAGCCCCGAGTATGCAACGGCTCTCGGGCTGCGTTCGCGTTATGGTGAATGGTCGCAGCTGACCGAGGAGCGTCGAGAGGAGGACCTCGCGCGCACTCGGCGTCAGTTACAGACTCTGGAATCGACCCTCGATCGAGCCGCTCTCGATGCCCAGGGGCGTCTGTCGTACGACATCTTCGCGATGAATGCGAAGCGTGATATCGCACGCGACGAATGGCGCTACCACCGTTATCCCTTTGATCAGATGAACGGCTTGCAGGCGCAGATCCCTGCATTCTTGATTAACTCGCATCGCGTGCAGTCGGTATCCGACGCCGAGGCCTACATTTCACGCTTGCGTGGCGTGGCGTCACGAATCGATCAGGCGATGGCGAATGCCGATAAGGCAGAGAAGAACGGCGCTCTGCCGCCCGCTTTCGTCTTTCCGTATGTGATCTCGGATGCGGCGAACATCATCAAAGGCGCGCCTTTCGATGAATCAGGGCAGGACAGTCCTTTGTGGGCGGATATCAACGGCAAGATCGCTGCGATCGAGGCGGATGCCAGCACGCGCGCACGATTGCTTGCCGAGGCGCGCGTCGCCTTGCTCGAGTCGGTGGGTCCGGGATATCGAGCACTCATCGAATATGCGAGGGCGGCTGGCAAGCGCGCTGGCACCGATGATGGCGTATGGCGTCTGCGCGACGGCGCGCGCTACTACGACTTCCTGCTCGCGAGTTATACGACGACGTCGATGACCGCCGAAGAGATTCATCAATTGGGTCTGGCAGAAGTGGCACGCATTCACGATGAGATGCGCGCCATCATGAAGCGGGTCGCCTTCAAGGGCGACTTGCAGGCTTTCTTCGAGTTCATGCGCAAGGATCCGCAGTTTTATTACCCGGAGACCGCCGAGGGCAAAGCCGCTTATCTTGCCGAGGCGACCCGTTTGATCGACGGCATGCGTGAGCGTTTGCCGTCGCTATTCCGCACGCTACCGAAGGCGCCGATGATCGTGAAGGCCGTCGAGCCTTTCCGTGAGAAGTCGGCTGGTAAGGCGTTCTACCAGCGTCCGTCGGCCGATGGCACGAGGCCGGGCGTCTACTACGCCAACCTCTATCGTATGGCGGATATGCCGAAGTACGAAATGGAAGCGCTCGCCTATCACGAGGGTATTCCGGGTCATCACATGCAGCTTGCGATCGCCGGTGAACTGGACGAGCTGCCGCGATTCCGTCGCTTCGGTGGCTTCACCGCGTATTCAGAAGGCTGGGGTCTCTACACCGAGCGCTTGCCCAAGGAACTCGGTTTGTACTCAGATCCCTATTCCGACTTTGGTCGGCTCGTACTCGAGCTGACGCGCGCCGTACGTTTGGTGGTCGACACTGGCTTGCATGCGAAGCGTTGGACGCGTGAGAGGGTGATTCAGTATCACCTCGACAACATGCCGATGACGCGCGATGCAGCGACCAAGGCGACCGAGCGTTACATCGTTATGCCGGGTCAGGCGACGGCCTACACCGTTGGCATGCTCCATATCGTCAAACTGCGTGAGAAGTCGCAGCGTGCGCTCGGTGCGCGTTTCGATATTCGCGATTTTCACGATGTGATTTTGCGATCGGGCGCACTGCCGCTCGACATTCTCGAAGCGCAAGTCGATGAGTGGGTCCGCTCAAAGACTGAGCCGCGTATACCGGTGCAGGCGCTCGATCTCTATCGTCTCGAGCAACCGGTGGATCCGCAGCTCTCGCCGGATGGTAAGCGCGTGGCGGTGTTGCGTGAGACCCGCGAGATTCAGAGTGATCGTATCTCGACGGAATTGTGGTTGATCGAAGTCGAAAGCGGCGCTCGGCACCTGTTGGTCGGTGCCGACAAATCGCCGCGCTCGGCGCGTTGGTCGCCGGATGGCTCGAAGATCGCCTTCATCGGGCGCGAAGGGAGCAAGCCGCAGATTTTCATCCTCGACGTGCGAGACGGTCGCGTGCGTGTTCTGACGCGCGGCGCACAAGCGCCGAACGGTATTTCGTGGTCACCCGATGGTTCGCAACTCGCCTTCGTGATGCTTGTCGAGCGAAAACCCAAAGAGTTTTACGAGCTGCCGAAAAAGCCTGACGGTGCGCAGTGGGCGCCCGAGCCGCGCATCGTCCGTGACTATCCGTACCGCACCGATTCCGGTGGTTGGAGTGCGCCGGGTGAGCGGCATGTGTTCGTCGTGCGCGTCGATGGCTCGCTGGAGCCGCAGCAGATCACGCGAGGCAGTGGTGATTGGGGCGCTCGAGATGACGCGCCGGCCTGGATGCCGGACGGGCAATCGCTCGTCGTGTCTGCCGACACCGACGAGGCTGCTCGTCGACGAGCCAATCAGAGTGATCTTTGGCAGATTTTTCTGAGTGCGAATTCGTCGCCTCGACAATTGACTCGCGATGACGGTTCAGAAGTGTCGCCGGCCATCAGCCCGAATGGACGTGAGGTCGTCTACGTGGGTTGGCGCAATCGTCGCAACTCGCATCAACGCACTGATCTTTTTTGGATGCCGATCGACACTCAGACGGCAAAGGTGGCCATCAATCTGACCTCGGCCCTCGATCGAGTCGCCTCGCAGCCGCAATGGCGGGAAGACGCCTCGGGCGTGTATTTCCAGTACCAAGATCAAGGCGTGAATCGAGTGGGTTTCGTGACACGCGATCGCGCGATCACGCGCGTCGTCGAAGCGTTCGGCGCTACGCGCTTGTTGCTGCCATCGTCAGGCGGCAGTGCGTATTCGGCTGCAGCAGGTATCTTCGCTTATCCCAGTGTCGAGGCTGATCGACCCGCTGCTCTCGCGATCACCGATGCAAAGGGTGCCCGGACGTTATGGGATATGAACTTGGCGTGGCGCGAACAGCGTGACATCGGCAAGCTCGAGGAACTGTGGATCAAGTCGAGTGCAGATCGTCGCTTGGTGCACGCCTGGGTGCTGTATCCGCCGGGATTTGATCCATCGAAGCAGTATCCGCTGGCGCTCGATATCCACGGCGGACCGCATCTCGACTACGGTCCGATGTTCTCGATGACGCATCACCTCTACGCAGCCGCAGGTTATGTGGTGGCGTTCGCGAATCCCCGCGGCTCCATCGGCTATGGCGAGGAGTTCGCGAGCCTGATCAATCGTGCGTATCCCGGTAAGGATCACGACGATCTCATGAGCGTGGTCGACGCGGTGGTTGCCAAGGGCTTCATCGACACGAATCGTCTATATATCGGCGGCGGCTCCGGTGGCGGGGTGTTGTCATCGTGGGCCATCGGCAAGACGTCTCGTTTTGCAGCGGCCTCAGTCAAACGACCGGTAATCAACTGGGCCTCGACCGCGCTGACGACGGACATCGGTGCAACGATGGCGGGATATTGGTTCGATCGCATGCCCTGGGAAGAACCTGAGAAGTATTGGGCGAGATCTCCCTTGTCGCTGGTCGGCAAGGTGCGAACACCCACGTTGATCATTACCGGTGAGCACGATTGGCGCACCCCGATGAGCGACTCGGAGCAATATTTCCAAGCGCTACAGCTACAGGGTGTGCCGAGTGCGCTGATGCGTCTGCCGGAGGCTGGCCATGGATTCGGCAGGCCGAGCCAGTGGCTTGCCGCCATTCAGGGAACGATCGGCTGGTACGACTCCTATCGATTGAATCGCTAAGACGGGAGAGCGTCATGAGGCGAGTGCGACAGAGTGTCGGTTTATGGGTTGCTTCTGCTGTGGTTGGCAGTGGTTGCGTGCTGACTTCGCATTCGGCCACGCCCGCAGACTACGCCGACGTCGATCGCGTGATGCGGGATTTTCTCGTCCGTGAGAATGTGCCTGGCGGTGCCTGGGGCATCATCGTGGATGGGCAACTCGCCCATGTTGGCGTCCATGGTCTTCGCGATGTCGCCACGGGCGCCGAAGTGAAAAGCGACAGCGTTTTTCGTATCGCGTCGATGACGAAGAGCTTCACTGCGATGGCGATTCTGCAGTTGCGCGATGCAGGGCGCTTATCGCTTGACGATGCCGCAGAAAAATATCTGCCCGAGCTGCGTCGCTGGCGCTATCCGAGCAGTGACTCACCGAAGCTGACCATTCGCGATTTGCTGACGCATTCAGCAGGATTTCCTGAAGACAATCCGTGGGGTGATCAGCAGCTGGCGATCAGCGAAGAGGAATTCACAGCCTTGTTACAGCAGGGCATGCCATTCTCGAACCCGCCGGGCGTTGCCTTCGAGTATTCCAACTATGGCTACGCTTTGCTCGGCCGGATTGTTTCGACCGTCTCGGGAATGTCTTACCCGAAGTACGTCGAGCAAAGAATTCTACAGCCACTCGGTATGACATCGACGACGCTCGAGCCGCGCTCAGTGGACGACACGCGTCTTGCGCGGGGCTATCGATTTGAAGATGGTCAATGGAAACTCGAGCCACAGCTCGCCGATGGTGCGTTCGGTTCGATGGGCGGCATGTTGACCTCGCTCGATGATCTCGGCCGCTACGTCGGCCAGTTCCTGGCGGCTTATCCGCCGCGCGACGATGCTTCGAGTGGGCCGGTCGCACGTGCTTCATTGCGCGAGATGCAACAGATGTGGCGCTTGCGGCCAGCCTCGATCACGCTGAGTAAGAGCGGACAACCACAGCTCAACGTGACGGGATATGGGTACGGACTGCGCATCAGTCAGAGCTGCGATTTTTCGCACATCGTCGCCCACTCGGGTGGGCTACCGGGTTTTGGGTCACAGATGCGTTGGCTGCCGGAATACGGCGTCGGTCTGATCGCACTCGGTAATCGCACTTACACGCCGTGGGGCGGCGCACTCGATGAGGCGATTGCCGCGTTAGCGCGCACCGGCGCGCTCAAGCGGCGCGCGATCGAGCCGTCGGCGGAATTGCAAGCGGCGCGGTCCGGTGTCGAGAGTTTGGTGGCGAAGTGGGATGACACTACTGCGCGTGAGCTTGCAGCGATGAATCTCTATCTCGATCGTTCACTCGAGCGGCGACGTGCCGAGTTCGCGCAATTGAATCAGGAGCTTGGTGTCTGCCGAAGCCGACCAGGCTACGTCAGCATCGAGAATCGCTTGCGGGGCGATTGGTTGTTCGATTGCGAGCGCGGCACGCTGCGGGCTTCGGTGACGTTGTCACCCACGATGCCACCGAAGATTCAGCATCTCGAGGTGCGTCGCGGGACGGCTCGTGATGAGCGGCCGCCCGCGAGCTGTCAGTTGGCGCCCGAGTAGTAGAGAGGGGCGCCGGGCCCGATCGGTAGGCCGAAGCCCAGCCACAGTCCGAACATCAATGACCATCCGAGCAGGAAGGTTATCGAGTAGGGCAACATCACAGCGACTACGGTTCCAAGGCCTGCGCGCGATTCGTATTTTTGAAAGAAGGCGATGATCAGCGCGAAGTAGCTCAGCATCGGCGAAATGATATTGGTCACGCTATCGCCGACACGGTAGGCAGTTTGAGTCAACTCGGGTGAGTAGCCGAGCAACATGAACATCGGCACGAACACCGGCGCCATTAGCGCCCACTTTGCCGAAGCGGAGCCCATCATCAGATTGACGGTGGCGGTGAGCAAAATGAACAGGGCGAACAGGGGCACGGCCGAGAGGCCGAGGGCCTTCAGCCGTTCACGGCCATGATCAGACCGAGTTGGGTCCAATTGAACAGCGCCACGAATTGCGCGGCAAAGAATACGAGTACGAGATAGCCGCCCAGAGTCGACATGCTGTTACTCATACCTTTGACGATATCGGCATCGCTACGGATCGTGCCTGCGCCGATGCCATAGGCGACGCCACTGACGACCCCGAAGAGAAAGATGATTGCCACGACACCTGAAAGCAGCGGTGAGTTGAGAAGCTCTCCCGTGTTTGGATCGCGCAGGAAGCCGCCACCGGGCACTGAGCCGATGGGCAGCATCGACCAGATGATCAGCAACGTCAGCGCGAGACTCGCCAAGCCCGCGTAGCGAAGGCCACGACGCTCGGGCAATGACAACTCGCTCGTCGATGGGCTCTCCGTCGAACCATCCAATGCATTCCTATCGCGGTCGCCGAAACGTTTCTCGGTAAAGCGTTCGGTGACGAACCAACCGAGCAGCGTGATGACGGGAGTCGAGGCGGCGAGGAAATACCAGTTAGCGAGCGGACTGACGGTGTAGCTCGGGTCGACGATCTGAGCAGCCTCTTGCGATAGCCCGGCGAGCAAGGGGTCGATGGTTCCGATCAAAAGATTAGCTGAGTATCCACCGGAGACGCCCGCGAAGGCGGCGGCCATGCCGACGATGGGGTGGCGACCGGCCGAGTGGAAGATCAGGCCTGCAAGCGGGATCAAGAGCACATAGCCGATTTCGCTCGCCATGTTCGACATGACGCCGGCGAAAACCATGATCGGCGTCAACAGTTGGCGCGGTGCCGCCAAAACGAGTTTACGCAGTGCAGCGCCGATTAACCCTGAATGCTCAGCGACACCGATACCGATCAAGGCGACGAGCACCGTGCCGAGCGGCGCGAAGCCCGTGAAGTTGGTGACGAGATTGGTCAGGATCCGATGCAGGCCTTCAAGGCTCAGCAGATTGACGGGGGTGACCGTTGCGCCTGTCGTTGGGTGCTGGACGGATACGCCAAATTGCGTGGCGACGAACGAGGCGACGACGACGATCAGGGCTAGCAAGGCAAAGAGCGTTGCCGGATGAGGTAGGGCGTTGCCAGCGCGTTCGACAGTGTCGAGAAAGCGGTCCATCGCTGTCTTTTTCGGATTCGTCATGGCGTTGGTCAGCCTCCAGTCGATGCAATCGTTTGCGGCGACAAACCTGCCGCTTGCAGGGTTGCCTCAAGTTGTTGGGTATGTTCAGCGTCGCGAGTCTCGATGGTGAAGTCGAGATCGGCATCTTTGATCGGCACATCGAGAAAAAGCCGATGATGGGCAACGTCGACGATATTGCCGCCGGCGCCGCCGATCAGCGTGGCGATGCGTGCCAGCGTGCCCGGTTGATCGGCGCTCTCGAAACGGAAGGTGACGAGGCGGCGCTCGCGTACGAGTTGACGTTGCAGCACGATCCCGAGGAGGCGCGTATCGATATTGCCGCCGCACAAGACGAGACCCACCTTCTTGCCTTTGAAGCGCTCGGGATGCGCCAAGACGGCAGCAAGCCCCGCAGCGCCTGCACCTTCGACGACGGTTTTCTCGATCGACACCAATAGGCTAATGGCGTTCTCGATCGCCGAGTCGTCGATCAGCAGAATGTCGTTCACCAATTCCCCGATGATCGCTCGGGTCAACCGTCCCACATTCCGTACGGCGATACCTTCGGCGATGGTGCGCTCGGCAAAAGTCGGGCTCGTGCCCTTGATAGCGGCATACATACCCGGAAAGGCGCGGGTTTGTACGCCGAGGAGTTCGATGTTGGGCTGCATGGCTCTGGCGGCGATCGCCATGCCGGCCAGTAGGCCGCCGCCGCCGATGGGAACGCAGAGCGTCTCGAGATCGGGCACATCCTCGAGCATCTCGAGCGCGATCGTGCCTTGGCCAGCGATGATGTCGGCATCGTCATAGGGATGCACGAAAACGAGATGTTCAGCCTTGGCGATTTCGTGCGCATGCTGCTCGGCATCGGTCAGCTGAGCGCCATGCAGGACGACACGTGCACCGTGAGTGCGAGTCTGCTGGACTTTGTTGAAAGGGGTATTCGCCGGCATGACGATAGTGGCTGGTATGCCGAGACGACTAGCGTGAAAAGCAACGCCTTGGGCATGGTTGCCGGCCGACATGGCGATGACGCCCCGCTGCCGCTGCTCTGCATTCAGGCTGCGTAGCTTATTGAGCGCACCACGTTCCTTGAACGATGCGGTGAATTGGTGGTTCTCGAACTTCAACCACACTTCGGCGCCGGTCAGCGCCGATAAGGTGCGCGAGCGCCTACAGGGCGTGCGCTCTAGTTGATCGCCCAGAGTCTTTGCGGCATTGACGATATTTTCGAAGCTCACCGACATGGCGTCATGATACCGTTGCGATTCTGTTTCTGCGCTGCAGACCGTTGCTTTAGCTTCTACCGATGACTGCGTCCTCCGATTCCCGTATAGCCCGCTGGCGCCAGTCGACGCTGGCACCCTTTGGGCACCAGGTTTTTGCCGTTTTCTGGTGGGCGTCGCTCGTTTCGTCACTCGGTAGTTTGATTCAGACCGTCGGTGCTTCTTGGCTGATGGCAACGATTGCGCCCTCTCCGGATCAGGTCGCCCTAGTACAGACGGCCGGAACATTGCCGTTCTTTTTTCTATCACTGATTGCCGGCGCCTACGCGGACACCCACGATCGTCGCTGGGTCATGATCTTCTCGCAGTTGTTGATGCTGCTAGCGTCGATCTCGCTAGCCGTATTCGCGATCTTGAGTTGGCTGACACCGATCTGGTTGTTGACCTTCACGTTTCTGATTGGTTGCGGTACTGCGGCATTCGCTCCCGCATGGCAGGCTTCCATTGCTGATCAGGTTCCGCGTGCGCAAATTCCGGCCGCCGTGATGGCCAACGCGGTGGGTTTCAATCTGGCGCGTAGCGTTGGCCCTGCGATTGGTGGCGTCATCGTCGCGAGCGTCGGCGCGGCCGCGGCGTTCGTGATCAACGCGCTGTCGTATATCGGGATGTTGGGCGCACTGCTTTGGTGGCGTGCGCCCAAGAGCGAGAACCCGTTGCCGCCCGAGCCGCTATTCGGAGCAATCGCCGCCGGCATCCGCTACGTACGCTTGTCACCCCATCTGACCGCAATCCTGATTCGCGCCGTGTTGTTTACCGTGCCGATCTCTGCGGTACCTGCGCTGATGCCGGTCGTAGCGCGCGATCTGTTGGCGGGGGGCGCACCGACTTACGGCATTTTGCTCGGCGGCTTCGGTATCGGCGCGATGATGGGAGCGCTCTCGAGCAGTGCGCTGCGCAGTCGTTTCTCGAGCGATGCTTTGTTGCGTTGGATTTGTGCGGTCGCCACCGTGGCCATGATCATCATCGCGCAAAGCCCCAATGCGATCGTCTCGTTGCTGGCTCACGTACTGGCGGGCTCCGTGTGGACGCTGGGGCTTGCCAACCTGAATATCGCCATGCAGTTGTCATCGCCGCGTTGGGTGACGGGTCGAACGCTGGCGATGTATCAAACGTTCGCGTTCGCCGGGCTCGCTCTCGGCAGCTGGCTCTGGGGTCACTTGGCGGCTGCCCATGGATTGCGAGAGATATTGACGATCGCTGGTGTGTCTTCTTTGAGCACCTTTCTGGTTGCGCGATGGTTGCCGGTATCGATTGCGCGCATGGGTTCGCTCGATCCGCAAACAGTGCCGATCGTCGATCCGCCGGCCGTCGAGCTCGATCCCGCATCAGGTCCCATCGTCATCGAGATCGAATATCGCGTCGCCGAGGATAATGCCCGTCAATTCGTTGCGGTGGCACACGAGTTGGGTCGTCTTCGACGTCGCGATGGGGCGTATCGTTGGTCGCTGTGCCAGAGCCTCGATGATCCGCAAGTGTGGACCGAACGGTTCGAGAGTCCGACCTGGACGGACTATCAGCGGCGTTTGACCCGTCCGACACTCGCCGATCGCGAAGTACGCGAGCAACTGACCGCGCTCATCGAGGGCGGTCGTGGCAAGGCCCGACGTTATATCGAGCGGCCGGCAGGTGCGATGCCACTCGGCGGGCCTGCCTCACGCGATGAGCCGTTAGACGATACCGTCAGTCACGGTTGACGGCGTCGATGTCGCTGCCTGAGGCAATGCGAGGAAGCGCGAGCGCGGCTGCCGCGGCCAACACCAATAGCGGCGCAATCATCACCGTAAACGACCACTGCCAACCTGCCGATTGCACGACGAGTGGAACGAGCGCCGGGAATAACGCGAACCCGGCACTGAGTGGTGCCGAGCCGCAGACGGCATAAGCGGTGGTTCGCATTCGCGTCGGAAACAAATCAGTCAGCAGCGCACCGACCACGGCATTACTGCCATAGAAAAAGGCACCGGTAAGACCGAAGAGCGCGAGATCCTGCCAGCGTTCCTGTGGCAACCACATCAGTGCGACGAGGGCGGCGGCACCGAGTAATGTCCACAATGCGAAGGTGTCACGCCGCGGCATCCAATACTCACCGACATAGGCCGCAGCGAGATAGCCAAAAATCGCGATGCCGTTGGAGAGACCCACCAGTTGCGCGGCCTCCGATTGGCTGTAGCCGCGCACTTCCATGAAATAGGTGGGGAAGAAGAATGCCGTGCCTGCATAAGCGCAGCCAAACGCAAAGAACAAGACAATCGAGGCGATCGACCGCCGTCGATAGTCGTTCGAGAACATCTCGCGCAGTAATCCCCAATCGATGATCGACGTGCGTTCGCCGGAGCGCGTTGCAGCGACTTGCTGAAACCGTTCGCTCTCTGGCAGACGCCAGCCGATCAAAAAAGCGATCGGCACCACGGCGAAGCCGATGAAAAAAATCGAGCGCCAACCGCTGGTCTCGAGTAGCGGCGCGGCCAGCATGGCCGCCAAAAACCACCCTAGTGGATACCCGCACTGCAAAACACCCATTAGCATGCCGCGATGACGCGCGGGTGCAGACTCGGCGACGTAAGCGGCTGTGATCGGCGCGAGTCCTGCGGCGAGGCCAAAGGCGAGGGCGCGCAACCAAGTCAGTTGCGCGAGATCTTCGACAAATCCGTGCAGACCGACGAATAGCGCCGATAGCGCTAGCAGCGCTGTTAAAGTCCAGCGACGACCCCACGTATCGGCAGCAAGACCGGCAAAAATCACCATCACCGAAGCGGTGATGAAGCCGACGGTGAGGATGAGCCCAACCACATCGAGGCCCACCTGAAACTCGCCCAAGATTCCGGGTATGGCATACCCGAACAAGGATTGATCGAGATTGCTCATCGTCCAGGCGAACACGCTGAAGATGAGAACGCTGATCCAGTGGCGACTCGCGCCGGTTGTAGTTGTTGTCATGGTGGAAAATACTAACCGCTCTTAGGGGGACACGCGATGCAAGAACGACAGCAAGGCGATCCGATGGCCCGTGTAGCGCATTCGCGCCATGAGTTCGGTGAGCATGGGGGAGTCAATCTTTCCATCGAGACGAGCGCGACCTTCACGGTCATGGAAGCCGGCAAGATGCCTGCGATCTTCGAGGGGCGGGAGGGGCCAGGCGGCGGCTGCTTCCTCTACGGCCGCCATTTTAATCCCACAGTCATGGTGCTCGCGCGTCACTTGGCCGCACTCGAGGCAACGGAGAGCGCCTATTGCACAGCGAGCGGAATGGCTGCGATCTCCGGCTCTTTATTGCATGCCTGTAATCACGGTGACCATATCGTTGCAGGGCAAGCTTTGTACGGCGGCACATGGGCGCTGCTGCATGATTTTCTGCCGAAAAAAGCCGGTATCGAGACCACTTTTGTTGATTTGTCGGATCTGGCCTCCGTCGAGGCGGCGTTCACGACCCGCACCCGGGTGCTTTACTGCGAGACGGTATCCAACCCCACATTACGAGTGGCTAACCTGCCGGCGCTGGCTGCGATCGCACATCGTCATGATGCGTTGTTGATCGTCGATAACACCTTTGCGCCGCTATCGATCTCGCCCGCCGTGCACGGCGCTGATGTCGTGATTCACAGCCTCACCAAGTTCATCAATGGCGCCTCGGATATCGTTGCAGGGTGTGTTTGTGCGAGCGGCGCTTTCATCGATGGCATGTACGATTTGCACCTCGGCAGTTTGATGTTGTTGGGGCCAACGATGGATCCGCGCTCGGCCTATGAAGTGGCTACGCGCTTCCCGAATCTTGGGCTACGAATGCAGGAGCACGCCCGTCGTGCCAAAAGCTGCGCCGAAAGACTGGCGGAACTCGGTGCATCCGTAATTTATCCGGGGCTCGCGAGCCACCCTGACTATTCGCTGCATCGTGAATTAGCTAATCGTGGCTATGGTGCCGGTGGTCTGCTCGCAGTGGATCTTGGCAGTGCCGAGCGAGCTAATCGATTCATGGAACATCTACAAAACAAAGAGGACTTCGGCTACATGGCTGTGAGCCTCGGTTTCAGTGACACTCTGATGAGTGCCAGCGCATCGAGCACCTCAAGCGAACTCGATGAACAGGCATTGCTGCGCGCCGGAATCAGTCCTGGGCTGGTCCGCTTGTCGATTGGTTATACCGGTTTGCTCGAAGATCGGTTAGAGCAGCTCGAGCGTGGCTGGCGAGCGGCGACCGGGTAAGCTTCTAACTCACGAAGACTCAACACGAATACTCAAGGGGAGTAATCGGCGATGGCTATCGAGATGACCCAATCTGCGGAGCGACCGATTGATCGATGGTTTTCAGCCTACTCGGCAGACCATCAGGACGCACGCAATCAGTTCCTGCACGTGATTTGTGTGCCAGCGATCGTCTGGTCCGTGATGGCGCTGCTGTATTCCATTCCGGTGGGCGAGGCGCTACCGGCGGGTAGCGTAGCGTGGATCGCAGCGGTTCTAACCATGGCTTTCTGGCTGCGCTTGTCGATCTCGATCGGTGTCGGCGCTGCTCTTTGCATGCTGGCGAGCCTCGGCATCACCGAATACGTGCGCGTTGAGTTTGGCGTTATGACGTTGGCTCTGTCCGCTATCACCGTTTTCGTGGTTGCTTGGATCGGACAGTTCATCGGTCATGCTTACGAAGGCAAGCGACCGAGTTTCTTCACCGATCTTGTCTATCTGCTGATCGGCCCGATCTGGGTGCTCGGCAAATTCTATCGGCGTCAATCCTGGCGCTTTTGATTCATCGCTACCTCTGCAGGTGATCTCATGATGTTCCGACCAATCGTACTAGCCGCGGTGATGGTAACCACCATGCTGACCTCTGCTGCAGCCTCCGCCGATGACTCCCTGTTCAAGTTCATCGAGTCGCGCCGCGCTGCCGATCGCGCCGCCGCGCTCGATTTATGGAATTGGGCAGAAGTCGGCTATCAGGAAGAGCAAAGCAGCGCGCGCTTGCAAAAAGAATTGCGCGAAGCCGGTTTTCGCATCACGGCGGGCGTTGCCGATATGCCGACGGCCTTCGTTGCCGAATACGGCAGTGGCCAGCCGGTTATCGCGATCCTCGCAGAAATGGATGCTTTGCCGGGCGTTTCACAGGCGGCAGTGCCTGACCGCTCGCCATTAAAGGGGCGCATTTCGGGCCACGCCTGCGGACATCATCTGTTCGGCGCGGGTTCTACATCGGCTGCCATCGCGGTGAAGCATTGGCTACAGACGCAGCGCCGCAGCGGGACGATTCGCCTTTATGGCACCCCTGCCGAAGAGGGCGGTGCCGGCAAAGCCTATATGGTTCGCGCCGGACTATTTAACGATGTCGACGTGGCGTTGCATTGGCACGCAGGTGATCAAAATATCGTTACCAACGAGCCGACGCTCTCGAACAAGAGCGCCAAGTTCCGCTTCACCGGAATTGCGGCTCATGCTGCTGGCGCTCCCGAGCGAGGGCGCTCCGCGCTCGACGGCGTCGAAGCAATGAACTTCATGGCCAATCTGATGCGCGAGCACGTTCCGCAGGATGCGCGCATCCACTACATCATCACGCGCGGCGGAGATGCGCCTAACGTCGTGCCGGAAAGCGCGGAGGTTTTCTACTACGTTCGGCATCGCAACCCGCTCATCATGTCAGAAATCTTTGACCGTATCGTGAAGACGTCCGAAGCGGCGGCGGTCGGTACGGGCACGAGCGTGAACCACGAAGTGATTCACGGTGCATACAGCTTGCTTCCGAACGATGCGCTGGCGTCGGTCGTCGATGACCATCTGCGACAAGTGGGTGGCGTGACGTACGACGCCAACGAGCAAGCGTTTGCCGAAAAGCTCTACACGACTCTCGGCAAAGCAGCGCTGCCCTTAGGGTCCGAGCGGGAGATTCAGGCGCCGAATTCACGCGGCGGATACGGCTCTACGGACGTGGGTGATGTCAGCTGGACGGTACCGACCATCGGCTTTCGAACGGCAACCTGGGTGCCTGGTACACCAGCGCATTCCTGGCAGGCCGTTGCGGCAGGCGGCATGAGCATCGGACTCAAAGGTATGGAGAATGCCACCAAGATTCTCACTTTGACCGCCGTCCGACTGATGCAAGACGCGGAGTTGATTCGCAGCGCTAAAGCGGAGTTCGAACAACGGCGCGGTACCGACTTCAAATACGTCTCGGTGGTGGGTGATCGTAAGCCGCCACTCGACTATCGTCGCTGAGTTGTCTTTGCCGAATCGAGGTAGGTGTCTATGACGCGCTGGTTTTTGGTTCTAGCGGCCGTGGCCGCGGCGGCGGCTCCGGCTGCCGAACGTCGTTGGACATTTACTGTCGATAACGGCAAGCCAGCGGGCTACACCTCGATCGAATGTGACGCTAACGAGCGTTGTCGCAGCGAGCTCTTTTTCAAAGATAACGGCCGCGGGCCGGAAATCCGAGAGCAATATCGCCTCGCTGCCGATGGCACCTTCAGAGAGTACACAGCGCAAGGTACAACGACCTATGGCTCGCGTGTGGATGAGCGGTTCCGCGTTTCCGGCACGCAGGCGACTTGGAGGTCCACCACTGAAAAGGGTTCGGTGCCGAATGCAACGGGCAAGCTGTATCTACCACTAAACATTAGTGTGGCCGCTTACGAGCAATTGCTGCGGCTGACGACGGATGGCCGGTCATTGCGTTTGTTACCGGCGGGCACCGTTACTCGCCGAACCTTGAAGACGCTGTCGGTGGGGCAGGGCGATACGGCTCGCGAGATCGATCTCATCGCGATCAGTGGGCTCGGATTGACGCCGGATTTCGTTTGGGCCACCCGCGATCCAGCGCCCGAATTCTTTGCCTTGATCGAGCCGGGTTATCTCGCGCAATTGCCGAAGGGCTATGAGGCGGAGGAATCACGGCTCGCTAATGCGCAGGCTGAGGCCGAGACGGAACTGCTCGCGACGATGACGGCGCGCCTCTCGACGCCGATGACGGGATTGAGCGTGATCCGAAACGCGCGGCTCTTTGACGCAGAGCGAGCCGCGATGCGTGCGGGGCGTCATGATGTCTACATCCTGCGTGGGCGCATCGTGTCGATCCAGCCAACGGGCGAGGGCATGCACGGGCTGCCCGTTGCGCGCAGTCTCGATGCCGAAGGCCGGGTGTTGCTGCCGGGCTTGTTCGACATGCACGCTCACGTGGGGCGTTGGGAAGGCGGCTTGAATCTCGCTGCGGGCGTCACGACCGTGCGCGATATGGGCAACGACAATTCGATGCTGCAGCGCGTTATCGATGAGACCGCGGAAGGCAAGGTTTTCGGCCCGCAGATCGTGCCGACGGGTTTTCTGGAGGGAGAGAGCCCCTATTCGGCTCGTAGTGGTTTTGTGATCAGCACGTTGGACGAGGCCAAGGCTGCCGTCGATTGGTATGCGGCTCACGGGTATCCGCAAATCAAAATTTACAACAGCTTTCCCCGAATGCATTTACCAGAGACGGTGGCGTATGCGCACTCCCGGGGTCTGAAGGTCAGCGGCCACGTCCCGGCGTTCATGCGAGCGAGTCAGGTGGTCGAGGCGGGTTTCGATGAGCTCAACCATATCAATCAGGTTGTTTTGAACTTCCTGATGGACGACAAGACCGATACGCGAACCTTGCAGCGCTTCTATTTGCCCGCCGCTAAAACAGTCGATATCGATTTCAAGGGCGATGAAGTAAGCCGCTTCGTGCAGTTGCTGAAGGACCGAAAGGTCGTCATCGACCCGACTTTGACGACGTTCGATTTCCTGAGGCAGCGCGATGGTGAAGTGTCGCCGGCTTTTGCAGCAGTCCTTGATCATATGCCTGCCAATGTACAGCGCAGTCGTTTGAGTGGTGGTATGGATATCCCGAATGAGCGGGTGCACGCGCTCTACAATCGTTCCTATGCGCGCATGATTGACTTCGTCGGTCAGATGCATCGCGCCGGCGTGCCGCTGCTGGCGGGCACCGACGAAATGGCGGGGTTCACTCTGCAGCGCGAGCTTGAGCTGTATGTGCAGGCGGGTATTTCGCCCGCGGAAGTGCTCAAGATCGCCACCTGGAATGGAGCAAAGTATTCCGGCGTCCTCACAGATCGAGGCAGCATCGAAGTTGGCAAACTGGCGGATCTGGCCTTAGTCGAAGGAGATCCGACGACGGACATTACGGCCTTGCGTCGCATGGCGATCGTCGTGACTCAAGGGCGTAGCATCGACCCTTCGCGCGTCTTCACAGAACTCGGCATTCGACCGTTCGTGACGACGGCGCCGCATTGGGAAACGAGTCTGCAGTGACCGAGTTCGACTTCAGTCGAATCCCGTCGACGCCGCCCTCCGTGTTCGTGGCGCCGTTGCAGCGGCCGAGCCATCTTGGTGACGACTGGCTCGAGCCGCAGCAACGCCGATACAGCGTCGACGAAAATCGACTGTGGGATGAGTTGTTCGAGCGTCAGCAGCGCTTGTTGCCGGGGCGCGCGTGTCAGGCTTTTGTCGATGGTTTGGAGCGACTTGATCTGGGGCGAGGTGGCGTTCCTTCTTTTGAGCGTGTCAACGAATCGCTGCTACCTATGACCGGCTGGCAAGTCGTGCCGGTGCCCATGCTAATTCCCGACGCCGTGTTCTTCTACCACTTGGCGAACCGGCGCTTCCCGGTAGGCAATTTCATTCGAACGCGTGATCAATTCGATTACGTCCAGGAACCCGACGTTTTTCATGATCTCTTCGGTCATGTGCCATTGCTGACCGATCCCGTTTTTGCAAACTACATGGCTGCCTACGGTCGAGCGGGTTGGAAGGCGCTCAAGTACAACCGCCTGAAGGCGTTGAGCGCTTTGTACTGGTACACCGTGGAATTTGGTCTGATTCGGGAGAGTGGCAGTCTTCGAATCTATGGCGCAGGCATTTTGTCTGGCCCCACCGAAACGCGTTTTTCACTCGAAGGGCGATCGCCGCATCGGATACATCTCAATGTGGATCGGGTCATGCGTACCGACTATGAGATCTCCGATCTGCAAGCGACTTATTTCGTCGTCGAGTCGTTTGCGGAGCTTTTCCACATGACCGAACAGCGCGGTTTCGAGCCTATCTATGAGTCGATCGCGCCGGGATTCATCTACGCCAAGACAGCCGCTCTTGATACGGATCACATCTATCATCGCGGCACGCAGGAGTACGAGTTGCGTGGTGGGCGCGGTTCGAACGCCGAGCCCGTGTAGGCCCGGCGTCTGGAGAAACGATCGCTGCGTTATTTCTTGCGCGGCTTGTAAGAATATTTTTGGCCAGCGAGTGAGGCTTCGTACATCAGGCCGCCTTTGGCGATGGTGAACACCGCCATGCCTTTGTAGTAGTTGCCGGTCGTCGTAGCATCGCGCTTGCCACCGCTCGCTGCGGCGGTGGCGCCGGTGGTGCCCGCCGATGCACTGGCCGAGGCCGTGATGGCAATGGCGCCTACGCCTGCGCCAAAGGCGAACTCACCGGAGGTGAACTCGTCGAAAGCGCGCTTATCCTGCAGAAAAACGACCTGGCTATAGGCTTGACCGCCCGCCTGAAAGCCAACGCTGATCTGCGACATCGAGACGTCGCCGACATAGTTACCTCGCTCATACACACGGCCCGTTCCACCGGCTCCGCCGATACCGAGACCGGCTTTGCCGATGGTCGGAAACACGGCGTAGGCGTAGCTCTTTTGAAAAAAGTCGGCGCTTTCACCCGCGTTCTTGAAGAGCTCGATGGTCTTCGAGTAGTCGTCAGCCCGTGCCTGTCCGACGAGTACGAACAGGGCGATAAAACTCCAGAAAAATCCACGCGAAAACAACTTCATGGTCGACGCACTCCATATGCAAGTCGATGTCTTGACCGAGGGGCGAATGCTAGCGCTTTTATCGTGAGGTTACACTTCGTCATCGGGGCACGCGCCTCCCATACGTGAGTTAAGACATGACGCCAGCAGATCGGTTCCCGGGCCCCGAGTTCGGGATCGTCATGGAAGCTTCCCCAGGCTATACGGCACGCCTCGCCAAGCAGATTGAAGACTTGGGATTCGACATGTTGCTGTGCCCTGACACACAGAACCTGAGTCCGGATCCGTTTTCCCAGCTGGCGCTAGCGGCCCAAACGACAACGCGCCTACGCTTAGGCACGGGCGTAACCAACCCGGTGACCCGAGATGCCGCTGTGACGGCCTGTACGCTTGCCACCTTGCAAGCGGAATCCAATGGCCGGGTGATTTGCGGCATCGGCCGCGGCGACTCGTCAGCTGCCCATATCGGCATTCCGAATGGGACGACGAGTCAGCTGCGCACCTTCGTTCAACGTCTACAGGCCTATACGCGTGGCGAGACCATCGACCGCAATGGCACGCCATCCCGACTGCGCTGGTACGACTCGCTGAAGGTCGATCCGGTCGTGATCGATGTCGCTTGTACGGGTCCGCAGACGATTGCCATGGCGGTGGATGTGGGCGATCGCGTGAGCTTCGCTGTCGGCAGCGCACCAGAGCGCATTCAATGGGCTATGGATGTGGCGCTCGCGCGTCTCAAAGAAACCGGTCGATCGCGCGATTCAGTGCGCATCGGGGCGTATGTCAACTTGGTCTGCGATGAGGATGAGCAGCGCGCTATCAACCTCGGTCGTATGATCTCGGGAATGGTTGCGCACTTCGCGGGTATGAAGAATGCACCACTCGATCATTTGCCCGAGCAGCTCAAAGAGCTCGCGGCGCAGATGCAGACCGGCTACGACATGAAGCATCACGCGCAAGAGGAGGGCAGTCATCTCAAGGGCGTGCCTGATGAATTCGTCGACTGGTTTTCGATCTGCGGCTCACCTGCCAAGTGCCGCACTCGTCTCGGTGCCTTGCTCGATATGGGGCTCGACCATGTCTATCAGCTCGGCGGCTCTCCAGTGCCCCATCCGCATGGGGCGAGGCAGGAGGCTATGGTGCAGCAAGCGAGGTTATATGCGACCGAGGTCATCCCGCACTTTCGTAAGCGTGGGTAACATCTTCGTAGATAGTCTTGGCTCAGCTGAGCGCGTCCAGTACTTCGAGGCTCACGCGTTCAGCTGATTCGAATGCGGCTTCCATGCCACGCGCCGCAAGCGCGGTGTGTTCTCCACAAAAGAACAGTTTGTTGTGCGGCTTGGCGAGATGGCTGGTGAGCGCGACTTGTCCGGGTCTGAAGATGGCCCAGGTACCGGCGGCATGTGGATCACGCTCCCAGGAGTGAACTGCCGCAACTTCAAGTGCGCCCCGCGCAGCGGGACGTAGGCGCTCGATCTCTGCGATGACGATGCGCGCTGCATCCGCTTCGCTATACCGATCTAGAAATCGAGCGTTAGCCGCGCTGCACCAGACGGTGAGGCTCGTGACCGTCTTCGGATCCTTGGGATCGCGATTGGCGAGCACCGATCCGGCGAGTCCGTCGGTCCAGAACGCGGGGCTCAAACCATCGTCGTCCCAGAAAGGTCGCCGTGGCAGCAGATGGAACTGCGTGATCGGCTTGGCACCCAGGGTTTGAATGGCGCGGTTCTGCAAAGGTGCCGGCAGTGGATCTAGATGTACATGCCGCAAGGTCGTGAATGGCATGGAGCTGACGACGGCCCGAGCGTGGTGTCGTGAGCCATCGGAGCATCGCACGAGTATATTTTCTTTGGTCTGTTCGATGGCGACGACATGTCGATCAAGTAGCAAGTCGCCGTTCAGTCGTTTCGCCATCGCGATCGGCAGCTGCTGGTTACCGCCTTCGAAAATACCGACGAAGCGATCACCGGCTCCGAGTTGCCGTTGATTGATGCGTTGCCAGTGATCGACGAAAGCCAGTTGTAGGATCGATACATCGTGCGACGACTCTGTTCCGTACGGCATGTTGGTTTCATAGCCGAGTCGTATGGCTGCCGGCGTCGCGCCACGCGAGCGCAGAAAATCGTAGACCGAGATATCGAGATCGGCATGCTGCGGTTGATGCCAATTCTCGAGATCATCGAACGGGCGATAACGATTCAGCACCGTACGGCCCCATGCCGCCGGAAGCAGTGAGCGCTCCTCGCCAACGAATGGATTAGCCGGGTGCTGCGCCCAAGCGGCTGCGTTGATGGCCCGACCGCCGATGAAAATCACTTGCCTGTCGGGAAAGGCGGCATAGCGCGGTGCATCGTCGCGTAGCGGCACTCCGTAGCGCGAGCTGGCGGCAATGACTCGTCCGTAGGCCCGAGAGACGATGTTGCCACCGACCTCCGGTTTACCCGGCACCTGATCGAGGGTGTAGAGCCTGCCGCCGATTCGACGGCGGCCCTCGAGCACCGTGATCGTCAGCCCTGCTTCTTGCAGAGTCAGTGCCGACTCGAGCCCAGAGAGACCGGCACCGATGACGATGACGTCGGCATTTGTGGTTGGGTGTGACATGCGACAAACGCTAACATGGCACTTCCAATTCGTGCGTGAGCCGATCGTGTCGCAACCAAAACAGAGCGCTTCTGAATCGCCCGTGCTTTCTGCCGATCTGGTCGAGAGTTTGGCGGCGCTGGTGCACGTTCCTATCCTAGATACGGCGATGGCCGAGCGCATCGCAGGCGGGGCGGCCGCGGCGATTGCAGCCGTGCATGCAAGCTCGCGTCAGATCGAACCGGGCGTGACCTTCGAGTGCGAACCCTCTGACTATTTGCGGGTGCTCGAAGCGCTCGCCGACGAGGTGGCCGAGGGGGAATCGCCGTGAGTGCGACCTATCCGGAGAGCTTGTTGGATGCGGTCGCAGCCTTGCGATCGGGTTCGATCTCGGCGAACGAGTTGGCGCTGCAGACGCTCGAGCGTGCCCGTCGAGCGCAGCAGCGGACGAATTGTTTCTTGGCGATCGAGGCCGAGACCTTTTTGCGCGGGGCTGAGCGCGCCGATCTCGTGTTGGCTGATGCCCGTCGTCGTGGTGTTGTGCCCGTGGGCGCTCTGCAGGGTGTTCCGCTGGCTCACAAGGACATGTTCGGGCGTGGCGGTGATCTGGTGCGCTACGGATCGAAGGCCGTACTCGATCAGGTTTCCCGACAGGTCGCCACGGTGACCGCCCGTTTGGAGCAAGCCGGCGCACTCGAAGTGGGGGCGCTCAACATGGCGGAATTCGCGCTCGGTGCGACCGGGCACAATGCCGCCTACGACGATTGCCGTAACGCGTGGAACCCCGAGCATATTTCCGGCGGCTCTTCGAGCGGCTCCGGCGCCGCGGTTGCCTGCGGCGCCGCCTTTGCCAGTTTGGGCTCGGATACGGGTGGTTCTGTCCGCATTCCGGCTTCGGCCAATGGGCTCGTCGGCCTCAAGCCGACGTATGGACTGATCCCACGCACGGGCAGCATGAAGCTCGCGCCGTCGATCGATGTGATTGGTCCGATGGCGAGAACGACTGCGGATCTCGCTGAGATCTTGCAGTTGGTGGCAGGCGGCGATGGCATCGATGCGAATGCCAGTCTGCGACCGATCTCCGATTACCGAAGCGTCATCCATCAAGGTGTCGAAAAATTACGTATCGGTGTTCCAACCAATTATTTCTTTGATGTCGCGACCGACGAGATTCGTGAGGCGATGGATCGATCGCTGCAAGCGCTATTGCGAGCGGGCGCGCAGCGCGTCGACGTTACGGTGCCCGATGTGGCGGAGATGTCCGAGCTCAGTCGGGCGATTGTCTATTCCGAAGCGACTGCCCTGCATGCGCCGTGGTTGCGCTCGCGGGGTGAGCGATATACGCCGCAGGTTAGGGTGCGTGCGTCGACGGGGCTCGCCATCCCTGCGCCGGTCTATCTCGAGGCGCTGCAGTTGCGTATCCCGCTGCTGCAACGCTTTGTCGAGCGCGTGTTCTCGCGTTGCGATGTTCTGCTGACGCCGACCTTGCCCATTCCAGTGCCGCGACGCGACGAGACGGATGTGGGAGCAGGTGCATCGCTGTGGCAGATCCTGAGTCGTCTCGTTCACTGCACGGCACCTTTCAACTACCTCGGATTACCGGCGATTACCGTTCCTGCGGGACTCGATGCGCGTGGTTTGCCGATGGGTGCCCAGTACGTTGCCCGGCCCTATGCGGAGTCGACTCTGCTGCGCGTGGCTGCAGTGCAGCAGCGCGCCATGCCGCTGCCATCCTTGACCTTGTAGGTGCTCTCGATCGAGGCCTAACGTTCGACGAAGGCGCCCCGGAAGTAACCGAGCGGTGAGCCTTCAGTGCAGCGTACCTGCTGAACCTCACCGAAAAAGATCCGATGCGTCCCGACGTCGGTTGTAGCCGATACGGCGCAGTCGATCGAGGTCAACGCGCCCATCAAGTGAGGCGTCCCGAAAGAGCTGATTTCGACGCCGTGGCCGAGCTCAGCCAGTTGTTGGAATTTATCCATCTCGCGAGAGGCGAAGAGCTTGGCCATCTCCGTTTGATCGTTGGCCAGTACATTCACGGTAAAGCGCCCGGCCTGGATGATCGCCTGACAGGTACTCGAGTGACGGTTGAGACAGGCGAGCAAGGTCGGCGGCTCGAGCGTGACCGAGGCGATGGCCGTCGCCGTGAGCCCTGAGGGCTTGTCATCCGCTACGGTGGTGACGATCGTGACTCCAGTCAAAAAACGGCTAATGGCATTGCGGTAGGCAGCGGAATCGACAGGCATCGGGGACTCGGTTAAGTACAACTGCGTACATACTGCCTGTTGCCTGAGGATTAGTCTTCTTTCCGCGCGGTGACCTTCTCCCCCTCCAGTTGCCGCGCTGCAGACATAAGCCCCGCCTCGTGCGGGGCTTTTTTTGTATCCTGCCTGCGCCCATGAACCCCAAGCTGTTCGACAACGAGCTGATCGACGACCTGCCGACCACGTGGCGCGCGAGTGCCGCACACGTGCTCTCTTGCAGCGAGTTCGTGGCGGAGAGTCTTGCTCGCGATGCCGAACTCGTGGCTGATCTCGAGCGAGCCGATGCATTACGGTCACCACGTCTGGTTCAGGGCGCCTCGTGTTGGCCGCAGGGAGTCGCACTCTCGCTGAGTGCAGATGAGGTGGCCGCGCAGCGATGGTTGCGCCTCTGGCGTCGTCGCGAAATGGTGCGGATCGCGTGGCGCGATCTCGCAGGGCTCGCCACACTCGAAGAAACGCTGGCCGATTTGTCTGCGTTTGCCGACGATGCGGTGCAACTCGCCGTCGACTACGCGATGCAGGCGATGATCACGCGTTACGGGGCGCCACTCTACGAAGATGGGCAGCCGATGCCGCTTGTCGTCATCGGCATGGGGAAGCTCGGAGGGCGGGAGCTGAATTTCTCCTCCGATATCGATCTCGTATTCCTTTTTCCGGAATACGGCGAGACTCATCACGCGGCTCCTGTCAGTCACGACGAGTTCTACATCCGACTCGGACAGATGCTGTTGCGCTTGCTCTCATCGACGACGGCGGATGGATTCGTCTTCCGCGTAGATATGCGACTGCGGCCGTTCGGTGATTCCGGTCCGCTCGCTTGCGGGTTCTCTTCGTTCGAAGATTATTTGCTGCAGCATGGGCGCGATTGGGAGCGCTACGCCTGGATCAAGGCGAGGGCCATCACGGGCGTAGCGGCCTATCGCGAGCTATACGACGAAGCGGTACGGCCCTTCGTCTATCGACGCTACCTCGACTTCGGTGTGTTCGAAAGCTTGCGTGACATGAAGCAACTGATCGAGAAGCAGGTCGCACGCAAAGATCTGATCGATCACGTCAAACTCGGTCCCGGCGGCATCCGCGAAATCGAATTTATCGTGCAATCGCTGCAGTTGATTCGTGGCGGTCAGGATCGGCGCTTGCAGAGCCCACATCTCTTTGAGGTATTGCCGCGGCTCGGCCGAAGTCGGCTGTTGCAGCCGCCGATCGTCGAAGGGCTCGATGCGTCATACCGTTATTTGCGTAGCCTCGAGAATCGTCTGCAGATGATTCGCGATGCGCAAACCCATACCCTGCCTGCCGACGACGTCTCTCAGGCGCGCTTGGCTTGCGCCATGGGCGAGCCCGATTGGCCCTCGTTACGCAGAACCTTGGCGGTACATCTCGAGTTCGTACAACGACAATTCCAGTCGTTGGTGTTCTCTCCCGTGCAGGATCGCGATGAGGCCACGGTCACGCGTGCGGCGGCCCATGAGCTCGGTGCGCTGTGGGATGAGTCTTGCGATGTTCCGCAGTTGGAATCGCTACTACAGCAGCGGGGTTTCAGCACCGCATCGGAATTGGCGCGATTACTATGTGATTTCCGTAGTAGTGGTTGGGTGCGCCGGTTGGACGCGACGGCGCTGCGCCGACTGCAGGCGCTCCTACCGCAGTTACTCGGAACATTGAACGCTGACGACGACCATCTCGTCATGTTGCGACGCTTCCTGCGCGTGCTCGAAGCAATCGGCGGGCGATCGGCTTATTTTTCGCTGCTCAATGAAAATCCCGCCGCTCGGCACCGTTTCGTCACGGTCTGTCGCGGCGGCGATTTTCTCGTTTCGCAATTGGCAGCACATCCGCTGTTGCTTGATGAGCTGCTCGATGAGCGCTCGTTGACCGAGTTACCGGATCGGCACGCACTCGAGATCGATCTCGAGGACCGTTTAGCGCGTGTCGATGCGACCGATCCTGAGCAATTGGTCGAAGCCTTGGCACAGTTCAAGCGCGCAGCGGTGTTCCGTGTCGCTATCGCGGATCTCTCCGGAGCGCTACCACTGATGCGCGTTTCCGATCGACTGACCGATATCGCCGAACTCATCATCGAAAAAGCGATGCAGCAGGCCTGGCAGCAGATGACGCAGGCCTTCGGTGTCCCGACCTGTCGCGATGCCGAGCAGTTACCACGTAGAGACGTGCGTGTTTGCGCCATCGGTTACGGCAAGTTGGGCGGTATCGAACTCGGTTACGGCTCGGATCTGGATCTCGTCTTTCTGCACGACTCAACTGGACACGAGCAGGAAACGACGGGTGATCGGCCAATCGATAATCAGATTTTCTTCGTGCGCCTTGCACAGCGCATCGTGCATATCCTCACCGTGCACTCGGCCGCTGGCCGATTGTATGAAGTGGATGTGAGACTGCGACCGAGTGGTAAGGGTGGCATGCTCATCACCCAGATCGATGCGTTTGCCGACTATCAGCGCAGCGAAGCCTGGACTTGGGAGCATCAGGCGTTGCTGCATGCGCGAGCCGTTGCAGGTTCGCCATCGTTGCGGGCGCGATTCGAGGCCGTACGGCTCGAGATTCTCCGTCAGCACGTCAAGCGCGACACGCTGCGTGAGGAAGTACGCAGCATGCGTGAACGCATGCGGCGCGAGCTCAGCAAATCCCGTACGGGCGAGTTCGATATCAAACAGGACCCCGGTGGCGTCGCCGACATCGAATTTCTGGCGCAGTATTGGGCATTGCGAGAGGCCGAGCGTCACGCGGCGGTGTTGTTGTTCTCTGACACCATTCGCCAGCTGGAAACGCTGGCATCGGGCGATCTGGTGCCTCAGTCGGCGGTTGACCTGCTGACCGCGGCTTATCGAGCCTATCGTGAACGCACTCACCATCGCTCGTTGCGTGACGAGAAGACGGTGGTCGCCGACACTGAGTTTGTGGCGGAGCGTGCGTCGGTCACTCGGCTATGGAACGAGACTTTCGGTGACGGCGTATAATCGCCTCATGAGCACGACCAAGCCCTTGCTGCAGCCCAACGCCCAGAATCGCTACGAAGTCACACCGCAGGATTTGCCGCTGTCATGCCCGATGCCGCAGATGTATCTGTGGAATTCTCATCCGCGCGTGTATTTGCCAATCGAAAAGACCGGCTGGGCTAAGTGCCCTTACTGCAGCGCTGAATACACGCTGCAGCGCTGAGTACACTCAATAGGGCTTGTAGGATTTCTCTTCGACGATACGCGAACCGAGCGCCAGGTTGATGCGCTTTTTGGCCGCGGCACGCTGATCGTTGGTGACGTAAACGGCGCGCGCGAGTTCGATGAACTTGGCGTCGAATTCCCGGGCGCGCTCCTTGTCACGAATGTCATCTTCGATGACCCACAGAGCCTCGTTGACGCGCTGTAATTCCGTCTCATCGGCGGCCACTTCGGGTACGGCGCAGCCGCTGTCACGCCAGGTTTTCTCGAGCAGATCGAGTTCCAATCGAACATTGCGCAACTTGTCGGCATCGTCGATACGGGCCGCCTTGATACGCAGGATGGTGATTTTGTCGAGCAACTCGCCGGGCGAGATGGGAACGAGGATGTCTTTCATGGCTGACATGCTAGCAAGGCATCAAGGCGGTTGCAGACTTCCGTGACTTCAATCAATTCCATGACGCCGGGCTCTTCGATCTTGGTGTGCCACGGCAGCGTGTCGGGCGTTGCCTGCCTGAACTTTGCTGCTGCTCTCGGAAACGCATCGATACACCATTGCCGCGAGAGATACGGGCCGCTACGAGCCGGATTGGTGGCCGCATAGAGCCCGATGACGGGCGTGCCCACCATGGTGGCCATGTGGGCGGGCCCCGTGTCTGGCGCGAGCAATACCCGCGCCCGCCCGAGTAAAGCCAGCATCTGCGGCAGGGTGTCTTTGCCAACCTGGTCGATTACGGCCGGGCAATGCAGTCGGATGGCATCGGCCATCGCGCGCTCGATCGGACCTGGACCACCCGCGAGAATGACCCGCATGCCGTGCTGGTCGATGGCATGCCGTGCGACGGCGGCGTAGCGCTCCGGTAACCAATTGCGCTGCGTGTGACTCGAGCAGGCGCTGATCACCAGGGTTCTGGCGGATGCGTCCTCGATCGGCGGAATCCATTCTCGTGCGTAGTTCAACGCCTCCGCTGGCAGCGGCAGATTCCACTCGAAGAGATGTTCGGTGATGCCGCAGGCGTCGGCGAATTCCATGAAGCTATCGAGGACATGCTGGCGCTGACGCGGAGCGATTTGGGCATTCGTGAACAACCACTGACCTTCGCGTGCCCGGGCACGATCAAAGCCGAGCTTGCGGCGCGCCGGAATGACGGCCGCGACGAGACTTGCGCGCAGAGATAACTGCAAGTGCATCAGGAGATCGAAGCGACGTCCCTGCAGCTGCCTGCGTAGGGCTCCGAGGCCTGAAAACCCGGCTCGTTTGTCGACGGTGATAAACTCGACCTCAGGCAATAGGCTCATCAAACGTGCTTCGGCGCGACCGATGATCCAAGTGAAGCGGGTATCGGGCCAGGCTCTCTGCAGCGTGCGCAACAAGGGCACGACGTGGCAGGTGTCGCCGATGGCCGACAGCCGCAACAGGCACACGGAGGCGGGCGGCGTGTCGAAATTCAACATGAGATCGTCCGTCAGGGGGCTTCGATGAGCGAGGGTCAGTCACCGGAACCGCCTTGGGTGCGGATCGAATCCGGCGACGCCGTGATGCTATATGACCCCTCGTGTGGCAGCAATTTGTCACACGTTGCGACTCTGCAGTGGTTCGACCCGGCCTTCTGGCAGAGCCGCAGCGCGATAGCCGGCTCGGCAGCCGGTCGCGGCAGCACACTCTTCATCGAGACCGACGGCATCGATTGGGCGCTGCGTCACTATCATCGAGGTGGTCTTCTCGCACCTTGGCTCGGTGATCGCTACTTTGATCGCGGTGAAGCGACGTCGCGTCCGATCGAGGAATTCCACCTCACACGGCGTTTGCGATATCTAGGCTTGCCGGTACCTACCGTCGTAGCCGCTCGATACGTGCGCAGCGGTCGGTTCTATCGCGGTGATTTGATTACCGAGCGCATCGCCGATGCGAGAACGCTCGCGATGCGCATCGCCGCCCTCGATTTGTACGATGAAGATTGGCGTTCGATAGGGCAGCTCGTCGCCCGATTTCATCGGGCTGGGCTCGATCATGCCGATCTCAACGCGCACAACATCCTGCAGGGTGCCGACGGACGTTGGTGGATGATCGACTTCGATCGCGGTCGCTTGCGCGAGCGTGGGCTCTGGTGCGACGCCAATCTCGTTCGTTTACGCCGCTCGATCCTCAAGGTCGGTGACTCACTGCCACAGCGCCAGTTCGACGAGCGAGACTGGTCGCATCTGTTGGCAGGTTATCGCGATACTTTGAGTGTCAGCCCATGAGTATGAACCCATGAGCATGAACTCGTGAGTCTCTGGCTGTATCGAATCGCCACTTGGCTGCTTGCGCCGCTATTTTTGCTGCAGTTGGCCTGGCGCGCTCGGGTCGAGCGCAGCGGGACGATCGATCTCGCCGCGCGTTTGGGTTTTGGTTCAAAGCTTATTGGGCGCTCAATCTGGATCCACGCGGTGTCGGTCGGCGAGGTTCAAGCAGCTGCAACGTTGGTGCTGGCGTTGCGGGAGCGGCATTCGCATGAACCGATCGTCGTGACCTGCGTCACGCCAACAGGGATGGCGCATGCACGACGTTTATTCGCCGCGCAAAATGTGACCTTGCGATTCTTGCCGCTCGATCTGCCTGGCGCGGTACATCGCTTTCTCGATCGGATTCAACCGCAAGTGGGCATCGTGCTCGAGACGGAGATCTGGCCGCGGTTGTTTTGGGAGTGTGGTGAGCGTGGTATCCCGATCATTCTAGCTAGTGCTCGACTGTCGGAGCGATCAGTGGCTCGCTATCGACGATTGGGTCGCTTGTTGCAGCAGAGCTTGGCGGCACATGTGACGGTCGCAGCGCAATCAGATATCGATGCCGAGCGTTTTCGATCTCTCGGTGTGCCGTCGGATCGCGTCTCGATATCGGGCAATCTCAAATTCGATTTCTCGCCGACTGCCGAAGCCATCGAGCAACGACCGGAGCTGCAACGCACTTATTCCAGCGCGCAGCGCTTCGTGTGGATTGCGGCGAGCACCCACGAGGGCGAGGAGAGCGCCGTGCTAGGGACGCAGCAGCGCCTCAAATCGGCGGGTCTCGATCCCCTATTGATCATTGCTCCACGACATCCGAGGCGCTTCGACTCTGTGGCGAAGTTGATTGAAGAGTCGGGATTAGCGTGGGCTCGAGTGTCGCAGTTACGATCAGGCTCGCTGGATAGACCTATCAGCCGTGATACGTCCGTCATTCTTCTCGACACACTCGGTGATCTGTTGGCGCACTATGGTTTGGCGCAAGCGGCTTTTGTCGGGGGCAGTTGGGTTGCCGTCGGCGGACATAACCTGCTCGAGCCGTTGGCGATGGGCGCCGCCACGCTCACTGGGCCGCAGTTGTTCAATAGCCCGGAAGTCGCTCGAAACTTGTCGGAATCCGGTGCCGTGACCATCGTTGCCGACGCGCACGAGTTGGAGCACCAACTGTGGCTGCTTTCGCAGGATGCAGACGAACGCGAGCGCCGAGGCGTTCGCGCGCGTATGCAGTTGGATTCTTCACGCGGTGCGTTGCAACGCGTGCTCGCACTCGTTGAAGCGCGACTCGAGTCGATGCCGCGTTAGCGCGGCTGCGAAGTCTCGGTCAACCAGGTGTTCACTTCATCGAGCGTGGTGCGATCGAGCGTGCCCGACGCGAGTCGCAAGCGCATCACGTTGAGGATGTAGTCGTAGCGGCTGCGTGAGTAGTTGGTCTCGGCTACCGCGAGCGCACGACGCGACTCGAGCACATCAACGGCGGTACGCGTGCCGACTTCATAGCCGGCTTCGGTTGCCTTCAATGCCGTGCGGCTCGACTCGAGAGCCTGTCGCAGTGCATTCACGCGCGAGATTTCGCTGATGACGCCGAGATAGGCATCACGGGCTTGGCGCTCAGTCTGGCGCGAGACGCGGGTGAGGCGTTCGCGTGCGGCCTGCCATTGATACTCGGTCTGACGGACTCGCGACTGCGCCGCGCCGCCACTGAACAGCGGCATAGTCACTTGCAGTGCATAGCTCGTATCGTCGCTGTTATTCGTGCGGATACCGACGTTGCCACTCGAGAAGTTGATCGGGCTCGTCTGGTCCGTGTTGCTCTTACTCGCGACGAGATCGAGTTTCGGCAGATGCCCACCGAAGGCGATGCGCACGTTGTCGCGTGCAATATCGGCGGCAAGCCGACTCGAGACGAGCGCGAGATTTTGCTCCATCGAGCGCTCGACCCACTGCGCCTCATCTTGCGGCTCCGGTGACTTGAGCGGCATCGAATCGCCGGGTTTGGCGAGTTCGCGATATTTCTCGGCGGTGATTTCGCGCAGCAATTCTTCAGTCGAGGCCAATTGGCGCTTGGCGGCGATGACGGCGGCAGCCGCGCTGTCGCGCGCGGCGCGCGCTTCTTGGACGTCGGTGATGGCGATGAGACCGACTTCGAAGCGCTTCTCGGCCTGCTCCAGCTGGCGCGAGATGGCCTCAAGCGAGGAGGCCTGCGCATCGACTGTATCTTGCGCGGCCAGCACGTTGAAGTAAGCCTCCGAGACCCGCAGGATCAGCTGTTGCTCGGCTGCCTGATAGTCAGCTTCCGACTGAGCGACCTGACGATCGGCGCGTTTGATCGCGACCCAGTTATCCCAGGAGATCAGACTCTGGCGCAGATCGAGGCTCCAACGATCGGTTTCCGGTTTGGAGTTGCTCGAGGACAGAAAATTAAATACGACCGTTTGGCCGTTCTGGACGATCTCTTGCGGGAACTGACCTTCGACCTCGGATTCGGCCTTGGTTCGGCTCGCGCTGCCCGAGATCTGCGGCAGGACGGCTGCCCACGCCTGCGGTTTCGCTTCGCGCGTCGCACGACGCAGGGCTTCGGCCTCGCGGATCTGCGGATCGTTGGCCAAGGCGCGCTCGTAGACGGCCTTCAGGTCTTCAGCGGCGGCCGTCGAGACGGCCATCATGAGTCCGAGCGACAGCCCGAGTACGCGCTTCATAGGAATCCTCAGAGGGTGTTATATATCACTATAACAGTCGATGCCGGATCTGACCAGATATCGTCTAAGTCAGTATGGACGCAACGAGGGGTCGATCCGTTCCCCCCAGGCCAGGATTCCACCGGTCAAATTACTGACTGACCGAAATCCGTGACTCTCGAGGAAACGGGCAACCTGCAAGCTGCGTCCGCCAGAGCGACACATCACGATGATCGGTGTGTTGGCATTGAACTCGCCGACGCGGTCGGGCACTTGCCCCATGGGCACGTGCTGGGCGAAGGCAACCTTGGAGATATCGAGCTCCCAGCCCTCACGTACGTCGATCACGAGCGGCTGCTCGCCGGCATCGATCCGAGCTTTGAGATCTTCGACCGACAATTCCTGCACCATGGACTGAAACTCCGAACTTAGAACGTGAAGCGAGCGGGTTCTGCCGCGCCGACGAGCGCCTTGAGACTGGTTTCGAACAGCACCGTGCGACGGAACTCATCGGCAGAGACGCGCTCGATGAGCGTGGCTTCCATTACGGCGCCCTGACCGATCACGGCGAACAAGCGCCCGCCGATGGCGAGTTGTCGCGCATAGCGAGCATCATCGATCGGCAGTGAGCCGGTGAGGGCGATGACATCGTATGCCGTGCTGCCGAGCGCCTCGTTGGCATAGGCGTCACGGTGTTCGACCGTGACATTGCGCACACCGATACCCGCGAGATTCTTAGCAGCCTGTGCGGCCAGATCAGCGCGAATCTCGAGTGAGCGTACGCTGCGGGCGCGAGCCGCTAGGCCGGCCGTCAGATAACCGGAGCCGGTGCCGATTTCGAGGGCCTGATCCGCCGGCTGGATCGCGAGCGCCTGCAGGATACGACCGGTCACTTTGGGCGCCAGCATGTGATCGCCCTGTCCCAAGGGCAGTTCGATGTCGGCATAGGCCAGTGATTCGTAGCCCGCGGGGACAAATCGCTCGCGCGGAATACGCTCGAACACGTCGAGTACGTCTTGGTCCAGAACTTCCCAGGTACGCAATTGCTGCTGGATCATCTGTTCACGAGCGGCATCGAACGACATGACAAAAATCTCGCAAAAAGGGCCGCAGAAAATACGTGTTTTCCTGCGGACTGCCAAGCCGGATCATCACCTATGCGTGGTCGTCCGCGCGTAGATCGACGGACACTACGGCGCCTTGGCTGAAAAGGTGCTGTAGCGTCGTCGTGATGTCGATCTCGGCTGGTCTCTCCGCCGCATCGAGGGCCCTCGCGAGGCTCGCGCCGGCGCGGAGCGCCTCAAGCCACTCGGCCGTAGCGGCGTTGCAGTGTTGCAGGATCGGACCTCGCGGTGTGCCGATGAGCCAGGCCTGTTCTGGACCGATCGCGGTCGCAGTGGCTATCACGGGCACGGCTCGCTCGCGGTGCGCTTGCCAGTAGCTGATCACAGGGGTGCTCCCACGCAGCACAGTGAATGAGGGCTGCAGCTGTAGCGCTAGCGACGGCCATCGCTCGGGAGGGAATCTCGAGAGTGAGGAGGCATCGATGCTCGGTCGTTCTGTGGCGATCAGTGCACATTGCCAGGCCCACTCGAGGTGCGCGAGCTCCGACAGGTCGATGCCGAGAGCCGCTCGCGTGGGTTCTATGATCGCGCCGACTGCTGCATTTGCATCGTCGACGAGGAACCCGGGGAAGGCGCCGCCGCTCGGGTGCAAATCGCCACTACGTGAGGGATTTCTTTGACGGAACCGTTCGGCCAACACATTGAAGCGGGATTCACCGAGTAAGTCGGCAACCACCGGAAAAGACACTGCCAACGCTTTGCGAAACTGGGCGCGAACGTTGTGGTGATAGACCTGCATTCCGGGGTCTTCTGGTAGTTCTGCCGCATCCAGTTGCGCTGCGAAACGCCGTTGCCAGCTCTGCAGGCTCATGCGAGCTCCGTGATACAGACGTCGGCTTTGTGCGCTTCGGCGGCGAGTGTGGGCAGCGTTGGCAGCTCGGCATCCCATTCGATCAAGGTCGGTCTCGCACCGAGCTGATGAAGGGTGAAACGGTACAGATCCCAGACTCGATCGGGTACCGGCCGATCGTGTGTGTCGATGCACATCGCTCGATCGCCGTATCGGTAATGTCCGTGTCCGGCGAGATGGATCTCGCCGATGGCATCGGCTGGCAAGCTCGCGACGTAGCGCTCGGGATCGACACGCTGATTCTCGGCATTGACCACGAGGTTGTTGAGATCGAGTAGTAACCCACAATCGGTGCGATGGATGAGCTCAGTCAAAAATTCCGTTTCAGCAAGACTAGATTCTTCAAAAACCACGTAACTCGAGAGATGCTCGAGCAGGATCGGTCGGCGTAATCGCTCCTGCACGAGTTGAACTCTGGCTGCGACGTGCTCGAGCATCTCGCTCGTGAAGGGAAAGGGCAGTAGGTCGTTGTAGTGGATGCCGTGAGCGCTGCCCCAGCACAAATGCTCGGATACGACGGCGGGCTGGTAACGATCGTTGAGTCGCGCGAGCTGTCGTAGGTGCGACGCATCGAACGGATCGGTGCTTGCGAGGCCTAATCCGACGCCATGGATGGAGAGCGGCAGATCACGCCGCAGCGTGTCGAGAATGTGAGGGAGTAGGCCGCCTTCGGCAAAATAATTTTCGGCGTGGATTTCGAACCAACCGACATCAGGCCTTTGCGCGATCCAGTCGGCGTGATGCGCGGCGCGCAGGCCAATGCCGGCTCGGCGAGGTGCCGAGCCGGCAAGCCAAGCTCTCGGGCTCAACCGCCCGGCGTGGTCCGACCGCCCACGATCTTGTCGCAGACACCTTGCGGAACCACGATCCACTCATTGGGGTCGGAGTCGACTTTCGCCTGTCCGGCACAGCCGTGGCCGTTAGCGGCGCAGTCGTTCTTGCCCGCCTTCACCATGCCGTAGCATTTCTCCGAGCCTTCCTTCGGCCCCATGGCATCGGCTACGCCGAGCGCCACGAGGCTGCCCACGGCAGCGATGATCAGCGCACTTTTTTTGTCCATCTTCACTTGCCTCCTGAGTTAGCGGTTTTTTCGAAATCGCCCGCTTCGATGATCGTCAGCTGATCCGGCTTGATCCAGCGTTTGACCGCGGCATTGACGTCGGCAGCGCTGAGTGCAGCAACCTTGCGTTCGAAATCGGCATCCCACTCGAGCGTACGATCGAGGAATAAGTAGCTCGAGAGACGACCCACGAGCTCGCGATCTTGTGAGCGGCTCACATTGCGGCCCTGCAGCCAGCCACTCTTCGCGTCTTTCAGTTCTGCCTCGGCGAAGCCTTCAGTGAGAACCTTATCGAGCTCTTCACGATAGGCCGCAAGTAGGCGAGCCGAGTTTTGCGGGTTGTAGATGGCGAAGGTGCCGAAGTCGCCGTTCTTGTCGAGCGAGTCCGCCGACAGGAACGAGGAGACCCCGTAGCTGATGCCCTCTTTTTGACGGATACGTACCGCGAGGCGCGAATTGAGGAATCCGCCACCCAGCATGTAGTTGGCCATCACCAGCGCTGGATAGTCTGCGTCGTCGTCGCGCAGCGCCAGATTCAATCCCGCGATCATCACGGCATTAGCCTTATCCGGCGTGTTGATCTTACGAGCGCTCGGTGCGATCTCGAAGAACGTCGCCTCGGCCCGCTGGTAAGCCACTTTGGCTTGCCAGCCCGCGAGCATGGCGCCAAGTGCCGCACGCACCGTCGTTTCGTCGAAGTCGCCGACGACAGAGGCTGTGGCGTTCGATGCGCCATAGAACTGCGCATGGAAATCACGCAAATCTTTGACCGTCACGGCCTTCAGCGCGGTGATTTCGCCGTCGAAGTCTAGCGTGTGGCGAAAATCGTTGGCGGGATAGGGCGAGGTCACGCGATTGATCTCACGTGCCGCAATCGATTGCGGATCCGAGCGCGCTTGATCGATGCCCGCGAGTAATTCGTCGCGCAGCTTGGTGAACTCCGCCTCGGGGAACGAGGGCGAGCGCAGAATATCGGCCACGATCTCCATCGCCGGCACGAGATTCTCTCGCGTGGAAGTCATGTTGATCGTAACGGTCTGCCCGCCACCACCGATTCCAATCGACGTCTTGAGTTTGTCGAGCTCGTCGTTGATCTGCTGCAGGCTGCGCGTGGTCGTGCCACGGCGCAACATGGCTGCGGTCAGCTCCGAGACCGTCGATTTGCCTGCGAGCGCACCGAGGTTACCCACTCGCAGTGTGATGGTGGCGTTGACCGAGCCACCACGAGTCGACTTGGTGAGGAAGCTGTACTCGGCACCGCCCGGCAGCGTCTCGCTACGGGTGCGCGAGACGATGTTCGCCGGCGAGGGGTCGAACACCTCGGCTTGTTTCAACGCGGCCTTGCCCTTGTAGTCTTTCAGCAATTCCGCCGGATCCGGCGAGGGCGGAATGATCGCGCGATCCGGGTTCGTTTCGGGCACGAAGAGACCGGTCGTGCGATTCGCGGGCTTCAGGTATAGCGCAGCCACGCGATTCACATCGGCTGCCGTCACCTTTTCCATTTGATCGCGAGATAGGAACCACAAACGCCAGTCGCCCTTGGCGATGTACTCCGAGAGGCCAAGACCCACGCGATCGCTGTTGTTGTAAGCCTGCTCGAAGCTCTTGAGGAAGCGATTCTTGGCGCGTTGGACTTCCTCTTCGGTGACCGGAGTGGCCGCCATGTTGTCGAGAACGCCCAGCATCGTCTTGGTGGCGTCGTCCACGGGCTTGTCTTTCAAGACCTCGGCCGTGAAGTAGGCGTAGCCCGGATCCTTGAGGCTGAAGGCGAGACCGCCGACGCTGGTCGCCTTACCGGTCTCGACCAGTGCCTTGTAGAGACGTCCCGATGGTTCGTTGGTCAGGATATCGGCGAGGATTTCTACGGGCGCAAAATCCGGATGTGCTCCGGCCGGGATGTGATAACCGGCTGAGGTCACCTGAACTTCGCCGACGCGGCGCAATACGACATGACGCTCCCCGTCTTGCACGGGCTCGGCCGTATAGGTTGGCTGCAATATACGAGTCGGTCGAGGGATCTTGCCAAAGAATTCGTTGACCCAGCCGATCGTCTTGGCTTCATCGATCTTGCCCGCGATGGTCAACACCGCGTTGTCGGGCTGATAGTACTTCTTGTAGAACTCGCGCAGGTTTTCGATAGGCACGCGCTCGATATCTTCGCGCGATCCGATCGTCGACTTGCCGTAGTTGTGCCAAAGATAGGCCGTCGACATCACACGTTGCAGCAGTACGCGTGAGGGATCGTTCTCGCCGCGTTCGAACTCGTTGCGCACGACCGAGAACTCGCTCTGCAGGTCTTTCTCCGCAATGAACGAGTTGATCATGCGATCGCTTTCGAGATCGAGTGCCCAGCGCAGGTTGTCGTCCGTGGCTGCGAAGGTTTCAAAATAGTTGGTACGGTCGTACCACGTGGTGCCGTTCGGTCGTGCGCCGCGTGCCGTCAGCTCCTGTGGGATATTCGGAAAGCGCGGCGTTCCCTTGAACACGAGATGTTCGAGTAGATGTGCCATGCCGCTTTCGCCGTAGCCCTCGTGACGCGAACCCACGAGGTAGGTTACGTTGACGGTGATCGTCGACTTGGAGGGATCGGGGAACAGCAGTACCTTCATGCCGTTCGCCAAGCGATATTCGGTGATGCCCTCGACCGAGGTGACTTTCTCGGGCGGCGGCAGTTTGGCGGTTTTCGCCGTTGCCGCAGTGAGCGTAGGGGCAAACAAGGTGAGACTCAGCGCGGCGATGGCGCCGGCGAGACGGGGCAGGAAATGTCGCAAGGGAGCGGCTCCGGTATGAAACACAAGACGGTCAATGTAGCCCGGTCGAACCAATATGCAAGCCTTGCGCTAGCAGGCTGGGTCGTGTTGGCGATGTCGGCACCCGTCTGGGCCCAAACTTCCCCGCTTGCGCCACCACGTCTTGCCGGGGTACCGCCACTCGACCTACGGGTGGGCGACATTCGGGGTTTCCTGCCGCCGTCTCAATGGGCCGAGCCCCTGCCCGCTGACATCGACGAGGTGATCATTCGATCGCGCAAGAAAGAGCCCGATATTCCCGAGCGTAAGGCCGTGCCACAAGGCTTGGGAGGTCTAGTTTGGGCGGCGACGCGGCCGACCGAGGCCTGGCGCTTGCTCATACCCGACCCCAGCCAGCCGAAGATTCCAGATCGTAGCGCTGATGATTCGAGGGAGCCGCCTGGCGCGTATCGCAGCCGCATTGGCGAGCCGGGCAAGGTCTTCTAAAAAAAACCCCGCCACGAGGGCGGGGTTCGCAGATCGCGAAAGTCGTCTCTGGCTCAGAGCAAGGGCACGAGCAGCAGAGCGACGATGTTGATGATTTTGATGAGCGGATTGATCGCTGGACCCGCAGTGTCCTTGTACGGATCACCCACGGTGTCACCGGTAACAGCGGCCTTGTGGGCTTCTGAGCCTTTGCCGCCGAAGTGACCTTCTTCGATGTACTTCTTCGCGTTGTCCCAGGCACCGCCACCGGTGCACATGGAGATGGCGACGAAGAGTCCCGTGACGATCGTCCCGATCAATAGGCCACCGAGTGCGCGGATGCCGGCGCCCGGGCCCATCAACGCGTTCATGCCGAAGGCGATGACCACTGGCACCAGAATCGGCAACAAGGACGGAACGACCATTTCTTTGATCGCCGACTTGGTCAGCAGATCGACGGCCTTAGAATAGTCCGGCTTGGCCGTTCCTTCCATGATGCCCTTGATCTCGCGGAATTGACGACGCACTTCGGTCACGACCGAGCCTGCGGCACGACCGACCGCTTCCATCGCCATGGCTGCGAAGAGGTAGGGCACGAGACCGCCGATGAAGAGACCGATGATCACCGCCGGATCGGAGAGCGAGAACTCTTCAAGTTTGCCCACCGCTTCGAGGTTGTGCGTGTAATCGGCGAACAGCACGAGCGCAGCAAGGCCGGCTGAACCGATCGCATAACCCTTGGTGACGGCCTTGGTGGTGTTGCCCACGGCATCGAGCGGGTCGGTGATGTTACGCACCTTCTTATCGAGCCCGGACATTTCGGCGATACCACCGGCGTTATCCGTGATCGGACCGTAGGCATCGAGAGCGACGATCATGCCGGTGAGCGACAACATCGCAGTGGCCGCGATGGCGATACCGTAAAGACCTTCGAGCGAGTAGGCACCCCAGATCGCCAAGCACACCGCGATGACAGGCAGGGCAGTCGACTTCATCGACACGCCAAGACCCGCGATCATGTTGGTGGCATGGCCCGTTTGCGAGGCTTCGGCCACTTTCCGCACCGGGCTGAACTCGGTCGCGGTGTAGTACTCGGTGATCACGATCATGGCAGCCGTGAGAGCGAGGCCGATGAGCGTGCAGCCGAACATCGTCAGATGGTTATCCGGCATCAACGATCCGGTGATGAACCAGAAGGCGATTGCCGAGACCAGACCCGAGACGATCACACCCTTGTAGAGCGCGTTCATGATCTTGCCGCCATCACTGACCTTCACGAAGAAGGTGCCGACGATGGACGCCACGATCGAGGCCGCGCCGAGTGCGAGCGGATAGATGATCGACGCGCCGTTGGTGCCGGCGAGCATGAGACCACCCAAGAGCATGGTTGCAACCAAGGTGACCGCATAGGTCTCGAACAGGTCGGCAGCCATGCCGGCGCAGTCACCGACGTTGTCACCGACGTTGTCGGCGATGACGGCCGGGTTACGCGGATCGTCCTCCGGGATACCGGCTTCGACCTTGCCGACAAGGTCAGCACCGACGTCCGCACCTTTGGTGAAGATGCCGCCGCCGAGACGCGCGAAGATCGAGATCAGTGAGCCGCCGAAGGCGAGGCCCACCAACGAGTGCAGCGCGTGATCGTCACCGACCACGCCGCGCATCCAGAAGTAGTAGCCGGCCACGCCGAGTAGGCCGAGACCGACCACCAGCATGCCGGTGATCGCGCCGCCCTTGAAGGCAACCTGCAGTGCGGCGTTCAAACCATCGTTGGCGGCCTGAGCGGTACGCACGTTGGCACGCACCGAGACGTTCATACCGATGTAGCCCGCGATACCCGATAGGATCGCGCCGACCGCGAATCCGCCGGCCGTTGCCCAGTCGAGCGCAAGGCCGAGTACGAGGCAGAGAACGACGCCGACGACGGCAATCGTCGAGTACTGACGGTTGAGGTAAGCCTGAGCACCCGCTTGAATCGCCGCAGCGATTTCCTGCATGCGGGCGTTGCCGGCATCGAGACGATTGATTGATGCAGCCGAGACCGCACCGTATATAACCGCGAGCAACCCCGCGCCAATGGCTATCCACAGCCAATTGATCAGATGGGCATCCATTCTAGTTATTCCCCCTAAAGCAGATCAGCGAAAAAAGGCGCTGCAATATAGCACAGCGTCTTGTTTCGGCTTCGAGGGCGCCCCGCGTAGCGGGGCCGTTGTCAGCGCTTGAACGGCGGGAGTTTTTTCTTCACCGACACGCCCTTGATCTTCACGTAGACCGGCAAGCCGTCCTTGTAGGGCGGTGGGTCGCCACCGCCGATCAGCGGTAGCAGATAGCGACGGCATTTTTCCGTGATGCCGAATCCGTCTGCGGTGATGAAATCGCGCGGCAGCTTTTTTTCGACATTGGCGACCTTGGCGAGCGGCACGCTACCGACCGTCCAGCGATAAGGCTTGGACGATTTGCGTACGACGATCGGCATGACCGCGTTGTGCCCTTGAACCGCGAGCTCCACGGCGGCTTGACCCATGGCATAGGCCTGGTCGACATCGACCTTCGAGGCAATGTGTCTGGCTGCACGCTGCAGATAGTCGGCAACTGCCCAGTGATATTTATAACCGTGTGCTTCGCGAACCATGTTCGCGATCACAGGACCAACGCCACCCAACTGTGTATGACCGAAAGCATCCTTGGTGCCGGCATCGGCGAGGAAGGTGCCGTCCGCATGCGCCGTTCCCTCGGATACGACGATGACGCAATAGCCGCAACGATCGACGCATTCTTTGACGCGCTTGAGAAACGCGGCGCGTTTAAACGGAATTTCGGGAAACAAAATGATATGCGGCGGTTCGTCGCGACCCTTGCCTGCGAGACCACCTGCCGCGGCGATCCAACCAGCGTGCCGACCCATCACTTCCATGACGAATACTTTGGTCGAAGTTTTGGCCATCGACGCGACGTCGAAAGACGCCTCGAGGGTAGAGATGGCAACGTATTTGGCGACCGAGCCGAATCCTGGGCAGCAATCGGTGTACGGCAGATCATTATCGACCGTCTTCGGTACGCCGATGCAGGTGATCGGGTATCCCAAGGCCTTGCCCATCTCGGCGACCTTGTGGGCGGTATCCATCGAGTCGTTACCGCCGTTGTAAAAGAAATAGCCGATGTTATGAGCCTTGAAGACCTCGATCAGCCGCTCGTATTCGGCGCGGTTCTGCTCGAGCCCCTTGAGCTTGAAACGCGCTGAACCGAAGGCGCCCGAGGGTGTATGGCGAAGACCCCGAATCGTCGCTGCAGATTCCTTCGAGCAGTCGATGAGATCCTCGTGGAGGGCGCCGACGATGCCATGCCTGCCGGCATAAACCTTGCCGATCTGTTTCGGGTAGCGACGGGCGGTCTCGATGACCCCCGCTGCCGAGGCATTGATGACTGCCGTAACGCCGCCCGATTGGGCGTAAAAAGCGTTGCGAGGCGGGGTGGTCGCGCTGCTGCGGCTGCGGGCCGGGGCGGCGGATTTACGGCGGGCTGGCTTTGCGACGGGCTTTTTCATGGGTCGCGAGCATACCGGACGGTTTGACCTGTCGGAACCGGCCGGGTACTGTGCCGCCCATCATGCGTATCGTTTTTCTCGGCGCGCCGGGTTCCGGCAAAGGTACCCAGGCGCAGCGTCTGGTCGAACGTCACGGCATCCCGCAGATTTCTACTGGGGATCTGTTGCGTGCCCACGTGCGTGAAGGCACGGAGCTTGGGCGTCGCGCCAAGGCGGTGATGGACGCCGGCCAATTGGTCGACGATGCCACCATCCTCGGGATGGTGCGTGAGCGGCTTGCCCAAGCGGATGCCGCCCGTGGCTACATCCTCGACGGATTTCCGCGCACGATCCCGCAGGCCGAGGGCTTGGAGAAGATGTTGGCAGAGATCGGCCAGCCCCTCGATGCCGTGCTGCTCTTTGAGGTCGACTCCGGACTGCTTGTGAAGCGCATCTCCGGTCGTCGTACCTGTGAGACCTGTGGTTTGGTGTTCAACGTGCATACGGCGCCGCCACCGTCACCGCCACCTTGCGGTGGTCGTTGCGAGACGCCAAAGCTGGTGCAACGCCCGGACGACAAGGAAGAGACCGTCGCTAAACGCATCGACGTTTATGAGGCGCAGACGGCGCCGCTCGTCGGATTCTATGAGGGCAAGGGTCAGTTGCGTCGCGTCGATGCCGATGCGGCGCTCGCGACGGTCACCGCTCGCGTCGAAGCGGCACTCGGCCGATAACCGCCGACCGATAGCAGCTTAAGTTGCTTAGATCGCCGCGCGAAGGCGATCTGCCAAGACTTCGGCTCGCCAACCACCGAGTATGCTCGCCGCATCGCGGCCGGACGCAATCTCTTCCAGATCTTTGCGTGTCGCCAATACTTCGCTCGCGATGTCGAGTTCCTTGGCGATCGCTTGCGCGACGCTCGAGAGCGCCTTCACCGTTGCGACGAAAGCAGGGTCCGGGCGTTCGCGTTTCGGCAGCGGCGGTGGTGGATGATCGATTCCGGCAGCCTGAATCATCGCGAGGAGTTCTTCGCCGGAGTGTTTCACCACGCCCTCGGGTATTTCCGGGGTGCGCGCGAGCTCATCGAGGGAGCGCGGCACGCTTTGCACGATCTCGCGCAGCACGCCGTCGTCGAGGATCCAGCCGCGCGGACGATTACGCGCGATCGCGCGACGCTCTCGCCACGCGGCGAGACTGCGCAACAAGGTTTGTCGACCTTCATCCCAAGCCGAGACACCTTTGAAGCGCTGCCAAGCACGATCAGGGTCGACTTGCAGCATGGCGGGATCCTGCAACGCGAGCTGATCTTCCTCGAGCCAAGCGCGACGTCCCAGGCGATCGATATCGATCAGCAGTGCTTCGCGCAAGGGTAGGAGGTAGCGGACGTCATCTCTTGCGTACTCCACCTGCTCGGGTGAGAGTGGGCGACGTGACCAGTCGGTCCTAGTTTGGCCTTTAGGCAACTCCGTGCCGAGTAGTCTGCGTACCAATTCCGCATAACCGACTTGTGCCGGAAAGCCCGCTAGCGAGGCGGCGATCTGGGTATCGAACAACGGCGCAACTTGACCCACGAGCGGCATCAGCACTTCAAGATCCTGACGGCCGGAGTGCAAGACCTTCAGCGGTCCACTGTGATTGAAAGTCGCCCGCAAAGGATCGAGATCGCCAAGTGCGATCGGATCGATGCAGACCGGTTCTCGGCGCGTCGTCATCTGCACGAGACAGAGCTCCGCCCGGTAAGTGCGCTCCCGCAGGAACTCTGTGTCGATGCCTATGGCACTCTCGCCTTGTAGTTCGGCTAGTAGATCCTCGAGCGCAGGGCGCGAGGCAATCAAGGCGGTGGACGACGGCATCGATGGACTATGCAAGAATTCGGTGCTCAGTGGAACGAATTTCGGAAAATGACCGGCATCATCAAAATCTTCATTGACATCTTGCTGTTGCGTGCCGGTCCGCAAGACCTGCCCACCTCCAAGCAGTTGCTCGGCGTCTGTTTCGCTGCGCTCGTCGTGTTGCAAGCCGTGCTCGGCACGTGGCTGATACCGGCGGACGAGTCCATCGTGCCGCAGGCGATTCTCTCGACGCTGATCACGCTCGCTTGGGTCGCATTGATTCTGCAGCTATCCGGCAGGCCCGAGCGATTCGTGCAAACGGCAACCGCTTTGCTGGGTGTCGCTTGCCTCTTCGCACCGGTGAGCATCCCGTTGGTTTCCACGATCCGACCCGAAGTAGGACAGCCAGTAGCGATGACACCGCTCGCTCTCGTCGCATTCGTCCTCAGTATTTTTTTGATCTATGTCAACGCCAGAATTCTGCGCGCCGCCACAGAACGCTCGATGTTTCAGTGCGTGTTGTTGTTCATGGCGGGTGAGTTGTTCACGTTCTTCGTGCTGGTCGCCCTAGGGCTCGGCGCGGATGCGCCGGCAGCCGGCTAATGCATCTACACATCCTCGGCATTTGCGGCACGTTCATGGGTGGCATCGCGGCCATCGCCAAAGCGGCTGGCCATCGCGTCACCGGCTCTGATCGCAATGTCTATCCGCCGATGAGCACGCAGCTCGCGGCGCTCGGCATCGAGGTGGTCGAGGGCTTCGAGCCCGGGCAACTCGATTCGCAGCCTGATGTCGTCGTCGTGGGCAACGTGATGAGCCGCGGTCATCCGGTGATCGAGGCCTTGCTAGAGCGCGACATCCCTTTTGTGTCAGGCCCAGAGTGGCTCGCCCGCGAAGTGCTGCGTGAACGCTGGGTGCTGGCGGTCGCTGGAACCCACGGCAAGACCACGACCACCAGTATGCTTGCGTGGATCCTCGAGTTCGCCGGCCTTTCGCCGGGCTTTCTGATCGGCGGCGTGCCTGAGGATTTCGGCATGAGCGCCCGCTTGGGTGAGCGCCCGTTCTTCGTGATCGAAGCGGATGAATACGATACGGCCTTCTTCGACAAGCGTGCGAAATTCGTTCATTACCGACCACGCACGCTCATCCTCAACAATCTCGAATACGACCACGCTGACATCTATCCCGACGTGGCAGCGATCCAGAAGCAGTTCCATCATCTCGTACGCACCGTGCCCGGGTCAGGGTTGATCGTGCATCACGCGAGCGAGCCGCATCTGCTCGAGACGCTGGAGATGGGTTGCTGGACGCCGCGTGAGTCCTTTGCTCGCTCGGGAGCGAACGAGGCGTTTTGGAAAGCGCGCCACTTGGCAGCCGACGGTTCGGCCTTCGAGGTCTATTGTGGCGATATTCTGGCGGGCGAGGTGAGCTGGTCGTTGATCGGCGGGCACAACGTCGATAACGCGTTAGCCGCAATCGCCGCAGCGCGTCATGCAGGTGTGCCGCCGGAAGTCTCCTGTGCAGCGCTCAAAGAATTCCGTGGCATCAAGCGACGCATGGAGTTGCGTGGTGAGGTTGGCGGTGTGCGCGTGTACGATGATTTCGCGCACCATCCGACGGCGATCGCGACGACCGTCGAAGGCCTGCGCGCTCGGGTGGGTTCAGATCGTATCGTTGCGATCCTCGAGCCTCGCTCAAATACGATGCGCATGGGTGTGCACCGAGATGCGCTTGCGCCCTCGTTGGTCGCGGCCGACGAAGTTTGGCTGCATACGCCGCCGGCGCTCGGGTGGGATCCGTCCCCCGTGCTCGCAGGGCTCGGTGGTCGTGGATACCATTGTGACGATGTGGACCTGCTAGCGCGGCAACTGGCGCAACGCTTGCGCCCCGGAGATCACGCGCTGATCATGTCCAACGGTGGTTTTGGTGGCTTGCATGGCAAGTTGCTCGCAGCGCTTGGGGAGGCACGTCATGGCACGCAGGGATGAACGTATCGTCACGGTTGGCATGACCGGGGCCTCGGGGACTCAGTACGGATTGCGTCTGGTCGAGTGCCTGATCCAGGCGGACTATCAGGTCTATCTGATGTTCACGAAGGCCGCGCAGATCGTGGTGGGCTCTGAGACCGACTGCAAATTGCCGGGACGCACGGCCGAGCAGACCCGATATCTTAGTCAGCTCTTCAAAGCGCGCGACGGTCAGCTGCGCGTCTTTGGTGATGAGGAATGGACTTCGCCGGTGGCGAGTGGATCCGGTGCGCCGCGGCAGATGGTCGTGTGCCCAGCCAGTATGGCCACGGTATCGGCCATCGCCACGGGTGCTAGCGAGAATTTGCTGGAGCGCGCGGCCGATGTCGTGATCAAAGAGCGCGGCAATCTCATCATCGTGCCACGCGAGACGCCGTTCTCGCCGATCCATCTCGAGAACATGCTCAAGCTCGCCCGGCTCGATGTCACGATCCTCCCCGCAAACCCCGGCTTCTACAATCGACCGACCGATGTCGCCGCGATGGTCGATTTCATCGTGGCGCGCATCCTCGACCAGCTTGGCGTGGAGCATCAGCTGATGCAGCGCTGGGGTCGGGAGTCCTGATCCCGATGGGCGAGACCAGCGAAATACCGCTGTTCCCGCTCAGCACCGTGCTGTTCCCGCGCGGTCCGTTGCCGCTGCGCATCTTTGAGCCGCGTTACGTCGACATGATCAAGCGCTGCATGCGCGAGGGTAGTTGCTTCGGCGTCGTGCTGATCACCGAGGGCGGCGAGACCGGCACGAGATCCGGTTTCTGTGAGATCGGCACGACCGCTCGCATCGTCGATTTCAATCTTCTGCCGGATGGCTTGCTTGGCATCAGTTGTCGCGGCGAGCGCCGGTTCCGCGTATTGCGTGCCTGGCGTCAGGACGATGGGCTGAATCTCGGTGAGGTCGAATGGATCGATCCACCCGTATCGAGTGCGAGTCCGGCGTTGACCGTGCCCGAGGAGTATCGACACCTCGCTGATCTGTTGCGTCGCGTCTTGCCCGAGCTCGGCGATGTCTACGAGGGCATCGAAGCGCGATTCGAAGATGCAGACTGGGTCGGTTCGCGCTTGGTCGAGATACTGCCGATCAGTCTCGCTGACAAGCAGGCCTGCCTCGAACTGCTCGACCCGCTGCGTCGCCTCGCGTTGTTGTCACCGTTGATTCGGCGCGATGTCGGCAACGACGCCTGAGCGTCGTCGAGCATAGAACGGCAGCAGCAAGGCGCCGATCACGACCGTCGAGCCGAGCACTAACCAGCCGACGACGCCATCGAAATTGGAGAGCAGAAAACGCGCCGGATGCGTCTCGTTCGGTTGCGATGTCTCGCGCAGGAAGGCGATGACCCACACCCAGCCGGCATGCAAGCCGATACAGGCGGCGATGTTGCCCGTGAGCGCGCGCACCATGCCCAACAGCACGCCGACCGCCGCCAGTGCGAGAAAGGCGTCGAGTATCGCCAGCGGCTCGGCCAGTTGCGCGAGTGTCCCTGCGACATGTCTCCAACCGCTATCCCAGCCGAGTTCTTCGACTGGAATGCGATAGCGACCAATGAAATGCACCGCTGCATAGAGCACCGCGGTGAGCAAGACTGCGAGGGTCGTGCCGGATTCGCGTGCGATTGCACTGTGCATGGCACCGCGCATGAATGTTTCTTCGATCAAAGCTACGGTAATGCCGGTCAGCAAACCCCCGACGGCGATACCCGCGAGCAAGCTGCTGTCGATGGCGAGATCGGCTTTCAGGATACGTAAATCGAACGCGAACATCGCAAGGCCAATCGGCAGCATCGTCGCCACCCCGAACAGCAAGCCTAAGCCTGCTTCGCGCAAGAACTGAGGGCGGGCGAGGCTCCAGCCGAGGCTCGTGCGGTCGGCGACGCCGAGACGACGCGCCATCAAGATGAAGCCGATGAGTAGTGCCAGCATGCCCAGACGATTGGCGACGCGATGAAATTTGACGTCGAACGTCGGCGTCAATGCATCGTAGAGCGGCCAAGCGAGGAGGGCCATGGCCGCAAAGCCCGCTACGAAAAGCGCCAAGAACAGAGCAAAGCTGCGCATCAATGGACTCCCGATACGGCTATGCAATTATTCATTCGGGCCATCATTTGGTACGAGCCATTCAACTTGGCTGTCGATGCGTCCATCGTCCTGCAAGGTGAGAAGGCGGAATCCCGGTGGCCGTGTATCGAGTTCGAAGTCGACGACGAGCGGCTTGAATTGCACGCAGGTTGAGGGCGTTGCCATCATTTGAAGGTTTCCGTGCATGCCGTCGAAGGCTTGATGCACATGACCCCAGAGCACGCCGCGTACGCGCGGGTGTTTGGCGAGGATATCGAGGAAGCGATCCGGTTCTTCGAGACCCACCGTGTCCAGCCACACGCTGTTCGATGGCACCGGGTGGTGATGCAGCACAACTAGGGCGTGTCGATACCGAGAATCCGCAAGCGCGCTATCGAGGCGCAATAATTCGGCGTCGCTGAGTCGACCAGCGGCGCTGCCCGGTAGCATCGAGTCGAGCATCACGACGCGCCAATCAAAAAAATCACGATGACCGCAATATTGGAATGGCGCCTCGGCGAACACCTGGCTCATCAATGCCGGGTCGTCATGATTACCCGGCAGGCACAGTACCGGCGGGCCTAGCGCACCGAGTTCACGCGCGATCCACGGATAACCATCCGGATCATCATGAACGAGATCGCCGGTGGCGAGAATGGCATCGAGCTGATGGAAGCCGCCGCAGCGGCGTCGTGCGAGATCGAGTGAGGCGCGTAAGGTGTCTAGTGTGACGACACCGCGCATGCCACCAGCCGGGTCACCGACGAGGTGGGTGTCGGTCAGTTGCAGCAGATGAACGGCAGTCATGGCGTCCATGCTAACGCCATGACTGCCGATGTGTCAGCGCAAACTCAGTAGCGGTAGGTCTCCGGCTTGTAAGGACCCTGCTTGGAAACGCCGATATAGCGGGCTTGCTGATCGGTGAGTTCCGTCAGCTCGGCGCCGAGCTTCTTCAGTTGCAGGCGCGCGACCTTTTCGTCGAGATGCTTCGGCAGCACGTAGACACCGACCGAATACTGATCGTGGTTTGCCCACAATTCGATCTGCGCGATCGTTTGGTTTGCGAACGAAGAGGACATCACATAGCTCGGGTGACCCGTGCCACAGCCGAGGTTCACGAGACGACCTTCGGCGAGCAGCGTGATGCGCTTGCCGTCCGGGAAGATCACGTGATCGACCTGCGGCTTGATGTTTTCCCACTGGCACTGCTTCAGCGCGGCACAGTCGATTTCGTTGTCGAAATGACCGATGTTGCAGACGATCGCCTGATCCTTCATGCGCTTCATGTGATCGAACGTAATCACGTGGAAGTTGCCTGTGGCCGTCACGAAGATGTCGGCCTTGTCTGCGGCATATTCCATGGTGACGACGCGGTAGCCTTCCATTGCCGCCTGCAGCGCACAGATCGGATCGCACTCGGTGACCCACACCTGAGCGGAGAGTGCGCGCAGCGCCTGTGCCGAGCCCTTGCCCACATCGCCATAGCCACAGACCACGGCGACTTTGCCGGCGATCATGACGTCGGTAGCGCGCTTGATGGCATCCACCAGCGATTCGCGGCAACCGTAGAGGTTGTCGAACTTCGACTTGGTGACCGCATCGTTCACGTTGATCGCCGGGAAGGCGAGGTCGCCATCCTTAGCCATCTGGTAGAGGCGCTTCACGCCGGTGGTGGTCTCTTCCGTCACGCCGCGGATGTGCTTGATGCGCGTGGAGTACCACTTCGGATCGCGCTGCAAGGTTTCTTTGATGCTCGCGAAGAGATATTCCTCTTCCTCACTGCCCGGATGCGACAGCAGGGACAGATCGCTCTCGGCCTTGGTGCCGAGGTGCAGCAACAGCGTGGCATCGCCACCATCGTCTAGGATCATGTTCGAGTAGCCACCATCGGACCACTCGAAGATACGGTGGGTGAAGTCCCAGTATTCCTTCAGCGACTCGCCCTTATAGGCGAATACGGGCGTGCCGTTGACGGCGATCGCGGCAGCTGCGTGATCTTGCGTCGAGAAGATGTTGCACGAGGCCCAACGAACTTGCGCACCGAGCGCCTGCAGCGTTTCGATGAGCACGGCCGTTTGGATAGTCATATGCAGCGAGCCGGTGATGCGGGCACCGCGCAGAGGTTGCGTCGGGGCGTATTCCTCGCGGATCGCCATCAAGCCCGGCATTTCGGTCTCGGCGATACGGATTTCTTTGCGGCCCCAATCGGCCAGGGAGAGATCGGCGACGTGGAAGTCGGTCTTGCCGATAGTTTTGACGACAGCGTTCATGGTCTGACTCCGTTGATCTTGGTTGAAGATTAACGGGCGCCGTTGAACGTCATCCTGACTCGCGACGAGCCTGGCACCGGCCAACCCGATGCTGCAGCGCCCCTCGTCGCGAGGAATAGTTTACCTGCGCCGCCTTGCGGCGGCGACTGTCTCAGCGGCGACGCTTGATGCCAGCGTCAGCAGCCAAGGCGGCAGCGCGATCGGTGCGCTCCCAGGTGAAATCCTTGTCTTCGCGGCCAAAATGGCCGTAAGCCGCGGTCTTTTGATAGATCGGCCGAGCGAGCTTGAGCATCTCGCGCAAGCCGTAGGGCGTGAGGTCGAAGTGCTTGCCGACAAGCTGCGTGAGTTTCTCGCGCGAGACCTTGCCCGTGCCGAAGGTTTCGACCATCACCGAGGTCGGCTCCGCCACGCCGATCGCGTACGACACTTGCACTTCGCAGCGGTCGGCAAGGCCGGCAGCCACGATGTTCTTGGCAACATACCGCGCCGCATAGGCCGCCGAGCGGTCGACCTTCGAGGGGTCTTTGCCCGAGAAGGCGCCGCCACCATGACGGGCGAAGCCGCCATAGGTGTCGACGATGATCTTGCGGCCCGTCAGACCGCAATCGCCCACTGGCCCGCCGATCACGAAGCGACCGGTCGGATTGATATGGAATTTGGTGCCCTTGTGCAGCCACTTCTTCGGCAGCACCGGCAGGAGAATCTCGTCCATCACGGCATCGCGCAGCTTCTTGGTCGAAACGTCGTCGCTGTGCTGGGTCGAGAGGACCACCGCCTCGATGGCAACAGGCTTATCGTTCTCGTAACGCAGCGTGACCTGGCTCTTGGCATCGGGACGCAGCCAAGGGAGTTTGCCTTGCTTGCGCACTTTCGCTTGGCGCTCCACCAAACGATGCGACAAGGTGATCGCCGCGGGCATCAAGACATCGGTCTCGTTGGTGGCGAAGCCGAACATCAAGCCCTGATCGCCCGCACCCTGCTTGCGCGGGTCGCTGCGATCGACGCCTTGGGCGATATCAGCCGATTGCTTGCCGATGACGTTCAGCACGCCGCAAGAAGCGCCGTCGAAACCCATATCCGAGGAGTTGTAGCCGATGTCGAGCACGGTACGACGAACGATGGCTTCGATATCGACCCAGGCATTGGTCGTGACTTCACCCGCGACGATGGCCACGCCGGTTTTGACCAACGTCTCGACCGCCACTCGACAGCGCTTGTCCTCGGTCAGGATGGCATCGAGGATCGCGTCGGAAATTTGGTCGGCGACTTTATCCGGGTGACCTTCGGAAACGGATTCCGAAGTGAAGAGGTAATGGTTGGCCATGGGCATCGTCCATCGGTTAAACAACCGAAAAAGTATAGCCTTTAATCGCGATGGTTCATTGAAAAAATGGCGCTTGCTGAGCGAGAATTGCAGATTCACGCAAGCAAGAAGAGCCTTCCCCATGACTGATCGCCGCACTCTCGCCAACGCCATTCGGGCGCTCTCCATGGATGCGGTGCAGAGGGCGGCCTCTGGGCATCCCGGCGCTCCGATGGGCATGGCGGATATCGCTGAAGTGCTCTGGCGTGAGGCCATGGATTACAACCCTGCCAACCCGCGTTGGGTCGATCGAGATCGTTTCGTGCTCTCCAACGGGCATGCATCGATGCTGCTGTATTCCGTGCTGCATCTGACGGGTCATCCGCTCTCGATGGACGACATCAAAAATTTCCGCCAGTTGGGTTCGCGCACCGCAGGTCATCCGGAGCACGATCCGGCGATCGGCATCGAGACCACGACGGGTCCGCTCGGTCAGGGCATTGCCACTGCCGTTGGCATGGCGCTGGCCGAAAAGCTGCTATCGGCCGAGTTCAATCGCGAAGGCCACGATATCGTTGATCACTACACCTGGGTCTTCCTCGGTGACGGTTGCATGATGGAAGGCATCTCGCACGAGGCGGCTTCTCTCGCTGGCACCTTGGGTCTCGGCAAGCTGATTTGCGTCTATGACGACAACGGCATCTCGATCGACGGCAACGTCAAGGGATGGATGTCGGACGACACGGCCAAGCGTTTTGCCGCTTATGGTTGGCAGGTCATCAAAGATATCGATGGTCACGACGCTGAGGCGGTATCCAAGGCGCTGCGCAAGGCGAAGGCGAATCGTCGACAACCCACGCTGATTTGCGCGCGAACCGTCATCGGTAAGGGCGCACCGAACAAGCAGGGCAGCAAGTCGACCCACGGCGAGCCGCTCGGTGCCGAGGAGATCGCAGCAACGCGCGCTGCTCTCGGTTGGTCGCACGAACCTTTCGTTGTTCCCGAAGACGTGCGGGCCGCGTGGGACCAGCGCGCGCGCGGCGAAAAAGCCGAGAAGTCTTGGAAGCGTCGATTCAATCGCTACAAGCGCGAGTTCCCGGAACTCGCCGCAGAGTTCACCCGACGGATGAAGGGTGAGTTGCCGGCCACTTGGTCGACGCTGCGTGATGCTGCCATGGCAGCAGCGGCTGCTGTGACCGCGCCGCAGGCCACCCGCGCGTCCTCGCAAATCATCTTGAACGCGATCGGCTCTGGCATGGGTGAGCTGCTGGGCGGTTCCGCAGATTTGACGGGCTCGGTGAATACTTTCCGCAAGGACTCCAAGGCGATTACGCCAGAGGATGCCAGCGGCAACTATGTCTATTACGGCGTGCGCGAATTTGCGATGACGGCGATGATGAACGGGCTCGCCCTGCATGGCGGCTTTGCGCCTTACGCGGGTACGTTCCTCGTGTTCTCCGACTACGCGCGCAACGCGGTACGTCTTGCTGCGCTGATGCATCAAAGAATTCTGTTGGTGTACACGCACGACTCCATCGGGCTTGGCGAAGACGGCCCGACGCACCAGCCGATCGAGCACCTCGCTTCGCTCCGTGCGATGCCGAATCTGTCGCTGTGGCGCCCGTGCGATGCGACTGAGACGGCGGTAGCTTGGCTTGCCGGTATCGAACGCGTCTCTGGCCCGACATCACTAGTGCTCACGCGTCAGGCGCTACCGCAGCAGCCGCGCGATGCGGCGCAGCTCGCGGCCGTCGCCAACGGCGGCTACATCCTCATCGAGCCCGTCGGTGGCGAGCCTGAAGCCATCGTGATTGCGACCGGCTCGGAAGTGGCGCCGGCTGTCGAAGCGGTGCGCGCCAAAAATGCGTCTGGTCGCCGGGTACGGCTCGTGTCGATGCCCTCGACCGACACGTTCGACAAGCAGAACGCCGTATGGCGCGAAGCGGTGTTGCCGAAGCGCGTGACGCGTCGTGTCGCTGTCGAGGCCGCAGCGACGCAAAGCTGGTGGAAATACGTCGGCAGCGAGGGGCGCGTGCTCGGCATCGACCAGTTCGGCGCTTCGGGCAAGGCCGCTGAGCTCTTCGAGCATTATGGATTGACGAGCGCTCACATCGGTCGTGCGATCGACGAGTTGCTCGCGAACTGAACGGATATCAAACGCTTTTACATTGAGAGGTAAGGACACATGGCGATCAAGGTCGGCATCAACGGGTATGGACGCATCGGACGCAACGTACTGCGTGCGCTTTACGAAAGCGGTCGCAACAAGGAGATTCAAGTCGTTGCGATCAACGATTTGGGTGATGCCGAGACCAATGCCCACCTCACTCGCTACGACACCGCGCATGGCCGCTTCCCCGGTGAAGTGAAGGTCGATGGCGATTCGATGGTCGTCAATGGCGATCGCATCCGCGTGCTTGCCCAGCGCGATCCTTCGAAGCTGCCCTGGGGCGAGCTCGGCGTCGATTTCGTGCTCGAGTGCACCGGGCTTTTCACCAGCAAGGCCAAGGCTTCGGCGCATCTGGCGGGTGGGGCGAAGAAGGTCGTCATCTCGGCGCCGGGTGGTGACGATGTCGATGCGACCGTGGTCTACGGCGTCAATCATCAGATCCTGCGCGCCTCGCACACGGTGATCTCCAACGCGTCGTGCACCACCAACTGCTTGGCGCCCGTCGCGCAAGTGCTGCACGAGAATATCGGCATCGAGAGTGGTCTCATGACCACGGTGCACGCCTACACGAACGATCAAGTGCTCACCGACGTTTATCACTCCGATCTGCGTCGCGCGCGCTCGGCCACGATGTCCATGATTCCGACCAAGACCGGTGCCGCAGCGGCCGTGGGTCTCGTTCTGCCCGAACTGAAGGGCAAGTTCGACGGCTTCGCCGTGCGCGTACCGACGATCAACGTCTCGCTCGTCGATCTCACCTTCACGCCGAAGCGCGCGACGACAGTGGCTGAAATCAATCAGTTGATGAAAGCTGCCGCCGAAGGCCCGCTCAAGGGAGTTTTGGCCTACACCGAAGCACCGCTCGTCTCGATCGACTACAACCACGATGCACATTCATCGACCTTCGATGCGACGATGACCAAAGTCATCGGCGGAAATTTGGTCAAAGTGTGCGCGTGGTACGACAACGAGTGGGGCTTCTCCAACCGCATGCTCGACACGACACTCGCTTGGTCCAAGGCAAGCTGATCGTTATGCCGGTTCGTCGGATGCTCGATCTCAATCTCACGGGTCAGCGCGTGCTGATTCGTGAGGATTTGAACGTGCCGGTCGAAGGGGGCGTGATCACGAGCGATGCGCGTATTCGTGCTTCGCTGCCGACGATTCGTGCGGCACGCGATGCCGGTGCGCGCGTGATGCTGCTGTCGCATCTCGGTCGTCCCAAGGAGGGCGAGTTCTCTGCCGAAAATTCCTTGGCACCGGTCGCCGCGCGCTTGGGAGAGCTGCTAGGCGCTCCCGTACGCCTCGTTCGAGATTGGCTCGATGGTATCGAGTGTGCGGCCGGCGAAGTCGTGCTTTGCGAGAATGTGCGCTTCAACAAGGGCGAGAAGAAAGACGACGAGGGGCTCTCGCGCCGGATGGCTGCACTTTGCGACATCTTCGTGATGGATGCTTTCGGCACAGCGCATCGCGCGGAAGCCAGCACTCATGGTGTGGCGCGGTTTGCACCGATTGCCTGCGCAGGCCCGCTGTTGGTCGGCGAGCTCGATGCGCTCGAGCGCGCGCTGGCCAACCCCGCACGCCCGTTGGTGGCGATCGTCGCGGGCTCGAAAGTGTCGACCAAGCTCACAGTGCTCGAATCTTTGCTTTCGAAGGTCGATCAGCTGATCGTGGGTGGTGGTATCGCCAACACTTTTCTGGCGGCGACTGGCGTTGCCGTCGGCAAGTCGTTGCACGAGCCCGATATGCTCGATACGGCTCGAGCGTTGCTTGCACAAGCAAAAGCCAAAGGCACCTCGATTCCGCTACCGACCGACGTGGTCGTGGCCAAGGAGTTTTCGCCTACGGCCGTGGCGACGACACGGGCGGTCGAAGCGGTCGCGGCAGACGAACTGATACTCGATATCGGCCCTTCGACGGCGCGCTCGCTGGCAACGCTATTGCAATCGGCGGGCACGATCCTTTGGAACGGTCCGGTCGGCGTGTTCGAGTTCGACTCCTTTGCTGGTGGCACGCGGGTCATTGCTGAGGCGATCGCGGCCAGTTCGGCGTTCTCGTTGGCCGGAGGCGGCGACACGCTCGCAGCCATCGAAAAGTTCGGTGTCGAATCAGGCATCTCGTACATCTCGACCGGCGGCGGTGCTTTCCTCGAGTTCGTCGAGGGCAAGACCTTACCGGCAGTGGCGGCGCTGGAGGCACGGTTCGATACATAAGGCGCTGGCAAGGTGCCTGCGCGCACCTCACAATGAAGGCCTATGCAGCGTAGAACCAAGATCGTCGCCACCCTCGGGCCGGCGACAGACGACGTCGACGTCATTTTCGATATGTGCCGGGCTGGCCTCGATGTAGCCCGAGTGAACTTCTCTCACGGTAATCATGACGATCACCTGCGGCGCATCATGCTGCTGCGTGAAGCGTCGATGCGGGCGGGTCGTTACGTCGCCATTCTGGGCGATCTCGCCGGCCCCAAGATTCGGATCGAGAGCTTCCAGAACGGCAAAGTCGATTTGCAGGACGGGCAAGCTTTCGCGCTCGATACCGCGCTCGATTCCAAATCCGGCACCGATTCGGTCGTCGGCGTTGCCTACAAGGAGCTCGTCAACGACGTTAAGGCGGGCGATACGCTGCTGCTCAACGATGGCCTCATCGTCCTCGAAGTCACCGCTGTGCACGGCACACGCATCGAAACCAAGGTGATCGCGGGCGGCGAGCTATCGAATCGCAAGGGCGTCAATCGCAAGGGTGGCGGCATTTCCGCCCCGGCGCTCACTGACAAAGATTTCGAAGATATCCGCTTCGCTTCAGCGCAGGGTCTCGATTACCTTGCGTTGTCGTTCGTGCGTGATGCCGCGGATATCAACAAAGCACGCGAATTGCTCAAACAGGCGGGCGGCGAGTCCGTACGCATCGTCGCCAAGATCGAGCGGCACGAAGCGGTTGCTCATCTCGACGAAATCATCGCGGCTACCGATGTGATCATGGTAGCGCGCGGTGATCTTGGCGTGGAAATGGGTCACGCGGCGCTGACAGGTCTGCAAAAGACCATGATCTACAAGACTCGTCATGCGAATCGCGTTGTCATCACGGCTACGCAGATGATGGAGTCGATGATCCAGAATCCGGTCCCGACGCGGGCCGAGGTGAGCGACGTCGCCAATGCCGTGATGGACGGTACCGATGCCGTGATGCTGTCAGCTGAAACCGCAGCCGGAAAATATCCGGTCAAGGCAGTGGCGGCGATGGCTGAGGTCATCGCGGGTGCCGAGCGTTATCAAATTGCTGCACACAAGCCGCGTGAGCGATTCGGTGCCATGTTTGCTGAGACCGAAGAGGCTATTGCCAACGCGGTGATGTACACGGCGAATCACCTCGAGGTGAAGGCCATCGTCGCGCTGACCGAGAGTGGCGCAACACCTCAGTGGATGTCGCGTTTCCGCTCCGGAATCCCGATCTACGCTTTCACACGACATGAGAAAACACGTCGTCGAGTGACGTTGTATCGGGGCGTGTATCCGGTGTCCTTCGATCTGCCGCGCGATGCGGGCGAGGGCTTGTTGAGGGCGGTATTCAATCAATTGCTCGACTTGCAGCTCGTCAGTGAGGGTGACCAGATCATCCTCACGAAGGGTGAATTCTCAGGCGTGCAGGGCGGCACGAATTCCCTGCAAATCTTGACCGTTCATCGTTAGTGCTCGGTATGGCAGCAAGTCCGATCAAGCGTTGGGTCGGTCGTGGGTTGCTGATCCTCGCCGTATTGTTGGTCGTGACGATCGCTGCGGCGTGGTGGGGCTTGCGCGGGTCGCTGCCTGATCTCGCAGGGGGTATCGAGACGCCCGCGGGTGCACTCACGGCGGATGTCCGTATCGAGCGTGATGTCGATGGTGCGCCGACCATTCGGGGGCGTAGTTTCGCCGATGTCGCCTTTGGTCTCGGGTTTGCGCATGCGCAGGATCGGTATTTCCAAATGGATCTCTCGCGGCGTCTGGCGGCCGGCGAGTTAGCGGCGTTGCTCGGTCCTACCTTGGTGGGTCAGGACAAATCGGCACGGGTGTTCCGACTGCGTGAGGTTGCAAGGCAGGTCATTACCGACAGCACTGCTGAACAACGTGTTTGGATCGAAGCCTATACGCGTGGCGTGAACGCGGGTCTCGGGTCGCTCGAAGTTCGGCCATGGGAATATTTGCTCCTGCGGCAAAAACCCGTCGAATGGGTCGTCGAAGACTCCATTCTCGTCGTGCATGCCATGTGGTGGCAGTTGCAACATGAGAGCATCGAATCGGAAATGACGCGCCGAGCAATCAGCGCGCGAATTGAGGAGAGATTGCGAGCAGCAGCCGGCGATGGCGAGGTCGATATGAATGCTGCTCGTGCCGTGCAGCAGTTTTTGTTTCCGCGCGGCAACGAATGGGACGCACCGAACTTCGCGACTGAAGCAGATCGACAGGCTGCCAATGGTGGCGCGGCATTCTCGGCTCCGGCTGTGCCGCCGCCAGAGTGGCTCGATTTACGAGGCTCCCGCATTTCGGGCGCCGTGGCCCGCGCTGCTTTCGATGAGCAGGCACGGGGTGTTCCGGGCAGTAATGCCTGGGCCGTCGCCGGCAAATACACGCAAAGCGGGGCAGCTTTGGTCGCGGGCGATATGCATCTTGGTTTGCGAGTGCCTGCCGTTTGGTACCGCGCTCGACTCATCGTGACGGACAACGGCGGTTCGCCGATAGAGCTCAATGGTGTCACGCTACCCGGTCTTCCGGCCGTGGCAGCCGGCAGTAACGGTCGGATCGCTTGGTCGTTCACCAACAGCTACGGCGATTGGGCGGACGTACGCGGCTTATCGTGTGTGTCGGCGCGTCGTGGTTATCTGGCTTCGGGTGGTGAGACTGCCTTTGAGATTCGAGAAGAGCGTATCGAGATCGCCGGATCCGAACCCGAGATGTTCGAAGTTTGGGAAAGTGCGTCCGGACCGATCATCAAAGTCGACGGCGATGCTAAGACGGGCGAGACCTGCTGGGCAGCACGCTGGTTGATCACCGAGCGGGGCGCAACGAATCTCGCGAGTCTCGAGTTGCAGCAGGTGAGCGATCTCGATGCCGCACTACAACTGGCGCCGCACGTCGGGATTCCACATCAAAATTTCACGGTGGGAGATCGTAACGGGCGGATCGCGTGGACCATTATTGGGCGCATTCCTGACGGTGCGCTCGGGCCCGAGACTCCGCGCCCTGTGATCTGGCGTGATGCGGCAGCAGCCCCGCGCATCGCCGACCCCGAAGTGGGTCGTCTTTGGAGTGCCAATTCCCGTCATGTCGAGGGCGAACTCGAGGCCGTACTCGGCAACGACGAGGCCGATGGTGGCATGGGTTACGACATGGGAACGAGGCAAGGTCGTATCCGTGATCGATTGCTGGCGATCGATGGAGAGGCTACGCCGGCTGACATGCTGTCGATCCAGTTCGACGGGCGAGCGGAGTTTCTCGATCGTTGGCAGCAGCTGTTGCTCGGTGTGCTCGATGAGGATGCACTCAAAAACCATCCGAAGCGCGCTGAGCTGCGTCGCTGGGTGAGCGAATGGAAGGGTATCGCTGCAGCAGATTCGGTGAGTTATCGTCTGGTGCGCGCCTATCGCGACACCACACGCAAGGCCGTGTGGAGCATGATTACTGGGTCTTTGCAGATAGCGCAGGGTTCGTATCCGTATGCGCTCTTTGAGGGCTCGCTATGGCGGCTCGTCACCGAGCAGCCGGCTCACATGCTGACCGCTAATTATTCTGACTGGCGCGATTTCCTGCTGCAGCAAGCGGATCTCGTGATCGAGCGTCTGGAGGAGAGCTGCGGATCGATCGCCAATTGCAGTTGGGGGCAACACAACACCACGCGTATTCGCCATCCGCTCTCCACCGCGTTGGGTCCGCTCGCGCGGTATCTCGACATGCCAGCACGACAGCTCGATGGTGATATGAATGTACCGCATGTGACGGGTCCTGCGTTCGGCGCATCGGAGCGCTTCGCCGTCTCACCGGGTCGTGAGTCGCAAGCGTATTTGCAGATTCCAGGTGGCCAGAGCGGGCATCCGCTGTCGCCTTTCTACCAAGCGGGCTTTGATGACTGGGTGAGTGGGCGACCGCGTCCACTGTTGCCAGGCCCGACTGTGCATTCTTTGACATTGGTGGCCAAGCCATGACTGAAACGCGTTTCGTCGGTACTGATCGTTACATTGCCACGGCTGATCTTGGGATGGCGGTTAACGCTGCCATCACCTTGGGTAGACCTCTCCTGATCAAGGGCGAACCCGGGACGGGCAAGACGCAGCTTGCGCTCGAAGTGGCGGGCGCTCTCGGTCGGCCGATTTTCGAGTGGCACGTCAAGTCGACCAGCAAAGCGCAACAGGGTCTCTACGAATATGATGCCGTCTCGCGATTGCGAGACTCGCAGCTGGGTGATCCCAAAGTAGCCGATATCCGCAACTACATCGTGCGCGGTAAGTTGTGGGAGGCGTTCGATTCCGACGTGCAGCCGGTGTTGCTGATCGACGAAATCGACAAGGCGGATATCGAATTCCCGAACGATCTTCTGCGCGAGATTGATCGTATGGAATTCTACGTTTACGAAACCCGCGAACTGGTCAAGGCGCGGCATCGTCCGATCATCATCATCACGAGCAACAACGAGAAGGAATTACCGGACGCCTTTTTGCGTCGATGCTTCTTCCACTACATTCGTTTTCCCGATGCCGAGACGATGGAGAAGATCATCGCGGTACATTACCCAAATCTGAAAAAAGAGCTGCTGGCGGAGGCTCTAGGCGCGTTCTACAAGGTACGCGAGACGCCGGGTCTCAAAAAGAAACCATCGACCTCCGAGTTGCTCGATTGGATCAAACTGTTGCTTGCGGAGGATATTCCGCCGGAAGTGCTACGCAGCGATGATCCGAAAAAAGCCATCCCGCCCCTCTATGGCGCCTTGTTGAAGAATGAGCAAGACGTCCACCTTTTCGAGCAGCTGATTTTCCTCAACCGTCGCGCGCGCTGACGCCGATGTTGATCCGCTTCTTCTTCGATCTGCGAGCGGCAGGAGTTCCGGTGTCGATCACCGAACTCCTCTCGTTGTTGCAGGCGCTGGAGGCGCGCGTCGCCTATTGTTCCGCCGAGGAGTTTTACTGGCTTGCGCGACTGACGCTCGTGAAGGATGAGCGACACTTTGATCGCTTCGATCGTGTCTTCGCAGAGCATTTCGCCGGTGCTGAACGCCTGTTCGAGAAAATTGTCGCGCAAGTACCGGCTGAATGGTTACAGATGATGGCTGAGCGCCTCTTCACCGAGGAGGAGCGAGCCAAGGCGCAGGCGCTGGGCAGTTGGGACAAGCTGCTTGAGACCTTGCGCGAACGTTTGAAAGAACAGAAAGAGCGCCACTCAGGTGGCAATAAGTGGATCGGCACTGGAGGTACATCGCCGTTCGGCTCGGGTGGTTACAACCCCGAGGGAATTCGTATCGGTGATCAGGGTCAGCGCCAGCGCCGCGCTGTCAAAGTATGGGAAGCGCGCGAGTATCGCAACTTCGACGATCGACGCGAACTCGGCACGCGCAATCTCAAGATGGCACTGCGTCGGTTGCGCAAGTTTGCGCGGCAAGGCGCCGCCGATGAGCTTGATCTCGATGGCACGATCGATGCGACGGCTCGTAATGCGGGTTGGCTCGATCTGAAACTGCGCCCCGAGCGTCGCAACGCCGTGAAAGTGCTGCTGCTACTGGATGTCGGCGGCTCGATGGACGATCACATTCGGCTGTGCGAGGAGCTCTTCTCGGCTGCTCGAAGCGAGTTCAAACATCTCGAGCATTTCTACTTTCACAACTTCATTTACGAAACGCTGTGGAAGGACAATCGGCGGCGCCACTCCGAGAAGAGTGCAACCTTCGATCTGCTACGCACTTTCAATTCCGATTATCGCGTGATCTTCGTAGGGGATGCGGCGATGAGTCCGTACGAGATTCTGCAGCCGGGTGGCAGTGTCGAACACTGGAACCCGGAAGCGGGTGTCGAATGGATGCGGCGCTTTACAGCACACTTTCCGAAGCTCATCTGGTTGAACCCGACGCCCGAAGAGCATTGGGGCTGGACGCCGTCGATCCGCCTGACTCAGGATTTGGTGGAGGATCGGATGTTTCCGCTCACACTCGATGGACTGGATCGCGCGATGGCGGCTTTACGTCGCAAAGCCTTGTCGTAAAACGCCAAGCTAAAAAATTTAAGCTAGAAAATCCAAGATAACCGCGCGCTGACTCAGCGTGTCTCGGTAGCCGAGCTCAATCAACTCGCGCGTATAGACGCCTTCGAAGAGCAGATAGCTCGCCAATAGCCCGCCCGACGCACCCCGCGCGCCAATGACTGAGAGCAAAGTGCGCAAGGCACTCGGTAAGGCGGCCAGATGACGTACGGCGATATCTCTCGGATCGGCGGTCGGGACGAGACGAAGCGCCGCGACGGGGCGTAAGCCCACCACCGTTTTCTCCGCTTCGCTCAAGAAGCGATTAGTGCGCTCGAGTTGGTCGAGATCGGCATCGACCTGGTCGCTGAACAGCGTGTCGAGCATGAAACCAAAAATATCGCCGGAGGAGGGCGACTGGAGCGATCGCAGGTCGTCGTCGATGCCCGCCGCGTTTTGCGCTCGAACACCGAGCACCAGGATGCGCTCTGCGCCGAGGTGGATAGCCGGTGACAAGGGCGCAAGTTGCCGCATCGCCCCGTCGCCGAAATACCGATCACCGATTTTCACCGATGGGAACAGAAACGGAATGGCGACGCTCGCCATCAAGTGATCAAGATTTAACGGTGTGCGAGCACCGATTCGTCGCACGCCCTGCCAGTTGCTGACGGCAGGATCCGCCTCGAAGAAAATTCGGTGTTGGCCACCGACGTACGAGGTGGCTGTCAACGCCAGAGCATGCAACGCTCCGCCTTGAACGTTGCTGCGGATCAGATCCCAGTCGATTCGCTCAGCCAAGAGCCGACGTAGCGGCGAGTTGTCGAACAGCGCATCCGGAGCGCTCGCGAGTCGTCCGCTCGAAATGGCCGAGAGCGACCAGCGTGCGCCGGCGCGGAGCATCGCGGCGGTATCGGCCTCGAACACCTGCTCGACGGTGAAATGGCCCCAGACGTGCTCTAGCCTACGAATGCCTTCGCGCCAGTCGCGCGCGTGGGTGGCGAGTACGGCCGCACACACCGCGCCTGCTGATGTACCGACGATAATGTCGAAAGGCGGGTCCTCACTCGGAGTAAGTTCGGCCAGGGCTTTCAGCACGCCGACCTGATAGGCCGCGCGGGCTCCGCCACCCGACAAGACGATAGCTGTGCGCTTGCGCATGGCACTATGATAAGCGCCTACCCCAAAGACAGGAGAATGAACATGCGATCGATATCCCGTTGGCTCTCCGGTCTCGCCCTCGGCTTGCTTGCCACGGTGGCCTTGGCGAGCTCCCCCAAAGTGGGGTCACCGGCGCCGGACTTTCGTTTGCAAGATCAAACGGGCAAGTGGGTTTCTTTGAAAGAGCAGCGCGGTAAATGGGTGGTGCTCTACTTCTACCCTAAGGACAACACGCCCGGTTGTACGACCCAAGCCTGCGAGTTCCGTGACGATATCTTTGCCTTCCGTCGCGAAGGAGCCGTGATCTACGGAGTCAGTGTCGACGACGTGGATTCCAAGAAAGCCTTCGCCAAGGAGCACAGCCTGCCGTTCTCGGTGCTGGCCGACCCCAGCAAGCAGACGACCGCGGCTTACGGAGTCTTGCAGAAGATGCTCGGCATGTTCGAGATCGCCCGGCGAGACACCTTCATCATCGACCCCGAGGGGCGTATCGCCAAGCATTGGGAAAAGGTCGATGCGAAGGGGCACTCGGTCATGGTCTTGAGCGAACTGAAGCGACTCAAGGGCGCCTGATTACCCGACGCCGATTATCCGAAAATGGACAAAGGATGATGCCGTCCCGTCACGAACCTGTGACTGACGGCATCATCTGAACCTTCCTGATACGAGGGGGTTCTCATCCATGGCTCAATCTTCCGATCTGCAACGACCCGAGCGACGTGAATTTCTGACAACCGCAAGTGCGGGTGGCGCTTTGGCCATCGGTGCGGCGGGGATCGCCGGTATGACCCTCGGTGGACCGTTGGCTAGTGCCTCGGCCGCATTGCATTCGCTGCACGGTCGCGGGCCGGGCCTCAAGGGTCCATATCTCGACCTTTCTACGGGGCGCGGCAACCAGTTGGCCTACGCGCGTATCCAAGGCGACCTCGATTTCGGCAAGCAGAAATACTTTTGGTTCAAGGGCTATGTGATGGCCATCGAACCGCAGAAGAAAGTGATCGATCTGATGGGTGCGTCGGGTTTCGGCGTGATCCGTCTCGAGCAGGGCCCGAACGGCGGCATTCGTCGCATGTGTCGCGAAGTGATCGTTTACACAGATCTGCGCAGTGGCGAAGTGCTGGATGACTGGAAGAACCCCTTGACCAACGAGACGGTCAAGGCGGTGCATGTGGCTAACGATCCGTTCAACTACATGATCGAGGATCACTTCCCGGCGATGTCCGATTTCGGTGGTCTTAACAAAGAGCAGCCGCCCAAAATCCCCTTCATCCTGCCGTGGTACCAGCATGGTGGAATGGCTGAGATGGAGATCCACGTGCATCTGGCTTATCCGAGCGCCTTGCAGCCCGACAAGTGGCCGCGCGAGTCGGCAGGCCCCATCGCGCAGGTATCCGAGTTCTTTGCCCACCATGTGAAGGTGGAAGATCTGCAGAACGAGAAGATCACCTCACTCGATTACACCGGCACTTGGAATCGCATCACGCCGTGGCTGCCGTGGATGTTGATGGGTCAGCGTCCGGGTCTGTGTCAGTACGCCTGCTTCATGGGTACGACGGCGAATCTCGAGGAGATTCTGTCGCGTAACGTGCTCGACTACTGCGAGAAGAACTACAAGAAATACTTCGACGCGCCGACCGAATGGAGCACCGATCGTAGTCTCTCGAGCCTTGAGCATTACGCCAAAGATCAGAAGCCGGCGCCGGTTAAATAAGGCACATTGTTCTGGCGGCAATCAGTCTCAGCGCTGGTTGCCGTCGGAACTTGTGGCTACGACAGGCTAGGCAAGTGTGCGGCCTGCAGTTCTGCACCAGGATGGCAGATACGCATGCTGGTGAGAAACGACTGAATATATCGCCGATCAAAGTCGAAGAAGTTATCGGCGCCGTAAACCAACACCATCCAGATGGCGCGTCCGCGCTGGAACCGGACCAAAAACTCTTCACGACCACCATGCTTTGGTAGCGCGAGTAGCGTCAATCGATCACTGATTCCATCGGTGATCTGGCCCGCTTCGGCAGGTGGGAAATAGTCCGCGATGACGGCAACCTTCTGCTTTTGCATTTCGAGATCTTCGGCTAACAACGCTCGAAGGCGATCGGGAATGAGCGCAACGGAAACACGGCTCTCAGCAAAAGTCAGCACTTGCACCATGACTTACTCCTTCGGCATCTGAATTTCGATTTCGATGCGCCGGTTCAGCGCTCGATTGGCAGGAGAGTCATTTGTGGCGACAGGTTTGGTATCCGCAAATCCTTGAGCCTCGATGCGAGCCGGATCGAACTTCCGTCCTGTAACGAGTTCACGTACCACCGAGACGGCGCGCGCAGCTGATAAATCCCAGTTATCTCGATATTTGACCGTCCGGATCGGCACGTTATCGGTATGGCCACCGATCACGATGCGAGCACCCGTCTTGTTGGCGACATCGCCGATCTTGTCGACCAGGCCGACGGCAAGTGGCGTCAACGTGGCATCGCCAGTCGGGAACGCACCGCCAGAGCCAATCTTCACGACGACAGCGCCATCCTTGCGCTCGACTTTGACGAGCCCATCTTTGATTTCACCGGCAAAAGCTTGTTCGAGATCTTTTGCAGCTTGTTCGGTTTTCTCCTTGTTGCTACCACCACCGCCTTGTTCACCGGTAGTGTTCGCACCCGTCGTCGCCGCTTTGGCCTCAACGGCTGCCAACAGCGTGCTAGTCGCCCCTGTGACCGCGACTTCACTCGACAGTTGCGGAGTCAATTCATTGAGCTTCTTCATGCCGCTCGCAACGGCCTGTGCTGCCTGGATACGCTCCGCAGCCGTGGCATTTTCCGCAGCGTTGAACTGCACTGTCACACGAGTATTGGTTGCAGCGACCTCGACACGTCCGTCTGCGACTTCTTTCGCGAGCGCTTGACGAATACGTTCGGCATCTTGGGCGATGTTGTCCGGAGCATTGCCCTCAGCAGCACCTTTACCGCCGGGGCGGTCGCTATCTTGCGGCTGTCGACCGCCGGCCTCCAGAGGCTCCTCTGACGCGGGATCAGCGTCTTTGGTGCGAACTTCAATCTCGGGTTGGGTGGTGTCGGTCGTCTCTTGCTTGAGATTGTCGACCAGCGCAACCGTCGGGGAGGGGGAGAAGTTCAAACTCAGGATAGTCGTGCCCTTCGGCTGCTCGACGACGGGAATTTCTCGCTGCACACCGAACGAGTTTTGCATGCTGCCGGAGATCTGCTTGAACTTCGGCACGTTCATCTCGGCGAACGAGAGAATCAAAACAAAGAAACACAGCAACAGGGTCGCCATATCCGAGAAAGTCGCCATCCACATCGGTGCGCCCGGTACGCACTCCGGACACTTTTTCGCCTTAGGTGGATCGGGTGGGCGCGACTTCGGCGGTGCGGGTTCGGCAACCGCTTCTTCGGGGCCGCCCTCGATGACGTCAGCAGCAGCGTTCATCGGAAATACGAATTAGGCTTTGACGAGTTTGGCCTGAACTGCCGGTGGCAGCAGTGCCGTGATCGCATCGCCGATCAAGCGCGGGTTATCGCCACGAGCAATACCCTGCAAGCCAGCAAGCACCGCTTCGCGATAGATCATTTCCTCGCCGTGATACGTCTTGAGCTTATTGACGATGGGCCCGGCGACGACGTTAGCGATGAAGGCGCCGTAGAGAGTTGTCAGCAAAGCGACGGCCATCGCGGGGCCGATCGATTTTGGATCGGACATATTGCCGAGCATTTGCACAAGACCGACCAGCGTGCCGATCATACCCATCGCTGGTGCCACGTCGACCCAACTTTGCCAGGCACCGATCACGGCACCGTGACGGCGCTCCATGGCCTCCATCTCGGTACGCATACGACTCGTGATATTCGCCTCATCTGTACCGTCAACCAGCAGCATCAAGCCAGTTTTTAAAAATCGCTCTTGGGTCTCGGCCGCTTTCGGCTCAAGCGCTAGGAGTCCCTCTCGGCGGGCCAGCGTGCCGAGCTCCGGCATCAGTTCGATCAGGACCTCCAGCTTCTCGGACTTCGGCATGAACGCCTTGGCGGCGCCGGTCAGATGGCCGATGAACTCGGGCATCGTGCAACGCGAGAGCACCACGAAAATCGTTCCGCCGATCACGATGATCACGGACGGGACATCCACAAAGGCGCCGAGTGAACCAGCCGAACCCATCGCCCAAACGATGAGCCCTGAGGCACCCAGCAGTCCGATGAGAGTTGCGATATCCATCCGAGAGTTCCTGAATTGAGATTTGTGGTTAAGTCGACACCAAAACGGGTTTCGTTATACTCCAAAATGGTTGTTTTATGGCTACTGGGTGATTCTGGTCGATGAGGGCTAGCCCTAATCTCTGTTGGATCGGCGTGCTGCTGGTCGTCTGGGCCGGCTCGATCGCATCGTGGGCCTCCGAGGCCACGCCGACACAGCTCAAGCAGTTCACGATCAAAGATCGCGTTCGCGGCCTCGAGTGGTTGCGGTGTTCCGTAGGGCAAGTCTGGAACGGATATACCTGTATCGGTAATGCGCGACTGTTGTCGCTATCGGAGGCTCGCCAGGCAGAGGTGTTGGCGGGTAAGGAGCTCGGAGGGCGTTGGCGACTACCTACGTCAGAAGAGTTACAGACCCTGGTTTGCGCGGCGTGTCCGCCACCCAAGATAGACAGGCGACTTTATCCGAATACGATGGCCGCGCCCTATTGGACGGCGTCGAAAAATCGTTGGTCAGTCGGTCGATATTGGACCGTCAACTTCTACACCGGGCATACCTTTGGTCGTAATGCGCCTGACATGGTCCGCTATGTACGTCTCGTCAAAGATTTGCCACGACGACAAGAAGCAGCTCCGCCGCCATGAGCAAAGATGCCGCGGACAAAATGAACGAGAACTCGCAAGTCGTGCGTCCGGTTTGTCGAGTTTGTCGTCTTGCGCGTATCCACGTGTTTCTGGTGGTGGCAATCCTGGCGTTATGGCGATTCAAGCCGGAGCTATTCGCATGGGCGGGTTCAGCTGACCGGCATCTCGTCCCGGCACTGATCGTAGCGGCGGTCATCGGGCTCTTCGTATACAAATGGTGGGACCACTATCGTGGCTGAACAAAAAATCACTTTGGTGCGTATAGCGCTCACGATTTGCGCTGTACTCATATTGACTGCCTGTGCACGCCGCGATGATGCTTGGGAGGAGGCTCGGCGACTCGACACGCCCGATGGTTACGCTTCATATCAAGAGCGTCATCCGCGCAGCCCGCATGCCGCTGAGGCGCGTACTCGACGCGAAGCTTTGTTAGCCGAGCGGGACTGGTCGGTAGCTCGCAATGCCGACACGGTCGACGCTTATCGTGAGTATCTTGAGAAACACCCCGAAGGCTTGTGGGCGGGCAAGGCCAAAGAGCGAGTGGCTGCTTTGACTGTGGCACCGACGGCATTGCCAGAACCACCCGTCGCTTCTACTGTCGCTCCTGCGCCCGCTGTGACTGCGGCACCCGCCAAAGCTGTGCCGCCTCCGGCGCCTAAAGTGTTCGTGCAGTTCGGCGCTTTCTCGAGTGCCGAAGGGGCGCAGAAAGCCTGGCGTGAGTTGCAGTCGCGTCATGTGGAACTGCGCGACTTACAGCCGGTTTACCGACGCAGCGGCAAGGGTGCGACGGGTTTGCATTTGTTGAAAGCGGGCGTTGCGACGCGCGCTGATGCCGAGAAACTCTGTCTTACGCTGCAAGCAGCCGGACAGGCGTGCTTGATCAGTTAAGCGTCGTCTTGAGTTTGACGTTCCAGAGCACTAACTGCCGCTGATCCGCTGAGGCCGGAACCACCTCGTAAACGGGCGCCGTGCCGGAGCCGCTCGCTCGCGGCGTGATGAGGCCATTACGATCGACTTGGTGTTGATCCACCCGCAAGCTGGCGTCGCCGCCGCGAATACGACTTGTCACGCCCCCGTTGACCTCGGCCATGATCAGCAGAGTCTGGTTATCGATGCGAGCGAGTCCCTCTGGTCGCTCGAGCCGCCAACCTAGCGGCCGCAAGCTCAACACCCGTGTCGTCGAGGCGGGTTTCACGCCGCTCGCTTCGATTGCAGCGAGAGTGCCGTATTCCAGCGCAAGCCCTGCATTCGGCCCACTCGTGAGCAGCCGATTCGTGAGGTCTGTTGCCGCAGTCAGATCAATGACGCGCACTTCCCACTCCCAGTTAGCGTCGGCATTGCCAGGGCGATAGCGCACGAGTGCAAGGAGACGATCTTCACTCAAAGAATCGAGATCCAGCACCTGTAGTGAGATTTCAGTCGGAGCAATGGGTACGGCAAATTGACGCACGGCGCTCGAACGTGGGTTGTAACTGACAAGGCGAATCAGTGCAGCGGTGCTCGAGGTGCGCCCACCGACATCGAGTGCGCCTCCAATAGCCATGACGACATCGCCCGAGGCAGGCCGAATCGCCAAGCCGCCGCATCCGAGTCCCGGCTGTCTCGCTTCGAGGATGCTCGGCAAGCTTCGCGTGACGCCAGGTAGTAAACCTGCATTTCCGGCAGGGCCTAGCCGCAGCGTCGTGCGGCTTTGCGCATCGAGTTGCATCAGGAACGGACCGCGTCGATCGCAGATCCAGGTGGTTCCGTCGGCCGCGATGGTCAAGCCGGCGGGGTCGAGACCGAGCTGATCGAACTCCGGATTGCGTGGCTTCAACGATTCATCAAGATTACGAGCGCCGTCGCTCCCGGAGGCGCCAATGGGGGTTGGACGTCCAGAGAAGCTCTCACTCGCGCTTGTCTTGAGTGTTATCAAAGATTTCAGCTCAGCCGTTGTCGTACTGAGCGAGAACTGTCCGACCGAGGGCAGCGCATTCGGCTCGGCTGTGACGATGACATTAGCACTACGAGTTTCTACGCCGTCGAAATATCGCGGTGCTGTCACCGTGATGCCGCGAGAACTGACCGCTCTGAACTCGAGAGTTGAGCCGTTGACGGTTCCGGGGACGATAGCAATTCCGCCACCGAGCGCAGGTTTGATGCCTTTGACGAAGGCAGCTCCGATCGCTGTACTGGTGCCAAAATAGGGTGCCAGCGCGCTATCGGGCAGCTTGACGACATACTTGCGCAGCTCGTTAGCATCGCCTGCAGCCGCAGGCGTTTCGACGAAGACACCCCGAGCGATGGCTTCGCCTTGTTCGAGAATCGCTCGAACGAAATCGGTCGATGGAGCGCTGATCGATGCGCGATAGGTGGCAGTCAGGCGACTGTCACTGCGTAATAAATCGAGAATCGCTGCAAGATCCGTGTCGAACGTCGACGACGAGAAGTTCAAGCTGCGCGTTGAGAGGGCATTAGCGACTTCCGCTGGAATCGATATTCCGTTGGAGACATCCGCATCACCATCAAGCGCAAACAGGAATTGGCCACGACGTAGCGTCACACTCGAGAGGACGCCGCCTTCCATCCCGCCTTGCAGCTCACGCAGAGTGAGACTTTGTGCTGCGGTTGCCTGTCCGATCGTGATGCCACCGATAGCAAAACGAATGCTGTCGCAGGCGCTCGGGCAGCGATAGGTGTATCCGCCAGTGCTGTTCGTGGTGCCGTTGATCGTGCCCGATACGTAACTCAAGCCGCTCATAGACACGTCTACCCAGTTGCCCGTTTGGATCGGCGCTTCGCTGGTAGGTGGTGGATTGGAGCCGCTGCCCGCGCTCGACCCGCCACCACCGCCACCGCAGGCAGTCAGTAGCAGGGAGATCAGCAGCGCAGTGAGGCTTGGTGAGTTGACGGGTCGGCAGCGATGCACGTGATGGATCGCTCAGCGCTTGGAACTATCGAAGGGTTCGCAGATCAACGGACGTAGGGTGATTGTGTTCGCCTTCACGTCCGTGAGAGTGCCGATCACCAGATCTTCATCGAGCGTGAGAATCGACGTTGCGGTGACCCAGCGTCGACGATCGTTTCGCGAGATCGTGCTTGAGAACTTTTCGGTTCCGGCGGTCTGCCCGGTGTAGAGCAGATTGCCTCGCAAACGCAAACGAAATGGTTCATCCGATGTCTTGGTTTCGAGCGATTGGTTATCGATCGTCATCAACCGATCGGCTGAGCAAACGAGTTCCGGGATAGCCCGTGATCGTGCGTCCGGCGTTTTGATCGGTTGCGCCGAGTTAGCCGTCTTGGTCGGTGGCGGTGGGTCAGACGCGAGGGCGGCGCTCGATACCCCAGTGGCGATGAGCACTGCGATGAACCCTGCGATCAACGAACGCCGACAGCCTGTCATGGCAAAACCTCCAAAACGGAATATTCGAACTATACTCCAGCACTTGGGCGCTCGGCGCCCGCTCAAGTTTTGAGTTCAGACATCGACTGGTAACGCGATGCTCAGTCCGGTTGGTCTTCCTCCCCAAGCTCCCGTCCCACCGGATAACGATCTGGTGCCGGCGCTTGATCGCGCGATCGTCTTGCCGAATGCGGGTTCGGGTTCAGGTGCTTGGCAGGCGGGTTCGCTGCTGTCGGCATCAGTTCGATATCAGAATGACGAGATGATTCTGAAAGTCGGTGACCGTTTCTTTTCGTCTCGGCCGATACCGGGTGTGACGGAGAACTCGCAGTTGTCGTTGCAGGTGTCACGCGATCCCTCGGGTTCGATGATGCTGGTACCGATGCTGCCACTCGCTGGGCGATCAATGGCGAGGATCGGCGGCTCGCCTCCGGTGGTTCGAAATATGACGGTGGCCCTTGCCGGTGGCGGCGAGATCGCGCCAACTGATGGCGCGGCCGCGATGACAACGGTACGCGCGACACCGCCACCTGCGCTCGGTGTGCAATCTTTGGCGGCCAAGCTGGAGCCGCCACGTGCACTGGCTGATTGGCTGTTGAGGTTGTCGCCACTGACCAGAGCAGGATCGTCGACTGAATTAAACGAAATGCCTCAAGCCGAAACCACGGGATCGTCGCTGTCTCGCGGAGTGACGGGTTGGGTTCAGGCTTTGACCATCTCGCTAGCGCATTCAGGACTTTTTTACGAGTCAAAGCTCAAAGATAAACGCAGCGTTCCAGCGACCGATGTGAAGCGGCAGTTGCTCGACTCGATCTACCGGCAGCCGGCGGGGCTCTCGATCCAAGACGCCTGGGCGGCGCTCGATGAGCTCGTTGGTTTTCAAAGCGCAGCGAATGTGGCGCATCAAGCCGGCGGATGCTGCTATTCCTTCGTGTTGCCGGCACCTGACGGGCTCGGCGCGTGGTGGATCGTTTTTCAGCAAGATCCGCGGCGTGTTCGCGATGACGAAGCTCGAGGCGGTCAACGCGACGATCAAGAGCCGCCTTGGCGCATCCGGCTCTCGGGCATCGAATTGCCCGAAGGTAATATCGACATTCGTCTCGAGCAAGTTGGTGCGGCCGGCGTATCGGTCACGTTGCTGACACCGCGAGCGGATCGCGCGACGCATTGGGAGTCGGCTCGTCAGGAACTTGCCCGTCGGTTTGAAGAGGCAGGCCTCGAACTTGCGCGCTGGGCCGTGCTCGATCCGCGCGGCGAAAAAGCGCCGCCTTCGGCCGTGCCAGGGCAACTACGCACGGTGCGGGTATGAGTCCGCCAGTCGATAAGGCCATTGCGCTCGAATACGGCGAGAATCCCGTGCCACTCATCGTGGCAAGTGGTGATAACGAGTTGGCACGCTCCATCGTGGCTGAAGCCGAGCGTCAGGGTGTGCCGGTGATGCGCGATCCCGCTTTGGCAGCGAGACTGGCTGAGCTACCCGTGGGTACGACGATTCCGCGCGACGTTTATCTCGCCGTCGCGGTGGTGTTGTCCTGGGTCTATTGGATGCAGGGCAAAGAGCCCGATCAGGCGAGTTCGGCGCGTCGCAACGACGTGTAATCTCGACTGCGACCGCGTGGGTCGTACAAGCTCACGTCTTCGTCTGGCTGTCGCAACAAAGAAATGATGCGACGTTGCGCTGTAACGACGCGGCTGAACACCTGATGATTTCGGGCCTGTAGTGTTTTGCAACGTTCGATTTGTTCGCGCACGTGTAGCGCGCGATCTGGGTTGCTGCGCGCCTGATCGATGGCGCCCAAGCCTTTGCTTAAGCGCTCCAGCGTTTCGATTTCGCGATCTTTTTCAGCGTGGAGCTGCTCAAGCTCCTGCACTCCGTCACCGATTAGACCATTGCGGCCGCGCAAGACTGCGTGCTCTCTTTCGAGGATGTGGCAGATTTTCTTGCAGAGTGACTCGAGGTCACTGAGATTGTCGGTGGCGGGGTGGTTGGGTGTCATGAACGTCCTAACTCGCCGAGCTCGTTCTCCAATTCCATGAACTTGCGCGCGAGTCGCTCCTCATCAATAGGAAAACGACCTTCGAGAATCTCTTTGCGAATCCGATCGACCTTTTTCTGATCGAACGCTTCGTCACCGGCAACCTGTCTAACGGCCTGTGCCATCTCTTTGGCTGCAGCCGATACCTTGACCGGTAACACCGCGACATCCGCGCTGCGCTGCATGGTCTGTTGCTGAACGGCAGCATTCTGTTGCTGACGCCCCGCGAGAGCGTCGGCCTTGGCTTCACGGGCAACGGAGAGAGCGGCTGGCTGGATTTTGTCGATGGTCATGTTGTTTCACCCACTTCTATGTCGGTCTAGTCGACCGTGGATGAGGGAACTTTAGTGCTTGCGATCGAGCTTGTCCCGACCGATCGCTGTACACCCAGTCGGACGGATCCGTCCGTTTGCACACGTCCGCGGAGTTTTCGTCCACTCTGCGGATTTTCCAGTTCGATCCAATCACCGGCTTTGCCGTTCTGCAGGGCGATCAATTTGGAATTCACCCGTCCGCCGGCGAATTCCGACCAGGCGGTGACCATCGCGCTGCGCTTCACGAGCATATGCGAACGGGCGTCGGGGCGACCGACGGGTTCACCCTGGCGCAGGGGGCGGGTCAAGGTCAGGCCGATGAGAGCCGTGGGGTCTGAGAGCGTCGCCGACAGCGGGCGTCCATGGCGCTCGACCACAGACACGGTCAGATCTTGTTCGCCGAGAACATGGCCGTAAGGCATGTCCCTCGCGGCAACCACGATGGCTGCGTCCGACGGTCGTGCGGCAACCGATTGCCGCTGCGCGCCATCAAGGTTCGGAAGGTTGATGGCAACGAAGCGCTTCGGCAGCGAGGGTGCAGTCGCACAAGTGACTTGCACCGTGGTGCGAGCCTCGTAGGGGAACGACCACTGCCAGCCGGACTGGCATTCACCAAGTGAGAGTTTGGGGTCGACCGAATGCGCGCGCACACTGCCGTCGGGCAGTGAAAGAGATTGCTCAACGAAGGTCTCGGCCGCAGAGGCGAGAGTCTCGCCGCGAGCGAGGGCAGGGGCGAGTGCCAGACACGCCGCGAACGCGAGTAGCGTCTTTGACATGTCTTGCACCCGGTGCCCTTGAAACCTTAGCCCTGACGCAGCAGGTTGAGAACGTACTGCTGCGACTGGTTCGCCTGAGCGAGCATCGCCGTACCGGCCTGCGCGAGTACCTGGGCCTTCGCCAGCTCTGCGGATTCGCGCGCGTAGTCGGTATCGAGAATTCGAGACTTCGCTTCCTCGGTGTTCTCGACGATGTTCATCAAGTTATTGATCGTGTACTCGATGCGATTCATCGTGGCACCCATGCGGGCGCGCATCGA